>NZ_JAZGOL010000001.1:0-978279 GCF_036421875.1 Georgenia sunbinii | reverse complement strand
CGATCTGGATCTCGACAATCCCTATCGTCCCAGGTCAGGAGCACTTTCTATCTCAGCGACACGGCCCCACAGCAACGCCGCTGTGAAAGCACCGGGCTAAGGAGCACGGGCATCCGATCTTCTCCGCCGCGGAGTTCCTCGCGTGGCTAACGGAGGGGTGAGCGAGCACCCGCCGCTGCCAGCCGCAAACGATCACACCAGGCCGTGTCCGAACCCCGCCCCACCTCACACCGCAACAGCGACGAGCGCCGCCGCGGGAAGCACCGAAGACCGATACACGCCGAGGCGAGCATGAGGGCGAGCAGCTGGCCGTGCCCGCCGCCGACGTCGACGATCCGGGACGATCTCGCGACGTCGTACACGGGCCGGAACGGGAGTGGGAGGAGTACCTCGGCCCTGAGGTGGCCGACCGCGTGCGGGAGGCGCTCACCAGGCTCCGTGATCTCACCGACCGGTATCGATGAGACACCGACGCCCGCCGTCGTCCGCGACCAGGAAGGGTCGCGGCGACAGCGGCGTCGGGCGCGGTCTTCAGTTAGGAATGACCGCGGCGTTCAACGCCTGAAGCCTATGACTGCTGCAGTTCCGGCGGGGTCCACCAGAGACCGTCGTTATTCGCCTCCAGGTACTCGGCGAACTCCGGCGAGTGATACGCGTCCACGATGGCTTGCGCCCAGGGCGCGTCGGCGTTCTCCTCCTTGACCACTACCTGGAGCACGAGGTGGTCGAGGATGTCCTCGGTGGCCAACGCGGTGGCCGGGTCGATGCCGGCGTTGAAGACGATCGATCCGGTGATGACGATGTAGTCGAAGTCCACGCTGGCGGCCGGGATGGTCAGCGATCGCATCTCGGTGATGTCCAGGTTGTGCGGGTTGGCGACGATGTCGCTCTCCGTCACCGCGGTGGGGTCGGTCGACTCGTCGAGCTCGATCCAGCCGATCTTCTCCAGCAGTAGGTAGGCGCGTGCCATGTTCGACGCGTCGTTGGGCACCGCGACCGTGGCGCCCTCGGGGACGTCGTCGAGGCTGTCGTGGCGGTCGGAGTAGATGCCCGCCGGGACCGTGGGGATCGGGGAGATCGGAACCAGGTCGCCGTCGTTCTCGGCGTTGAAGGACTCGAGGTAGGCGGTGTGCTGCTCGACGTTGACGTCGACGTCACCGTCGTTGAGGGCGATGTCGGCGGTGAGGAGGTCGGACACGTCCTGGCTCTGGAGGGTGTAGCCCTGCTCCTCGAGGATGGGCGCGATGGCGTCCTCGAACAGCTCGGTGTACGGGCCCTGGGACTTGCTGTAGGTGATCGTGGTCTTGTCGCCGGACTCCGGATCGGCGTCGTCGGTCTCCACGGCACCCGGTGCGGCGCACGCGCCGAGAACGAGGGCGAGCGATGCCCCGGCGAGGGCGAGGTTGCGGATCTTCATGCTGGTTGTTCCTTTTCGTTGGATCAGCGGGGCTCGCGCAGCCGACGGGACAGGGCGTTGCCCGCCGCCTGCATGAGCTGGACGAAAATGATGAGGATGATGACGGTGAACACCATGAGCGGGGTGTTGAAGCGTTCTCGCCCGTAGGTGAGGGCCAGGTCCCCGACGCCGCCGCCCCCGCCGTAGCCGGCCATGGCGGTGGCGCCGAGGAGCCCGACGACGCTGGTCGTCAGCGCGAGGACGATGGAGCTGTAGGCCTCGGGCAGCAGGAAGCGGCGCACGATCTGGAGGTTGCTTGCGCCCATCGCCTTGGCCGCCTCGAGCACGCCGGTGGAGACCTCGAGCAGGCTGGCCTCCACCATGCGCGCGATGAACGGGGCGATGTAGACGATGAGCGGGACCAGGGCGGCTTGGCTGCCGACGCTGGTGCCCACGATCATCCGGGTGAGCGGCATCATCGCCACCAGCAGGATGATGAACGGGATGGAGCGGACGATGTTGATCGACACGTTGACCGCGGCGTAGGACACGCGGTTCTCCATGAGGCCGCCGCGGCGGCTGAGCACGAGGGCCAGCGCCAGCCCGATCCCGATGACCGTGCCGAAGAGCATTCCCCAGCCGAGCATGTAGACGGTCTGGACGCCGGCCAGCACCAGCCGGTCGACGGTGACGCCGAAGATCTCCTGGTCCACTACGCCTCGATCCTCTCTCGCAGGATTCCTGCGCTGTCGATGATCTCCATCGCCCGGTGGACCGGTTCCTCCGCACCGATGAGCTGCACGAGGAACAGGCAGATGACCGACTCCTGGAGCTCGGCGACCGTCGCGCCGAGGATGTTGACCTCGAGCCCCTCGATCCGGCTGAGGGAGGACAGCAGCGGCTGGCGGACGGTCTCGCCGACGAACCGCAGCCGGAGCAGCTCCTGGGGCCGGGTCTCGGCCCGGACCATCTCCCGCATGGGGCCGGGGATCTGGTCGTTGACTGACGTCCGGACGAACTCCTGGGTGATGGGCTCGCGGGGCCGGCTGAAGACGTCCAGCACGCTGCCGCGCTCGACGATCCGGCCCGCCTCCATGACGGCGACCTTGTTGCAGATGCGCTGGATCACGTGCATCTGGTGGGTGATGAGTAGGATCGTCACGCCCATCTCGCGGTTGATCTTCTTCAGCAGCTCGAGGATCGACTCGGTGGTCGTGGGGTCGAGGGCGCTGGTGGCCTCGTCGCACAGCAGGATCGAGGGCCGGGTCGCCAGCGCACGGGCGATGCCGACCCGCTGCTTCTGGCCGCCGGACAGCTGCCGGATGCTGGCGTTGCGCTTGTCCCCGAGCTCGACGATCTCCAGGACCTCGTCCACCCGGCGGTCGATCTCCGCCTTCGAGACGCCTTGGATCAGGAGCGGCATGGCGACGTTGCGGTAGACGGTCTTGGTCTCGAGCAGGTTGAACTGCTGGAACACCATGCCGATGTCTCGTCGGGTGCGCCGCAGCTGGCGGGAGGACATGGCCGTGAGGTCCGCGCCGTTGACGGTGACCGTGCCGGCGTCGGGCGTCTCGAGCTGATTGACCATCCGGATGAGGGTGGACTTGCCGGCGCCGGAGAAGCCGATGATGCCGTAGATGTCGCCCTGCTCGACCTCGATGGACGCGTCGATGAGCGCATCGACGGTGCCGCTCTTGGTGACGTACCGCTTGGAGATCGAGTCGAGCGTGATCATCGGTCGTCTGCCGCGTGCGGGGATCGCGCCCGGGGGCGGCGGGGTGTGCTGGTGGTGGTCACGACGTGTCTCTCTGGGGTTTCACGGCACAAAAAAACGAGGCCCGGTGCGGTGCCTCGTTCGGTCTGGATGCGCTCAGGGTGCGTTGTCAGGCGACCCCGGGCAGAACGAAGCCGGGCGACTGACAACAACACGTACGCGTCACGACTCGGTCCTCTCCAGGAGTGGTTGCGGCTTCAACGTAGCACGGACATCTGTCGCCGACGTGTGCCTGTCTCGGCGCTCGGTCGGGCCTGAACTGGCTTTCCTATGGGGATTGGTTAGGGTTTTCCGGAGCCCCCAACCAACGACCGGTACTACGCGTCCCCTCACACCGAAGGATCTCCTTGATGCGTCGCAAGCCCGTCATGTTCCTCTCCGCCCTCGCCCTCGTCACGATGGGTCTAGCAGGCTGCGGGGACGACGCGGAGGGCAACGGCGACGCCGCCGAGCCCACGACGGCGAGCGAGGAGACCCCCACGCAGGAGGACCCGACCACCGCGGAGCAGGACGCGCAGACCCCCGCGGACAAGGACTCCGACGACAGCGGCCGCGGGAAGCCCACGGACAGCGCCGCCGACCATGCCGCGTCCGTGGACGACATCGACGCGCCCGACCCAGGCCCGGCACCCGAGGGCGCCGTCATCCCCGCCGACGCGGTGACGACGCCCCCGCAGGCCATCGGTCCGTTCACGCTCGGGGAGAGCAGCGGTCCCGCGCGCATGTACTCCGACGAGGTCTCCAGCCTGATGATCTCCGTGGACACCAACGTGCTGGGCTCCCCGTACGAGCAGCTGGTCGAGTACATCGAGACCGACAACACCCCTGCCGGCACCGGCAGCTGCGGGACCAACGAGTCCGGCAGCTCCATCACCTGCTACCAGCGGGTCGACGACGGCGTGGTCACCCTGACCGCGTTCCCCGCGGAGATCAGTCTCGAGGACATGGTGGTGTTCGTGAACCACTACGCCGACCAGGCCGGCGCCGCCTGACAGCTGCGATCAGCCCGCTACCTCTGGCGCCGGATTCTCAGCACCGCGGCATCGGCGGTCGGGGCGGGCGTGAAGGCCCGACGCGGAACGGCTCGACCGAGCTCGACGACGTAGCCGGGGCGGCCGAGCTGGTGCGCGATACGCCGGGCGGTGTCGCGCCGCAGCACGACATCGGCGCCCACCAGCAGCTTCGCCCGCAAGAGCTGGGCGACCAGCGGGCGTGCCAGGTGGAACGGCGGGTTGGCCACGACCCGGAAGGGGCGCGCGGGAAGCCGCAGGTCGCGGATGTCCGCCTCGACGACGACGAGCGGCTGGCCCGCGAAGCGGGACCGGAGGCTCTCGGCCCGCCCGGGATGTTTCTCCAGCGCGATGACCCGCGCGCCGCGGGCGAGGAGTGGCGCGGTCAGCGCGCCCGTGCCGGCACCAAGGTCGAGCACCGTGTCGCCGCGCGCGACCTGCGCGTCGGCGACGATCGTGCCGGCCCAGTCAGCTGAGAGTCGGAAGTAGCTCCACCGGGAGCGCGGACGCACCCCGGACACGACGCACCATGACCATGATCATGACGCCGACGGTACGTCGTCGGCCGCCCCGGCCGCGACGCATTTATCTCGCCCACGCGCTCCGGTGGTCGCAGCCCGTGCCGACCACCTGGTCGAGCTGTGAACGCGGGCCACGGTGCCGCGCCGTCGCCGGCTCGCCGGCCCGCGGGTGCCGTGCGACAGTCGGTTCGGGCGTCGCAGGGCGCGGCGACCTGACCTCTGGAGGTGGTCACGATGGCGGGTTCCGGCATCGACGTCAGCGTTCTCCCGAGCGGCACCGGGTGCGCCGAGTGCCTCGCCGGCGGGGGCTGGTGGGTGCACCTGCGCCGCTGCGCGCAGTGCGGCCACATCGGGTGCTGCGACAGCTCACCTGGGCAGCACGCGACGGCCCACTACCGGGCGACCGGTCACCGGTACATCCGTAGCTTCGAGCCCGGGGAGGCCTGGTACTGGGACTACGAGGACGAGGTGACGGCGGACGGGCCGGACCTGGCGCCGCCCCAGCATCACCCGCTCGATCAGCCCAGCCCCGGGCCCGAGGGCGCGGTACCCCCAGACTGGCGCGAGCAGCTCCAGCACTGACAGGACGGTGGGTTCCATCTCGGACGAGGTGAGTCGCGCTGACGGTGCCCGTCAGTCGAGCAGGTAGCGGTCCGTCGCGTCGTGGCCCGACGAACGTCTGGTGCGCTGCCGCAACGGATTGTCGTGCTCACCGGCGGCGGTAGACATCCGCTCGGTGATCGATCTCCGTGATGACGATTCGCGTGTCCTCGATGCGGTAGATCACTCGGTAGTCCCCGCGTCTGGCACTGTGCAGGCCTTCGAGCTGGAACCTCAGCGGCTTGCCGATCCGCCACGGTTGCTCGACCAGCGAGCCGTAGATGAACTCGACGGTGGCGACGGCGACCTTCTCCGGCAGCCGCCGCAGGGCGCGCTTGGCGCTGGGAGTCCAGGCGACCTCGTAGTCGCTCACGGCCGCAGGTGTCCGAGGGCTTGCTCCTTGGACAGCACCTCGGCGTCACCTCGCTCGAGCTCCTCCAGGGAGTCCGCGATCCGATTCATGAGGTCGGGCCGGCTCATGATCTCGACCGATTCCTCCAACGACTCGAGGTCGGCCACGCTCATGACGACGGCCGCCGGCCGGCCATGCTTGGTGATCACGACGCGATCATGCTCTCGGTCGACCCGGTCGACGACGTCGGACAGCCGGTCCCGAACATCCTTAAGCGGCATGCTTCCGGTAGTCATGCCCATAAGTGTAGCCACTTTGTAGGTGCCCAGGCTGCCCGATTCCGCAGCTATTCGAACCCACCGTCGTCGCGAAGCTCGATGAGGTGGGTGCGGCGATCCGCAGTGAGCACGTCGGGAGTGCCGAAGGTGAGGTCTCCCGCCCACGGCGACTCTTCCGCGCCGAAAGCCCGCAGGAATGGCTGGGCACGCTGGGAGACGGAGCCGGTGACGCCGAAGTGGGCGAGCAACGCCTTGACCGCGAGGCCTCCGCGGTGCGCGCCGACCCGGTCGTTGACCGTTGCCACCGCCCACGCGATGGCCGCCGCCGCGGTGCTGCTCTTGGACCGCCGGCGGAACACCACGGGGTCGGTTGCGGCCGTGCGGGCCAGCACTCGTCGAAAGGCGGTGCGCATCTCGACGTCGAACAGCTCCTCCGCGCAGCTGTCGCACAAGCGCAGCACGTCGGCCACCCGGTCGTGGACGTCCCGAGGGATGTCCGCCCACTGGAAGCCCTCGTCGGGCAGCGGGACGTCGTCCAGCGCGGCCAGCGCCTCCTCGCTGCCGACGGCGTGGACGGCGAGCTCGCGCTTGTGCGTCGCGAAGTGAGCAAACAGCTCGTCCAGGTCGGGCTCGCCGAGCAGGTCGGAGTAGCTCCGGCTGCCGGATCGGGGTCCGCCGGCGATGAGCTCGAGGTAGACGGGTTCGCACTCGGCGATCGCCTCGAGAGTCTGCTCGGTCAGCTGCTGCGGGATCTGCCGCAGGCGGTGCGCGTAGCGCACCATCGCCCGCAGCACGATGGGCATCCGCCGTAGGTAAGCCCGGCTCGCCATCACCTTGCGCGGGTACCAGTCGGTGAGGAGGAGCTGGACGTTGAGGTAGCTCCACCGCCACGGGGAGCCGCCGCTGTAGTCGGTCGTGAACCACAGGAGGTCCTCGGCGATGGCCGCGTCGTCGGGGCGAGTGAGGCCTGCGCCGTCGGGTGAGCGCAGGAACTCGTCGGCGAGCCTCGACCGGGCCTCGTCGGTCCACTCCGGCCGGTCGAACCCGCTCCCGCCGGCGGGCAGCAGCCCGATGATCCACTCGACGATCGGACGGGCGGCGGGCCAGGTGTCGGTCTCGTAGCGCGGCACCGTCATGGCGCCCGTCTGGACCGCCTGCTCGATCTGGGCGCGGGCCTCGGCCGGGTGGAGATCGGTGAAGGTCATCGCCTCGGGCTCGTCGACCAGGGCACGGAACTCGTTCCGGAAGTCCGCGAGGTCTGCGGGGATGACGAAGCCGTCCTTGGCGACGGTGCCCAGGTTGTGGTCGATGAACACGACGGCGGTGAGATCGTAACCGTCAACGAGACGGACCGAGACGATCGTATTCTGCCCGTCCCCGAGCACGTCGGCCGATACCGCGGCCGGGCCGGGCTCGGCCTCGTCGAGACCCAGCAGCCAACCGGGCATGGCGTGGTCCCGGCGGCCGGCCTCGCGCCGTGCGCGCTGGGCGAGGTGGTTGTCCGGCAGCAGCTGCGCGAGGGCGATGAGCAGCGCGGTGGTCTCCGGCACGGGGTGACCGATCAGGCTCTCGAGGAACATCGCCGCGTCTGGGCCGTCGTCGGAGGTCGGGGCCAACGGGTCGTGCGTGCGAGGATCGAGCGCAGCGACGATCGAGCTGGCCAGCGCAAGGAAACCGAGCGGCTCCGGGTCGGACAGCGCAGCGGCGATGTTGCCGAGGAAGTCGTCGGGCTCGGCGGTGGGTGCCTCGGGCTCGCCCACCGCGTGCAGGTGTCGGTCGGGTCGTCGCGTGGTCACGCGGGCACGGTACCCGACACCTCACCCGACCTTCGCGACGCGAGCCGCCACCGTTATCACTCGATCCGCGCGATGGCCCCTCCCTGCCGCACCGCTTCATCTTCGGCGACGAGCAGGCGCACCGTCCCCGCCGCAGGCGCGACGACCTCGGCGTCGACCTTGTCCACCTGGACGTCGGCGAGCAGCTGGCCCGAGGTGACCTGGTCGCCGTCGGCCACGTACCAGGTGGCGAGCACGCCCTCGGCGTCGGGCTTGGTCTCGTCGAGGTTCGGGAAGGGGACGTCGGTCATGCCAGCACCTTCTTGATCGCCTCGGTGATCCGGCCGTGCAACGGCAGCACCGCGTACTCCAGCACGTGGGCGTACGGGATCGGGATGTCCGGCATCGTCACCCGCTGCACCGGCGCCTTGAGCAGGCCCGGGTCCACATCAGTAATAGTCGCGACGACCTCGCCGGAGACGCCGAAGGAGAGGTAGTCCTCGTCGACGATGACGAGCCGGCCGGTCTTGGCGACCGAGGCCAGGATCGCTTCGCGGTCCAGCGGCACCAGTGAGCGCAGGTCGAGCACCTCCACGCTGATGCCCTCGTCGGCCAGCTGCTCCGCGACGTCGAGCGAGTGGTGCACCGACAGCGACAGCGTCACCACGGTGACGTCGGTGCCCTCGCGCACCACGTTCGCCTTGCCGATCGGCACGAGGTACTCGCCCTCGGGCACGACGTCGACCGACCGCCGGTTCTTCGCCATCCACGGCAGACCCATGATGCCCTTGTGGAACATGTACACGACGGGATCGTCGTCGCGGATCGCCGAGGTCATCAGTCCCTTGGCGTCGGCCGGCGTCGCCGGGACCACGATTTTCATGCCGGGCAGGTGGGCGAACGTGCCCCACAGGCACTGCGAGTGCTGGCCCCCGTCGGAGTAGCCGCCGCCGACGGCGGTGGTCAGCACCAGCGGGACGTTGACGTTGCCGCCGGAGAAGTAGCGGATCTTGGCCATGTGGTTGTAGATCTGGTCCAGGCACACGCCCATGAAGTCGGCGAACATCAGCTCGACGATCGGCCGCATGCCCTCCGTCGCCGCGCCAGTACCCAGGCCGATGAACGCGGTCTCCGAGATCGGGGTGTCGATGATGCGGTCGGGGCCGAACTTGTCCAGCAGGCCGGTGGTCGAGGAGAAGATGCCGCCGTAGGCGCCGACGTCCTCGCCGAGGTAGACGACGCTCTCGTCGCGTTCCATCTCTTGGCTGATCGCCTCGACCATCGCCTTGGAGGTGTTCAGCCGGCGGTTCGTGGCTGCGGTGGTGTCGGTGGCGGTCATGACTGCTCCTCGGCGAAGACGTGCTTGTGGACCTCAGCTGGGTCGGGGAGCGGGCTCTCCTTGGCGAAGGAGATGGCCTCCTCCACCCGCTGGCTGGCGCGTTCCTTGATGGCGGTGGCGCCGTCGTCGTCCAGCACGCCGGCCTGGCGAAGTCGCTGCTCGTACCGGGGGATCGGGTCGAGGCCGGGGATGTCGGCGAGGTCCGGGCGGTAGCCCTGCGCATCTCCCTCGAAGTGGCCCCACATCCGGATCGTCACCACCTCGAGCAGCGATGGCCCCTCACCGGCACGGGCGCGGCTGATGGCGCGGCCGGCCGCCTCGTACACGGCGTCGACGTCGTTGTCCTCGACCCGTTCGCCGGGGATGCCGTAGGCCGCGGCGCGCTCGGCGTTGGACTTCACCGACGTCGACGTAGAGCGCGGCACGGAGATGCCCCAGGCGTTGTCCTCGACGACGAACAGCACCGGCAGCCGCCACAGCGCCGCGAGGTTGAGCGACTCGTGGAACGCGCCCTGGTTCGCCCCGCCGTCACCGGTGCCCGCGACGGCGACGCCGCCGGTGCCGCGGCGGGTGAAGGCGAAGGCGGCTCCCAGTGCGGGCGGGTAGCCCTCGGCGACTATCCCGGAGCAGGAGAAGTGGACGTCCGGGTCGAAGAGGTGCATGTGGCCGCCGCGGCCCCGACCCAGCCCGGTCTCGCGGCCGAAGATCTCCGCCGTCATCCGCTTGAGGTCGACGCCGTGGGCGACAGCGAAATGGTGCGGCCGGTGCGTGGCGGTGACCGCGTCATCGGCGGACAGGTGCGCGCACACGCCGGCGGCGACTGGCTCCTGGCCGGCCGACAGGTGCATCTCGCCGGGGATGAGGCCCTTGCCGATGTCGAAGCCGGGGCCCTTGTCCGCGTGGTACTCGCGCAGGATCGCCTCTTCGAAGGTGCGGGAGAGCACCATCGTCTCGTAGAGGTTGCGGCGGGTGTCGTCGGTCAGCTCCGGCCCTTCGGACGTCTCGGCAGTGGTGGGGACAGGGGGTGGTTCAGATGTCGACGTCGACATGATCGCCTCCGTTGGCTGGGGTGCTCCCCACCATCGCGCCGCCGGATGACGATGACAACGCCCGAGATTTCACATGGTGAGAGGGGTCAGCCACGTGCCAGGGCGATGAGACGAGCCGCGCGTCGCAGCTCGTCGGCGCGGGCGACCACATCACCGGCACGCCGTGCCGGGACGGAGACGGCCACCGCCTGCGCCAGCCCCGGGACCGGCACCGCCGCGCACATGACGCCCAAGGCATACTCCTCATGGTCGACCGCGAGCTGCCCGGCGCGGGCTACCTCCTCCATCAGGGCTCGCGGTGAGGTGACGGTGTGCGGGGTGAGGTCGACGAGTGGATGGGCGGCGACGTACTCACGCCGCGACTCCTCGGGGAGCGCAGCGAGCATCGCCTTGCCCAGCGCGGTCGCGTGCGCGGCGTCGTGGAAGCCGACCCACAGGTCGGTGCGGGGCGCGGCGGGGGAGTCGACGATCTCGGTCAGCCGGATCTCGCCGTCGTCGAGCGCCGCGAGATACGCCGCCGCACGGAGCTTGTCGTGCAGTTGGTGCAGGACCTGACGCACCCGTCGGGTCTCGGCGCCCTGACCGAGCGAGTCCACCCGGTCGCCGAGGACGTAACCCTCCGGGGTGCGGACGAGGTAGCCCTCGTGGACGAGGGTGCGCAGCAGGTGGTAGGCGGTGCCGAGCGGGATCCCGGCGATGCGGGCGAGCTTCTTGGCAGGCTGCGGTGACTCCGCGGCGCCCACCACGTCGAGCAGGTTGAGCGCTCGGACGACGGAGTTGATCAGAGTCGGCTGCACTGCCACATCGGCCTCCGGCCCCCAGCGTAGAGCGGGGTGACGGCGGGCGGTAGGGACGCGGCTCGCAGGCCGGGGCCTGGTGAGCGCGGGCGAGCCCCGACCTGGCTATGGTGGCGCCGGCTCGGCACGTGGCCGCGCGCGGCATGAGGAGGTTGAGGGGGATCGCCCGGACGGGTCAGGGACACGACTTCACCCAGGGCAGCACCCTCCGGCAGCTGGTCGCGTTCTCGGGGCCGATCATGCTGGCGAACCTGCTCCAGACGTCCTTCCAGTTCGTCGACAGCCTGTGGATCGGCAACCTCCTGGGCGCCGACGCGCTGGGGGCGGTCGCCGTGTCCAGCGTCATCATCTTCACCGTGCTGTCCTTCGTCATCGGTGTGAACAACGCCGCGCTGGCGATCCTCTCCCAGCACATGGGACGCCGGGACGCCGACGGGCTCAAGCGTTACCTCAACGCCTTCGTCGTCATGCTGTTCCTCATGGCCGTGGTGCTGGGCGCCGCCGGCTACGCGTTCTCCGGGACCCTGCTCAGGGTGCTCGGGACGCCGGAGTCGATCACGGCCCAGGCGCAGGGGTACCTGCAGGTCAGCTTCCTCGGCATCCTGTTCCTGTTCGGCTACAACTTCCTCAGCACGGTCCTGCGGGCGCTGGGGGACAGCCGCACCCCCATGCGGTTCGTGCTGGTGGCGGTGCTCCTCAACGTCGTCCTCGACCCGCTGTTCATCCTCGCGCTGGGGATCGAGGGCGCGGCCGTCGCGACCGTGGTGTCACAAGGGGCGGCGTTCGTCTACGGCCTGGTCCACGTGACCAGACGGCGGCTCGCCCCGTTCCGACGGCCCAGCCTGCCCGCGTGGTCCGAGGCACGCACCATCCTCAGCCTGGGGATCCCCTCGGGCCTGCAGATGGCGGTGATCTCCGCCGGGTCGGCAGCGATCATGAGCGTGGTCACCGGGTTCGGCGCCGCCGTCGTCGGCGGGTTCGGGGCGGCGCAGCGGATCGACTCGCTCATCATGCTGCCCGCGCAGGCGCTGGGAATCTCCGTCTCGAGCATGGCCGGGCAGAACATCGGCAGCCGGAACTGGGACCGGGTGGGGCGCATCTCCCGGGTGGGAGTCGTGTACAACCTGGCGATCATGACGGCGATCGCCCTGCTCGTGGTGGTCCTCGCCCGGCCCGCGGTGACGCTGTTCGTCCGCGAGCCCGACGCCGTCGAGTTCGGCGTCACCTACCTACGCGTCGTCGCCCTCTTCTACCCGTTCCTCGGCATCAACTTCGTGCTCAACGGCGTGGTGCGGGCCTCCGGGGCGATGTACCAGGTGCTCGTGCTCAACATCATCTCCTTCTGGGTGCTGCGGTTCCCGCTCACCTCGCTCTTCGCACACTGGTTCGGCCAGATCGGTATCGCCCTGGGCATGGGCGGGAGCTTCGTCGTCAGCAGCGTGTTCGCCTACCTCTACTTCCGGTTCGGCCGGTGGCGTGAGAAGGAGCTGTTCGCGGACGGCTGAGACGGCGGGGACATCGCCAGCAGGCTACGGTCCCGTGCCGCCGCGGGAGGAGTCTCAGCGCGCGAGGAACTGCGCGACCCGGTCCTTCGGGCGGCCGATGATGGCGCGGTCGCCGCGCACGAGCACCGGGCGCTGCATGAGCCGGGGATGCGTGACGAGCAGGTCAGCCACCTGCTCGGGGGTCGTATAGTCCTGCGCCGACAGTCCCTGCTCGGTGAAGAACGCGTCCTTGCGGACGAGGTCCGCCGGCGGGTCCTCGAGCTTGGCGATGAGCGCGAGCAGCTCGTTCCGGTCCAGCGGCGTCTTGAGGTACTGCACCACCTCGGCGTCGACGGCCGCCTCCGTTACGGAGTCCATCGCGAAACGCGAGGTGGAGCAGCGCGGGTTGTGCAGGACCGTCAGATCAGCCATGGTCCCGACCCTACTCACCGTGTGGCTCGGGCCTCTCATGGTTCGTCCCGATGACCGGGGCCAGGAGGACCAGCGCGGCCGCCGCCAGGACGTGCCACAGGGCGTGGCCCTGCCACAGGCTGTGCGGGTCGCACAGCGGCCAGCCGGCCCGGGACAGGGTCCCAACTACCCCGCCGACGGCGAGCAGGCCGACCGCCCAGCACACCTCACGGCGCACCGCCGGGAAGCTGCGGGCGCGCAGCAGCGTGGCGCCCACCGCGAGTACGGCGACCCCTGCCTGGGCGAGGTCTCCGGCGCGTGGGGCCACGAGGATGAGCGGGACGAGGGCCAGCGTCGGCGCCGCCCACCACCACCACCTGCGCGCCCGACCACGAAGCGCCGCGACCGCATCGGCGGCGACGAACGCCAACGTGGCGACCAGCGGCAGGTCGTGGAGGAGGTCCGCGTACGCCGGGTTCGGGCCGTGCTGCACCAGCGAGCCGAGACCCACCGCGACCACCAACGACGCGTACCCCGCCAGCGAGCTCGGCATCGTACCCGGACCGTCGGCCCGGCCCCTGCGCAGGGCGGTGCGGTGCCGGAGCACGATGAGCACGCCGGCGAGGACGAACGCGAGGCTGCTGACTGCAGCCACCGGCTCGACCAGCAGGCCGGTTCCCGGTGCCTCGCAGCCCGGCCCGGCAACCGCTGCCGCGACGACCGTCATGTTCTCGACGATAGTCGGCCGACGTGCCGGGCACGGCACGCGGCCGGCCGGTCCGGACGGCCGTCTTTGTCGGCGCGGGCGAGGGGGCTGGTGCGGCGACTCCTGTGGGGCGGTGCTCGTGTAGCGAAAGCCGCATGTCCAGCGGCAGCTGTCGATAACCTAAGTGTGCCGGGGGGCCAAGCAACACGACTGATCGGCAGCGCGAACATGACTGACTATCCGCCCCCAGTACACTCCGGGCTCGACGACACTGCGGTGGTACCGCCGGCGGAACCGTCGGGGACCCCGCCGGCACGGCCCTGGTACCGGAAGAAGCGGGCCATCGTGCCGGCCGGTGTCCTCGCGCTGCTCGTCGTCATCGGCATCACCACGGGCGGCGACGACCCGTCGGAACCGGGCCCCGACGCCGCCGCCGTGGCAGCGACCGCCGACGCCAGCCCGACGAGTGACCAGCCCACCGAGCGCAGCACACCCGAGAAGCCCACCGAGAGTCCCGATCCGGAGAAGGAGTCCGACGAGGACATCGCCGCGGCGGAGGCGGCCGCGGCTGAGGAGGCCGAGAGAGCGGCTGCCGAGGAGGCCGAGCGGGTCGCGGCAGCTGAGGAGGCCGAGCGCGCGGCCGCCGAGGAGGCTGCCGCTGAGGAAGCCGCGGCGGCCGAAGCAGCGGGAACGGTGTCGCAGCAGAACGCACGCCGCTCGGCGCAGTCCTACCTGGACTACTCGGCGTTCTCGCGGTCGGGGTTGATCGGGCAGCTGGAGTTCGAGGGCTTCTCCACGGATGACGCGAGCTGGGCCGTGGACCGGGTGAACGCGGACTGGGCAGAGCAGGCCGTCAAGTCCGCCGAGTCCTACCTGGACTACTCGGCGTTCTCGAAGTCCGGGTTGATCGGGCAGCTGGAGTTCGAGGGCTTCTCCACCGACAACGCGACACGAGCCGCGGACAGCGTGACGGTCGACTGGAACGAGCAGGCCGCCAAGTCGGCCGAGTCCTACCTGGACTACACGTCGTTCTCGCGCTCCGGTCTCATCGACCAGCTCGTCTTCGAGGGCTTCACCCGCGAGCAGGCGGAGCACGGCGTCAACCAGACGGGGCTGTAGCAAGCCGTGTGGGGACATGCACCCAGACAGCAGTCGAGCGCCGCCGTGGCAGCGCCGCCCCCATCGCCGGCCGGTGGCGGCATCGTCTTGACCGAGGAGTTCAGCCACTCGCTTCGGATCCTCGAGGTGGAGCTGACCGGCCGACGGGTTGGGTGCCGGCAAGTCCACGGCTCGTGTTCCAGTACGGTTCGCCTGAACGGTGTAATGTCGGTGGCAACGAGGGTGGAAGTCATGACTGTAGACATCGCAGCAGCTGCTCACGCCGAGACGGTACGCCTCGACATCCACGAGGTCGTCCGCAGGCTCAACAGCCACATGGGCGCGACCATGGTCGCCGCACTGTCGGGTAGCCGCGACTCCAAGCTGCCCTACAAGTGGGCGAAGAGCACCGTACCGAACGCCGGGGCGCAGGAGCGCCTGAGGTTCGCCCACCGGATCTGGAAGATGCTCGCCGACGCAGAGTCCGACCACGTCGCCCGGACCTGGTTCCGCGGCACCAACCCCGTCCTCGGGGAGGTCTCGCCGGTCATCGCGATCCGCGAGGACAAGTTCGCCGCTGTGGCCGGCGCCGCCAGCTCGTTCATCAGTGGAAGCTGGAGTGGCTGAGGGACCCTTGCTAGCGCCCGTCCCAGGGACGCTGTGGCGAGTCCACAAACAGGCGTACGGCGCCCTCACCCCACCTCCCGAGAAGTTGACCCTGACGAGAACTGGAGCCGGTTCGACATCGCCGGCTTCGCCACCCTCTACTGCGGCGTCGAGCAGCTCACCGCGTACGAAGAGTCCCTCGCCTACGCCCAGGTCACGGACGACGACTACGAGGGCCTGTTCGACGACGAGGGCGTTGAGTCCGTCTCCGAGCAGTGGCGTCGGCTCGGCCACATGGACGAGCAGAGCATGCCCGTCCAGTGGCGAGCCGTCCGTAATATCAGCTCCTTCATGCCCAAGCGTGCCGACGACCTCACCACCTCCCGCCACGGGACCGAGATGGAGTGCTACGCGCTGTGGGTGGACCTGGGGAACTACCCCACAGGGACCCCGATCAAGGACGCTGTCGGATCGGCGTACACGTGCACCGCGACCCGCGCGATCGAATGCCACGACACTGTCCTCCAGCAGGCAGCGCGCCGGCTCCGACTCGTCGTGCACTGACTCGAGGACGCTGGAGCGGCCCACGCAGGCGTCGGAGCCAGGAGCGCGGGCGACGGTCGCGAGGACGGCCCGACGGCAGAGCACCCAAACTGGCATTTCGGTAGGGATTGGTTAGGGTTTCCGGAGCCCCCCAGCACGCCAGCTGCACCCACGCGTGCCCTCACACCGAAGGATTCCTCGATGCGTCGCAAGCCCGTCATGTTCCTCTCCGCCCTCGCCCTCGTCTCGATGGGCCTGACGGGTTGCGGCGGCGACGCGGATGGCAACGGCGACGCCGCCGAGCCGACGACGGCGACCGAGGAGGCCACGACGCAGGAGGAGCCGACCTCCTCGGAGCCGGAGACGCAGAGCCCCGAGGAGGAGGACTCTGCCGACAGCCTCCGTGGGGCGCCCACGGACAGCGCCGCTGACTATGCCGCGACCGTGGACGACATCGACGCGCCCGACCCGGGCCCGGCCCCCGAGGGTGCGGTCATCCCCGCCGCCGCGGTGGCGAAGCCCCCGCAGGCCATCGGTCCGTTCTCGGTCGGGGAGAGCAGCGGCCCCGCCCACATGTACTCCGACGACGTGTCGAGCCTGATGATCTCGCTGGACTCCAACATCCTGGGCTCCCCGTACGAGCAGCTGGTCGAGTACATCGAGACCGACAACACCCCCGCCGGCACCGGCAGCTGCGGGACCAACGAGTCTGGCAGCGCGATCACCTGCTACCAGCGGGTCGACGGCGGCGTGGTCACCATGACCGCGATCCCCGAGGAGATCCCACTCGAGGACATGGTGGTGTTCGTCAACCACTTCGCCGAGCAGGCCGGCGCGGCCTGACGCGAGCCGGCGCCGGCCTCGCACCGGCCGGCGCCGCTCGACCAGTCGAGCGTTGGGTTCCCAGCGGCGGGCGTCGGGCAGGGCGAGCATCTGCATCCAGGCGGTCATCTCGGCAGCGAGGGCGACGACGGTCAGCCAGATCTGGTTCGGGGTGAAGCCGTGCAGCGGCAGCGCGCGTAGTCCGGTGTCTTTGGCGGTGCGGATGTGGTCCTCGCGGCGCGCCCGGCGGCGGTGGCCCAGTTCCAGGTGACCGAGCTGGGTGCTGCGCCCGCCGGGGCGGGTGTTGGTGGCGAACACGGTCACGCGGTGGCGATCGATCGGTGATGCGTAGTGGCGCAGGCGCCTGGCGCTGGCTGCGTCCTTAGTCGATCCGGTTCGATTAGAGTCGCGGATTTACTTGACACTGAGCGATGCGACGCCCGTATAGTAGGCGAACCGGTTCGACAGCCAGCGCAGGCTCGATGAGGAGGACGTCATGGCGACGATCGCCGATGTGGCTCGTGTGGCGGGCGTGTCGCGCAGCACGGCCTCCTACGCCTTGTCCGGCAAGCGCGCGATCTCCTCGGAGGTGCGCGAGCGCGTGCGCGCTGCCGTCGATCAGCTCGGCTACACCCCCAACGCCGGTGCCCGAGCGTTGGCCACGGCGCAGACCCGCATCATCGGCCTGTTCGCCCAGTTCCTTGAGGACGAGTTTGCCCCGGCGATGCTCCAGTACATGCTCGGCGTCTCCGACACGGCCCGGAAGCTGGGCTACGACATCCTGCTGGTTACCGACTCCGACGGTCCCAGCGCGCTGCGCCGGCTCACTGACTCCCGCATGGTCGACGGCGTCGTGCTCCTCAACGTCGCGGACGACGATCCGCGGCTGCCGGTGCTGCGCGCCGCGAGGCAGCCTGGCGCGCTGGTCGGGCTCCCGGAGGACTGCAGCGGCCTGGACATCTTCGACCTCGACTTCCCCGAGGCCGGCCGGCTCATGGTTGAGCATCTCGCCAGGCTCGGGCACCGCGAGCTGGTGCTCGTGTCCCAACCCCGGCACGTGGTGGAGCGCGGTGGCGCCTACGTGTGGCGCCTGCGCAACGCCGCGCAGGAGGAGGCTCAGCGGCGCGGCATCATCCTGCACGCCGTCCACGGTGCTGCCCAGCAGCCGGAGATCGGCCGCGAGCTCAACCAGCTGCTCGACAACCACCCCCGTGCCACCGGTCTGCTCCTCAACAACGAGGCCGCGGCCGCCGCACTGCCCACCGTGCTGCACGCGCGCGGGCTGAGCGCGCCGGCGGACTACTCAGTCATCGGGCGCTACTCCGACGAGTTCGCCCGTACCTTCTCGCTGCCGTTCTCCTTCATCGAGAGCGCCCCCGACCGACTCGGCACCATGGCTGTGCGACAGCTGGTCCGCAGGATCGAGTCGCCCGTGGGGCGGGCGGAACCGCACGTCACCCGGCTCATCTCTCCAGAGCTGGAGGACCGGGGCAGCACGCAACCGCCCCGGTCCTGACGGGTGGCGTCAGGCCCGGCGTCACCCGAACCATCACAAAATTCAAGGAGGAACCCGTGATGTCGCACCATCGTAAGTCTCGGACCATTGCCCTCGCAGCATCGGCCGTGCTCGCCTCGGGCGCGCTTGTCGCCTGCTCGGACGACGACGGCGGGGGCGAGGACACCGCCGCTGGTGGCACCTACACCTGGTGGGACCCCTATCCCCAGCACACCGACGGATCGGACTGGGACAACCGGGTTGCGGCTTGTGGCACCGAAGCGGGAGTGACCATCGACCGCACCGCCTTCGACACCACCCAGCTGACCAACCAAGCGCTGCTGTCCGCCCAGGAGGGCAATTCCCCGGACATCATCCTGCTGGACAACCCGGCCGTCTCCACCCTGGCCGGTACCGGCATGCTCACCACGATGACCGAGCTCGGCTTCGACACCGCAGCCTTCGACGAGAACCTCCTGGGCGCCGGCATCATGGACGGTGAGGCCTACGGCATTCCCATCGGCGCCAACACGCTGGCCCTGTTCTACAACGAGGACATCCTCGACGCCGCCGGCGTCGACCCGGCCTCGATCACGGACTGGGCCTCCCTCACCGACGCGCTGGCGGCGATCGACGACTCCGGCGCTCGGGGCATCACCTTCGCCGGCATCGGTACCGAGGAGGGATCCTTCCAGTTCCTCCCCTGGTTCTGGGGTGCCGGCGCGGACCTGCGCCAGCTGGACTCGCCCGAAGCGGCCGCCGCCCTCCAGCTGTGGGTCGACTGGCTCGACGAGGGCTACGCGCCCAACACCGTCATCAACAACTCTCAGAACACCACCTGGGAGGAGTTCCTCACCGGCGACTTCGGGTTCGTGGAGAACGGCACCTGGCAGGTCAACAGCGCCGCCGAGGCCGACTTCCCCGTCGGCGTCATCCCGATCCCGGGTCAGGACGGGGGAGTGGCCCCCGCGCCCACCGGCGGTGAGTTCATCACCGCTCCCGTCCAGGAGGACGAGGACCGCTACGAGGTCACCACCCAGATCGTGGAGTGCATGACGACGCCGGAGGGGCTGACGGAGACGGCCACGACCTTCGCGTACTACATTCCCCCGACGGCAGACGGCCAGCAGGCCCTGCTCGAGGAGCACCCGGAGCTCGACACTTGGGTGGCAGCAGTGCAGTCCGCCCGGGGCCGCACCTCGGACAACCTCGGCACGGACTACCCGCGGATCTCCGAGGCGCTGTGGACCGCCGTCCAGAACGCCACCAGTGGCGCGATGACCGCGGAAGAGGCCCTCGCCCAGGCCCAGAGCGACGCCGCCGCCGCCACCGGCTGAACGGCACGCTCGTCCACCTCACCACGGTTGCTGCGCTGATCGCGGTCACCACCAGACGAGGAAGGTGTCATGACGACGACCCCCTCTGACGTCGCCCTGACCCGCACTCCCGGGTTCCCGGCTCCCGCCGGTGACCCGGGAGAGCGGCGCAGGCGGCGTCCCACAGCCACCACCTGGGCCGGCCTGGCGTTCGTCGCCCCGCTGCTGGTCTACCTCGTGGTGTTCTACGCCTACCCGTTGTGGCGCAACATCGACCTGAGCATCCACTGGTACGACGCCCGGGCCTTCGTCCAAGGCGACGCCGAGTTCGTCGGCCTGGACAACCACCAGGCCGCGCTCTCCTCCAGCTCCTTCGGCACCGCACTGCGCAACACCGCGATCTTCACCCTCGGTTCCATCGCGGCGCAGTACGCCATCGGCCTGGCGCTGGCGGTCTTCTTCCAGCGCAGCTTCCCGCTGTCGGCCGTGCTCCGCGGGGCCTTCCTCATCCCGTGGCTGCTGCCGCTGATCGTCTCCGGCTCGGTGTGGTCCTGGATGCTCAACAGCGAGTACGGGATCATCAACTCCTTCCTCAGCGCCTTCGGGATCGGGCAGATCAACTGGCTCACCGACCCCAGCACCGCGCTGCTCTCCGTGCTCATCGCCAACATCTGGCTGGGAATCCCCTTCAACCTCGTCATCCTCTACTCCGGGCTCCAGAACATCCCCACCGACCTGTACGAGGCCGCCGCCCTGGACGGCGCGGGCGGCAGGCAGCGGTTCCGGCACATCACCTTCCCGCTGCTGCGCCCGGTCTCGGCGATCACCCTCCTGCTCGGCTTCGTCTACACGCTCAAGGTGGTGGACGTCATCTGGGTGATGACCACCGGCGGGCCGGGCAGCGCCTCGGCCAACCTCGCGGTGCTCTCTTACCGGCACGCCTTCGGTACCGCCCAGCCGAACTTCTCGATGGCCGCCGCGATCGGCAACATGCTCATCCTGCTCGCCCTTGCCGTCGGGCTGCTCTACCTCTACCTCCAGCGCCGTCAGGAGGACTCATGACCACCCGCCGCCCGTTGGCGCGTACCGCCGTGGGTCTCGTGCTCACCGGGATCATGCTGTTTCCCGTCTACTGGATGTTCAACGTCTCGCTTACGCGCACCAGCAACATGCGCGCCAACCCGCCGCACTGGTACCCCCGGGAACCCACCCTCGAGGGGTACACCAGCGTGCTGCGCGACCAGCTGCCGAACCTGGGCACCAGCCTGGTCATCGGGCTGGGCAGCGTCGTCCTCACCCTGCTCATCGCCGCGCCCGCCGGCTACGCGCTCTCCAAGCTGCACGTGCGGGGCGCGGGCGGGATCAACTTCCTGCTGCTCGTGGCCCAGATGATCCCCAGCGTCGTCATGGCGATGGGTTTCTACGCCATCTACGTCCGCCTCGGCATGCTCAACACGGTTGGTGGGCTGATCATCGCCAGCTCCACCATCGCGGTGCCCTTCGGGGTGCTGCTGTTCACCGCGTTCATGGCAGGCATCCCCAAGGAGATGCTGCAGGCGGCGACCATCGACGGCGCGGGCCCATGGCGCACCTTCCGCTCGATCGTCCTGCCGTTGAGCCGCAACTCGATCGTCACGGTCTCGCTGTTCGCCTTCCTGTGGGCCTGGTCGGACTTCATCTTCGCCTCGACCCTCAACCGCAACGGCGACCTCATCCCGATCACGCTGGGGATCTACCAGTACATCGGCAACAACACCACCACCTGGAACTCGATCATGGCCACCGCTGTGGTGGCCTCCATCCCCGCGGCGATCCTGATCGTCGTCGCGCAGCGCTACGTGGCCGCCGGCGTGACCGCCGGGGCCGTCAAGGACTGATGCAGATGACTGCCAATCTCGACACGCCGTCGACGGACACTGCGGCACGGTCAGCGCGACCCGTCGTACCGGCCCGCGGCCACCGGCGAGGGGTGGGCATCAGGGAGGTGACCCTCGACGGCGGCTTCTGGGGCACCCGCCAGCGGACCAACGCCGCCGCCACCCTGCGGCACTGCCTCGACTGGATGGACCGGCTGGGCTGGCTGGCCAACTTCGACGCCGTGGCCGAGGGCCGCACCGGTGGCGAGCGGCCCGGGTGGCAGTTCTCCGACTCCGAGGTCTACAAGCTCATGGAGGCCCTCGCCTGGGAGCACGGGCGTGCCGGCGACCCGGACGCCGACGCGCTCCTGAGGCGGCTGACCACCCGGATCGCCGCCGCCCAGGACGCCGACGGCTACCTCAACACCTGCTTCGGCCACGCCGGGCAGCGGGCCCGCTACAGCGACCTCGAGATGGGCCACGAGCTGTACTGCACCGGGCACCTGCTCCAGGCGGCCGTGGCCCGGCTGCGCACCACCGGGCAGGACGAGCTGGTGGCCGTCGCCCGCCGCGCCGCCGACCACGTCTACCGCGAGTTCGGCCCCGGCGGACGCGAGGGGATCTGCGGCCACCCCGAGATCGAGGTAGCGCTGGCCGAGTTCGGCCGCGCCACCGGCGAGGCCCGCTACGTCGAGCTGGCTCAACTCTTCGTGGAGCGCCGCGGCCGCGGGCTGCTCGCCCCCGTCCCGCTGCTGAGCAGCGCCTACTTCCAGGACGACATCCCGGTTCGCGAGGCGCATGTGTGGCGCGGGCACGCCGTGCGCGCGCTCTACCTGGCCGCCGGCGCCCTGGACACCGCCGTCGACCTCGCCGACGACGAGCTGTTCGCCGCCGTGCAGGCGCAGTGGCAGCGCTCGGTCGAACGGCGTACCTACCTCACCGGCGGGATGGGCTCGCGCCACCAGGACGAGGGCTTCGGGGACGACTGGGAGCTGCCCGCCGACCGCGCCTACTGCGAGACCTGCGCCGGCATCGCCTCGGTGATGGTCTCCTGGCGGCTGTTCCTGGCCACCGGTGAGGTCCGCTACGCCGACCTCATCGAACGCACCATGTACAACGTCGTGGCCACCTCGCCACGCGAGGACGGGCGGGCGTTCTTCTACGCCAACCCGCTCCAGCAGCGTGTCCCCGGCTCGGACGTGCCGCAGGACGCCGAGAACGCCCGCGCCGAGGGCGGGGTCCGTGCCCCGTGGTTCGACGTCTCGTGCTGCCCCACGAACGTGGCCCGCACGCTGGCCTCGGCCCACACCTACCTCGCCGCCACGGACGGGGACACCCTCACTCTCCTGCAGTACGCCGCCGGCGAGCTCGCGGTGGACCTGGCCGCCGGCGGGCGGCTGCGGCTGCGGGTGGCGACCAGCTACCCCGACGACGGCGCGGTCGACGTCGTCGTCCTCGACGTTCCCGACCGGCCGGTCCAGCTCCGGCTGCGCGTGCCGTCCTGGGCGGCCGGCGCCACCATCGCCCGCGGGGGAGGCCCAGCCACCGACGCCGAGCCTGGCTGGATCGACGTCCCAGACCTGCGTGCGGGGGAGCGGATCCGCCTTGAGCTGCCCATGACGGCCCGCCTCACCTGGCCCGACCCGCGCATCGACGGCCTGCGCGGCTCGGTCGCCGTCGAGCGCGGCCCGCTGGTGATGTGCCTGGAGAGCACCGACCTGGCCGCGGCCGACGACCTCGCCGACGTCCTCCTCGACCCGACCACCGAGCTGCGCACCGGCCCGGGCGGCACGGTGCTGGCCGGCGGGTGGATCACGCCTGGCGAGGACGTCCCCGGTGCCTTGCCGTACCGCTCGGGACCGGCGGCTCATCCCCGACCGGGTCGAGCCGTGGACCTCGAGCTGGTGCCCTACCACCAGTGGGCTGAGCGAGGCCCCGCCCAGATGCGCGTCTTCCTGCCGGTGCACGCCGCCAAGGAGGAGCAGTGACCACACCCTTCACCGAGCGCGACGGCGCCCTGATGTGGCGCGGCGGCGGGGAGACCCTCGTCGTCGAACCGTGGGGCGAGCACAGCCTGCGGGTGCGCGCCACGCTCCAGGGCGATGTCCTGGACACCGACCACGCCCTGCTTCCCCAACCGGGCAACCCCGCGGGCATCACCATCGACGGCGCCACCGCGAGCCTCACCCACGGCCGCATCCGCGCGGTGGCCACCGCCTGGACCGGTGACGAGCACGTCGTGGGCTATCCCGTGCACCACTGCCGCCTGGCCTTCTACAACGACCGCGGCGAGCTGCTGCTGGAGGAGCTGGATCCCGGCGGCTCGCTGCGGCTGCGCGCCCGTGACCTGCGCCCCCACCTCGGCGCCGACCTCGCCGTCACCGCCGCCTTCACCGCTGACCCGGCCGAGAAGCTCTACGGGATGGGCCAGTACCAGCAGGACATCCTCGACCTCAAGGGCTGCACCTTCGAGCTGGCCCATCGCAACTCCCAGGCGAGCGTGCCCTTCGTGCTCTCCAGCCGCGGCTACGGCTTCCTGTGGCACAACCCGGCCATCGGCTCGGCGACGTTCGGGGCGAACCGCACCGAGTGGCACGCCGAGGTGACCGATCAGCTGGACTACTGGATCACTGCCGGGAACACACCTGCCGAGATCAGCGCCGCCTACACCGCCGTCACCGGGCGGGTCCCGATGATGCCCGAGTACGGGCTGGGTTTCTGGCAGTCCAAGCTGCGCTACTGGAACCAGGAGCAGCTGCTGGGCGTCGTGCGCGAGCACACGGCCCGCGGGTTGCCGCTCGACGTCGTCGTCGCCGACTTCTTCCACTGGCCCCACCTGGGCGACTTCCGGTTCGAGGAGGAGTTCTGGCCCGACCCCGCCGCGATGGTCGCCGAGCTGCGTGAGCACGGGGTGGAGCTGATGGTCTCGGTCTGGCCGCAGGTCTCCGTGCACTCGGAGAACTTCGACCAGCTGGCAGCCAACAACCTGCTGGTACGCACCGAGCGGGGCATCGGGGTGCAGATGGCCTTCGAGGCCCCGAGCATGTTCGTGGACGTCACCAACCCCGAGGCCCGCGAGTTCATCTGGCAGGTGTGCCGGCGCAACTACGCAGAGCTGGGTGTGCGTCTCTTCTGGCTGGACGAGGCCGAGCCGGAGTACGGCGTCTACGACTTCGACAACTACCGCTACCACCTGGGCCCGAACGTCAAGGTCGGCAACCTCTACCCCCAGCTGTACTCCCGGGCCTTCTACGAGGGGCAGCGCGCCGCCGGACAGCACGAGGTCGTCAACCTCGTGCGCTGCGCCTGGGCCGGCAGCCAGCGCTACGGCGCCCTGGCGTGGTCGGGGGACATCGGCTCCACCTTCGCCGACCTGCGCCGGCAGATCACCGCAGGCATCCACATGGGCGTGGCCGGGATCGCCTGGTTCACCACCGACATCGGCGGCTTCCACCTCGGTGACGTCGACGACGAGGACTTCCGTGAGCTGTTCGTGCGGTGGTTCCAGTTCGCCACCTTCTGCCCCGTCATGCGCGTGCACGGCGACCGGCTGCCCTACGAGGAGGTCACCGCTGGCGACGGTTCGCGGCGGCTGCGCAGCGGGGGGCCCAACGAGCTGTGGTCCTACGGCGAGGAGACCTACCCGATCCTCGAACGTTACGTACACCTGCGCGAGGCGCTGCGGCCCTACACGCGGGAGGTCATGGCACTCGCCCACCGCGAGGGCCAGCCGGTGATGCGCGGACTGTTCCACGACTTCCCGGCCGACCCGGTCGCGTGGGATGTGGCCCATCAGTACCTGTTCGGCCCCGACGTGCTCGTCGCGCCCGTCGTCCTCGCTGGCACCCGCAGCCGGGAGGTCTACCTGCCGGCCGGTGCGCGTTGGACCGACGCCGCCACCGGCGAGGAGCACGACGGCGGCCGGTGGTTGACGGTCGCCGCCCCGCTCGACGTCGTGCCGGTGTTCCTGCGCGACGGCGCCCTGCCGCACGTCGTCGGCCGAACTGCGGGATCCGACTTGGAGGTGAGTCATGAGCAGCCCGGGAGCGGCTTGCTGACCATCGTGGGAGACACCGGGACAGCTGTCCAAATCGAACCGGTTCGACAGGTAGGGGGCAGCTCGGGAAGGCTCGTGCGGCAGCTCGCCGCGTTCTTATTCAAAGGAGAATCAGATGTCATTCAGTCCACGCCCAACACTGAGACGGCGGAGGCGAGGAGTAGCAGCCGGTGCCGCTGTCGCCCTGCTGGGCGGCCTCGTGCCTGCCGGAGCGTCAGGCAGCGCCGCTGCACAGACGGCGCAGCTGCAGCCCGATCCCGCGAGCACGCTCGTCGTCGAGGCGGACCAGCCCTTCCGGGAGGTGTCGCACGTCGCCACCGGGTCCCTTTACGGTATCGCCGACGAGGGCGTTCCCTCCGACGACCTCATTGCACCGATCAAGCCCAACACCTTCGTCCAGATGCCCCCGGGAGGGCGCCAGCAACCCACCGGGGACACCCTCGACGTCTGGCGGACCGCCGAACGGCACGACGCCGGGATCGTCGTACGGATCGTCGACTACTACCCGGGCTGGCCGTACCAGTTCAGCTGGGAGGACACCGAGGACCGCAAGGGGTGGGAGAACGTCATTCGCGACGTCGTCGCCGACGTCGAGGAAGCCGGCGTCACCAATGTCGTCGCGTACGCGCCGTGGAACGAGTCCGACCAGACGTGGCTGGAGGAGAACGGCGACTTCCTCGATCTGTGGGAGCTGAGCTACAACGTCCTGCGCGAGGAGATCGGGCCGGACATGCCGATCCAGGGGCCGAGCTTCTCGGACAACATCAGCGGGATGCGCGAGTTCCTCGAGTTCGCCGTCGAGACCGACACGGTTCCGGACGTGCTCGAGTGGCATGAGCTCATTCGGTCCTCGAAGATCCAGGGCGACATCGAGAATGTCCAGGCGATCATGGATGACCTGGGTATCGAGGACCGGCCGATCGACATCGCGGAGTACGCCAGTCCGCAGGAGGTCGGTCTGCCCGGGGTGCTCGTCGGCTACATCGCCAAGTTCGAGCGCTTCGGCGTCGACCGTGCCGAGCTGGCGTTCTGGAACCAGTCCGGCACGCTTGGTGACCTGCTCACCCACCGTGGTGGGGACCCGAACGGCGCCTACTGGCTCTACACCTGGTATGCGGCCATGAGCGGTGACATGGTCACCACGACTCCGCCGACGAACGAGGACCTGCTCGACGGTGCCGCTTCCGTCAACGACGCGAAGGACGAGGTCCGCGTGATCGCGGGCGGCAACAGCGGGCCGACGTCGATCGTCGTCAACGGCCTGGACGAGCTCGACCTCGGCGAGGAGGTGAACGTGATGCTCGAAGCGACGGCATCGTACGGCCGCACCACGCCGACCGAGGCGCCGATCACGATCTCGAGCACCACCTACGAGGTGGGTGCGGACGGCTCGATCACGGTGCCGGTGGTGATGAACCCGATGTACGGCTACCACGTCGTCGTCAGTGAAGCCCAGCCTGATCCGGGGAGCCTGGCCGGCACCTACACCGTCGAGAACCTGCACAGCGGTCTCGCCCTCGACGCGCGGGACGGGAGCGCCGAGCTCGGCACTCCCGTCGTCCAGGCGGAGGCCGGTGACGACGGCGCCCAGGCGTGGCGCGTGACCGAGGCAGGTTCTGGCTTGTACACGATCGTGCACGTCGCCAGTGGGCTCACGCTCGGCATCGAGGAGGCGGTCGCCGAGAACGGTGTGGCGGCAGCGCTCCGGGAGGGGGACGGTGCCGCGGACCAGTTGTGGCAGCTCGTCCCCGACAACAAGGGAAACGTGCGCCTGGCCAACTACGGCACCGGGCTCACCCTCGGGGTCGACGCGATGAGCACCGAGCCCGGCGCCGCGGTGATCCAGTGGACGGACGGGGCTCACATGGGCAGCTGTACCGCCGACGGCCCACGCCAGCCCGGCAAGATCGGCACGGCGCTCGACTTCTGCCGCGCCGACTCCTACGTCACTGTGCCGGACGGTGTCGTGGACGAGCTGGACGGTGACTGGTCGGTCTCGACCTGGGTGAAGCCCGCCGCACTGAGCACCTGGTCACGCGTCTTCGACATCGGCTTCGACTCCAGCTCGAGCATGTTCTTCACCGTCAGCGCAGGCAGCGGACCTCGTTTCGTCATCACCACGAGCGGCGCGGGTGGTGAGCAGCGGCTCGACTACCCGGGCCAGAACCTCACGCTCGACGAGTGGTCGCTGGTCACTGTGACGGTCTCGGGCACAACGGGGACGATGTACATCAACGGCGAGGCCGTGGCTACGAACGACGAGATCACCGTCTCGCCGGCGGACCTCGACGCGTCCAACGGACGCAACTGGCTCGGCAGAGCCCAGTACTCGAACGATCCGCCCTTCGACGGGGCGATCGACGACTTCGCCATCTACTCCCGTGCGCTCAGTGCTGCCGACGTCGCGGAGCTCGCCGAGGGCCAGCCCGCCGAGGGCGACATCCTGCAGTACGACTTCGACGAGGAGGAGAACACCGGAGTGGTCCTCGACTCCTCGGGCAACGGCGCCGACGGCACCGTGACCGCCGGTAGCGGGACATCGTCGGAGACCACCGCGACGGATGAGGAGATCGCCGACCGCTTCTGGACGTTGAACCCCGTCGACAGTGCGGAGCCGGTCCTGGTCACGCCCGAGGCGGTGACCTTCGCCGACGAGGACGGCACAGAGGACGACTCGTTCACGGTCCCTGCAGTCCAGGGCGTGGAGTACCTGGTGGACGGTGAGGTCGTGGAGGCCGGGACGTACCCGGGGGCCGGGACGGTGACCGTCACGGCGCGTGCGCTGGAGGGCTTCGTGCTCGACGACGACGCCGAAGCGGAGTGGAGGGTCACCTTTTCCACCGAGGGCGGGGAGCCCGAGGAGCCGGGTGAGCCCGAGGAGCCGGGTGAGCCCGAGGAACCGGAGGAGCCCGGGACCGACCGCCGTTCGGCGGAGTTCCACCTGTCCAACACCTGGCGAGGGTCGACGGACCTGTCGTTCAGGTACGGCTGGTGGGCCGATGAGGTGCTCATCGGTGACTGGGACGGCGACGGCACCGACACCATCGCGGTACGTCGCGGGAACGAGTATCACGTGAGGAACAGCGAGGGCGGTGGACCGGCCGACGTGGTGCTCACCTACGGCCGGGACGATGACGTCGTTCTCGTCGGTGACTGGGACGGCAACGGTACCGACACCCTCGCGGTGCGCCGTGGGAACGAGTATCACGTGAGGAACTCCCTGCGTGGCGGGGACGCCGACTGGGTGTTCCGCTACGGCCGCGAAGCCGACCAGGTGCTCGTCGGTGACTGGGACGGCGACGGCGTGGATACCTTCGCGGTGCGCCGTGGGGCGGTCTACCACGTGAAGAACTCCCTGCGTGGCGGGGATGCGGATGTGACCTTCACCTACGGCAGGGGCGCGGATGTGACCCTGGCCGGGGACTGGGACGGCACCGGCACGGACAGCTTCGCCGTCCAGCGCGGCCGGACATATCACGTGAACAACTCCCTGCGCGGTGGGGACGCGGACACGGTGATCACCTTCGGTCGCCTGGGTGACGAGGTGCACGTGGGCGACTGGGACGGCAACGGCACCGACACCCTTGGTATCCGCCGTCCTGTCGGTTCGGCGAACGCTGGATGACGACCACTTAGCGCGTCGAGGTCAGGGGTCCGCGGCTGTCTCGCGGACCCCTGACTCCACCACCGCTGGAGCGGCGGCTTCTCGGCGCCATGCCCATCGAGGGCAACAACGAGAGAGAGGTAGCTCGATGATGAGGACGACCAGACGAGAGCGGGGACGGCCGACGAGGACCGTCGCCGTCGCGACCACGGCAGCGCTGACTGCCGGACTGCTCGGTGGCCTGTCGGTACCGGCGGGGGCCGCGGTTCCCGAGCCCGACCTGCACTACACGATGGCGGAGATCGACGGCGAGACCGTGCCCGACGCCTCCGGCAACGGCCTGGACGGCACGATCAGCGGCACCACGGCGCAGATCTCGACCGCCGACGGCGGCACCGCCCTGGAGCTGCCCGGCGGCAACGGGGGCGGGTACGTGACGCTGCCGCGCGGCGCGCTGGAGGACACCGCGGACCTGACGGTCTCCGTGCGGCTGCGGTGGGCCGGCACCGGCGGTAGCTGGCAGTGGCTCTACGCCCTGGGCAGCAACAACCAGCGTTACCTGTTCACCACGCCGTCCAACGCCGACGGACGCCTGCGCACCGCCGTCACCACGGCCGGCGGCGGCGGGGAGGACCTGATCACCGGGCACGGCGCGCTGCCGGCCGGAGAGTGGGTGACGCTGACGACCACGCTCGACACCGACGCCGAGCAGCTCACTACCTACCTCGACGGCGTCGAGGTGGCGGCCATGAGCACCACGACCAGCGCCGACGACCTCCTCACCGCAGGAGCCACGAGCGCCGGCTACCTCGGGCGGTCGTTCTACGCCGACCCGATGCTGCGCGCCGACGTCGACGACTTCCGGATCTACCACTCCGCACTGTCCGCCGACCAGGTGGCCGAGCTGGTGGGCGATGACCTGCCCACCCTGACCGGCCTGGCCTCCGACGTCCTCGAGCTGCGCACCACCCTGGGCAACACTCCCGAGCTGCCCGACGCCGTCCGGGGAACCTTCTCCGACGGGTACGACCGCGACGTCGCCGTCGACTGGGACGACGTCGACCCTGGCGAGTTCGATCGTAGCGGCGTCGTCGAGGTGGCCGGCACGGCCGCCGGCGCAGACATCACCGCCCGGGTGACCGTCACCCGCGGCGAGCTGCGGATCGACGCCGGCACCGACACCGGGCCCATCCACGGCGGCGCCGCCGGCCTGCTGTACGGGCTGTACGCCGACGGGATGCCCAGCGACAACCTCGTCGAGGGCATGAACGTGCGCACCGTGGCGACCAAGGGCCAGGACGGTGCCCAGCACCCTGGTTCCGACGCGCTCGAGGTCGTCCAGCAGCTGGCCGACACCACCGGCGGGGACGTGTACGTACGCACCACCGACTGGTACCGCGGCTTTCCCTACCAGTGGCCCGGCGACACCCCCGAGGAGCGGCTCGCCGACTACTGGGAGGTGCTGGCCGACCAGCTCGCCATGGTCCAGCAGCTCGAGGACCCCTACCGCGACCACATCGTCATCGAGCCGTTCAACGAGCCCGAGGGCAACATGTTCGGCACCGGCGAGTGGAGCTACGACGGCACCAGCTGGCTGAACGACCCCACCGACTACTTCGCGGCGTGGGACCACTCCTACGCGATGATCCGCGAGGCGCTGCCCGACACCCGGATCAGCGGGCCCAACACCAGCATCCTGTACGACCAGGTGTACGGCTTCCTCGAGCACGCCGTCGGGGCGGGCACGCTGCCCGACATCATCAGCTGGCACGAGCTCAGCCACCCGCAGGGCATCCGCGACTCCGTGGTGAAGTACCGCGAGTGGGAAGCAGAGATCTTCGCCGGCACCGAGTACGAGGGCACTGAGCTGCCGATCAACATCAACGAGTACGCCTTCAACTACCACACCTCGGTACCCGGTCAGATGATCCAGTGGATCTCGGCGATCGAGGAGTCGAAGGTCGACGCGATGATCGCGTTCTGGAACATCAACGGCAACCTGTCCGACTCCGCCGTGGGCGCCAACCGCGGCAACGGCCAGTGGTGGCTGTTCAACACGTACGCCGCGCTCAGCGGCCACACCGTCGACGTCACCCCGCCCTTCCCAGGGGAGAACTACACCCTGCAGGGTGTCGCCGCGCTGGACGAGGAGCACGCGGTGCTTCGTGCGATCCTCGGTGGCGCCGACGGCACCGCCCCCGTCGACATCGTGAACCTGCCCACCGACCTGTTCGGGGACGAGGCACGCGTCTGGGTCCGGGAGATCCCCTGGACCGGGCAGCTCGGTGACTCCCCGCAGCCGCGGCACGTGGCCGAGCTCGTGCTGCCCGTGGTCGACGGCGCACTGAGCCTGGACTTCGACGGCGAGCAGCTGCCACTGCTCGAGGAAGCCTCGGCCTACGAGCTCGTAGTGATGCCGGCCGGGTCCGGGACATCGACGTCCGCGTCGCCCGCGCTGTGGGAGGGCAGCTACGAGGCGGAGGACGCCGCGTACAGCGGAAGCAGCTACAGCGTGAACGGCCCCGAGGGTTCGCCGGCCGACGTCGGCAAGTTCTACACCTCCGGCGGCTACGACGTCGGCGGGATGCGGACCGGCTCGGACCTGCAGCTGGACTTCGAGGTCACCGTGCCCCAGGACGGCAGCTATGACCTCAAGGTCTTCGCCAACAGCCTCAACACCTACGAGCTGATCGAGGAGCAGGGACCGACCAACGTGTTCCTCACCGTCGACGGCGAGCAGGAGCAGGAGGTGTTCCTCCCGCTCGGGTACAAGTGGGTGGTGTGGGACCACGCCGGGACGACGGTCGAGCTGACCGAAGGAACCCACACCATCTCGCTGGCCGCGCAGAGCCTGGACGGTAGCGGGGTCACGATCGGTGACGCGCTGATCGACCGCATCACGCTGGCGCTGCCCAACCCCGAGGCGGATGCCACCGTCTACGAGGCCGAGCTCGCCAACCTCGACGGCGGCACCACCGTCGTCGAAGAGGCTGACTCAGCCGGTGTCGCGGCAGCCGCCGACGGCGTGTCCGGATCCGGCGCGGTGGAGCTCGCCGACGGAGAGACGGCGACCTTCTGGGTCTACTCGGCCGAGGAGGGGGAGTCGACGCTCACCGCCGACGTCGTGGGTTCGGGCGAGGGGACGCTGACGGTCAACGGTCGCCAGGTGCTCGACCTCGCCGAGGCGCAGGAAGCGGCGGTGTACCTGTCCGGTGGTGTCAACAAGGTGACGGTCACCGGTGCGGGCGGCGGCGTGCTGCTCGACCGGCTGGTGGTCGCGCCGGGGCAGGACGCCCTGGCGGTGGCCGAGTACCAGGCCGAGGACGCCATGCTCGCCGGCGAGGCGGAGGTCGCGGAGTACTCGCTCGCCGAGGGCGGGCAGGCCGTGACGAACGTCGGCGGTGAGCCGGGCAACGAGAACACCCTGACGTTCATCGTCGACGCCGAGGAGGAGGGGCCGCACGCGGTCACCTTCCGCTACTCCAACCCCGAGCAGGTGCCCGGGACGCACTACAACCCCAACCCCCTCGGCCGTCACGCAGACATCGCGGTCAACGGCGGGGCCAGCGAGCGGGTGATGTTCCCGCCGACGTTCCACGAGAACAACTTCTGGGAACGCACCGTGGTGCTCGAGCTGTCCGCGGGGGAGAACAGCATCCTGCTCGCCAGCGAGGAACTGCCGAACTTCGACGGCGTGACCTACGCGGAGGACAACTGGCCAGGGATCCTGCTGCGTGCGCAGCACGCGCCGATCGTCGACCGGATCAGCGTGGCACCGTTCACGGCTGTGCTGGCGACCGATGACCCGGGCGAGGAGCCGACGGATCCGGGTGAGGATCCGACGGATCCGGGCGAGGAGCCGACGGATCCTGGCATCGACCCGGTCGATCCGGGCGCCGATCCGACCGGTCCCGGTAGGCCAGGCGCCGACGGGCCGGGCGCGACCGCTCCTGGCGCCGATCCGGACGGGGCGCTGCCCTCGACCGGAGCACCGATCCGGACGGCACTGATGATCGCGACCCTGTTGCTCACCGCCGGGGCGCTGATGTTGCGCCGTCGGGCGGTGAGCTGACGGCCCTGGCCGCACGGCACTGAGCTTCCCGCCCCGCGGTCCTCCGGCGGGGCGGGAAGCCGCGGTGGCGCCGAGCCCGAGGCTGACCCGCCTCAGACCGCGACGGCGATGAAGGCCACCGCGGCGAGCGGCGCGGACCTGGGCGACGGTGTTCATGCTGGACTACACGTCGTTCTCGCGCTCCGGTCTCATCGACCAGCTCGTCTTCGAGGGCTTCACCCGCGAGCAGGCGGAGCACGGCGTCAACCAGACGGGGTTGTGACGACGAGGCCTTGCGCTCGCTCGCGGCGAGGCGTGCAATAGGGCTATGTCTGGAATCTTCGCCCTGGCCGACCGGCGCACCCGGTTGGTCGTCGACGCGTCCGCGTGCGAGATGGACGACCTCGCCCCGTGCGGCGGGGTAGAGGTCACGGTGGGTGGCGACCTGGACTGGGACGAGTTCGTCCAGCGTGCGGTGACGTCCAGCTGGCCCGGGATCGAGCGCCTCGCTGGTAGCGGGCGCACCGTGAGCGACGTGGTGCGCGAGAACCCGGACGTCTACGGGCAGGCCGTCGCCGACGTCGTCGCGTCGGTGGCCGCGTGGGACCGCCAGGCGGACCGGTTGCAGACCTTCGCGTTCGTCGAGTGCGAGTTCGGCCCGTCGAGCTCGCGGTTCCAAGAACGCCTGCCCGACGGCGAGTACCGCTACGACATCCTCGACGTCACCTTCCTCTTCCAGCAGGGCGACAAGACGACGCCCATCCGCGACCCCGAGCTTGCTGCCCTTCTCGGCGTGGAGCCGGGGGAGAGGCTGTGGCTCACCGAGTACGCCGACCGCTGGCAGGCCGGCGCGGCAACGTAGCGCGGCGGGCGATCGGGTACGAGCGCTGGTCGAGCTGGCTGTCCCGCCGTGGCGGTTGCCCGACTCAGGCGAGCGGTTCCCAGTCCAAGCTGCGCCCGTCCCCGCACCGGAAGCTCACCGGATTGACCGACTCATCGCCGTCATCGAAGTAGACGCTCGCTGTCCACATCGTCGGCTCGAACCCCTCGAGGTGCGGTGAGTCCTTGGGATACGTCGCGGTGAACGTACCGTCCTCGAGCACGGCTCCGGTCTGCTGGGACTGCTGCTCTTGCTCCAGGAAGGTCCCGGAGAACTCCATCTCACCTGCCCGGAACTCGGTCATGAGGGTCGGTGCCGGTGCGGTGTAGTCCTCGCCGTGGAGCATGACCTGCAAGCTGCCGTTGCCGCCGTCAGCCAGGAGCACGCCTGGGTCGAAGAAGTCACCCGTGAGCGTGACGACGTACGCATCGGCCTCCTCGCGCAGCTCGGCGCTCTCCAGCTGCCCGTAAGGAGACACTCCACTGCCGTCTCCCTGGTGGTCATCGAGCTCGTTGTTGAACTCGCAGGTGGCGAGCCCAGGCTCGGTCGACGCCCCAGCGCCGTTCTCGGACTCGGTGGCCGAGGTCGATTCCGCTTCGTCCGGTGCTGGCTCGTCGTTGGCCGAGCACCCAACGAGCAGGAGGGCGGTGGCTGCCAGCGCCACCGACGTGCGGACAACAGAATTTGGGGAAGTCATGGTTCCTCTCGGGACGTGTGGTTGTGGATTGCCGGTTGCCGGTACCGCCTGACTAGTCGTCGAACGCTGCTGTCATGCACCGCATCGCGGCGAGCACCTTCGGCACTCCGATGTAGGGCATGAGGTGGACGAAACACTCGGCAACGTCCTCCCTGCTCATCCCGGCCACGTCCACCGCGGTCCTGATGTGCCCGGTCAGCTGGGGTTCGGTCCCGCCCATGGCGGCGAGCGCCGCCATGTTCAGCATCTGCCGATCGCGGAGCTCGAGCCCCTCACGCTGGTAGGTGCCGCCGAAGACGGCGCCGACGACCCAGTCAGAGGCGCCCGGGGCGTACTCGTCCAGCTGCTGCTTCCAGGCTGCCGCACCCTCGGGAGACTGGGTCTCCTCGACGAACTGATTGCCCTTGCTCATGCTCAGAGTCACGTGGTCCACCTCAAGCTCGACACGGATGCGGGTGCCCCCGGTCACCAGGCGCCATGTCCTGAGTGTCACGTGAGGCGTGACGACATCGAGGAGGGGGCCTACTGAGCATCGCCGCCCTCCGCTGCCGGAGTCAAAACCAGGGCGGACCTGGTCAGAACTACACCCGGGGGCGTTCGGCACGCCGCAGATTGTGGCTGAGCTCCTCGCGCGTCTGTCCGTCGAAAGACGGCAACCACATCGGGGTACCGGGGGCGCTGCGCCACGATTCGCGCAACGGGCTGTTGTCGACCGTGTCGAACCCGAGATGGTCGTAGAAGCGGGTGACGAGCTCGACCGCGTCCGGGTAGTCGCTCGAGACCACCAGGGCCGTGCGGTCCCGGGCGCCGGCGGGGCGGGCGAGCCGGACGAGCGCCGGTAGCGCATCGCTCGGGACGCGAAGCTGCGGGCGGCCGTGGAACTGGACGTGGCTGAACGCCTTCGCGAGCTTGACGGCGGGCAGCTGCTCCTGCCGCAGCTCATGGACGGTCTTCTCGCCGGAATCGACGGCAGGGAAGTGGCCGTCACGCCAGACCATGTAGTTGTTGTTGTCGAGCACGACCTTGCCCGCGAGCTCCTCACCAGGCAGCGTGTGGTCCGGCGCGTAAGGGAGTGCGAGGAACGCGAAGTCGGCTGCCGCTGCGGCGTCGGCTGCCCACGCAGTTCGTGCGCCGGGCCCCAGCGATCGAACCAGGTCCGCCAGCGTGCTGGGCTCTCGCGAGTTCGCGATGACGACGTCGTAGCCCGCCGCGATCGCCGCCCGAGCGAGTGTGCTTCCCGCTTGGCCGGCGCCGAGGATGCCGATGGTCGTCACCAGGGCAGCTCACCGAGCTCGTCCTGGAGGGTTCCGGTCGGGCCGTCCGCGCCGAGCGTTGCCAGCCGGACGACGGCGCGGGCGCTGTCGGCCACCGGGCGGCCGATACCGAGGCCGGCGGTGAGGTCCGTCGCGGTGGTGCCGGGCTCGAGGGCGTTGAACCTGATGTCCGGGTGCGCCTTGGCGTACTGCACCGTCAGCATCGTGGCCGCGGCCTTCGACGCCGAGTAGAGCGGCGCAGCCAGCCCGTACTCCGGCCGCTCCGGGTTCGTCGTCGCCCAGAACGAACCGGCGCTGCTCGAGACGGTCAGCACCGAGGGGCTGGCCGACTTGCGCAGCAGCGGCAGAGCCGCTTGCGTGACACGCACGAAGCCCACGGCGTTGGTGTCGAAAGCGCGCAGGGCCGCAGCGCCGGTCAGATCGGTCTCCAGGATGCCCGCGTTGTTCACGAGGACGTCGAGCCTGCCTTCGGCGTCGTCGATCACGGCCAGCGCGGCGTCGACGGACGCGTCGTCGGTCACGTCGAGCTGGACGAACCGCGCGCCGACCCGGTCCGCTGCCGCCGCTCCTCGTTCGATGTTGCGGGCGCCGAGGTAGACCGTGTGGCCCTGGTCCACGAGCTGCTTGGCTGTTTCATAACCGATGCCCTTGTTGGCGCCGGTGACGAGCGTGATCGTCATGGGGGTCCCTTCCGAAATGATCCGCGCGGTTGCGCTGTTGTCGACGTTATGAGCCACGAGCAGCGGTTGCCAGATCCCTCGTCAGCAGGGGGTCTGGCAGGGCCCCCTCTCGCCGCCGCGCCACCCGGAGCCGCGCTGCACGCCGACGTCGTGCGGGAGCGGACGAACGCGCTCGGCACGTACCTGCGGGCTCGGCGCGAGCTCGTCACGCCACACCAGGCGGGCATCCCCACCATGGGTGCGAGACGGGTGCCCGGGTTGCGACGCGAGGAGGTCGCGATGCTCGCGGGCATCAGCGTCGACTACTACCTGCGCCTGGAGCGCGGCCGGGACCGCAACCCGTCATTGCAGGTGCTCGAGGCGATCGCTCGCGTGCTGCAGCTGGACGACGAGCACCGCGCTCACCTGCGGTCACTGGTGGCGCAGATACCTCGGGGTCCCCGGCAATGGGCACGCGACGAGCCGCCACCGGCCGGCGCTCTGACGCTGCTGCACTCGCTCCCGCAGCCGGCCTTCATCGAGAACCGGTTCTTCGACATCGTGGCCTCGAACGGGCTGGCCAGAGCGGTGTCGCCGCGCCTCACCGACGGCGGCAACCAGCTGCGCGACGTGTTCCTCGACCCGGCGGAGAGGGCGCTCCACCCAGACTGGGAGGGCGTCACCGAATGCCTCGTCGCGAGCCTGCGCCATACCGTGGGCAACGCCATCGACGACCCTCACCTCGGCGAGTTCGTCGGGGAGCTCCTACGCTGGAGTCCTCGGTTCCGCCAGCTGTGGGCCCGACATGACGTACGGGGGCAGCGCGGTGCCACGCTCCGGCTCGACCATCCGCAGGTGGGGGAGATGACGCTCCACCGTGAGCGGCTGGCCATCAGCGGCACTGAGGGCATGGAGCTCGTCGTGCTCCACGCAGCCCCAGGGTCCGTCGCTGCGGACCGGCTCGCGCTGCTGGGGGCGGCGGTGCTGGTCCCCTCGGCGGCGTGAGGTCCAGCTTGGAGCCGCGGACGCGAAGAGGCCGGCCCCGGGATCTCGGGGCCGGCCTCTCGCGCCGCGGGCTACCTGGTTACGCGGTGGCGTGCCATGAGCGTGATCATCGCGCCCAGGGCGAGGAGGAGGACCCCGCTGAGCACGGCCCACAGCGCCGTGGCAGCACCGGCGGCCGGCAGTCGCTCCGCGTCGTTGGCGCCGCCGTCGGTCCCGGCGTGGTCCGTGCCGGATCCGTCGGGCTGCCCGGCAGAGTCGCCGGTTGAGCCGTCGGGGCCGCTACCAGCGCCGGTGCCGTCGTCGGTGCTACCGCCGGTGTCGTCCGACCCGTCGTCCCCGGTGCCCGCGTCCTGGTCGCCCGCTCCTGGGTCGCCCTCGCCAGCGCCCGGGTCGCCGCCGTCGTCACCGTCACCGTCGGTGCCAGTGCCGGGTTCGTCGCCGTCGTCGGGCGCTGTCACGGTGACCGGAGCCCAGCCGAGGAGGCCGTCGGCCGACCAGGCGGCCAGTCGGTGGTCGCCGAGCTCGGCGCCGGCGGGGAGGGTGACCTCGACGGTGCCGTCGGCGTCGACCGTGTGAGTGCCGAGGTACTCGGGGTCGGAGAAGAACCAGACGCCGACGTCGTTGCCGGACTCGGCGGCGAGCACGGTGACCGTGATCGACTCACCGGCCTCGGCGGTCGTGGGAGCGGTGATCCCGCCCTCGGCGTCGGTGACCAGCTCGTCCCCGGTCGGCGTGACGGCAGGGATAGTCGTCGGCTCCGGCTCCGGCTCAGGCTCGGGCTCCGGCTCCGGCTCGGGCTCCGGCTCGGGTTCCGGCTGGACCTCGCCGTCGCCCTGGGCGACCCAGGTCAGCCGGCTGAAGCCGCACGAGCCGTCGTCGATGACCAGCGATCCGGCGGCCGAGCTGTCCGCCTGGACCGTGCCGTAGAAGGAGTGTGGGTCCACGCCGTCGATCCAGTGGGCGCCGAAGGGCTGGCCAGCAGTGATCGGGGTGGCGGGCAGGCCGGTGATGTCGGACTCGCCTGTCGGGGGCGTGCCGAGCCAGCACACCCACTGGTACTCGGTCTCGAGGTCGGAGATCTGGCCGTCCTCGTCGATGGTGAAGGTCAGCGGGAACTGGCGGTCGTCGCCGGTCCAGATGGTGCCGGCGACGGCCTGGGTCGCCACGCCCGTGTAGGTGCCGGCCGGGGGCGGGGTGCCCTGCCCGTCGGGGACGACGGCGAACGACGTCTCGACGGTGATGCTCGGGTGCACGAGCTCCACGACGTGCTCTCCGGCACTGAACGGCCCGGCGAACGTGTACTCGACGAACCCGGACGAGCCGGTGTGGACGGTGTCGACGCGCTCGCCGTCGAGGAAGACATCGACCGCGGACTCAGTCGCGTGGTCGGAGACGAGCACCTCCACCGTTGTCCCGCTGGTCGCGGACACCGTGAGCACCTCGGGCAGCACGAGCGGCAGTGGAGTCTGCGGATGGGCGTCGAAGTACTCGCCGTCGGCCATCACGGTGACGTCGCGCGAGACGCTGCCGGCGTCCGTCGTCAAGGTGACCGTGTGCTCACCGGCTCCGATCTCCAGACCGAGCATGAGCTCGACCTCGCCGAAGAAGTCGGCGCTCACCTCGAGGGTCTCGCCGGCCACCTCGATCGTCACTGCCTCGTCCCGCTCGAAGCCGGACGCCTCGATCGGCAGGCCGGTGCGCGCGATGTCCCACTCGGAGATCGGCGCGAGCTCAGCGAGTTCGTAATCCGGCTCCGGCTCCGGCTCTGGCTCCGGGTCGGGCTCGGGCTCGGGCTCTGGGTCCGGCACCGGCGGGTCCCAGTCGGTGATCTCGGCGGTCCAGGTGAATAGGGCATTGCCGCAGACGCCGACGTGCGCCATCCCGAGGCCGGACGCCGCGCCGTCAGCGGAGATGGTGCCCTCGACCACGTGGTCCACCTCGGTGCCGGTCGCGAACGGCACGTCGGCGGTGATCGGGATACCCACGGCTGGCTCGAACGGGGAGAAGCCGTGCTGCCCAACCGTCGCGCACACCCACCAGTACTCGGTCTCGAACGCGGTGAGCGTGCCGTCCTCGTCGACCTCGAGCGTGAGGTCGAAGATGAAGGGCTCGTCGAGCTCGTTGTCAGCCCCGATGATCTGGACGGCAGTGCCCTCGTACAGGCCAGCGGGGGGCGGTGCGGCGGCCGCGGCGGAGCCGGCGAACGTCCCGCCGGCGACGACCGCCGCCAGCATCCCGAGCGCCGTCGACAGGCCTGCCCATCGGCGCCTCGCCGCTGCGCGCTGCCGGGTTCTTGGTCGTGTTCTCATCTGTTCCCTCGTCCGGTGGTGTGGTCCGACGGGGCGCTGCCGTGCGCGGGCACGGGCAGCACACCCCGGCCACACCATGACGGCGGACCGCCGGCCGGACACCTAATCCGGACAATCCCGGACGGGGCTCAGGCGACGGCGACGGCGTGGAACGACCCGGTACGCGCGAAGTGACGACGGGCTTCGGCCAGGTGCCGCTCGCTCTCCAGACCCGTGCTCAGCTCTGCCCGCAGCTGCCACAGCCGGCCGCGCAGCACGTGGTCGCCGTCCTCGGCGAGCATCGGCTCGGCCTCGTCGAGGTGCGTGTGCGCGACGTCGGGCTGGCGCCGGTCGGCAGCGACGGCGGCGGCGGCGAGCAGCACGCCGCTCATGGTGATGCCCGACCCGGTCTGCCGGGCGGCAGCCATCGCCCGCTCGATGCGCTCGGCAGCGTCGTCGAGATCTCCCCGACGGCGCAGCGCTTCGGCGGCGGTGGCTTCCCCGGAGGCGACGAGGAACGGCACGCCGAGGCGGTGGGCGAGCCGGACGCCGTCGTCCGCGTCCGTCACGGTCTGCTCCGTGGTGCCGGTCTCCAGGTGCAGCTCGGCGCGGTTGACGAGGGCATTCGCCTCGAACAGGCCGTGCCCGTGCGTCCGGGCGATCGTCAGCGCACGCTCGATCGCCTCGCGCTCGGCAGCGAAGTCGCCGACGGTGTGGAGCGCGACGCCGAGGTTGACCAGAGCGGACATGAGGCGCACGTGCTCGGCACGGTCCTCGTGGACGGCGATGGCGCGGCGCAGGCTGGCGCAGGCCTCGGGGATGCGGCCACGGCGGTAGTCGATGACGGCGGACATGTTGGCGATGACGCCGGCGAGCCCAGGGTCGGACAGCTGACCGGCGTCGGCCACCAGCCGGGTGGCGCGGGTGAAGTGCTCCTGTGCCGCGTCCGGGTCGGCGCTGCTGACGAGGAGCTGCCCGGCGTCGAGGCTGGCCATCGCGAGCGCATCGGCGTCGCCCACCTCGGCGGCGAGGTCGGCGGCGGCCTCGTGCAGGCGCAGGGCGTCGGGCAGGTGGCCGGTGAGGTTGAGCCACCAGCTCAAGCCCTCGGAGAAGCGAAACAGCAGCTGCGGGTGGCCACGGTCGGGCGCCGCGTGGGCGAGCGCGAGCAGGGAGGGCAGCTGGGCGCGCAGCCACGCGTCCGCCTCGTCGGAGGGCCACTCGAGGTCGGGGTAGCTGAAGGTGGTGCGGCGGGGCGTATCCTCCATGGCCCGAGCGATGGTCGCATAGGCGCTCCACACGCGGGTGGCGAGGAACTGCCCGATGCGCGCGAAGCTCGCCGCCCGGACCCGTGGTGGTTCGGTGTCCTCGGCGCGCTCGCGGGCGTAGGCGCGCACGAGGGAGTGCAGGGCGATGCGGCCGGAGCCCCGGCGGACCGCGAGGCTCGCGTCGGCCAGCTCGGAGATGACCTCGGTGGCGCGCTCCGGGGTGGACTCGAGGAGGGCGGCTGCGGCGCCGGGGTCCAGCTCGGCCACCGGGAGGTCGGCGAAGGCGCGCAGCAGGCGTGCGGCGGGGGCCGGGAGGTCGGCGTAGGAGAGGTCGAGCTCGGCGCGCAGCTCGTCGTCGACGCGTGCGGAGGCCAGTCGCTGGGCGAGCAGGTCGATGTGCTCCTCGAGCGTCCAGTCCGGGTGGGAGGAGAGGCGGCCGCTGAGCAGGGCGATCGCCAACGGGAGACCGCCGGTGACCTGCACCAGCCGGGTCGCGTCCCGATCGGTCGGTGCTGCCCCCTCCGGGCTGACCGTCGCCAGCAGCTCGGCGATCTCTGGCTCGCTCAGCCCGCGCAGCGGCACGTGGGTCCACCCTGTGGGGGCCGGCGCCCGGCTCGTGACGACGACGGGGATGGCAGGGGCGTCGCCGAGGATCGCGGCGACCTGGCCGGGCCCCGCGGCGTCGTCGAGCACGAGGACCCGGCCCGAGCCTCGCAGCGCCTGCAGCATCCGGGTGCGGCGGTCGGCGCCGTCGTCGGTGTCCTCGACGTCGAGGCGGCGCAGGATGGCGCGCTGGGCGGCGGTGGCCGCCACGGGCGGGGACTCGGCGTGCTGTCCGCGCAGGTCGAGGAACATCGCGTGCGCCGTGTCCACCGCGAGGCGCTCGGCCAGGCGCAGGGCGAGCTGGGTCTTACCGGCTCCGGCCATCCCCGAGATCCACCCCGCACCGGATCGTGCAGCGATCTCCGTGAGGGCGCTGAGCTCGTCGACGCGGCCCGCGAAGTAGGGGACCGGTGAGGGCACGTCGTCCCGCACCGCGGCGACGGCGGCACTGTCCTGGGCGGAGCGGGCCAGGCGCAGCCGGGCGGCCCATCGTGGCCGGAGCTCAGCCGGCAGGCCGAGTGCGAGGGCGATCTCGGTGACCGTGTCGGAGCTCATCCGGCGCCGGCCGTCGCGGAAGCAGTCGTACAGCGTGCTGCGCGGCATCCGCCGTTCGTGCTCGGGCACTCCGCGGGCCGCACGGCGCTCGGCGATGCGCCGCCCGATCTCCGTGTAGGAAGGGTCGCCGGCAGCGGCGCGGAGCGAGCGGAGGTCAGCAGAGATGGTGTCGAGGCCCATGGGAGGCATGGTCCAGTCGACGGCGTCGTACGGGCTGGTCATGACGGCGTGCTCCGGGGTCAGGGGTCGGCGTCATGCTAGCCGCGTCGTGCTGTAGCGCTGGCACCAGCGGCGGCGTGAGGTCTGAGACGCGGGCGAGGAGAATCGCGGCACCGTTCCGTGTTCGGTGACCGCACGGCCGTGCCAGGATCACCACACATGAGGACTGCCCACGCTTGGCTCGCGGCGTGATCACCCCGGACGCGCTGCGCGGGGTTCCGCTGTTCTCCGCGCTGCCCCCGGCCACCCTCGACTATGTCGTCAGCGCCGTCGAGGACATCCGGCTGGTGGCTGGGGAGTACTTCGCGCACGAGGGCGACGAGCGCTCGCTGTTCGTCGTCATCGAGGGCCGTGTCGAAATCACCAAGGTCGTCAACGGTGACGAGCGGGTCATCGGCGTACGCACCCCGGGCATGCTCTTCGGTGAGGTGCCGATGACTCTGAGCACGAAGTTCCCCGCCAGCGGCCGTGCGACGGAGCCCTCGCGGATCTTGCGGCTGGGCGTGAGCGAGTACCACAGCCTCGCCGCGCTGGCCCCGTCGGTCGCGGCACATGTCGGCGGGGTCGCCCGTGGCTACCTCACTGACCTGCAGCACTGGGCCGCAGCGACGCCCGAGGCCGAGGCGCGCCTGATCGGCCCACGAGTCGACCGCCGGGTGCGGGAGATCGCCACGTTCCTCACCCGGAACGAGGTCCCGTTCGAGCGGGTCGCCCCGGAGGCGACCCCGACCGCCGGCCCCGTGCTCGAGCTGCGCGACGGGCGCCGGCTCGTCGACCCCACCATGCGCGAGATCGCGACCGCGGTGGGGCTCGGCGTCCACCCCGCGGCCACGGAGTACGACGTCGTCATCCTGGGGGCGGGCCCGGCAGGTCTCACCGCCGCGGTCAACGGTGCCGCCGAGGGGCTGCGCACCATCGTCGTCGAGAGCCTCGCGCCCGGTGGTCAGGCCGGGACCTCCAGCCGCATCGAGAACTACACCGGCTTCCCCTACGGGGTCTCCGGTGACGAGCTCGCCAGCCGAGCGCTCAAGCAGGCCCGCCGCCTCGGGGCGGAGATCGTCGTCACGCGATCGGTGACCGAGGTCCGACCCGGCGGCCACGACGTCGTCCTCGACGGCGGTGACGTGCTGCGGGCCGCGCTCGTCGTCGTCGCCACCGGGGTGGAGTGGCGCAAGCTCGCCCTCCCGGGCGTCGACCACTACCGGGGCAAGGGTGTCTACTACGGCGCCGCCCGCAGCGATGCCGGCTTGACCCGGGGCCGGGACATCTGCATCGTCGGTGCGGGCAACTCGGCCGGTCAGGCTGCGGTCTTCTTCGCCCGGCACGCCCGGAGCGTGACGATGCTCGTCCGCGGGCCCTCGCTCGCCGCGAGCATGTCGCAGTACCTCATCGACCAGATCGCCGCGAACAGCACCATCGCGGTCGAGACGCGCAGCGAGGTCGTCGGTCTGCACGGCGCCACCGATCTCGAGGCGGTCGACGTGCACGACGCTGCCACCGGTCGTACGTCGCGCCGTGCCCTCACCGAGGTGTTCGTGATGATCGGCGCCAACGCCGTCACTGACTGGCTCCCGCCGTCGGTGGTGCGCGACGTCAACGGCTTCGTCCGCACCGGTCCCGACGTCGCCCCGGAGTGGACCGCCGATCGCCGCCCGTTCGCGCTCGAGACGAGTGAGCCGGGCATCTTCGCCGTGGGCGACGTCCGCTCCGGCTCGGTCAAGCGCGTGGCAGCCGGGGTGGGGGAGGGCGGGATGGCCATCGCCCATGCGCACCAGTACCTCGCGCTGCGTCGGTAGCTCGCACAACAGTAGACAGTGCCGAATCGTTACAGTTCCGTGACCTGATCCGGCGCCCGTCGACCCTGTGAGTCACCTCACTTCCCTACGGTGCTGGAGGGGGCATCAACGGGGTACCCCCTGTCTGACATCAAGGGGGGAACACGTGACACGACCAAGCCGCATGCCCCGCAGCGCGAAACAGCGCGCACGCGTCGGCGTCAGCGTAGGGACGGCAGGAGCGCTCATCATGGCGCTCACGTCCTCCATCGCGACGGCCGCCACCGACGCCGGAGTCGACTTCCTCGGCACCGCAGCGGACCTCGGCGTCGAGACACCGGCCGCCGCCACCGAGCTCACCAGCGAGTTCGCCTCGTCACCGACCGGCGCGTGGTTCGTCGAGCTCGCGCCTCGGCCCACCACCCGGGGTGGCAGCACCGCGACCATCCAGCGGGCGCAGCGGGACTTCGTCGCCGAGGCGCAGTCCGCGGGCGCCGAGCTCGACGTGCGCCAGACCTTCAGCACGCTGTGGAGCGGGCTGTCGGCAACGATGGACGAGGACGCCGTCGAGATCGTCAGCGACCTGCCGCAGGTGCGGGCCGTCTACCCGGTGCTGCCCGTCCAGGCGCCCGATCGGCCCGCCAACGTCCCCGAGCTCGTCAGCGCGCTGTCGATGACCGGTGCGGACATCGCCCAGAGCGAGCTCGGGTTCGACGGCGAGGGGATTCGCGTCGGCGTCATCGACACCGGCGTCGACTACGACCACCCGGACCTCGGCGGTTCCGGCGTCGACGGCGAGACGGGCTTCCCCACCGAGAAGGTGGTGGCTGGCTGGGACTTCGTCGGTGACGACTACAACGCCGACCCGGAGAGCGCCGGCTACCAGCCGGTGCCGATGCCCGACCCTGACCCGGACGACTGCAACGGCCACGGCACCCACGTTGCCGGCATCGTCGGAGCGCAGGGTGACGTGCTGGCCGGCGGTGTCCGCGGCGCGGCTCCGGGCGTGGAGCTCGGTGCGTACCGGGTGTTCGGCTGTGACGGTTCCACCGAGGCCGACATCATGGTCGCCGCCATGGAGCGGGCACTGGCCGACGGCATGGACGTCGTCAACCAGAGCATCGGCTCCGCCTTCGCCAGCTGGCCGCAATACCCGACGGCGGTGGCGAGCGACAACCTCGTCGACGCCGGCGTGGTCATGGTCGCCTCCATCGGCAACAGCGGCGTCGAGGGCACCTGGTCGGCCGGGGCACCCGGTGTGGGGGAGGACGTCATCGGCGTCGCCTCCTACGACAACGTCTCGGTGACCGCCACGCTCCTGGAGATTGACGGTGAGCAGCACCCGTTCATCCCCGCCACCGGCGCACCGGAGCCGCCCACCGAGGGCTCGCTCCCGCTCGTGCGGCTCGGGGAGCCCGGATCGGCCGAGGCCCGCGTGTGCGTGCCCATCGAGGCCGACCTCACCGGCCAAGCGGTGCTCGTCGAGCGCGGCGCCCACGCCGACCACCCGGACTGCGACGCCAGCTTCTACGCCAAGTCGCTCGCCGCGCAGCAGGCCGGCGCCGCCGCCGTGCTGCTCTACAACAACGTGCCCGGCCTGTTCAGCGCGACCGTCGAGGGCGCCGAGGAGATCACCATCCCGGTCGCCGGCCTCTCCCAGGAGTCCGGGCTCGCCGCCGATGCCGCGGTGCTCGACGGCGGGGCGACGCTCACCTGGACCGACGAGGTGGGGTCGATGCCGAACCCGACCGGCGGCCTGATCTCGAGCTTCAGCTCCTACGGGCTCGGCGCGGACCTCAGCCTCAAGCCCGACATCGGCGCGCCCGGCGGCAACATCTACTCCACCTACCCGCTGGAGAAGGGCGAGTTCGCCACCGTCTCCGGCACCTCGATGGCGGCCCCGCACGTCGCCGGAGCGGTGGCCCTGCTGCTGCAGGCCCGCCCCGACGTCGAGGCGCACGACGTCCGCGACCTGCTGCTCAACTCCGCGGACCCCGCCGTCTGGTCGCTGAACCCCGACCTGGGGCTGATCGAGCCCGTCCACCGTCAGGGGGCCGGGATGCTCGACATCGACGACACCATCCTCGCGACGACGTCGGTGAGCCCCGGCAAGCTGTCGCTGGGCGAGTCCGAGGCCGGCCCGGTCACCCGCACGCTCATGGTGACCAACAACGGCGAGGACACGGTGACCTATGAGCTGTCGTCGATCGACGCCGTCGCCACCGCGGGCGACCCGGACAACCCCGGGTTCTTCGGCGGCGAGTCCGACGTGGTCATGCCCGACCTCGTCATCGTGCCGGCGGGGGAGAGCGCGAGCTTCCAGGTCTCGATCGCCCCGGTGGGCCTGGAGCAGGCGCAGTACGGCGGCTACATCGTCCTCACCCCGGACGACGACGGCCAACAGCTGAGCGTGCCCTTTGCCGGGTTCGCCGGCGACTACCAGGCACTGCCGCTGCTGGCGGACCTGGGCGACCTGGAGCTGCCCGCCCTGGTGGAGCTGCTCGAGTGCGACCGGCTCATCGAGGTGGACTGCGTCGCCGGCGCCGACTGGGACGTCGCCGGGGACGGCGCATCCTTCACGATGGCCGACGGCGACGTCCCCACGGTGCTCCTGCACCTGGAGCACCCGGCGGCGTCGCTGACGTTCAACGTGTTCGAGGCGATGCGGGCGGGTGCCCAGCCGGGCGCCGTCGCCCAGAACCAGGCGGTGGCACGGTACGAGCAGTACGTCGGCCGGGACTCCGCCGACTTCAGCGCCTGGACCTGGGACGGCACCCGCTCGACGACGGACGGCGGCCGCAGCCCGGTGCCCGACGGGCGCTACGTGCTCGAGGTCCGCGCACTCAGTGCGCTGGGCGACCCGGACAACCCTGCGCACGTGGAGAGCTGGTCGACCCAGGTCTTCACCATCGACCGCGACGGCGACGGCGAGATCCCGCCGCTGGAGCCGGAGCCGGTGGACCCACCTGCGCAGCGGTACGGGTTCTTCCTCAACGACGGGTGGGACGGCGTGCCCGAGCGCGTGTTCCAGTACGGCCGGCACACCGACGAGGTGCTCATCGGCGACTGGGACGGTGACGGCACCGACACCATCGCGGTGCGCCGGGGCAACCGGTACCTCGTGAGCAACGCGCCCCGCGGTGGCCCCGCGACGAGCGAGTTCACCTACGGGCGTCCCGACGACGTCGTCCTCGTCGGCGACTGGAACGGCGACGGCACCGACACGCTGGCCGTGCGCCGGGGAGCGGAGTACCACGTGAAGAACTCCTTGCGCGGCGGGGACGCCGACCACGTCATCAGCTACGGACGGGCCGACGACGCCGTCATGGTCGGCGACTGGGACGGCAACGGCACCGACACCTTCGCCATCCGTCGCGGCGCCACCTACCACGTGAAGAACGCGATGCGTGGCGGGGACGCCGACCGGGTGTTCCGCTACGGCCGTGAGGCCGACGTGACCCTGGCGGGGGACTGGGACGGCAACGGCACCGACACCTTCGCCGTCCGGCGCGGCAACGAGTACTTCGTGAAGAACTCGCTCGCCGGCGGCGCCGCGGACTTCTCCCAGCACTTCGGCAGGGCCGGGGACGAGGTCTTCGTCGGCGACTGGAACGGCGACGGCAAGGACACGCTGGGGGTGAGGCGGACGCCGTCGGCGACGGCCATCGCGAACTGACCCGCTGAAACGGTCCGGGGTCCTGCACGCCATCTGTGGTGCGGGGTCCCGGACCGGTGTCGTCATTTCCTTGACGGCGGTGGCCGGCATCGTTAATGTCCGGTATTACGGGGCCTCATGTGCAGGCAAAGCAGCCGATTGTGCGTAGCGACGTGGCGACGAGATCTGGCTGCACATCACTGGATGCCCCGTGACATGTTCAGAGATCCGCATGGGGGTGTGGAGACCGGTGTCCGGGAATGTGCTGACGGCGTCGTCCTGTCATGCCCGCGCGTGGTCGAGAGGAGGTGAACTGCTTCTTCTCACGCTTTTGTTGACCATGCACGTTGAGTAGATGGGGGACGAAAGGCATGCACGAAAGATCAGGAGTACGTGAAGTAATCCCGGCCCGCAGAGGCCGGCTGCTCGTGGCAGGTGCGGCCGGCGCTGCGCTCCTCGCCTCGTTGGTGGCGATGCCGCCGTCGCTGGCCCAGGAGCTGCCAGAGGTCACCGGGCTCTCGGTGGACCAGCAGCGGGGGTTCGCGACCTTGCGGTGGGAACCGGTCGCCGGGGTGGACGAGTACCAGATCGAGCGTACCGAGGTCGATGCGAACGACGAGCCGGTGGGCGAGCCGCTGATCACCGGGATCTGGCGGCCCAACCGGCAGGTGGACCAGGAGGTCCCCGCCTTTGCCGACGCCAACTTCGACCCGGGCGACCGGTTCCGCTGGCGGGTGGGTATCGCGGGCGAGGGGTTCTCCGACCCGGTCTACGACACGACACTGCCGCAGTGGGGCGACCCGGACGTCACCGGGGAGAACCTGCGCACCGGGTGGGAGCAGACCCAGGCTGCGCGGTTCACCACCGACGTCGAGGAGCAGGCCTACACGGCGCAGATCGACGAGCTCAGTGACCGGGTCCGCGTCGTCGAGATCGGCCGGACCCTGCAGGACCGCCCGATCAACATGTTCATCATCGGGTACCCGAACCCGCCCGCGACCGCCGAGGAGGTCGCCGCCGACTCGACCGCGCTGGTCAACTGCAACGTGCACGGCAACGAGCCGTCGTCGCGGGAGTCGTGCCTGATCATGGCGCGGCAGCTGGCCTTCGGTGAGGACGAGCGCACCCTCGACATCCTGTCGAACGCGACGGTGCTGCTCGTGCCGTCGATCAATGGCGACGGGCGCGCGATGAACCAGCGCGGCAACGCCGACGGCCAGGACCTCAACCGGGACTTCTCGCTGCTCCGGCAGCCCGAGACCTTCGGGTTCACCGAGATGCTGCGCGACTACCAGCCGGATGCAGCCTTCGACGGCCACGAGTACGGCAACAGCCGGGCCGGTGACCTGCCGGTGCTCTTCTCGCGGCACCTCAACGTTCCCGAGCCGGTCCACCTGCAGAGCAAGGACCTCGTCGAGAACTGGCTGTACGAGCGCGGCTCGGAGGACGGCTGGTGGTTCTGCCCGTACGGCTGTGAGGGCGGCAGCACGGTGGGCCAGAGCCAGGAGACGATCCTGCGCAACACGCTGGGACTGAAGAACGTCGTCGGCGTCCTCCTCGAGGCGCGCAGCTCGGGTGGCGAGACCCGGCCGGCGGACGGCGGTTCGCAGACCCCGGAGAGCAGGAAGCGCAAGACCTACTCCGCGCTGTACACCTTCGAGCAGTTCCTCGACTACTTCCGCGCGAACCAGGAAGAGATCGCCGAGGTGACCGCAGAGGGCAAGCGGCTCCAGGCACTCAACGAGGGGCCGATCGTCTTCCGCGGCTCCTACACCGTCGAGCCGTTCCCGGCGCCGCACCCGGGTGAGAGCCCGCCCAACCCGGAGATCCCGGGCCCGGACCAGGTGCTGGAGGAGCAGGTCTGTGGCTACCTGCTCACCGAGGAGCAGTACCACGGCGTTCGGGAGGACAGCCCGCCCGGGTTCCAGACGACGGTCGCGGACCGTATCGAGGCGCACGGCTGGCGGGTCCAGGAGCGCGCCCGCGGGTACATGGTCCCGCTGGCCCAGGCCGAGCGCGGGCTCATCCCGCTGCTGCTCGACGGCCAGGCGGCCGAGCCGTGGCTCGAGGCCCAGCGGCTCTACGGCCCGGCGAACTCGCGGATGCAGCTGCCCGACAGCGCGTGCGGCAAGACGNGGTCCCGCTGGCCCAGGCCGAGCGCGGGCTCATCCCGCTGCTGCTCGACGGCCAGGCGGCCGAGCCGTGGCTCGAGGCCCAGCGGCTCTACGGCCCGGCGAACTCGCGGATGCAGCTGCCCGACAGCGCGTGCGGCAAGACGAGCGCACCCTCGCCGCGCAACAACCCGTCGATCGCGGAGCTGAGCTACGCGACCGACTAAGTGTCAGCAGCGCGCCCCGGGCCTCGTATGAGGTCCGGGGCGCGCCGTCGCTCACTTGCGCCACCGAACGGGCCCGGACGTGTCGCACCTTGCGCCTACGATCAACGAACCCTCAATCACCTGCCATGAGAAGGAAACGATGATCGACTTCCAGAACGCCACCTACATGAAGCTCAGCGCGTGGGACATAGCTTCAGCGGGCAAGGAGCTCGATGGCATTCTCATCGACGGCGAGAGCATGTACCTGGCGTTCAAGGGGATCCGCGACTCGGTCACCTTCACCAACAAGCGGATCATCGCCCTGAACGTGCAGGGGATGACGGGCAAGAAGCGGGACTACACGTCGCTGCCCTACAGCCGGATCCAGGCATTCTCGGTAGAAACGGCAGGAACGTTCGACCTGGACTCTGAGATGGAGCTGTGGTTCAGCGGCCTGGGACGCATCAAGCTCGAGTTCGCGCGGGGCGTGGACATCCGCGGCTTGAACCGACTCATCGCGGATCACGTGCTCTGAAGCGGCTACTGACGCTTCCGGCGTCAGGAAGCGACGGTCACGACGACGTACCCGGCCGCGGCGGCGAGCGTCACGAGGGCGGGCACCATCGCGGGCAGCGGGTCCCGCACGCGGGCGTGGACGACGACGGCGCCCACGAGCAGGAGCACCGTCCCGGCCCCCGCCGCGATCCCGATCCAGGACCACCACAGCCCAAGAACGATGCCCGCCACCGCGACGAGCTCGAGGTAGCCGATCGCGCGGTACCTCGGCCAGTGGATGGCGAAGTGCTCGGCCATGTCTCGCATCGACTGCTGACCGGTGACCTTGCTGAGCGCGGCTACGAGGAGCAGGGAGCAGGTGATCGCGGCCAGCACGACCTGGGCGGTGTTCATGGGTGGGAGCCTGCCGGTCCGCGGGTGCTGGTGTCACCCGTATTTGGCCCGGGTCAGGGCTGCAGCCGGCGGGCCGTCCACCCCTCGCCGGACCTGGTGTACGCCAGCCGGCGGTGGAGGCGGTCGCGGCCGCCGAGCCAGAACTCGATCTCGGTCGGTGTCACCAGCCAGCCACGCCAGCTCGACGGGCGCACCAGCGGCTGCTCGCTGCTGGCCAGCGACGCGACCGCCTGCTCGAGGACGGTGTCGGAGCCGAGGGGCTCGCTCTGCCGCGCGGCGATCACCGCTGCTCGTGCGCTACGCGGCCGGACGTCGAAGAGCCGGTCCGATGCGTCGTCGTCGAGCATCACGGCCACGCCCTTGATGCGCAGCTGCTGCATCGTCTCGCTCCAGTACAGGGTGAGTGCCACCCGCGGGTCGGCCGTCATCTCGAGGCCCTTGGGGCTGGTCTCGCTGGTGGCGAAGACCAGGCCGTCGGCGCTGATGTCTTTGAGCGCGACGAACCGGGCGGACGGCGAGCCGTCGGGTCCCGTCGTGGCGAGGGTGGCTGCCATCGGTTCACGGACGCCCTGCCGGTCGGCGGCGGCGAACCACGCCTGGAGCAGCTGGAGCGGGTCCTCGGGCGAGTGCCGGAACTCGGGGTGGTCGCTCGTGGCGCTGAGCGGGGTGGCGTCGTCCATGGGCCCATCTCACCGGAACGACGCAGCCACGTCGAGGCGCCCGCGCGCGCCCGGGGCTGGGCGCACCTAGCGTTGACGCGTACAACCAGCGCCGGGAGGACTGTCATGTCTGCCACTGAACCGAAGCCACACCGCCCATTCGCCGTCATCACCGGTGCCTCGAGCGGTATCGGCCGGGAGATCGCCGACTTGCTGGCCGAGGAGGGCTACGACCTACTGGTCTGCGCCGAGGACGACGCCATCGTCAACGTCCTGCCGCCCGTTCCGGACGTCGACGTCCAGAGTCTCCAAGCGGACCTGTCCACCTACGACGGCGTGGCGGACCTGGTCGAGGCGGTCGGGGAGCGGGACGTCGACGTGCTGGTGCTCAACGCCGGCATCGCGGTCGGCGGTGACTTCGTGACGACCGCCCTCGACGACGACCTGGAGCTCATCGGGGTGAACGTGACGGCCGTGGTTCACCTGGCCAAGCGGCTGCTGCCCCGGATGGTGGCGGCGGGCCGCGGCCGCCTGCTGTTCACCGGCTCGGTCACCAGCATGCTGCCCGGTCCGTACTACGCGACCTACAGCGCGTCGAAGGCGTTCGTGCTCAACTTCGCCGAGTCAATCCGGTACGAGCTGCGCGACAGCGGCGTCACCGTCACCACGATGATGCCCGGGCCCACCGACACCGAGTTCTTCGACCGCGCGGGTATGGAGGACACCCGGGTGGGCCAGAGCGACAGCAAGGACGACCCGGCGGACGTCGCCCGGGACGGGGTGGCCGCGATGCTGGCCGGCAAGGACAACGCCGTCGTCGGTTCCACCGTGAAGAACACGCTGATGTCACGCGCCTCGAAGGCGCTGCCGGAGCGGGCGAAGGCAGCCTTCCAGGCCCGGCTGACCGAACCGCAGGACGAGCGGGACTGAGTTTCACGCCCGGGCCGGCTCCCAGGTGCGGCGCGTTCGGCGGTGGATGAGAGCCCGGCACAACCACGGCGCTGGGAATGTCGGAGGTCGCCGATACGCTTTTGGAGAAGGCACGCGAAGAGGGTGGAGGCGATGACGCTCACGGCGGAGGTCCCGGTCGGCGGCTCACCTGGCCGCCGCGTGGCTCCGGACCGCAGCGCCTGGCTCTGTGATGAGGCGAGGGACTTCGCCGGCCCGCCACCGTGGCTGGAGGACTTCCTTGCCGAGGGACCCGAGCCCGGCCCGCTGCCGCCAGACCCGCTGGGCGTGCGCCCGGCCGAGTCCGATCCGCTGGAGCCTCCCGACCAGGACGGCCCCGCCTCGGTTCCTCACCCGGCGTCACCTGTCCTTCCGACTAGCCCCGCTGAGTTCTTCGCGGCGCTCGACCCTGGGCCACTGCTGGCGGCCGAGTTGGAGGACATCGACCCCAGGACCGTCGATGAGTACGACCTCGTGGAGATGGTTGCCGGGTACCACCGGCTCGCGGCCTGGGCGCAGGGACGGATGACTGATCTCACCGGCGTGCTTGCGCGGCGTCCGGCGCTCAACCCGCACCACCCGCTGCCAGACGGGGACTACAACACCAACGTCACCGCCGAGGAGCTGGCGCCACGCCTCGGGCTCTCCCGGTTCGCCGCCAAGCGCATGGTGACCAACTCGCGGGCGTTCCGGCAGAAGCTCGAGGACACCGGGACGGCACTGCGGGAGGGACGGATCGACTACCCCAAGGCCTGCACGCTGGTGCGCCTGCTGGCGGATCAACCGTTCGACGTCGCCTGGGAGGTCCAGCAGCTCGTCCTCCCCGATGCGCCGCACCAGAGCCAGACCCAACTGACTCGCGCGGTGCAGGCAGCGATCATCGCGGTCGATCCCCACCGGGCGACGCAGCGGCACCGTCGTGCCCGTGACACGAGGCGGGTGGACCATCCCCGACCGCTGCCGGACGGGATGGCATCGATGTTCGCCGTGATGCCGGCGACCGATGCCGCCGGACTGGACCTGGCACTGGAAGCCGCCGCACGAAGCGCGAAGGCGTCGGGGGACTCCAGGACGCTCGACCAGCTGCGGGCCGATGCTCTGGCACTGATGGGCCATGCGGCGCTGGATCGCGGCTTCATCGGAGTCACTGACCCGCCGGCGGCCGGCACCGACGCGCCGTCGGCCGCCGACGACGACCAGACGGCCGCCGACGATGGTCAGACGGCCGCCGACGACGGCCAGACGGGCACCGACGATGGTCAGACGGCTGCCGACGACGATCAAACGGCTGCCGACGACGATCAAACGGCCACCGACGGCAACCGGAACGCCACTGACGACGAGCAGACGGCCGCTGACGACGGCCAGACGGCTCCCGACGACGGCCAGACGGCTCCCGACGCGGACCACGCGACCAGCGGCGACGACCATGCCGTGGCGTTCCAGACCGGCGGTTCCTACTTGCGCACCCCGCGGATGCCGGTCGGTGGGATCGGCGGCCGCCGTACGCAGATCAAGGTCACTGTCCCGCTCTCGGTACTGATCCCGCCAGGGCTTCTCAATTCAGCAGACCAAGGCCCAGGGGAGTGCTCTGCCCACCTCGCCGGTGGTGCCGACCCACCGGGATGCGGCGGCCCATTGCCGCACGCAGGTGATGGCACGTCGCCACCCGTCGGCCGAGATCCGCACGAGTGCCTGTGCCCAGATCCGGTGCCACTCGACGACGATGCCGACGATCTTGCGATCACCGGCGCGCTCGACCTCAATATCACCGGCGACGACGAAGGCCCGCTTCTCGCAGAGGTCGCCGAGCTCGACGGGTACGGTCCGATCTCGCCGGACGTCGCACGGGCGTTGGCCGGCAGCGCCGACACCTGGCAGCGACTCGTCACCGACCCGCTCAGCGGCGAGCTGCTGGACGTCGGGCGCACCCGCTACCGGCCCCCGGCCGCCATCGCCGATTTCGTGCGGCATCGAGACCGGACCTGTGTGCGTCCCGGGTGCTCCTCGCCCGCGCAGGTCTGCGACCTCGACCACGTCGTCGCCTGGGAGGACGGCGGGATCACCGCCGTCGGCAACCTCGCCGCTCTTTGCGAACGGGACCACATCACCAAGACCGTCGGAGCGTTCCGGCTACGGCACCTGGGCGGCGGCACCTTCGAGTGGATGACTCCCAGCGGGCACTGCTACCGGCGCGACCACCGCGGCCGCATCACCATGGTGGAGCCGCCCGGCGAGCGCCCCGCTGATGACCCGCCACCGTTCTGACCCTCGAGGCTCGCCGTCTCAGTCGCTGTTCGGCACGTCCACCAGCGTCACCCGCACCGTCGCCGTGCCCCCGATGTCCAGCCCTTCCGCCTGCCGGACGGCCTTCTTGATCGGCAGCACGTAGGTCTTGTCGCTGTTCGACGGGAAGATCGAGGTGCGCCAGACCGTCTTGCCGATCGTCACCTCCACGCGCACCGACCCGAAGCCGCGGGCGAACCGGCCAGCGCCGTCGAGAATCTCGTCCGCCACGTCGGGCGGCAGCGACACGAATGTGTACGTCTGAGTGCGCACCTCCCACAGCCACAGCTCGGCGTCGAACTCGAACTCCATCTCAGCCCACCCAGCGTCGGACGAAGGCGTTGCTGAACTTCCGGGTGGGGTCGAGGCCCCCCGCCAGGTCGAGGAAGTCCGACCGCCGTGGGTAGAGCGCCCGCACCCGCTCCGGGGCGGCGTCGAACACCTTGCCCCAGTGCGGCCGTCCGTCGAGCGCGCCGAACGCTGCCTCGATAAGCGGCAGCACGGCAGCCACCCGTGCGGCGTCGCGAACGAAGGTGAAGTGGATCGCCACGCACGGCTGGTCGCGCATCGGGCTCAGCCAGGCCCGGTCGGCGGCGACCGACCGCACCTCCGACACCTGGACCAGCCCCGCGAGCGCACCTGCCAGACCGGCCAGTGCCCGCAGCGCCCGGCGGGCGTGGTGCCGGGGCACCAGGTACTCGCACTGGATCTCCGCGCCGGCGCTAGGCAGGTGCTCGGCCCGGAAGTGCGGCAGCCGGTCGGCGGCCGGACCGGGAACGCCGCGCTGACCGGTGCAGTTGACCGGGTCGATGCCGGGGATCGGGTGGGTCTCGTCGCGGAGGGCCGGCGCCCCGAGCAGCGTGTCGGGCGCGGCGGATCCAGGCTCCTGCACGCGCTTGACCCAGACCGTGTCGAAGCTGTCCGAGCGCAGCGTGGTGAAGCAGCTCACCGAGTAGCCGAGCCCGCTGACATCGTCGAACGCGTCGGCGAGCGCCTCGAACGGCACCGGTCCGTAGACCGTCTGCGCGACGTCGAACGCCGGCACCGTCTTGAGCCTGACGGTGTGCACCAGCCCGAGGGCGCCGAGCGACACGGTCGCGCCGTCGACGATGTCGCGGTCACTCTCGCGGTCGATGGTGTGCTCGGTGCCGTCCGCGGCGATGAGCTCGAGCCCGACGATGGACGACGCGAGTCCCGGGTTGTGGATCCCCGAGCCGTGCGTGCCGGTGGCAATCGCACCGGCGATCCCGATGTGGGGGAGTGACGCGAGGTTCGGCAGCGTCCGGCCGTGCTCCTCGAGGAAGCGCGCGAGGTCGGCGTACCGGGTCGCCGCCGGGACGTGGACGTGCCCGGTCGACGGGTCGAGTGCCGGCTCCGCCCCGCTGCCGACGTCCTCGGCGGTGTCCTCCGAGCCCTCCGTGTCGCCGGTGTCGTGCCGGAAGCCCGGGTGGCGATAGGCCAGCCGGTCGAGGCTGACGAGCGTCTGCTCCGAGTCGACGATGTCGTTGAAGCTGTGCCTCGTCCCGACCGCTCGAACGTGCTCGGAGCCGGCCACGACCTCCGCCGCCTCCGCGAGCGAGCCCGGCCGTATGAGGGTGCCGGCGTAGGAGTGACTTCGGGCCCAGTTGCGCATCTCGTCATTTCGCACAACCGAGCCTCCCACGACCGGGACGGATGCCCCTACTCTGCCGCGAAGGGTATTGATCTGCACCGGGCAGCCTGCTAAGATAAATTGAATCGTTTCAGTCGGCACGACGAGAACAGTGAGCGGTCCCCTCAGCGACGATCGGACGGCAGTGCGCCCTTTGCAGATTCTGCGTCACCCGGTAGGCAATCTCGGTGCCGGGTATGACCTATTTGCACGTGGACCCCCTTGTGGCGCGCCTGTATTCCACCGCTGGTACTAAACCGCAAGGGCAGGCTGTCGACGCAGTTCGTCACTCGTGGGCGACTCGGCAGTCGCCGGTGGTGAACCGGTTCAATACTCACCACGGAACGTGCATTCAAGGTACGACGGGTCATCGACGACCTGTCCTGGATGCGATGGGGCCGCACGGACGCTCGATGGTCCTGAGGGGGGCTCACTCAACGCGTGATCCAGATGAGACGTGGCATCGGTGCCACGACAATTTGAGGGAGATATGAAAAGACATCGGAGCCGGAGTGCCCTGGTCGGGCTGGGCTTGACACTGACAATGATCTGGAGCGGCATGTCCGTCCCGGCGACCGCAGCAGGGGAGGCGAACCTGTCGGTCGCCGGCCTGGAGGTGAACCATCTGCTCGCTCCCATGGGGATCGACGATTCTGCGCCGGTCTTCAGCTGGGACATGGACTCCAACGTCATCGGCGCGAAGCAGCAGAGCTATCGCGTTGAGGTATCGACCGACGCGGGCTTCGATGAGCTCGTCTGGGACAGCGGCACGGTCGAGTCCGACGAGCTGACCGACATCGCGTACGGCAGCACCGGCGACGCGGGGGAACTAGGGCCGGAGACCGACTACTGGTGGCGGGTGACCATCACCGACAACCGCGGCACCGCGCTCGTCTCCGACGTCTCCAGCTTCTCGACCGGGTTGATGGACGGCAAGATCGGCGCCTGGGACGGCGCCCAGTGGATCGGCAGCGAGAAGACCAAGCTCGACGCCGAGACCGCCCTGCTCTTCGACATCAACACCGGCTTCACGATCAACAGCGGTGACAACGTCTCGTTCATCTTCGGCGCGGACGACCCCCGGTTCACGAGCGACTTCCGCAACGTGTACGGCGGGCCGGGAGGCGAGAACTTCATCCGCTTCGAGCTCGACCTGTCCGGCGTGACAGATGACGAGAGCAACACCGGCGGTGTCGTCAACCTCTACCGCAAGGGCTACCACGCGACCGACGACGCCGACGGCGACCCGAACGTCCACCCGTACAAGTCCGTCAGGCTCGCAGACAGCAGCGAGGAGGCCGTGCAGGGTCTGTTCACGCCGGAGAACGTGGACGAGCAGCACACCCTGCGCATCCAGGGCAACGCCAGCGCCATGACCTACACGATCGACGGCGTGAACCTCACGGGATTCAACGCCGACACCATGACCGTGAGCCCGAACCGGCCGGCGGCGACGAACAACCTCAACGTCTCACCGAACTCGACCATCGACGAGGACGGGGTCCACTCGTTCGTCACGGGGAACAACTACAACACCTTCCCGCACCTGAGCTCGGTGGGCTTCTCGGTCAACGAGGTCGGTGACGACGTCACCATCACCGATTACCGGATGATCGACGTCGGACGGAGCGACAGGCGCACGCTGTTCGACGCGACGACGGAAGCCAACTACGGCATCTTCACCGAGCTGCCGGACGCGGGCATCACCGCGGAGGACAACGCCATCCGCGTCAACCCGACCGCTGCCGAGCAGCTCGGGCCGAAGTACGCCGACCCCAGCTACGGCGCGCAGACACACCTGCGCACGGAGTTCCGTACCAACCCGGCCAAGGACATCGCCAAGGCGCGGATGTACGTCACCGCGCAGGGTGCCTACGAGATGTTCATCAACGGCGACCGGATGAGCGAGGACTTCCTCAACCCCGGGATGTCGACGTTCGCCAAGACGCTGAACTACCACACCTACGACGTCACCGACATGCTCTCCAACGGTACCAACGCCGTCGGAGCGCTCCTCGGCCCGGGCTTCTGGACCGGGCACATGACGTTCACGCCGGGCAACTACAACACCTTCGGTGACAGCGAGGCACTCCTGTCGAAGCTTGTCATCACCTACGAGGACGGCAGCACCGAGACCGTCGTCACCGACCCGGACACCTGGCGGTCCTTCAACGACGGGCCCAACCGCTACGCCGACAACTTCCAGGGTGTTCGCTACGACGCCAACAAGGAAGCGAACATCACCAACTGGGCGAGTACGAGCTACGAGCCCGCTCTGCTGGCCAGCTGGTCGACTCCGGACGTGATCGCGATGAAGAGCGAGCTCACCCCCGAGATCGTGGCGCGTCAGGACCAGCCGATCCGTGAGGCGGAGCGACTGATCGCGACGCGCGTCCTGGACACGCACAGCGAGGACGAGCTCACCTGGACCTACGACATGGGCGCCAACATGGTCGGCGTCCCGAGCGTCACGATCCCCGCGGGAACGCTGCAGCAGGGGGACGAGGTCATCTTCCGCCACGCGGAAACCATCTACCCCGGCAACAGCGACTCGCCGAACACGATCTTCCCGGGCCTCGACCCGCGGGTCTACGACCCCACTCTCTACAGTGACCTGTACGGGCCCGAGGGCAGCTACCGTCCCGGCGTCGCCGGGCGTGTCCTGTCCGACACCTACCGCGCCGCCCTCAACACGGACGTCTACGTGGCATCCGCCCAGGACGCGACTCGCGATGTGGTCATCACGCCGAACTTCACCTTCCGTGGCTACCAGTACATCGAGGTCACCGTCCCGGGCCGGACGACCCCCCTGCCGCTCGAGAACGTCGAAGGCATTGTCCTCGCCTCCATCGACGTGCCCGAGGGCACGTACGAGGCGACGACGAGCGACGACAACTACACCGGTGCGTTGGCAACCCAGTTCTTCGAGAACGTCCAACGCAGCCAGCTCGGCAACTTCTTCTCGCTGCCGACGGACACCCCAGCACGCAACGAGCGCATGGGATGGACCGGAGACCTGCAGGCGTACGCACGTGCGGCGACCTACAACTCGCTCGACACCCAGGCGTTCCTGCGCCAGTGGATGGTCGCACTGCGCGATGCCCAGGGCGTCAACGGGGGCATCGGTGACACCGTGCCGATCATCAGCTTGACCGGTGACCGGGGGGACGCGCTCCCGCAATCGCCCACCTGGGAGGGCGCGGTCGTCCAGGCGCCGTGGCAGCTGTACACCCAGTACGGCGACACGCAGATCATCCGGGAGAACTTCTCGACCATCCAGGACTGGCTCGAGGGTCACCACGACGCCGGCCTCGTGCACCCGGACTACCCGGGGCTGTCGACCCGGACCTCGGGGCATGCGGACCACATCAGCATGGACAACAACACCGGGCCCCACATGGTCAATCAGGCGATGTACCTGTACTACTTGGATGTCTCGGCCCAGATGGCGGACATCGTCGGTGAGACGGAGTACGCCGAGACGCTGCGTCAGCGGTTCGAGGACGGCAAGGAGAGCTTCAACAGGCTCTACGTCGACCCGGAGACCGGGTACACGCTCAACGCGACCCCGGGACCCGAGCTGCTGACGGGCCGGACCCTGCAGGACTCGCAGGCGTCCTACGCCACGCCGCTGGCACTCGACCTGTTCAGCGACGAGATGACGGTCCAGGCCGGTGACCACGCCGGGATGACGTACCGGGAGTTTGCCCTGATGCGGCTCGCCGAGCTGATCGCGGACCCGAGCCAGAGCAACGACGGGAACGGCCCGCTGGCTGGTAGGGGGCTGTTCTCGGGTGGCCAGGCGAGCAACAAGCCCTACACCATCACCACGGGCTTCAACGCGACGCCGAACATCCTGCCGGCGCTGACGAGGAACGGCGACATCGAGACGGCCTACCGGCTCTTCAGCAGCGACGAGTACACCAGCTGGCTCTACCCGGTCACGCTCGGTGCGACGTCGATGTGGGAGCTGTGGAACGCCTACGAGCGTGGCTTGGGCATCGGGGGCCAGAGCTCGATGAACTCGCAGAACCACTTCGCGCTGGGGGCCTCCCAGGCCTGGATGTACGAGTACCAGCTCGGAATCACCAGCGACGGCGGGAAGGGGTACAAGGACTTTGTCCTGCAGCCCATCGCCGGTGGTGACTTCACCTCGGTCAAGGGCAGCATGGAGTCGACCTACGGCGTCATCGAGTCGGCGTGGGAGGCCACGGACGGCGAGATCACCTCGTACGCGGCAACGGTTCCCGCCAACACGACCGCCACGCTCTACCTGCCGACCGACACCGCGATCACCGACGTCACCGACACCCCGGGCGTGACCTTCGAGGGCATGGCCGAGCGCAACGGTCTGGACACGGCAGTGTTCGCCGTCGCCGCCGGTGGGTACGTGTTCGACGTCGACGGCGCCAGCGTGACGGCGACGATCGACGACGGTTACGTGGTGCCGGCTGACGAGCCTGTCGAGGTGTCGCCCACCGCGGTGACGTTCACCGACGTGGACGGCACCGAGGACGACACCTTCACCATCCCGGCCATCGAGGGCGTGGAGTACCTCGTCAACGGTGAGGTCGTGCCGGCCGGAACCCACCCCGGGTCCGGCAGCATGACGGTCACCGCACGCGCCCTGGACGGCTTCGTGCTGGCCGAGGGGGCCGACGACGAGTGGAGCCACACCTTCTCCGCTGAGGGAGAGGAGCCGCAGGAGCCCGGCCCGGACGGCAGGACCGCGGAGTTCCACCTGTCCAACACCTGGCGGGCCTCGACTGACGTGCACTTCAGGTACGGCCGGTGGGCCGACCAGGTCCTCGTCGGTGACTGGGACGGCAACGGCACCGACACGATCGCGGTGCGCCGCGACAACGTGTTCCACGTGTCCAACGCCCAGAAGGGTGGCGACGCTGATGTGGTCTTCACCTACGGTCGTCCCGGGGACGTCATCCTCGTGGGTGACTGGAACGGCGACGGCACCGACACCCTGGCGGTGCGCCGGGGTGCGGAGTACCACGTCAAGAACTCGCTGCGTGGCGGGGACGCCGACACGGTGTTCACCTACGGCCGAGACACCGACGAGGTGCTGGTCGGTGACTGGAACGGTGACGGGACCGACACGTTCGCGGTACGCCGTGACGCGACGTACCACGTGAAGAACTCCCTGCGTGGCGGGGACGCCGACACGGTGTTCACCTATGGCCGGGCCGAAGATGTCACCCACGCCGGTGACTGGGACGGCAGCGGCACCGACACCCTGGCGATCCAGCGGGGGCGGACCTATCACGTGAACAACTCGCTGCGTGGCGGGGACGCAGACACGGTGGTGACCTTCGGCCGGCTGGCTGACGAGGTGTACGTGGGCGACTGGGACGGCAACGGGACCGACACCCTCGGCATCCGCCGCCCGGTCGGTGGCCACACCAACACCGACGCGCCGGCCGGCTCCGCCGCCACCGACGCCGGCAAGGAGGTGCGGATGCTCGCCAAGCTGAGCTGACCACCACCTTGCGCCGACAGCTGGATTCTTCACGGGAGGAATCCAGCTGTCGGCGCACGCGGGGCCGGCCGCCCCGGGCGGACCGCCCCGAACTCATCGAACATCACTGCTCGAAGGAGAGAAGATGTCCAGGAACTCACGTTGGCGCAGAGCACTCGTCGGTGCGACCGCCACCGCGCTCATCGCAAGCGCGTCGATGACCGGGGCGGCGAACGCCGAGTCGGTCGCCGCCGTAGTACCCGCCGGGACTCCCGCGACCTCCGCGTTCGCGGAGGAGCTGGAGAGCAGGTACATCGACCCGGACAGGATCTACAGCACCGACGTGCGCTGGTGGCTGGGCGAGGCCGCGCATACCGACGAGACGCTGCTCGAGGAGATCCAGGCGCTGTACGACTCCGGGTTCCGAGGGGTCGAGCTGGCTATGCAGGACGATCTGGCGGCTGATGACGCGGACTATGCCTACGGCTCGCAGATGTGGGCCCACAAGTGGTCCCTCATGATGAACAAGCTTCTCGACCTGGGGATGAGTGTCTACCTCACGTCCGGGACGAACTGGGCCACCTCGAACGTCCCAGGTCTAGACCCGACGAGCCAGGCCGCGATGCAGAACCTCACGCTCGGCACCGGCACCGTGGCGGCCGGTGAGCGGCTGACCGCACTGCCGACGCCGGACGCAGAGGCACAACATGACGGTGCCAGCCTCGTCACCGCATACGCGTACCGGATCGTCGGGGGTGACGTCGTTGCACCGGACAGCTTTGTCGATCTGTCCGACGACGTCGCCCAGGGGGATGACGCGTGGACTCAGAACCTGGACTGGACCACGCCCGACGACGGGACGTACCGAGTCTTCGGAATCTGGACGCAGGGCACCTTCCAAGCCTCGGACCCGTCCGTGGAGCCTGCATACACGACGAACTACTTCGATGAGCGTGGCGTGGAGGCTCTCAAGGAGTTTTGGGAGGCGCACTACCTCGCGGACCCGGCACTTGCCGCAAAGATCGCGGAAGGCGACGTCCAGCTCTTCATGGACTCGTTGGAGATCCACCCCGGCGGTGGCAGCGAGTTCGAAGGGCCGATCTCCACGCAGCCCCAGTTCACCTTCTGGGCAGAGGACATGGCTGAGGAGTTCGAGGCGCGCAAGGGCTATGACATCACTCCGCACCTGTTCCTCATCCGAGGCGTCAAGGCCAACGTCTACGACCCGTACCACTCGGTGGACAAGACCGGGATCTACCGGCTGGACGGCGCCGAGGACCGTCGTCAGGAGATCATCAACGACTTCCAGGATGTCCAGACCCAGCTGTACCGCGAGCGGATGCTCCAGCCGCTGAAGGAGTGGCTGAACTCCGTGGGAATCGAGACGCGCGCACAGATCTCCTACGGCAAGCCGTTCGAGAACTCCGAGCCGGCCATGGACGTCGACTACCCCGAGGCCGAGAACTTCAACCAGTACAACCAGGTGGACATCTTCCGCCTCTGGACGGGTGCGGCCAAGCTCGAGAACAAGGTGCTCTCGACAGAGACTGGCGCCCAGATGCCACCGTTCAGCGCAACGGCGCAGATGAACCTCAGGGACGCCTACGCTGCGTACGGGGCCGGCTTCCAGCGGGTGATCTGGCACGTGTGGGCGGCGGACTACGGGTACGGCAACCATGAGTGGCCGGGGTTTGATCCCTTTAGATTCGCGAACGCCTTCCGATACTTCGGAGGTCGCGACCCGGGTGCAGCGGACTACGACGAGTTCAATGCGCACCTTGGCCGTGTGCAGCAGCTCTTGCAGACGGGGAAGTCTCGCACCGACGTCGGCTTCGTTCACCAGGACTGGTTCCAAGGGGTGCGGTTCGGTGGCGGAATCGAGGACGACAACGCCGCGATGAACTGGCAGCTTGCCCACCAGGGCGTCTACTACCGCTCCACCGAGCTGCAGGACAACGGGTACACGTACGACTACTTCAGCCCGAACTTCCTGTTCGACGACGACGTCTCCTTCGATCCGGAGACCCAGACCATCGAGAACGCCGGTTATCAGGCCCTGGTTCTGTACCAGGACTGGCTCGACGTCGACGGCGCCCAGCGGATCCTCGACTGGGCGAAGCAGGGTCTCAAGGTCGTCATCCTCGAGGACGCCGCCTCGCGGACGCCCTTCAACGACGGCGAGGACGACGAGCTGCAGGCGATCGTCGACGAGCTGAAGACGCTCGAGACGGTACGCACGGCGGAGGTCTTTGACGCCCCGGAGGCCGGCTACTTCAGCGCCGAGCCGGGCGGCTACGACGACAACGTCATGGAGAAGCTGCACGAGCTGGGGGTGTACCCGTACGCCGGGTACCCGGAGGAGAACCTGCAGCTGCTCACGCAGACGCGGCAGGACGAGGCGGGCAACCGGTACGTCTTTGCCTACAACTACGGTGACGACGAGTACCACCAGTACAGCCACAAGGAGGACGTGCGGGACGTCGAGTTCGGTACGAACATCCAGACCGACATCGAGATGGACGGCCAGTACATCCCGTACGTCATCGATGCGTGGACGGGCGAAGTGGTCGAGCTCGCCGACTACCGGTGGGAGGACGGCCGGACCGTCGTCCCCGTCGATGTCGACCAGTACGACATCGAGCTGCTGGCGTTCGAGAAGGTCGACGAGGGGAAGCTCCACATCGACTCGACCGACGCGGAATCGGCGTACGCGGTGCCGGACGGCGTGGCGGTGCGCGCCACCGAGAGTGGTGACGTGACGACGACGCTGAGCGATGGCAGGCAGTTCTCGCAGCCAGTCACGGTGCCGGAGGCGTATGACGTCACCGACTGGGACCTCACGGTGCAGTCGTGGCGTCCCAACGACGTCGCCGGTGACCTCGTCCGTACGGAGACGATCGATGGCCTGACGACCGTCAACCGCAAGACGTCGACGCTCGAGATCCCGATCGACGTGGAGCTGGAGACGCTGACGACCTGGAACAACATCCCCGAGGTGGGCATGGCCGTCTCGGGCACCGGGCACTACGAGGCCACCTTCGACTGGGACGCCGACGCCGCCAGTGGTGCCTACCTCGACTTCGGCGACACGCTGGAGTCGAGCATGAAGGTCTGGATCAACGGCGAGAAGGTCGGCGGTCACGTCAGCACCAACCCGACGAAGGTGACGCGTGACGTCGGCGGCGTCGCCGGACCCACCATCGACGACGGCACGGGCCAGCAGGTGCCGCTCGTCGGCGACGACCTCTACACCGGCGGCCTGAACTGGATGGATCCGCAAGCGGACATCAGCCCGTACCTCGTCGACGGCGAGAACGAGATCGTCATCGAGTACAACTCGGTCCTCTCGAACGTCCAGCTGGACCGGGGCGTTGTCTCGGTCGACGAGCACCGCATGAACTGGTGGAAGAACACCCAGGACTACCTGGAGTTCGGCCCGAGGCAGGCGGTGATCACGCCGTTCGTCGAGGTGGCGTACTCCGCCGAGACACCGACCGAGGAGCCGACCGACGGGCCCACCGAGGATCCGACCGACCCGGGAACCGGTCCCACCGACGGGCCGACCGACCCGGGGACGGATCCCTCGACGCCACCACCGTCGGGTGACACCGACGCCGGCGACGGCGATCTTCCGTCCACCGGTGCCGAGCTCGCCCCGCTCCTGGCTGCGGCGATCCTGCTCGTCCTCGGCGGCGCGGCGACGGCCGTCGTGGTACGGCGGCGCTCGCAGATCACGGGCTGACCTTCGCCGGTCCATAGGCGGCGTCCGGGGCGCACCGACCAGGTGCGTCCCGGACGCCGCCAACTGGCCCAGGCACCAGCCACGCTGACGCTCCGCCGACCCAGCAAGTAACCTTGTTGCATGGCGGCGGAGCCGATCATCCTGGACAGTGCTCATCAGAGGTGAACCACCATGACTCGACGCTCCCTTGAAGACATCAAGGCCCGTGCGGACACGTTCGCCGACGCTTTCGAGAGCTACGACCCCAAGCCCGGCGACCAGGACGCTCCGCTCGGCCGCACCGGAACCGCGCTCGCGGTACTCGCGGTCATGGACTGACGGCTAGCGCCGCAGGCGTGATCCGAGCACGCCGATCTGCCCCCTCACGGATAAACCGTTTCAATAAGCTTGAGACAAACCATTGACCTGCTGGTCGTAAACGCTGTACCGTCCATAACGTCGTTGAACCGATTCAGAGCGAACGTCGACGTTCGTCCGAGCAGCCGGGGGGCTGCGGCTCGAGCAGCGCAGATTGGTGCCGCACCTCCAGATGACGCGTCCGTACCGGGCGCAAGGAGGTCAACCATGACAGCTCACCCTCGCTCCCACGTGTCGCCCGTCCACCGGCCACGGTGGCTGCTCGCCGTCGTGCTGGCGATGAGCCTCGTCGTCGCGCTCCTCGGGCCGCTGGCCCCGAGCCGAGCGGAGGTTCACGACACGTCCGTGGGCTCGCTCCTCGTCAACGGCCTGTCCCATCCGCTCGGCATCGGCAGTGACGACCCGCGGCTCAGCTGGCAGCTGGACGCCGAGCGCCGCGGCGTGACGCAGATGGCCTACCAGGTCCGCGCCGCGTCCACCGTCGACGCCCTCGAGGACGCCGACCTCTGGGACAGCGGCCGCGTCGACTCCGACCAGCAGCTCGACGTGCCCTGGGGCGGTCCGGACCTCGCCCCCGCGACCCGCACGTACTGGCAGGTGCGGGTGTGGGACGAGACGGACACCGCCTCCGCGTGGAGCGAACCCGCATGGTTCGAGACCGGGCTCTTCTCGGCGGAGGACTGGAGCGCCGACTGGATCGGCAGCCAGGGCCCCGAGCCGATCGGCACCGAGTGGACCGACGTCACCATCAGCGTCACCGCCTCCGACATCGACGGCGCACTCGGCATCTACCTGCGCGGCCGCGACGACGCGAACGCCTACATGTGGCAGCTGAGCGAGTCCGACAACGCCCTGCGGCCGCACGTCAAGGTCGACGGCGGGTACTCGGTCCTCGAGGCCGCGCCGTTCGCCGAGGACTTCGACTGGGCAGCGACCCACGACTACGAGATCGCCGTCGAGGGCGACACGATCACCACGAGCGTCGACGGCGAGGTCGTCGACGTCACCACCGACGCGACCCACGCCGACCCCGGAATCATGGGCTTCCGGACCAGCGGCGCCGAGAGCGGGCTCATCCACTCCGTGACGGTCACCTCCGCCGACGGCACCGTCCTCGTCGAGGACGACTTCACCACCGACGCCGCCACCTTCCGCGCCGGCACCTACCAGGACGGCGCGCTGCTCGTCAGCGGCGGCGCCGAGGCCTGGCTGACGGTGCCCGACCCGGTGCCCGTCCTGCGCACCGAGTTCGCCACCGCCGACGTCGTCGACGCCCGCATCTACGCCTCGGCTCGCGGCATCTACGAGCTCACCCTCAACGGCGAGCCGGTCGGCGACCACGAGCTGGCGCCCGGCTGGACCGACTACCGCGCCCGCATCGCCCACCAGACCTACGACGTCACCGACCTCGTGCGCGACGGCGCGAACGCCCTCGGCGCCGAGCTGGCCGACGGCTGGTGGTCCGGCAGCCTCGGGATGTTCGGCCCCGACCAGTACGGCTCTGACACCTCCCTCATCGCCGAGCTCCACCTCACCCTGGCGGACGGGACGACGCAGGTCGTCACCACCGACGACACCTGGGTCACCACCGACGGTCCCCGCACCGCCGCCGACCCCCTCCACGGCGAGTCCTACGACGCCCGCCGAGCCGCCGAGCTGGCGGGCTGGGACGAGCCCGGCTTCGACGTCGCCGACTGGCAGCCCGTCGAGGTCCGCGACTCCGCGACCGACCGGCTTGAGCCGCAGATCGACCCGCCGGCCCGCGAGACGCAGGAGCTCAGCGCCACCTACCTGTCCTCGCCCGCGGAGGACACCTGGATCTACGACCTCGGCCAGAACATGGTCGGCAAGGTCCGGGTCACCCTCGACGGCGAGGCCGGGGACACCGTGCGCCTGCGGCACGCCGAGGTGCTCAACCAGGACGGCACGATGTACACCGCCAACCTCCGCAGCGCCAAGGCCACCGACTACGTCACCCTCACCGGCGACAATCCGGTGACCTACGAGCCGGAGTTCACCTTCCACGGCTTCCGCTACGTCGAGATCTCCGGGGTGTCCGAGCCGCCCGACGCGGCCGACGTCGTCGGCGTCGTCGTGGGGACCGACGGCGAGCTGGTCAGCGAGCTGGACACCAGCTCGGACCTCATCGACCAGCTGCACAGCAACATCGTCTGGGGCATGCGCGGCAACTTCCTGTCGATCCCCACCGACACGCCCGCCCGTGACGAGCGGCTGGGGTGGACCGGGGACATCAACGTGTTCGCCCGCACGGCCGTGTACAACATGGACTCCCAGGCCTTCCTCACCAAGTGGTTGCAGGATCTGCGCGACAGCCAGCGGGCGGACGGCGCGCTGCCGGGCATCGCCCCGATCATCCCGGGCACCTTCGACGGCGGTTACGGGCCGGCCGGCTGGATGGACGCCGGCGTCAACGTGCCGTGGACGCTGTGGCAGGCGTACGGGGACACCACCGTCATCCGCGAGAACCTCGACATGATGACCCGCTACGTCGACTACCTCGAGGCGAGCTCGACCGACGGCATCCGCTCGGTCGGCGGGTACAACGACTGGCTCAACCTCGACGACGACACCCCGGTGCCCGTCGTCGACACCGCCTTCGTCGCCAAGAGCTCCGGCCAGCTCGCGGAGATGGCCGCAGCCATCGGGGAGGACGCGATCGCCGAGCGGTACCAGCAGATGCACGACGACGTCCGCGCGGCGTACATCGATGCCTTCGTGGGCGAGGACGGCACCGTCCACGGCGACAGCCAGACCGCCTACGTCCTCACCATCACCAACGACCTCGTGCCGGAAGAGCTCCGCGAGGCGCTCACCGAGCAGTTCATCGAGACGCTCGAGCGCCGAGACTGGCACCTGTCCACCGGCTTCCTCGGCGTCGACGGACTGCTGCCGGCGCTCACCGCCGTCGGCCGCACCGACGTGGCCTACCGCCTCCTGCAGAACACCGACTACCCCTCGTGGGGCTACGAGATCGGCCACGGCGCGACGACGATCTGGGAGCGGTGGAACTCGATCATGCCGGACGGCTCGTTCGGCCCGGTGGGGATGAACTCATTCAACCACTACGCCTACGGCGCCGTGGGGGAGTGGATGTACCGCACGATGGCCGGCGTCTCTGCCCTCGAGCCCGGGTACCGGTCGATCCTCATCGCCCCCGAGCCCGGATCCGGGATCGACGCCGTCGACTTCTCCCACGAGACCCGCTACGGCACGGTCCGCAGCGCCTGGGAGCAGACCGCGGACGGCCTGGAGATGGCGGTGACCATCCCGGCCGGTGCCACCGCCACGGTGCGCGTGCCGGCACCTGGCCGATGGGCGGTGACCGAGGGCGCGCTCCCGGCCGAGGACGCCGAAGCAGTCACCTTCGTGGCGATGGACGACGGCGATGCCGTCTACGAGATCGGCTCCGGCAGCTACGACTTCGCCGTCGACCCCGCCCTCGGGCACCTGGGCGACGCCCGCGCCGGTGTCGCCGAGCTGCAGTCCGTCTTGACGGAGCTGGCGGACCTGCCACGCGGGTTGGTCAGCCCGCTGACCGCCCATGCCGACCGGCTCGAGCGGCAGGTCGACGACGCGTGGCAGGCACAGCTCGCCGGCAGCGACCGTGTCGCCACCGAGGTGCACCTCGGGCTGAACACCGCCGCGCACCTCGCGAGCTGGGTGGAGCACCATCGCGGCGGCCGGCTCGATGAGGCCGCTGCGGACCGGATCAGCGCCGAGGTCGACGCCGTGAGCGCCTCGCTGTCCGCGGCGTCCGCCCAGCTCGTCGGCGCCGTCGCCCGGGTAGAGGTGCCCAGCGGCACCGTCTACCCGGGCGAGCAGGTGCCGGTGGACGTGGTCGTCGAGAACTCCGGGGACCAGCGACTGGGCGGCCTCGACGTCTCCCTCGACGTGCCCGCGGGCTGGTTGCTCACGCCCGTCGGCTCCGCGCCGGGCGCCGTGCCGGCGAACGGCAGCGCCACACTCAGCTACGAGCTCGCCGTCCCCGACGGCGCCGCGCCGGGCACCGCCGCGGTGACCGGTGAGGTGCGCTACCGCTACCAGGCGGGTGGTGCCAGCATCCCCGTCGCGACCGATATCGCCGTCGGGCCGGCGGTCGCCGTCGTCGACGTGACCGCTGAGCCGGTGGCGCCCGGCGGGACCACCGAGCTGGCGGTCACGCTGCGCAACCGAGGGCCGGTGGATGCGACCCGCGCGCTGGAGCTGTCCGCGCCGGCGGGCTGGACCGTGGCTGCGGCCGACGACGTCACGGTCCCGGCCGGGCAGGACGTCGAGGTCCACCTGACGGCCACGGCGCCGCTCACCGTCACCGAGGGCGCTGCCCCGCTCACCGTCGCGGTCGGCGACACCGCGAGCGAACGCTTCGAGCTGGACGTGGCGGTGACCTTCAGCAATCCGCCCGCGTCCTTCACCGACCACATCGACCTGGGCGATGCCGACTCGGAGGAGGCACACAACCTCACCGCGTCGCCGGCGTCGGGCACCTCGGTCGAGGCGGGGCTGACCCGGCGGTACACCAACACCACCGTGCCGGGTGGCTGGTTCGAGTTCGATCTCGAGGTCCCGGCCGGTGAGCCGTTCGTCCTCCGCTCGATCGAGACCTACGACATGGCCCAGCTCAAGGACTACACCGTCTCGATCGATGGGGAGGTCGTCCACGAGCGCGCCCATCGACGCAGCGACGGGGGAGCGGGGACGGTGAGCTACCAGTTCGTCGTCGAACCCTCGGACGCCACCGCCGACGGCGTGGTCCGGGTGAGGTTCCAGGACACCGGCACCGGGTATGACCCGTCCATCGCCGACGTGTGGGTGACGTTGACGGTGCACAACCGTTGACGTGACGCGAATCACCACGATAGGTTAGTCCACGCGGCCTAGTGAATCGTTTCACAAGCAGGCCGCAGTCAGGATTTCGGAAATGGGTATTCGGGCGCCGTCGCCCGAGCCGGGGGGAAATAACCATGCCGACCACTGTTGCTCGCGCACGCCATGAGAAGGCCAGCGCCGCCGGGCGTAGAACCAACCGTCCAGCACGCGGAGCTGCCGCTGCCGGGGCCGTGCTGCTCGTGGGCGCCGGACTCACCGTGCCGACGCAGGCCGCGGAGGAGAACACCGCTCCGACGGCTCCCACCGGGCTGCTCGTGAACAGCCGGGAGCATCCGCTCGGCGTCGAGGGCGACCCGCACTTCAGCTGGCTGCCGCAGGACGTGGACCGTGACGAGGTGCAGACCGCCTACCGCGTCCAGGTGCTCGAGGACGCGACCGGCGCCGCGGTGTGGGACAGCAGTAAAGTCGCCTCGACCGAGCAGTCCTTCGTGCCGTACGACGGGCCGGCGCTGGAGCCGGGATCGTCCTACACATGGTCGGTGCAGACCTGGGACGGCGCGGACGAACCGTCCCCGACGGCGACGGGGGCGTTCGACACCGGCCTCGCCGACGAGGACTGGGCTCCGGCCCAGTGGATCCGGCGGGCGCCGGGCGGCGCCGGGCCGATGACCGTGACCGACGACGACCGCGTGCGCGTGGCAGGAGGCAACGTCACGCTCGCCACGACGGGCACCGAGTGGACCGACTACACCTTCGAGGTCACCGTGCGCCCCACCCAACGTGGCGCCGGGGTGATGTTCCGCAGCCCGGACCGCGACAACGGCCACATGTGGCAGCTGACGGAGGGCACCGGACTGAGCCCCCACGTGCTCGTCGACGGCTCCTTCAGCCGGCTGGCGACGGTCCCGCTCGACGTCGAGGACGGCGAGGACTACCGCGTGCGGATCGAGCTGGAGGGGCCGGTCATCCGGACCTTCGTCGATGACGAGCTCGTCGACGAGCGGACAGATCCCACCTTCGAGGCCGGCACGGTCGGCTTCCGGGAGGCGTCGAACGAGGTCGGGGAGTTCGACGACGTCCTCGTCACCGCACCGGACGGCGCCACCCTGCTCAGCGACGACTTCGCCGGCGGCCTCGACCAGTGGGAGAACACCTCCACCGAGCGCCAGCCCGACGAGTGGACGCTGGCGCGCACCGAGGTGGAGCTGGAGTCCGACGACGTCGTGCGGGCGCGCGCCTATGTCGCCGGCAGCCACACCTACGAGCTGAGCATCGACGGTGAGCGCGCCGACCGCGGCCAGTCCTTCGCCTACCCGGGCGAGCACTACTACCAGACCACTGACGTCACCGAGCTGCTCGACGGCAAGGAGAGCATCGCCGTCGGCGCGCTCCTGCACTGGTACGGCTCCGGCCAGGGCCGCCCGGCCGTGGAGCCCGGGCTGCTCGTGCGGATCGACGTCGAGTACGGCGACGGCGCCGAGCAGGTCATCGTCAGTGACGGGTCCTGGAACGTCACCGAGGGTCCGTACCTGCTGGCCGGCCGCCGCAACGGCGAGGGCGAGTGGATCGAGCACCTCGACGCCACCCGCGTCATCGAGGGCTGGGACACCTCCGGGTACGACGATGCCGACTGGGACGACGCCGTCGTCATCGGCACCCACCCGACCGCGCCGTTCACCGCGCTGACCGGCCAGCTCACCCGGATGGCGGAGACGGAGGTCCCGGCGCAGGAGCTCCTGGTCGCCGACGACGGCACCGTCGTCGCCGACTTCGGGGTCGTCATCCCAGCCCGCCCGGTCATCCATTTCGACGAGGGTGTCGCCGGCCGCGTCATCCCGATGCGCGCCAGCTACGAGCTGCAGGAGAACGGCCGGGTGAGCACCTCGGGCGTCGCCACGCAGGGCACCGACATGTCCTTCCCCTACACCCAGGTCGACGGGCCCCAGGAGTTCGAGGCCTTCACCCACCTCGGCTTCCGCTACCTCGAGATCCCCGACGCCGGCGAGGACGTCGACCTCGAGGACGTCTCCGCCGTCGTCGTCCACACCGAGATGCCGGAACGGGAGCCCGCGACGTTCACCAGCTCCGACCCGACCCTCGACGCCGTCTGGGACCTCATGGTGCGCTCGGCCCTGTACTCCGTCCAGGAGGCCTTCGTCGACACCCCCACCCGCGAGAAGGGCCAGTTCCTCGGCGACTTCGTCGACATCTCCTACGCCACGATGGGCGCCTTCGCCGAACGGGCGCACACCCAGCAGGCCATCCGGGAGTTCCTCAACTCTGCGGACCGGTTCTGGAACGAGGGCGAGGACCTCGGCCGGTACAACGCCGTCTACCCCAACGGTGACGGCAAGCGGGACATCCCCGACTACGCCCTCATGTTCGTCGACGGCGTGTGGCGCTACTACACCGAGACCGGCGACGAGGCGCTCCTCGCGGAGGCTTACCCCTACATGCGCCAGACCGCCGACTACGTGCTGCGCAACATCCCCGAGGACGGTCCCACGGCCGGGCTCGTCACCACGCTCACCGGCGGGGGTGGTGCGTACCTGCACGGGATCGTGGACTGGCCCGAGCACGGCAGGTTCGGGTACGACATGGAGGCGGCCGCGCGGACCACGATCAACGCTCAGGGCGTCGACGTGCTGCACGACGTGGCCCGGATGGCCGAGGCGCTCGGGGAGACCGAGGACGCCGCGGCCTACCGCAGCGAGGGCGACACCCTCGCGGCGACCATGAACGAGCTGCTGCGCCGCGAGGACGGCGTGTACATCGACGGCCTCTATGCCGACGGCACCCAGAGTGAGCACGCCGGACAGCACTCGACGTCCTACGCCATCGCGCACGGCGTCGCGCCCGCGGAAGACATGCCCGAGCTGGCCGAGCACATCGCCGAGATGGGCATGCGGCAGGGGCCGATGACGGCGCACTGGCTGCTCCAGGCGCTCAGCGACGCCGGCGACGACGACGCGGTCCTGCAGCGGCTCACCGACGCCGAGGACTACGGGTGGGCGAACATCCTCGCCCAGGGCGGCACCTTCACCTGGGAGGCGTGGGAGCTGGAGGGCTCGGCCAACAGCTCCTCGCACGGGTGGGGCGCGCAGTCGCTCGTCGACATCCAGCAGACGCTGCTCGGCGTGCGCACGGCGGCGCCGGGCGCGGCCGAGGTGGACATCGTGCCGCCGGACTCCGCGCTCGATCACGCCAGCGGCACGGTGCCCACCCAGCGCGGCCCCGTCGCCGTCGACTGGCAGCGCCACGACGACGGTATGCGCGTCACCGTCGACGTCCCGGTCAACGTGACCGCGCGGGTCGCCATCCCCGTCACCGGCGACGAGACCTACGCGGCGGAGCCCGGCGCGGAGGACCTCGGCGTCATCGACGGCAGGGCGGTGTTCGCCGTCGGCTCGGGCCAGACCACCTTCGACGTCGTCGGTGACGAGCCGCCCACCGAGGAGCCGCCCACTGAGGAGCCGACGCAGCCGCCGGGCACGGACGACCCGACGGACGACCCGACTGACGACGCCGATCCGACGGACGACGCGGACCCGACGACGGCGCCCACCGATGGCGCCGGACCGACGGCACCTGGCGGCGGCCTGCCGCAGACCGGCATCACCGGCCTGGCAGCTGCCGCGGCAGCTCTCGTGCTCCTCGCCGCCGGAGCCTTGCTCGTTGCACGCAGGCGCTTGCTCGCCACCGACCGATAGTCCGTAGGCCGATGAGGTGGCACCGACAGATCCGTTCGTCGGGCCGCTGAAGCACACCGCCATCCACCGTCGAAAGGTTCTCGATGCCGACCCGCAAGCTGTTCAGGACGGCCCCGGCGCTCGCCGCCCTCCTCCTGCTGTGCGCAGCGCTCGTCGCGCCGGCGACTGCGCAGACCGCGGACCCGCCACCAGCGGATCCGGGGCCGCTCATCTGCCGTGACGTCGACCAGGGGGATGGCGGCAGTGCGCCGGCCGAGGCGGTGCTCGACACCGTCGAGGTCGGCACGACCTGGGCGGGGCATTACGTCGGCCAAGCGCTCCTGACCGACGGTGAGGACCAGTACGTCGGCTACTACGACGAGAACCGCGAGCTGACCGTCGCGCACCGCACGACTGACAGTGCTGAGTGGACCCACGAGCGCCTCGGCTCGCAGACCGCGTGGGACAGCCACAACTACATCACCATGGCGACCGATCCTGCCGGCAACCTGCATGTCACGGGGAACATGCACAACGTGCCACTCCTGTACTGGCGCACCACGACGCCCGGCGACGTCACCTCACTCGAACGCGTCGAGAACATGGCGGACCCACAGCTCGAGGGCCGGGTGACCTACCCGGTGTTCCTCGAGCTCGAGGACGGGACCGTCATCTTCCGGTACCGCGAGGGCGGCAGCGGCAACGGAATCGACATCTACAACGAGTACGACGCCGAGACCCAGACGTGGCAAGGCCTGCTGGACACCCCGGTGCTGGACGGCGAGGGAGAACGGAACGCCTACGCGGCGAAGCCCGTCCTCGGGCCCGACGGCAACTACCACATGGTCTGGGTGTGGCGGGAGACGCCGATCGCCTCGTCGACGCACACGGTGTCCTACGCGCGCAGCGCCGACCTGGTGAACTGGGAGACGAGCCGGGGGGAACCGATGCCGCTGCCGATCACCCTGGGCACGAGTGACGTCGTCGACCCGGTGGAGCCGGAGGGCGGCAGCATCAACAACAACGTCCAGGTCGGTTTCGACGCTGCTGGCGCGCCTGTTGTCGCGTTCCACAAGTACGACGACGGTGGGAACACGCAGGTCTACGTGGCACGACCGGACGACTCGGCCGCCGGTTGGCAGACCGTCCAGCTGAGTGACTGGACCGGTGCCTGGGACTTCTCACAGCCCGGCACCCTGGTCTTCGAGGTCGAGCTCTACTGGGCGCCTGAGCTCCAGCCCGACGGGAACCTGCGGCTGGACGTGACCTGTCAGGGCGATGCGCGCACGTTCATCATCGACGCCGAGACTCTCGAGCCGCTGCGCGAGATTGCCACGCCGCCCACCGAGCCCGACGTCGTGTCGGAGCTCCGCTCGGACTACGTCCACCCCGACGGGGACGAGGCAGGCACCGAGATGCAGGTGAACCTCAACGACGATTCCGGCTCCGCCGGCTCGTTCCACGCGCGGCCACTGCTTCCGGACGCGGACCAGGACCTCCGCTACCTGCTGCGCTGGGAGAGCCTGGGCGAGAACCAGGACCTGCCACGCGGGACCTGGCCGGCGTCGCAGCCGATGGAGGTCGTCGCGCTGGGCACCGAGGACGCGTGCCGGGACGGCGGCTGGAACGCCTTCGACTTCGCCAGCGAGGCCGAGTGCGTGGCACACGTGCAGCGGGAGACCGGAACGGAGCCGCCGGAGGTTCCCACGGACGATCCGACCGACGGTGCGACCGAGGAACCGCCCACCGAGGAGCCCACGGAGGAGCCACCCACCGAGGATCCCACGCAGCCGCCGAGCACGGACGACCCGACGGACGACGCGGACCCGACGGGCGACACGGACCCGACCGACGACGCGGACCCGACGACGGCACCCAACGATGGCGCCGGACCGACGGCACCTGACGGCGACCTGCCGCAGACCGGCATCACCGGCCTGGCAGCTGCCGCGGCAGCTCTCGCGCTCCTCGTCGCCGGAGGGCTGCTCGCCCTGCGCGGCGGACGCCGGCGCGCACTCGCCACTGATCGATAGCAGACAGCGAGCGGGGGCACACCACGGTGCGCCCCCGCTCACCGCCACCCGCCGACGAGCGTCTTGAAAGGACCCGCAACGATGCCTGCCACCGGAGAGTCCTGGGGCCGCAGCGCCCCGTCACGAGCCAGCGCACTTCTCGCGCTGCTGCTGACCGCCGCGCTCACCCTTGCGCTCGGCGTCATCAGCACGGGCGGGGCCAACGCCGCCGCCGGTGTCGAGCTCACCGGTCTGGAGGTGGAGAAGAAGGCCGAGCCGGTCGGGATCGACGTCGACCAGCCGCGGTTCTCGTGGATCATCACCTCGACGGAACGCGGCGTCATGCAGGAGTCCTACCGGCTGCGGCTCGCCACCTCGCCGGCAGCGCTCGACGACGGCACGGACCTCGTGTGGGACAGCGGCACGGTCGCGTCCAGCGAGTCCTCGAACGTCAAGTACACCGGCCCCGACCTCGCCGCCGCCACGGACTACTTCTGGCGGGTGGACGTCGTCACCAACGCCGGCGCAGCGACCGCGTCGTCGCAGCTGCGCACCGGCCTGCACACCGAGGCGGACTGGGCGGGCGCCGCGTGGATCGGCAACTCGCGACCCACCGGTGACGACGAGCTGGACCTCACATTCGCCGGAGCCTCATGGATCTGGACCGCGGACGCCTCCACCGATGGTGCCCCGGCCGAGCCCCGCGCGTTCCGCACCGAGCTCGTCACGCCGTCGGGCAAGGAGGCCGCCAGCGCCGACATCCTCATCACCGCCGACGACTCCTTCCGGCTCTGGGTCAACGGCGAGCTCCTCGGCGAGACCGAGGGCGCTGTCAACGAGTGGCAGCAGTCGCACCTGTTCACGGTGCCGCTCGAGGCCGGGCGCAACGTCGTCGCCGTCCGCACGACGAACGGTCCCGCCTCACCCGCCGGGCTGGTGGCCGCCGTGCGGGTGAGCTACACCGACGGCTCCACCGAGGTCTTCCCCACCGGCACGAGCTGGCGGGTCAGCGACACCGTCCCCGACGGCTTCGAGGACCCGGCGTTCGACGACTCGTCGTGGGACGACGCATCCGTCGTCGCCGCATTCGGCAGTGGGCCGTGGGGGAGCAACGTGCGCCCGCCGGCGGACGACGTCAATGCGGCACCGCTGCTGCGCCGGGAGTTCACGGTCGACGGCGACGTCCGCGCCGCCACCCTCTACCTCGCCGCCGGCGGCTACGCCGACGTCACGCTCAACGGCAACCGGATCAGCGAGGACATGCTCTCGCCCGGCTTCACCGACTACGACGACACCGTCCAGTACGCCGCGACCGACCTCACCGACCAGCTGCGCGCCGGCCAGAACGCGCTCGGCATGGAGCTCGGCCGCGGCTTCTACGGCATGACCGGCGCCAACGTCTGGTGGTGGGAGCGCGCGCCCTGGCACGACGAGCCGGTGGTACGAGCCGTGCTGCAGGTGGAGTACGCCGACGGCCGGGTGGAGCACGTCGTCACCGACGACTCCTGGACCATCGATGACGGCCCGACCGTGTTCGACGACCTCTACGCGGGGGAGACCTACGACGCGAGCCGGGTCCAGCCCGGCTTCGACACGGCTGGTTTCGACGACTCCTCGTGGGCCCGAGCCAGCGAGGTCGACGGACCGGCCGGGGTGCTCGTCAACCAGCGCCAGCAGCCCGTCCGGGTCACCGAGGAGCTGCCCGCCGTCGAGATCACCGAGCCGGTGGCCGACACCTACGTCGTGAAGTTCCCCCGGGTGCTCGCCGGCAACGTCGAGGTCACCGCCGAGGGCGAGGCCGGCGACACCATCCGCTTCCAGTACGGCGAGAAGCTGCGCGACACCGGCCTGGTGAACTTCGACAACAACGGTGGCTTCCAGTCCGGCTTCCAGACCGACCGGTTCATCCTCGCGGGCACCGGCGGTCCCGAGACCTGGGAGGCACGCTTCTCCTACAAGGGCTTCCAGTACATCCAGGTGACCGGGTGGCCCGGGGACGAGCCGCCCACGGCCGAGGCCTTCACCGCCAAGCTGCTCCACACCGACGCCGCCGAGACAGGCGTGTTCGAGAGCTCCGAGGACATCATGAACCGCGTCCACCGAGCCGTGGTCGACACCCTGAAGAACAACATCCACCACATCCCGACCGACACCCCGATGTTCGAGAAGAACGGGTGGACCGGCGATGCCGCCGTCGGCGGCGAGATGTTCCTCATGAACCTCGACACCCACGAGCTGTTCGCCAAGTGGCTGCGCGACGTCCACGAGACCCGCGACGCCGAGGGCGCACCCCTCGTCATCGCCCCGAGCTCGGGCAGCTGGGGCGAGTGGGGCGTCGCCCCGACGTGGCACTCGGCGTACGTGACGATCCCGCGCTGGCTCTACCAGTACGGCAACGACGCCCGAGTGATGACCGAGCTCTACGACGGCATGGCGGCCTACGTCGACCTCGAGTACGACAGGTCACCGGGCGGCATCGCCACCACCCGCCTGGCCGACTGGATGAACCCCGAGTCGAATCCGGCGGGCGGCAACGCACCCGAGGACGTCCGCGTCTCGGCGACGGCCTACCTCTACCTCATGCTCACCGAGATGGCGGCCACGGCGACGTTCCTCGGCGAGGACGACGACGCGGCCCGGTTCACCGAGCGGGCGGCCGTCGTCAAGGAGGCGTTCAACGCCGAGTTCCTCGACGACGAGGAGGGCTACTACCGAGGCAACGGCGACCGCGGCTACCGCCAGACCCACAACGTCCTCGCGCTCGCCTTCGGCCTCGCGCCCGACGCCGAGACGGCCGAGGGTGTCGCCGCGAGCATCGTCGCGGACATCGACGCGAAGGGCGGCAAGCTCAACACCGGGGTGCTCGGCACCAAGTACCTGCTGCCGGTGCTCACCGACCACGGCTACGCGGACATCGCCTTCGACCTTGCCGTCGAGACGGGCTACCCCAGCTGGGGCTTCATGCTCGAGAGCGGCAGCGGGTCGATGTGGGAGCACTGGGCGCCGGAGTCGCGGTCGCTGGGCCACTACTTCCTCGGCACCGTGGACGACTGGTTCTACCACGACGTCGGCGGCATCAACGCCTCACCGACCGAGGGCTACCGGGACATCACCATCCGCCCCGCCGTCACCACCGAGATGGACTGGGCGCGCGCCACCGTGCAGTCCCCGTTCGGCCCGGTGACGTCGCACTGGCAGCACAACGACGACGGCCAGCTGCGGCTCGACGTCGACATCCCGGTCGGCACGACGGCGAGCGTCCACGTGCCCGCCGAGAGCACCTGGGCCGTGACGGAGGGCGGGCTGCCGCTCGACCGCGTCGACGGCGTCACCGCGGTGACCGGGCAGGACGGCGAGGTGGTGGTGGAGATCGGCTCCGGCAGCTACTCGTTCGCCGTCGACGCCCTCCTCGGAGACATCGGAGAGGCCGGGGCTGACGTCGCCGAGCTGCGCTCGGTGATCGAGGATCTCGACCTGCCGCGCGGCACCCGTGCACCGCTCACCTCGCACGTGGACCGGCTGGCACGGCACGTCGACGGCGCCTGGGAGGGGCAGCTGGTCGGCAGCCACCGGGTCCCGGCCGAGGTCCACCTCGGGCTGAACACCGCCGGCGCCATCCAGGACTGGGTCGAGCAGCACCGCGACACCCGTCTCGATGACGAGTCGGCCGACCGGATCGCCGCCGCGGCAGCCGACGTGATTGGTCACCTGTCCGACGCCTCCGCCAGCCTCGTGGGAGCTACCGTGCGGGTGGCGGTGCCCACCGAGGAGATCTACCCGGGAGAGCGGGTGGCGGTGGACGTCGTGGCCGAGAACGCCGGGGGCAGTCGGCTGACCCATCTCGACGTCTCGCTGGCAGGGCCGGCCGGCTGGGTCCTCGACCCGGTCGGCACCCCGCCACGGATGGTCCCGGCGACGGGCGAGGCCAGCACCCGGTACGAGCTCGTCGTCCCCGACGACGCCGAACCCGGCGCGGTGGAGCTGACCGGCGAGGTGCGCTATCAGTACCGGTCGGGGGTCGCCGTCCTGCCCATCACCGCTGGTCTCACGGTCGGTGCCGCGGTCACGATCGATGAGGCGGTCGCCGCGCCGGTCGGTCCCGGTGGGACCACCGAGGTCACCGTGGTGCTGCGGAACCGCGGGCCGCTGGCGGAGACCCGGACGGTGGCGCTGACCGCACCCGAGGGGTGGACCGCGGGCGCCGACCGGGAGGTCACCGTCCCTGCCCAGCAGGACCTCGAGGTCGCCCTGCCCCTCACGGCGCCGGTGGCAGTCACGGAGGGCGCTGTCCCCGTCGTCGCGTCGGTCGGCACCCACGAGTTTGAGCAGCACGCGATCGACGTCGCGGTGAAGTTCAGCAACCCGCCCGCGTCCTTCCTCGACCACATCGACCTGGGCGAGGCCGCCTCGGAGGAGGCGCACGACCTCACCGCGTCGCCCGCCTCGGGCACCTCGGTGGAGGCGGGCCTCACCCGCCGCTACACCAACCAGACCGTGCCCGGCGGGTGGTTCGAGTTCGATCTCGAGGTGCCGGCGGACGAGCCGTTCGTCCTCCGGGCGATCGAGACCTACGACGGCGCCCACCGCAAGGAGTACGCCGTCTCGGTGGACGGGGACGTCGTGCTCGAGCGGGCGCACGACCGCAGCGACACGGGAGCCGGGACGGTGAGCTACCAGTTCGTTGTCGACCCCTCCCCGGCGACCGCCGACGGCGTCGTCCGGGTGCGGTTCCAGCACACCGGTACCGGCTACGACCCGTCCATCGCCGACGTCTGGGTGCTCCCGGCCACGGCCGGTCCCGAGGACCCGGCGGACTGAGGCGGCCACCCGTGAACCACCGTCCGCCGGCTATCGGCCGAGCGTCGACGCCCGCGCCACGAGCTCTGGGTCGAACACCACGTGCTGGTGCTCGTGCGCGACGCCGTCACCATTGGCCCGCACCTCCTCGAGGAGCAGCTTCGCGGCCATCCGCCCCAGGTCCTTACGCGGCTGGCGCACCGAGCTCAGCGGGATGGTGGCCGCCGCCGCGAAGGCGATGTCGTCGTAGCCGATGAGCGCCACGTCCTGCGGCACCCGGAGGCCGGCCAGCGTCAGGCTCTGCAGCAGGCCGAGCGCGAGCAGGTCGTTGAGGGCGAACACGCCGGTCGGCCGGTCGGCCGCGTCGAGCTCTGCCAGCTCGGTCCCGACCCGCCGCCCCTCGGCGATGGTCAGCGCCGCCGTCGGGATGATCTCCAGCCGTGCCCACCGGCCGTTGCCGTCGGCGAACCCGGCCACCGCTTCCTGCGCCCCGGCCCGCCGCTCGGTCACCTGCCGCAGCGACTCCGGGCCGCCGACGACGGCGATGCGCTGGTGGCCCTGCGCCAGCAGGTGCTCGGCCGCGAGGCGCCCGCCGGTGACGTCGTCCACCGAGACGGAGCACTCGTGGGTCAGCTCGGTGCCGCGGTCCACCAGCACCGCCGGGATGCCGCGCTCCCGCAGCTGCGCGAGCGCGCCACCGGCGGCGTCGACCGGGGAGACGAGCACGCCCTCGGCGCGGATCCGCTCGAACAGGTCGAGGTGGCGCGCCTCCCGCTGGGGGTCCTCACCGCTGTTGGCGAGCATGAGCGAGTACCCGGCGTCGGTGATCACCTGCTCGGCACCGAAGGCGACGTCGGCGAAGAACGGGTTGCCGGCGTCGAGCACGACCAGGCCGATCATCCCGCTGGTGCCCGACCGCAGCTGCCGAGCAGACTCGTTGCGGACGAAGCCGAGCTTGGTGACCGCCGCCTGCACCCGCTCCCGGGTCGCGGGGGAGACCCGGTCGGGGTTGTTGAGCACGTTCGACACCGTCCCCACGGAGACCCGTGCGAGTGACGCGACGTCCTTGATGCTCGCTCGTGCGGCGGCCATCGCCACCCCTTCCTGCTGACGTGTTGCAACGATACAACGCCTGGTGCCGGCACCACCGGCAGGTGGCCGGAGTGTCCGTTATCTTGCTGTGATCGATCAAAGCGTTGACGACACGGTACTCGTGTGAGTACTGTCACGCTCAAGCATTGAACCGATTCATCGTCACGTCAACCAGTGAGGACAGTGATGTCCCAGCAGGAACCGCCCGCCCTTGGCACACCGGTCGTCGCCCTCGACGGCGCGACCAAGAGCTTCGGCGCCGTGCAGGCCCTCCGCGGCGCACGGCTGGAGCTCTACGCCGGCGAGACGCACGCCCTCGTCGGGGAGAACGGCGCCGGCAAGTCCACCCTCATCAAGGTGCTCGCCGGTGTCCATCAGCCCGACTCCGGCAGCCTCACCGTCGACGGCCGCCCCGTGAGCTTCCGCACCACCTCGGACGCCATGGCGTCCGGCATCGCGGTGATCTACCAGGAGCCCACACTTTTCCCCGACCTCACCGTCGCGGAGAACATCTTCGTCGGCCGCCAGCCGCTCGGCGCCGCGCGCACCATCGACCGGCCCGCGATGAACGCGGCCGCCACCGAGCTCTTCCAGCGACTGGGGGTGCCGCTGCACCCCGACCGCCCCGCCCGCGGGCTGTCGATCGCCGACCAGCAGCTCGTCGAGATCGCCAAGGCGCTGTCCGTCGGCGCGCGGGTACTGATCATGGACGAGCCCACCGCGGCGCTGTCCGGCGTCGAGGTGGACCGGTTGTTCGCCGTCGTCCGCGGCCTGCAGGAGCAGGACGCGGCGATCCTGTTCATCTCGCACCGCTTCAGCGAGGTCGAGGCGCTGTGCCAGCGGGTGACCGTCATGCGCGACGGACGCCACGTCTCCACCGACCTCATGAGCGACGTCACCACCGACGAGCTGGTGCGGCGGATGGTGGGACGCGACCTGTCCACCCGCTTCCCCAAGGAGGACGTCGAGCCCGGCGAGGTCGTCCTCGAGGTCGAGGGCCTCACCCGGACGGGCGTGTTCGCCGACGTCTCCTTCCACGTGCGTGCGGGGGAGATCGTCGCCCTCGCCGGGCTCGTCGGCTCCGGCCGCTCCGAGGTCGTGCAGAGCATCTTCGGGGTCGACCCGCGCGACTCGGGCAGCGTCCGCGTCGCCGGTCGCGCCCTGCCGGCCGGCCGCCCGAAGGCCGCGATGGCCGCCGGCTTGGCGCTCGTCCCCGAGGACCGCCGGCAGCAGGGCCTCATCCTCGACCTGTCCATCCAGCGCAACATCACGCTGCCGCGCTCCCGTGCGCTGTCCACCCTCGGCCTGCTCACCGGCCGCAGCGAGCGGCGCTCCGCCGGGGAGTGGGCCGAGCGACTTCACACCCGGTTCGCCCGACTCACCGACCCGGTCGCCACCCTCTCCGGCGGCAACCAGCAGAAGGTGGTGCTGGCCAAGTGGCTGTCGACCGAGCCCAAGGTGCTCATCGTCGACGAGCCCACCCGCGGCATCGACGTCGCCACCAAGGCCGAGGTCCACCGCCTGATGACCGAGCTCGCCGCCGGCGGGGTCGCCGTCCTCATGGTCTCCTCCGAGCTGCCCGAGGTGCTCGGCATGGCCGACCGCGTCCTCGTCATGCGCGAGGGCCGGCTGGCCGCCGACATCCCCCGGGCGGACGCCACCGAGGAGTCCATCATCCGCGCCGGAACTGCCGTGGAGGCAGCATGACGACGACGACGTCGCCCCAGCCCACCATCACCCCGCCCCGTGAGGCCGCCTGGGGCCGCCGGCTGCGCGCGCTGCTCGGCGCCCGCATCTTCGGCCTCGTCCTCGCACTGGTGATCCTCATCGGCGTCACCGCAGCGCTCAACCCCCGGTTCCTGTCGGGGCAGAGCGTGCGCGACATCCTGCTGGCAGCAGCGATCACGGTGCTCCTCGCCTCCGGCATGACGATGGTCATCCTCACCCGAGGGATCGACCTGTCGGTCGGCTCGGTGCTGGGACTGTCCGCCTTCGGCACCGCGACCTTCATGAGCGAGTACCAGCTGCCCATCCCGGTGGCCGTGCTCCTCGGCATCCTCCTCGGGGCGCTGTGCGGTGCCGTCAACGGTGCGCTGGTGACGGTCGGTGGGGTGCCACCGCTGGTCGCCACGCTCGGCACGCTCTACCTCTTCCGGGGAGTCGTCTACTTCTGGGCCGGCGGCTCGCGGATCAGCGCCGGGGACATCCCGCGCGCCTTCCTCGACTTCGGCACCGGCCGGATCCTCGGCATGCCCTACCTCACGCTGATCGCGATCGTCGTCGCCGTCGCCGTCGGGATCCACCTGGCCCGTTACCGGTCCGGACGCGACCTTTACGCCCTCGGCTCCAGCCCGGAGGCCGCGACGCTCGCCGGCATCCCCGCCACCCGGCGGCTGATGACCGCCTACATCGTCGCCGGCATCCTCGCCGGCATCGGCGGCGTCCTCTACGCGGCCCGATACGGCACCGTCGACGCCTCCGCCGGCAACGGCATCGAGCTCGACATCGTCGCCGCCGTCGTCGTCGGCGGGGTCGCGATCTTCGGCGGCAGCGGCACCGTGCTCGGCGCCGCGCTGGGCGCCCTGCTCCTTACCGTGATCAACAACGCCCTCCCCACCCTGGGCATCGACCAGTTCTGGCAGCGCGCCATCGTCGGCGCCCTCATCATCGGCGCCATCGCGCTCGACCGGATCGTCGCGGTCCGCAACGCGAAGGCGTCACGAAAGGCCACCCATGTCGGTTGACAGCCAGCTCCGCACCGCCGACACCGCCCCCACCGCACCGGCTCGCCGCTCGCGGCGATCGCTGGGCTGGGACGCCGCGATCATCGCGGTGACGCTCGTCTTCCTCATCGCCGCCTCGCTCGGCGTCGAGCACTTCGGTACCGCCCGGAACTTCGGCTTCCTCGTGCTCGACCTCGCGCCGATCCTGCTGCTCGCACTGCCGATGACCCTCATCATCATCACCGGCGACATCGACCTGTCGGTCGCCTCGATGGTGGGTCTCACCTCCAGCGCGATCGGCGTGATGTGGGAGGCCGGCCTGCCGCTGGAGACCATCCTCGTGCTCGCCGTCGTCATCGGGGCGGTGCTCGGTGCCATCAACGGCTTCTTCGTCGCCGTCCTCGGCCTGCCCGCCCTCGCCGTCACGATCGGCACGCTCGCGCTCTACCGCGGCCTGTCCTACGTGCTGCTCGGCGACAGCGCGGTGGCGACCTTCCCGCGGGCCTTCACCGGCTGGACGATCGGCTCGGTCGGCTGGATGCCGAACATCTTCCCGGTGCTGCTCGTGCTGGCCGCCGCGTTCGCCGTCGTCCTGCACGCGACACCGGCCGGCCGCTCCATCTACGCCATCGGCGCCAACGTCACCGCCGCCGCCTACGCGGGCATCCACGTCATGCGCACCCGCTTCCTGCTGTTCGTCACCTCCGGCGCCGTCGCCGGGCTGGTCGGTGCGTTCTGGACGATGCGCTACTCCAGCGCCCGCGGCGACAACGCCTTCGGGCTGGAGCTGACCGTCGTCGCGGCGGTGCTGCTCGGCGGGGTGTCCATCTTCGGCGGCAAGGGCTCGCTGCCCGGCGTGCTCGCCGGCGTCGTGCTGCTCATGTCGCTGCAGAACGCACTGCGGCTCGAGCGCATCTCCACCGAGGCGCTGACCGTCGTCACCGGGTCGCTGCTCATCATCTCCGTGCTGCTGCCCAACGTCCTTGCCCGCACCCGCCAGGCCTTGCGCCGGCGCAGACCCGACCAGAACGACCCCGTCCCCACCGCCGCACCCGCGGCACGATGAAAGGAACCGACATGACGAGAACGCAACGACGCACTCGTGCCATCGCCCTGACGCTGGGGGTCAGCCTGGCGCTGGCCGCCTGTGGCGGTACGACGCAGGACGACGCCGACGACGAGCCCACCAACGACGCCGAGGAGACCCAGGACGCCGGGGACGACGGTGACGGCGGCGGCGACGGCGAGTTCGCCGAGGGCCTGGCGATCACCATGCTGCCGAAGTCGGTGAACAACCCGTACTTCGAGACCTCCTCGGTCGGGGCGGAGGCGGTCGTCACCGAGCTCGGCGGCACCTACGAGTACACCGGGCCGTCCGACGCCTCGGCGTCCTCCCAGGTCAGCTACATCAACACGCTGTCCCAGCAGGGCGTGGACGCCATCCTGCTGTCGGCCAACGACCCCAACGCGCTGTGCTCCTCGCTCGACCAGGCCAGCGCCGGCGGCGCCGCGATCGTCACCTTCGACTCCGACGTCGACCCCGAGTGCCGCGACCTGTTCGTCAGCCAGGTGGACGGTGAGGAGGTCGGCAAGGCACTCATCGAGATGGCCGCCGAGCAGGCCGGCGGCGAGGGCCAGATCGCGGTGCTGTCCGCGACCGCCAACGCCGCCAACCAGAACGCCTGGATCGCGGTGATGGAGGAGGAGCTGGCCAGCAACCCCGACTACGCCGACCTCGAGCTGGTCGCCACCGCCTACGGCGACGACGAGGACGAGAAGTCCTTCGCCGAGACCCAGGGCCTGCTCCAGGCCAACCCGGACCTCAAGGTCATCGTCGCCCCGACGACCGTCGGCATCCTCTCCGCAGCCCGCTACGTGCAGGGCTCGGACTACGACGTCGCCGTCACCGGGCTCGGCACCCCCAACGACATGCGCGACTACATCAACGACGGCACCGTCACCGAGTTCGCGCTGTGGGACCCGGGCGCCCTCGGCGAGCTCGCCGCCTGGACCGGCGCCGCACTGGCGTCGGGGATGATCAGCGGCGAGGGCGACACCTTCACCGCCGGCGAGCTCGGTGAGTACACCGTCGGCCCCGACGGTGTCATCGTCCTCGGTCCGCCCACGCGCTTCAACGCGGACAACATCGAGGAGTTCAACTTCTGATGACCGTGCGCCGCTACTGCCTCGTCGCCAGGATCGCGCCCGAGCACGCGGAGGAGTACCGCTCGCGGCACGCCGCTGTGTGGCCGGAGATGCTCCAGGCACTGCACGAGGCCGGGTGGCGCAACTACTCACTGTTCTTGGCACCGGACGGGCTGCTCGTCGGCTACGTGGAGAGCGAGGACCTCGACGCCGCCCAGCGGGCGATGGCCGCCACCGCGGTCAACGCCCGCTGGCAGGCGGAGATGTCCCAGTACTTCGTGGCCGATGCCGCCAGGCCTGACGAGCAGTTCGTCCACCTCGATGAGGTGTTCAACCTCGAGGACCAACGAGAGAAAGCTGATCTGACATGACGGCCACCGCGGCCGGCGCCCTGGGCGCCCTGAACATCGAGCTGCCCTCCTGGGCTTTCGGCAACTCCGGGACCCGCTTCAAAGTGTTCCCACAGGCCGGGGTGCCCCGTGACCCGTACGAGAAGATCGCCGACGCCGCGCAGGTGCAGCGGTACACCGGTGGTGCGTCGACGGTGGCCCTGCACATCCCGTGGGACACCGTCGACGACTACTCGGCGCTGCGTCGGTACGCCGAGGACCTCGGCATGCGGCTGGGCACCATCAACTCCAACACCTTCCAGGACGGGGACTTCAAGTTCGGCTCCCTCGCCTCGCGGGACCCGGCGGTGCGGCGCAAGGCGATCGACCACCACCTGCACTGTCTCGAGGTGATGGCTGCGACCGGGTCGCGGGACCTGAAGATCTGGCTCGCCGACGGCACCAACTACCCCGGCCAGGACGACCTGCGGGCCCGCCAGGACGCGCTCGCCGAGGCACTCGCGGAGGTCTACTCCCAGGTGTCCGCCGACCAGCGCCTGGTGCTGGAGTACAAGTTCTTCGAGCCGGCGTTCTACCACACCGACGTCCCGGACTGGGGCACCGCCTACGCCCACGTCGTCGCGCTGGGGGAGCGGGCGGTGGTGTGCCTGGACACCGGTCACCACGCCCCCGGCACCAACATCGAGTTCATCGTCATGCAGCTGCTGCGGTTCGGGCGCCTCGGCGCCTTCGACTTCAACTCCCGCTTCTACGCCGACGACGACCTCATGGTCGGTGCCGCCGACCCGTTCCAGCTCTTCCGGATCATCGTCGAGGTGCTGCGCGGCGGTGGTCTCGGCGCGGGCTCGGAGGTGGCGTTCATGCTCGACCAGTGCCACAACATCGAGGCCAAGGTGCCGGCGCAGATCCGCTCGGTGCTCAACGTCCAGGAGGCGGTGCTCAAGGCGCTGAACCTCGACCACGCCGCGCTCGCCGAGGCCCAGGCCGGCAACGACGTCCTCGCCGCCAACGGCGTCCTCATGGACGCCTTCTGGACCGACGTTCGGCCCGAGCTCGCGCAGTGGCGGGCCGGTCGCGGCCTGCCGGAGGACCCGATGGCCTCGTTCGCCGCCAGCGGCTACCTGGAGCAGATCGCCGCCGAGCGCGTCGGCGGCACCCAGGCCGGCTGGGGCGCCTGACCGCCCTACCCCACCCCACGTCTTTGGAGACTTCGTTGACCACCCCGTCCGACCTCATCGCCCGTTCCAACCGCCTCGGCGCCGACCCCCGCAACACCAACTACGCCGGCGGGAACACCTCCGCCAAGGGCACCGCCACCGACCCGGTCACCGGGGCCTCGGTCGAGCTGTGCTGGGTCAAGGGCTCCGGCGGTGACCTCGGCACCCTGACCGAGCAGGGCCTGGCGGTGCTGCGGCTCGACCGGCTGCGCGCCCTGGTGGACGTCTACCCCGGCGTGGACCGGGAGGACGAGATGGTCGCCGCCTTCGACTACTGCCTGCACGGCAAGGGCGGGGCGGCCCCCAGCATCGACACCGCGATGCACGGCCTGGTCGAGCTGCCGCACGTCGACCACCTGCACCCCGACTCCGGTATCGCGCTCGCCACCGCCGCCGACGGCGAGGCCCTCACCCGCGAGTGCTTCGGCGACCGCGTGGTGTGGGTGCCGTGGCGCCGGCCCGGCTTCCAGCTGGGGCTCGACATCGCCGAGGTGCAGCGCGCCAACCCGCAGGCCATCGGCTGCGTCCTCGGCGGGCACGGCATCACCGCCTGGGGCGCCACCAGCGAGGAGAGCGAGGCCAACTCGCTGGAGATCATCCGTACCGCCGAGGCCTTCATCGCTGAGCGCACCGAGCGGCTCGCCGCCGAGGGCCGGCACCCGTTCGGCGCCGTCGTCGACGGTTACGAGCCGCTGCCCGACGACGTGCGGCGGGCCCGCGCCGCCGCGCTCGCCCCCGTCATCCGGGGCCTGGCGAGCACCGACCGGCCGCAGGTCGGCCACTTCACCGACTCCGACGTCGTCCTCGACCTCCTCTCCCGGGAGAAGCTCTCGGACCTGGCCGCGCTCGGCACCTCCTGCCCGGACCACTTCCTGCGGACGAAGGTCACGCCGCTCGTCCTCGACCTGCCGGGCGACGCCCCGGTCACCGAGGCCGTCACCCGCCTGCGCGAGCTGCACGCGGCCTACCGGGAGGACTACGCCGCGTACTACGAGCGGCACGCCACCGTCGACTCACCGGCGATGCGCGGCGCGGACCCGGCGATCGTGCTCGTGCCGGGCGTGGGGATGTTCTCCTTCGGCAAGGACAAGCAGACGGCGCGTGTCGCGGGGGAGTTCTACGTCAACGCCATCAACGTCATGCGCGGCGCCGAGGCGATCTCCACCTACGCCCCGATCCCCGAGTCGGAGAAGTTCCGCATCGAGTACTGGGCGCTGGAGGAGGCCAAGCTGCAGCGGATGCCCAGGCCCAGGCCGCTCGCGACCAGGGTCGCGCTCGTCACCGGGGCAGCCTCCGGGATCGGCCGCGCGATCGCCGAGCGGCTCGCGGCCGAGGGCGCGTGCGTCGTCGTCGCGGACCGCAACCTCGAGGGAGCCCAGGAGGTGGCGGCCGAGCTCGGCGGGCCCGACGTGGCCGTCGCGGTCGGCGGCGACGTCACCGACGAGGACGCCGTCGCAGCGCTCGTCGAGAGTGCCGCGCTCGCGTTCGGCGGCGTCGACCTGGTCGTCAACAACGCGGGCCTGTCGGTCTCCAAGCCTCTGCTGGACACGACGGTGGCGGACTGGGACCTCCAGCACGACGTCATGGCCCGAGGCTCCTTCCTCGTCGCCCGGGAGGCTGCCCGGGCGATGATCGAGCAGGGCATGGGCGGGGACATCGTGTACATCGCCTCGAAGAACTCGCTGTTCGCCGGCCCGAACAACGTCGCCTACGGCGCTGCCAAGGCTGACCAGGCGCACCAGGTGCGGTTGCTCGCGGCAGAGCTGGGGGAGCACGGCATCCGGGTCAACGGCGTCAACCCCGACGGCGTCGTCCGAGGCTCCGGCATCTTCGCCGGCGGGTGGGGCGCCAAGCGGGCCGCGGTCTACGGCGTGCCCGAGGAGGAGCTCGGCAAGTACTACGCCGGACGCACCCTGCTCAAGCGCGAGGTGCTGCCGTCGCACGTGGCGGCCGCGGTCTTCGCGCTCACCGGGCCGGACCTGTCCCAGACCACCGGTCTGCACATCCCGGTCGACTCCGGGGTCGCGGCCGCGTTCCTGCGATGACCACGATGCCTGCCGGGCCGGGGGAGCTCCACGCCGCCGTCGACCTCGGTGCGTCCAGCGGCCGGGTGATCCTCGGGCGGCTGTCGGGCGGCAGGCTGGAGACGACGGAGGTCGCGCGGTTCCCGAACGGCGCCGTCACGCTGCCGGCGGCGGGCCGCGACGTGCTGCACACCGACGTCCTCGCCCTGTACCGCGAGGTGACCGAGGGGCTGCGTGCCGCGGTCCGCGAGCACGGTCCGCTGCGCTCGGTGGGGATCGACTCCTGGGCGGTGGACTACGGCCTGCTCGCCGCGGACGGGGCGCTGCTGGGCAACCCGGTGCACTACCGCGACTCCCGCACCGACGGTGTGCCCGAGCGACTGTTCGAGCACCTGCCGGCGGCGTGGCTCTACGCCCGCAACGGGCTGCAGGTCCAGCCGTTCAACACGATCTTCCAGCTGGCAGCTGCCGCCGGCATCGCCCCGTCACGGGCCGGGGTGGGGGCGGCGCAGCTGGCGGCCGCCCGGCGCCTGCTGCTGCTGCCCGACCTGTTCGGGCACTGGCTCTCCGGCGCCGTGGTCGCCGAGGTCACCAACGCCTCGACCACCGGGCTGCTCGACGTCACCTCCCGGCGCTGGTCCGACGACGTGCTGTCCGCCTTCGCCGCGGCCTGCGGGACGGACGTCGCGCGCCTGTTGCCAGAGCTCGTGGAGCCCGGGACGGTCGTCGGCCGGCTACGGCCGGCGGTGGGCGCCGGCGACCCCGCGCTCGTGGCGGTGGGGTCCCACGACACCGCCTCGGCCGTGGCCGCGCTCCCGATGACCTCGACCGATGCGGCCTACATCTCCTGCGGCACCTGGTCCCTCGTCGGCCTCGAGCTGCCCGCGCCGGTGCTCACCGACGCCGGACGCACCGCTAACTTCTCCAACGAGCTCGGGCTCGACGGCACGGTGCGCTACCTGCGCAACGTCATGGGCCTGTGGGTGCTGCAAGAGTGCATGCGCGCGTGGGAGCAGGACGGCGCCGCGATCACCCTGCCCGACCTGCTGACGGCTGCCGGCCGAGAACCCGCGCTGGCGTGCGTCATCGACATCGACGACCCGACGTTGCTCGCTCCGGGGGACATGCCCGCCCGCGTGGTGGCGGCGGCGCGGGCCGCAGGGGAGCGGCAGCCACAGACCCGGGCCCAGATCACTCGGTGCATCCTCGACTCCCTCGCGCTGGCCTACCGCCGCACCGTTCGACAAGCAGCGTCGCTGGCCGGCCGCGAGGTCGGGGTGATCCACCTCGTGGGCGGCGGGTCGCGCAACGAGCTGCTTTGCCGGCTGACCGCCGAGGCCACCCGGCGGCCCGTCGTCGCAGGCCTGGCAGAGGGCACCGCTGCGGGAAACCTGCTGGTCCAGGCGCAGGCGACCGGTGCGCTGGAGCCGGGGCTCGCCGCGCTGCGCGAGGTGGTCTCGGCATCCAGCGTGAGCAGGCGCTACGACCCCAGCGGCCCCGAGGACCCGTGGGCCGAGGCCGAGCGCCGGCTCTTCCCGAGGCGGCGATGACTCGCCGAGCCGCTTCCGTGCCCGCGGGGCGCTACTGTCGCTCCCGTCCCATCTCCCGATGAGGTCCCACCCATGGTCAACCGGCAGTTCCCCAACCCGCGTGAGCTCGTCGAGCTCATCCAGTTCAAGCGGCCCTCCTTCGACGCGAGCAAGCGCCGCCTCGACGCGGCGCTGACGATCCATGACCTGCGGGCGGTGGCCAAGCGCCGGACCCCACGGGCGGCGTTCGACTACACCGACGGCGCGGCGGAGAGCGAGATCTCGCTCAGCCGTGCCCGGCGGGCCTTCGAGGACATCGAGTTCCACCCCTCGATCCTGCGGGACGTGTCCCACGTGGACACCTCGACCACGGTCTTCGGCGGGCCCTCGGCCCTGCCGTTCGGGATCGCACCGACCGGGTTCACCCGCCTCATGCACACCGCCGGTGAGGTCGCCGGAGCCGGCGCGGCGGGTGCCGCCGGTATCCCCTTCACGCTCTCGACGCTCGGCACCACCTCCATCGAGGACGTCAGAGCCGCCAACCCGCACGGGCGCAACTGGTTCCAGCTGTACGTCATGAAGCAGCGCGAGATCTCCTACGGCCTCGTCGAGCGGGCCGCCGCGGCGAAGTTCGACACCCTGTTCTTCACCGTCGACACGCCGGTCGCGGGGGCCCGGCTGCGCGACACCCGCAACGGCTTCTCCATCCCACCGCAGCTGACCATCCGCACCGTCATCGACGCCATCCCCCGGCCGTGGTGGTGGTTCGACTTCCTCACCACCCCCACGCTGAAGTTCGCCTCGCTGTCCTCGACCGGCGGGACCGTCGGTGAGCTGCTGGACTCGGCGATGGACCCCTCGATCAACTACGACGACCTCGAGATCATCCGGGAGATGTGGCCGGGCAAGATCGTCATCAAGGGCGTGCAGAACACCGCCGACGCCACGCGGCTGGTCGACCTCGGCGTCGACGGCATCGTGCTGTCCAACCACGGAGGACGTCAGCTGGACCGCGCACCGGTGCCCTTCCACCTGCTGCCCGACGTCGTCCGCGAGGTCGGGCACCACACCGAGGTCGCGGTGGACACCGGGATCATGAACGGCGCCGACATCGTGGCCGCCATCGCGCTGGGTGCCCGGTTCACATTCATCGGTCGTGCCTACCTCTACGGCCTCATGGCCGGCGGCCGGCAGGGCGTGGACCGAGCGATCGAGATCCTCGCCGACCAGGTCGTGCGGACCATGAAGCTGCTCCAGGTCGCGTCGCTGGCCGAGCTCGAGCCCGGCCACGTCACCCAGCTGCAGCGGCTCGTCCCGCGCCGCACCAGCGCCCCGCCGCGCTGAAGCGACGGGCTGCGCCATGTCGAGAACTGCCGTCCGGCTGCGTCCCAGGAGCGAGCACGACCACAATGGGTCGTACCGCACGAAGGAGATCGTCATGGCCAAGTACCTGCTGCTCAAGCACTACCGCGGTGGGCCGGAGCCGGTCCGGGACGTCCCGATGGACCAGTGGGCGCCGGAGGAGTTCGCCGCCCACATCCAGTACATGTCCGACCTCGCCACCAGGCTCGAGGCCACCGGCGAGTTCGTCGACAGCCAGGCACTCTCGCCGGCAGGCACCTTCGTCAGGTCCGACGGCGAGGGGCGCCCGCCGGTCACCGACGGTCCGTTCGCCGAGACCAAGGACCTCATCGCGGGCTGGATGATCATCGACGTCGACAGCTATGAGCGGGCGCTCGAGGTCGCCGGTGAGCTGTCGGCCGCGCCGGGTGCCGGCGGGGAGCCGCTGCACGAGTGGCTCGAGCTCCGCCCCTTCCTCACCGAGCCGCCGACCGTCACGGAGTGACACCCGGTGGACGAGGCGCTGCTGAGGGTCCTCGCGCCCAGCGTCATCGGCGTGCTGTGCCGCCGCGGAGCTGACTTCGCGGCGGCCGAGGACGCGGTGCAGGACAGCCTGGTCGAGGCGCTGCGGGTGTGGCCCGGTAGCCCGCCGCGCGACCCCAAGGGCTGGCTGGTCGCGGTGGCCTGGCGCAAGTTCCTCGATGCCACTCGCGCCGACGTCTCGCGACGTCGGCGCGAGGAGCGCGTCGCCGCCGAACCGGCACCCGGCGACGCCACTGCGCGGGACGACACGCTGGCGCTGTACTTCCGGTGCGCCCACCCGGCCCTCACCCCCGCCTCCGCCGTCGCGCTCACGTTGCGCGCCGTCGGCGGCCTCACCACCCGGCAGATCGCCCAGGCCTACCTGGTGCCGGAGGCGACGATGGCGCAGCGCATCAGCCGCGCCAAGCGCACCGTCTCCGGCGTCCGGCTCGACCAGCTGGGCGACGTCGCGACCGTGCTCCGGGTGCTCTACCTGGTCTTCAACGAGGGCTACTCCGGCGACATCGACCTCGTCGCCGAGGCGATCCGGCTCACCCGCCAGCTGGCCGCGCTCGTCGACGATCCGGAGGTCGCGGGCCTGCTGGCGCTCATGCTGCTGCACCACGCCCGGCGGGCGGCGCGGACCAGGCCCGACGGCGGACTGGTACCGCTGGCGGAGCAGGACCGCAGCGCGTGGGACACCCGGCTGATCACCGAGGGCGTCGCCGTGCTCCAGCGTGCGCTGGCCCGCGACCGGCTGGGGGAGTACCAGGCGCAGGCGGCGATTGCCGCCCTGCACGCCGACGCCCCAGCGGTGGCGGAGACCGACTGGGTGCAGGTCGTCGAGTGGTACGACGAGCTGGTGCGCCTCACCGACAGCCCGGTGGCCCGCCTCAACCGGGCGGTCGCCGTCGGCGAGGCCGACGGCGCGCACGCCGGCCTGGCCGCGCTCGCCGAGCTCGAACCCGCGCTGCCCCGTCACACCGCAGCGTCGGCCTACCTGCACGAACGGGCGGGGGACCGGGAGGCCGCGGCACGGCTCTATGCCGAGGCTGCCCGGCTGGCGCCGAGCGTTCCCGAGCGCGACCACCTGACCCGCCAGGCCGCCCGCCTCAACGCGGGGCTGCGCGGCAGCTGAGCGCCGACACCTACCCCTCCCCGTAGGCCCACTCCCAACCCGCACCAGAGTCGACGCCGAGCCAGGAGAAGCTCACGGCGCCCGACTCGTCCGGCAGGTCGAGGACGATCCAGCCGCTGACGGTCTCGTCCGGCCCGATCGAGCTCGGGAGCCTGTCCGAGTCGTTCATGCAGGAGTAGCTGGTCCCGACGGGATCGTTGACGCGCTTGCCATCGCCGTCCCAGACGCTGAAGTCATGCTCGCTGATCCAGAACTCGCGGAGCTCCTCGTCAGCGAGCTCGGGGTGGGTCTGAATCTCGAAGTGGAGGCCGACGAAGTGCCCGTTGGACGAGGCGTCTGCCCAGGACGAGGTGCACGTGATGTCGACGTCGATCTCGGTGACGGCAAAGTCGACGATGGTGTCGCCGTTGCGGGCGGTGATTCCGCTGGGCTGTCCCAACCCCTTGACCAGATTCCCGCGTGACGAAGTGACGGCTTCGCCGTAGGGCGATTCCTCGACCTCGGGCAGGTCGTAGCCGGCCGCAACGCACTCCTCACCAATCTGGGTGACGGTAGCGGTGATCTGGCTCGTGTCGGAGCTGATCCGTTCACCACCGGTCGTCATCGCCGCGGAGATCTCGGCGAAGGGTGCGCGCAGCAGCTCGATGGACGTGGCGAGATCTGCGGGCGCGATAGCGATGACCGCCCGCAGATCTGAATCCATGACGAGGTATGGCTGCGCGAGCTCGCTGTCGAGCTCTTCCGGAAGGTCGATCAGCAGTTCCGGGATGCGATCAATGACGGAGGTGGCCCCACCGTCGAACAATGCCGCACAGACGGCCAGCGGGTCATGGGTCGGTTCCTCGGTGGTGGGTTCAGCTGTCGGTTCCTCTTGTACGACGTCGGCGCCGATTGACGCCGGGGGAGTCGCCACGTCCTCACTCCCACCACTACCGCCTCCGCAGGCGGTGAGCAGCAGGACACTTGCCCCAAGGGCAGCAGCAACACGGTTGATGTTCATGGCCGAACTGTCCCACCGACCACTGACAAACCGCCGGGCTTCAAGGGCACGCGCGTGACCGCACGAATTGCCTCAGGCCGCGACATCCGGAAACACTCGTGCCCTATGGAGAGCCAGCCGAGCCGACACCATCCTTCCCCAGTGCTGCCCGCCGAGGAGGTGCGCACCATCCTTATCGCGCGCAACGGCGACGCCGGTGCGCGCGGCGGGTCGATCGGCGGCGCGATCGGTGGCTCGATCGGCGGCGGCGGTGCGCTACCGGGAGCCGTTGGGGGCTCGTCGGGCGGGAGAGCCGGCGGGCGTCTCGGGGCCAAGCTGTTCACCCGAGTCATGGGCCAGAGCCGCACCCTCCCGGTTCCCTACACCCGGCACGCCCACGCCACGATGCACCGCGGACTCGCCCCTGCCCTCGTGTCGGAGGCGCGGGCCGGCGGACAGGTGCAGGGCGTTCTGGTCGGTCTGGTCGGAACGGGCTGGTGGAACATGAACTCGGCGGTGATCCAGGTCGTGTGGTTCCCGGACCGGGCGGAGGTCACCGCCCATGCCCTGGAGGGTCTGGTGAACCAACGGTCGGTGCCCAGGGCGCTGGACGTGGTCGAGCATCTGCTCTCGCCGTACCTCAGTCACCGTCGCCACTGACGGAGCAGGCCCTCCGATCGCCGCCGGCCCTACCGCCCAGCCGCCGCCCAGGAGTCGCGGACCGTGCTCAGCCGGCGACGGCGCGCGGCGCTCAGCTGGACCACGATCCCGACGACGGCGAGCACCAGCTGACCGACGTACCAGACCGGCTGGTCGGCGATGCGCAGCGGTGTCTGCGCCAGGGCGTCGAGGTCCAGGGCATCGAGCAGCAGCAGGAGCCCGCCGACCGCCACGCCGGCCCCGGTGAGGGCACTGACCACGACGAGGACCAGCTCGGGCAGGTTGGTGGCGACGGCGAGGAGGCCGAGCACGACGCCACCGGCCACCCCGACGCCGGTGAGCAGCCACGGCTCCGATGCGCCCAGCGCGGCGGCGAGGGTCTGGCCGAGCACGAACCCCATCGAGGCGAACCCGAGGACGACGGCGACCGCGAAGAACAGGTAGGCGAGTGCCGCGAACACCAGCGCGAGGACGATCGCGGCGACCCAGCCGAGGGCGGTGGCCAGGTACCCCTGGTCGGTGAGGGCGACGACGAGCACCGCACCGAGCCCGAACCCGACGAACGCACCCCACAACGCGAGCAGCACCCGCATCGCGCCGCGGCCGCGGAAGCACAGCAGCATGCCGATCACGAGGGCGAGCACGCCCACGACGACGTCGGTCATGGTGGTCTCCGTCAGGTCGGTGAGCGCTCGGCCCTGGACCGGACCGGCGCGTCACCCGATTGTGCCCGCCGACGGCTCGTCAGCGGTAGCGACCGCCGCTCAGCGCGGTCAGACCCCGCCCGTCCCGCGCTGCCAAGAGCAGATCTGCCCACAGCAGCACGGACGCCCAACCACCGCGCGGGCGGAGCAGGCTGGTGCCATGACCGACACCGACAAGCCCCCACTGTTCGACCGGCAAGCCCGGCACCGGCTCTACGAGGAGCGCGTGCTCGTGCTCGACGGCGTGCTGGACGACGACAACGGCACCCTGCTGGCCACCCAGCTCATCTCGCTGGCCGCCCAGGACCCGTCGCGCGACGTGGCGCTGTGGATCCACTCGCCGGGCGGCTCGGTGCCCGCGATGCTCGCCATCCGTGACGTCATGCGGCTGGTGCCGTGCGACGTCGCGACCCTCGCGCTGGGGATCGCGTGCAGCGCCGGCCAGTTCCTGCTCTCCGCGGGGACACCGGGCAAGCGGCGCGCGCTGCCGCACTCGCGGATCCTCATGCACCAGGGCTCGGCGGGCATCGGCGGCAGCGCCGTGGACATCGAGCTGCAGGCCGGTGACCTGCGCCAGACCCGCGACACCGTGCTGGGACTCATCGCCGCCGACACCGGCCAGCCGGCCGAGCGGGTCTTCGAGGACTCCCTGCACGACCGCTGGTTCACCGCCCGGCAGGCACTGGACTACGGCTTCATCGACACGATCGTCGCCGACTTCGACGACGTCGCCCCGCACGGCCGCGAGCCTGCGGGCTTCGGCGCCGCGGCCGGGAGGGGAGCACGATGAGCAGCTATACGATCCCGAACGTCATCGCCCAGCACCCGCGCGGCGAGCGGGTCATGGACGTCTACTCCCAGCTGCTCACCGAGCGGATCATCTACCTGGGCACCGCGATCGACGCCGGCGTCGCCAACGCCCTCATCGCCCAGCTGCTGCACCTCGAGGCGGACAACCCCGACGCCGACATCCAGCTGTACATCAACTGCGAGGGCGGCGACCCGAGCGCGATGCTGGGCATCTACGACACGATGCGCTACATCCGCCCGCAGGTGGCGACCAGCTGTGTGGGCCAGGCGGTCGCCGTCGGCGCGGTGCTGCTGGCCGCCGGGGCGGCGGGCAAGCGGGTCGCGCTGCCGCACGCGCGGGTCATCCTCCACCAGCCGGCCGCGCAGGGCCGGGGCTCGATCCCCGACCTCATCCTGCAGGCCGACGAGGTGGTCCGGATCCGCGGCGACATCGAGGCGATCCTGTCCCGCCACACCGGGCAGAGCGTGGCGACGCTGCGGGCCGACACCGACCACGACCGCGTGTTTACCGCGACCACTGCCCGCGACTACGGTCTGCTCGACCAGGTGATCGACCAGCGCTGACGGTGCCCGGCGGCGGTCGCTACGCGGCGAGCGTGAACGTCGCGCGGCAGGTGGGGCCGCCGGCCAGCCGGCCGGGCCGCACCGTCCGCAGCCCCTCGGTCACCGCCGCGGTCAGGTCCAGCAGCGTGAGGTCGAGCGCGCCGGCGACGGCGGCGATCATCTCGCTCGACGGCTCCTTGACGCCGCGCTCCATCTCCGAGAGGTACTGCGGCGACACCCCGGCCCGCCGCGCGGTCTCGCCCAGCGTCTCGCCACGCTCGTGGCGCGCCTGGCGCAGCTCGTCACCGACCATGTGCCGCCACAGCGGCTCCCGGGCGGGCCTGGCGGGACGCGGCTCGCCTCGCGGGGGTGGGCACGGGACGGAGCGGTACGACGGTGTCGGCCATGCCTCAATCTAGAACGGGGCCCGACGGCGGAGCAGACGTTTCGCCCAGAGCGGAGGCGGCGAGGGCATCAGCCGCCGAGGACCGTCACCCGCGATGCGCCAGGATGGGCCGATGGACCCGACCATCCACCTGGGACAGCGGCCGATGGCCGACGGCTACCGGATCTTCGCCGAGCGGGAGGCCTGCGGCGTCTCGCCGGTCTACGAGGACTGGGCGCGACGCCTCGCCGACGACGACGCCGTCCTGGCCCAGCTCGAGACGCTGCAGCGGGCCAAGCGACAGCCGAACCTGGTGTTCGCGGCGGCCCGGTGGCACGGTGCCCGGGACAGCTACGACTCGTTGCGCACCACCCTGCTCGACCGCTGGCAGGACGTGCAGGGCACCGTGCTGAGCCGGGCCACCCAGACCAACGAGGCCGCGCGGTGCGCCGTCCTGCTGCCCTTCCTCGCCGAGCTGCCGCAGCCGCTCGCCCTGATCGAGGTCGGCGCCTCGGCGGGGCTGTGCCTGCTGCCGGACCGCTACTCCTACCGGTACGACGACGGCACCTCGCTCGATCCCGTCGCCGGTCCGTCCGACGTGGTGATCGACTGCCACCTCGGCGAGGGGATCGCCCCGCCGCCGGCCATGCCCGAGGTGGTGTGGCGGGCCGGGCTCGACCTCAACCCGGTGGACGTCACCGACGACGACGCCTGCGCCTGGCTGGAGACGCTTGTCTGGCCGGGTCAGGAGGATCGGCGCCGGCGACTCAGTGCCGCCCTGGGGGTGGCCCGCCGGGAACCGCCTCGAGTGATCACCGGCGACCTTCTCGAGGCGTTGCCCGCGCTCGCGCAGGAGGCGCCGACGGACGCCACGCTCGTCGTCTTCCACAGCGCGGTCCTCGCCTACGTCGAGGCCGACGCGCGCGAGCGGTTCGTCGAGCTGGCCTCGGGCCTGCCCGGGCACTGGATCAGCAACGAGGGCCCGGCGGTGCTGCCCGGTCTCGCCCGGGAGGCGCGCCGCGGGGACGGCAGGTTCCTGCTCGCCGTCGACGGCGAGCCGCGGGCGCTGACCGACCCGCACGGACGCTCGGTGGCCGCGTTGAGCGCGATCTCGTGATGTAGGCTTACATCATGCTTCGGACGCAGATCTCGCTGACCGTCGAGGAGCGGCGGCTGCTCGACGCAGAGGCGGCGCGGACTGGACGGTCGATCTCCGCGCTCATCCGCGATGCCGTCGCCCAGGCCTACGGCCCGCGGCGAGATGCCGAGGGTGACCTGCGGGCGATCGATGCCGCGCTGGGCGCCTGGGACCTGCCCGACGTCGACGGTCAGGCGTACGTGGAGCACCTGCGCTCCGGTGCGCGGCTGGACGACGCGGCCGCGAGATGACGGTCCTTGTCGATACCTCGATCCTCATCGACGTGCTCCGCGGGGAGCGGGCAGCAGCCACCGCCCTGCGCGACGCGCGCGCGAGCGGTGTGCTGCACGCGAGCGAGGTGACGAGGGTGGAGGTGCTCGCCGGGATGCGCCCCCAGGAGTCGGACGCCACCCGGGCGCTGTTCGGCGCCTTCGCCTGGCATCCGCTGGACGAGCGAGTCGCCGACATCGCCGGTGACCTGGGCCGGCGATGGCTGCCCAGCCATCGTGGCATCGACTCGGCCGACCTCGTCATCGCCGCGACCGCGATCGCCATCGACGCCCGGTTGCTCACCCGAAACGTCAAGCACTTCCCGATGTTCCGCGGGTTGGCTGCCCCGTGCTGACCTCTCCCGGCTGGCCGGGTATCCCCGTGACCCGGGCCACCCGCGGCCGCTAGGTTGGCGACATGACTGCTGCGTACCAGCGTTACCCGCACATCCACGGCGACCTGGTGACGTTCGTCGCCGACGACGACGTCTGGCTCGCCCCGACCGACGGCGGCCGCGCCTGGCGGCTGACCTCCGACCGGTCGCCGGCCGCGCAACCACGGTTCTCCCCGGACGGGCAGCACGTCGCCTACGTCTCCCACCGCGACGGGCACCCGGAGGTGATGGTCGTCGACCTGGCCACCGGCGGTGCGCGGCGGCTGACGTGGTGGGGCGCCGGGCGTACCCTCGTGCTCGGCTGGACCGCCGACGGCCGGGTGCTGGCTGCCTCCCACGCCGGCGAGGCGAACCTCCGCCACCTGGTGGTCAAGGCGGTCGCCCTCGACGGCGCCGTCGAGCGGCTGGACCTGGGACCGGCGTCCGGGGCTGCCGTCGCCGACGACGGGACGGTCGCGCTCAGCACTCCGGGCAGCCGGGTGCCGGCGCACTGGAAGCGCTACCGCGGCGGCACGGCAGCCCGGCTGTGGCTGCGCACCGACGGCGCCTGGCGCCAGCTGCTGGCCGACGAGCCGGCCGGGCTGGTGGACCCGATGTGGCTGGGGAGCCGGCTGGCGTTCGTCTCCGACCGCGCCGCCCGGTTCCCCGACCGCGCCGACGAGCAGGCCAACCTGTGGCTGTGGGACTCGCCCGGCGACGGCGAGCCCCGTCAGGTCACCCGGCAAACCGCCGTCGAGGGGTACGTCCGCGACGCCACCACCGACGGCCGCCGGGTGGTCTGGCACAGCAGGGGCCGGCTGTGGATCCTCGACGACGTCGACTCCGCGGCCCGCCCGCTGGACGTCAGCGTGCCGGCCGGTGCGCCGTCGTCGTTCGCGGCGAAGCCGACGGAGAACCTCGACCGCCTCGTGCCCGACCATGGCGGCGACGCCAGCCTCGTGGGCTGGCGGGGCAACGCCTTCTGGCTCAGCCACCGCGAGGGACCGGCGCGGGCGCTGGTCGCCGACTCCGCCGTCCGGGTCCGCGAGCCCGCCCTGCTGGGCCGGACCGGGGACGCCGTGCTGGTGACCGACGCCGCCGGGGAGGACGCGCTGGAGATCCACTCGCTGACCGCCGGCACCGAGCCGCGCCGGCTGGCCGCGGGAGTGCTGGGCCGGGTGCTGCACCTGGCCAGCGACCCCGCCGGCACGCGCGTGGTGACGATCTCGCACGACGGCGCCATCCGGCTGCTCGACCTCGAGACCGAGCAGGTCACCGAGCTCGGCACGTCGACCGAGGGGGAGGCCCAGCACCTGGGCTTCTCGCCGGACGGCCGCTACCTGCTGTGGTCCCAGCCCACCGGCCTGGAGGGCGAGCTGCACCAGCTGCGGATGGTGGACCTCACCGCCGGCGACGCCACCCCCGTGGCGCTCACCTCCGGCAAGTATCACGATCACAGCCCGGCCTTCAGCGCCGACGGCAAGTTCGTCGTCTTTCTCTCCGACCGCACCTTCGACCCCAGCTACGACAACCAGGAGTTCGCGCTGTCCTTCAGCGGCTCCACCCGGCCGTGGCTCATCCCGATCTCCGCGCGCGAACCCGCGCCGTTCGGCCCCAGCGCCGACGGCTGGCGGATCAGCAAGCCCACCGACCGGCCGGTCGGCAAGGACGACGCGGCGACGTCGCAGGTGACGTGCCCGGACCTCGACGCCGACGGCGCGGAGGAGCGGATCGTGCCCTTCCCGGTGCCGTCCGGGGACTACCGCGACCTGCGCGCCGCCGCGGGCGGGGTGCTGTGGGTGAGGAAGGCCGGCGAGACCGGCGAGCTCGGCAGTCGGCGCGCCGGCGTGGTCGGCGAGCCGGCCACCGACTCGCTCGAGCACTGGTCCTTCGCCGAGCGCAAGCTCACCACGGTGGCGGAGAAGGTCGACAGCTACGCCGTCTCCGGGGACGGGCAGCGGGTGGTGCTGCGGCACAAGGACGCCGTCACCGTGCAGCCCGCCGACCAGCAGCCGCCCAAGGACGACGACGGCGCGGTCGTCACCGTCGACCTGGCGCGGCTGCGGTTCGACGTCGACCCGGCCGCCGAGTGGCGGCAGATGTTCGACGAGAACCACCGCATCATGCGCGACCACTTCTGGCGCGCCGACATGGACGGCGTCGACTGGGACGCCGTCGGCGAGCGGTGGCGCCCGGTGGTGGACCGGCTGCGCACCCACGACGACCTCGAGGACCTGCTGTGGGAGGTGGGCGGCGAGCTCAACACCTCCCACGCCTACGTGATGCCGTCCGGTCCGGCCGGGGACGAGCAGCGCCGGCTCGGCCTGCTCGGCGCCGACCTGCTTCCTGCCGAGGCGGGCTGGCGCATCGAGCGCATCCTGCCGGGGGAGTCGTCCGACCCCGACGCCCGCTCGCCGCTGCGTGCCGCCGGGGTGGACGCGCAGCCAGGGGACCTGGTAGTCGCCGTCGACGGCGTGCCGGTGGATCATGCGTTCGGGCCCGCGCGCCATCTCGCGGGGACGGCGGACAAGCCGGTGGAGCTCACGCTGCGGCGCGGTGGTGAGGACCGGCGGGTCGTCGTCGTCCCGCTGACGTCCGAGGAGACGCTGCGCTACCAGGACTGGGTGCGCTCGCGCCGCGAGTACGTGCACGAGCACGGCCACGGCAGGCTGGGCTACCTGCACATCCCGGACATGATCGCCACCGGCTGGGCGCAGCTGCACCGGGACCTGCGCCACGCCTCGCGCGCCGAGGGACTGATCGTCGACGTCCGCTACAACCGTGGCGGGCACACCTCGCAGCTGGTGCTCTCCCGGCTGGTCGCCAGGGTGCTGGGCTGGGCAACCGCCCGGCACTTCGACTCGGCGATCCCGTACCCCACCCAGGCGCGGCGGGGGCCGGTGGTGCTGGTGGCCAACGAGTTCAGCGGGTCCGACGGCGACATCATCAACGCCGCCGCGCAGGAGGTCGGCCTCGGCCCGGTGGTGGGCGTGCGCACCTGGGGCGGGGTGGTAGGCATCGACAGCCGGTTCTCGCTGGTCGACGGCACCACGGTCACCCAGCCGCGGTTCGCGTTCGCGTTCCCGGGCAAAGGCTTCGGCGTGGAGAACCACGGCGTGGAGCCCGACATCGAGGTGGCGTGCTCACCGGCGGACTTCTTCGCCACGGAGGACAAGCAGCTGGACCGGGCCATCGCGGAGGCCTTCGACCTGCTGGTGCGGACACCGGCCGCGCAGCCGCCGGAGATCCCGGAGCCGAAGGTGCGGTGAGAGCTCCGCCCGCCGGTCATCCGCGCAGGAACCGGTCAACGGTGTCATGGAGGACGCCACCCTCGGCCGCGCCCGTGAACCGTGGGTCCACCGCGGCGCGGTCGAGGAAGCCGCCCAGCAGCACCTGCACCCACGAGGAGAGGCGCTCGGGCCTCATGTCCTCGCGGACCTGCCCCGCCTCTTGCGCGCGCGCCACCCAGGTGCGGATGAGCGAGTGCTGCGCGTCGTCGTCGTCGGCCAGCGCCTGGGCCACCGGCGGCTCGGCCAGGACGCCACCGACCGCGCGGACAAAGCCGGCCAGGCGAGGGTCAGCGGCGTCGGCAAGCGCGTGGTCGATGATCTCGTGGACCACGGCGAGGGCGTCGGTACGCCCCTCGAGGCGCCCGGCGAGCTCGCCGGCCTCCGCCGTGCCCAGCGTGAGGATCGCCAGCAGCACAGACAGCTTGGTGGGGAAGTAGTGGAAGAAGGTGCCCGAGCCGATGCCCGCCTGCCGGCAGATCCGGGCGGTGGTGGCCTCGGCGTAGCCCCGCGCCGCGAACACCGTGAGGGCGGCGTCGATGATCTGCAGCCGCCGCGCCTCGTGGCGCTGCGGGTCAACCGTCCGAGCCACGGCTGCCCGCCCGCCGCACCTGCAGCTTGCCAGCCCGCTCGCGCGCCACGAGGCCGCGCGCGCTGAGATCGACATCGATCTGCTCCCTCGCGGCACGGTCCTTGCGCTCGCGGTGACGACGGCGCAGGAGGGCGTGCTCCTCGTCGGTGAACCCGGGCCGACCGTCCAGCCAGTCGAGATAGGCAGCCTCGTGCGGGTCCTGCTCGTGCCAGGGGTACCCGTGGGTCTGCAACGCCTGCTGCACGGCGGCCGGGCGTAGTGCGTCGGCGTCCAACCGGGCCTTGACCCTGTCGGTGCGGTCGAGCAGGACGAGGTGTCGGCCGTGGCGGAAGACGGCGGCGACGTCCTGCCGCTCGATCCATCCCTCGCGGTCCTCCTGACGGAACTCGAGGTGATCATCGGCGACCCGCAGCAGCAGCGCCTCGGTGGCCGCACCGTGTGCCACGAAGGCCCCGGCGATCACGCCGAGGACGGCGAGCACGCCGACCGACCAGACCAGTGGCAGGTCCGCAACGAGGTCGATGATCCCGGGCACGGGGAACGGGCTGCGCTCGATGAGGGCGATGAGCCCCCTAGCGAGCGGCGGCAGCGCGAAGCCCAGCGCTGCGCCGACCACTGCCGTGATGATGCCGAGCACGGCCGGTACGGCGGGGGACTGCTTTACCTGGGTGGGCATAGCCGAAATACTAGAGTGGTTGCTCTGGCAATGGAACAGGGAGCGCGGAGGCGTACCAGCACGACCCGCACCTCCCCGGGTACGATCCGTGGTGATGCCCGAACGGCCGCCCCTCCCGAGCCCACCGGGCGCCCGCCCGCTGCCGCCTGATGCGTTCACTCGGTGGTACGGCGGCTGGGACCCGTTGGATCCTCGTTCGGTCGTCGAGCTCATGACGGGGTTCGAGCGTCCGTGGTGGGTGATCGGTGGCTGGGCCATCGAGAAGTTCACGGGTGTGCCTCGCCCGCACGAGGACATGGACGTATCGATCCTGTCGTCGGACGCCGAGGAGCTCCGCCAGTTCTTGTCGCACGAGTGGACTCCCTGGAACATGGATCAGGGATGGTTGCGGCCGTTCGACGAGAGGTTCCGCGAGATCAGGCCGGACAGCTCGATCTGGGTGCGTGCGAACGCCCAGAGCCCGTGGGTGCTCGACGTGCCGCTGACTCCCACCGCACATGGGGAATGGACGAACAAGCGCCTCCGGGAGCAGACCGCGCCGCTGGACGAGGTGACCTGGGTGGCTGACGACGGCGTTCGGTACCTGAGACCGGAGATTGCGCTCTTCATGAAGCACGCGCAGGTGCGAGCGAAGGACCGTACTGACGCGGAGGTGCTGCTCCCGCGGCTGGACGGTCGTCAGCGAGGCTGGCTTCGCGACACGCTGAGCTGCGTCCGGCCCGAGCACCCGTGGCTCGAGTGGCTGTGACACGCGGTGTGGACGGCGGCAGGAGCGTCGGCCAGTATCGTGGCTCGAAGCCCAGGGCCGCGCGGGCCGACGTGACGACAGAGGAGCGAGAGGCATGACCTCGAGGCGTACGACGATCGATGTCCGGCTCCCCGATGGCGTGATGCCGGCGCACCTCTGGCTCCCGCCGGCCGGGACCGGGCCGGGCCTGCTGCTCCTGCAGGAGATCTTCGGCGTCTCCGACTACATCCAGAGCCGAGCGCAGGACCTCGCCGACCTGGGATACGTGGTCCTCGCGCCCGAGCTCTACTGGCGGGCCGAAGGCTCGGTGGACGAGTCGAGCGAGGAATTCCTGCAGCAGGGGATGGCGCTGCAGTCGCAGCTCGACTGGGACACCACGGTGGCCGACGCCGTCGCGGCTCTCGAGGCGCTGCGCACCCGGCCCGAGGTCGCCGGCGGCACGGGCGTCATCGGATTCTGCTTCGGCGGGGGAGTGGCCTTCCACGTGGCGGCGGTCGCCGACGTCGACGTCCTCGTCTCCTACTACGGCTCCGCGCTGCCTCAGCTGCTGCCGGTCGCCGAGCGCGTGAGCGCGCCGAGCCTGCACCACTTCGGCACCGCCGACGCGTACATCCCGCTGGCGAAGGTCGAGGAGATCCGGGCCGCCGTCGCCGGCCCGGACGTCGAGCTCCACCTGCACGACGGCGCGGGCCATGCCTTCGACAACCCGCACCCGATGTTCGTCCACGAGGCCGCGCGGGCCGACGCGTGGGCAGCAGACCGCCGAGTTCCTCGCCAGGCAGCTGCCGGCGTAGTCCTCGGCGTCACGTTCCTCTTCCAGCAGGGCGAGAAGACGGTCCCGATCCGAGACTCTGAGCTCGCTGCGCAGCTGGGCATCGCCGTCGGTGACCGGGTGCCGCTCACCGACTACGCCACGCTGCGGGCGGGGGCCGGTCGCGGCTGAGTCAGCGGACCTGGCGGATGGTGTCCGAGTGGCCCCACGCAGCGTCCGCTGTCCAGATCGTCGCGGCGAGGCGGTGGCCGAGGGCGAGGCAGAAGCGGTCGGCCAGCGAGAGTCCAGACCCTCGTGTCCAGAGCACTGCGGCGCGTTCTCCGTCGTCGAGGGTTGCCGGCTCCACGCGCAGGCCGTAGCTCATGAGCAGTGCAGCGGCGAGCGGCCAGTCTCCGCCGGCGGCCTGGATCTTCTGGGCAACTTCCGACCAGTTGACGCTTGAGCAGTACGCCGCGCCGGTGAGGAGTTGCTCGACTCGGTCGGCGCCGGTCTCACCTTGGAGGAATGTCAGTAGTGCTGACGCGTCGAGGACCGACATCATGCAGCGCTGTCCTCGGTGGCCGCCGTGCGGCGGCGTTCGGCAAGGAGCTCACCGACAAGGTCGTGGCCCTCGAGCTGTTGCCGCAGCCGGTCGTGTGCCTGGTCTCGAGTCATGATCACGAGGCCGGATGTGCTCTCGGCGAGGATCAGTGGTGTGCCGGCGGTGAGGCCAGCCCGCTCGCGCAGCTCCGCGGGTACCACCAGCCGGCCACGGTCGCCCATGCTCACGGGGTATGTCCCACTCATGAGAGCAACGTACCACCAGCGCTGGTGAGTGGGATTGGCTGCGCGTGAGCACGGTGCCGCCGTCAGCAGTCGCCCTCGACGGCGACCGGCGCGGTGATCGTTGCGACGACCCCGTCCTGCGCACCTACGTCCACGGCGACGTCGAACGGTCCCCACTCCGATTCCTGGGTCACCACGTCGAGGTAGACGTGGTCGTATGCGACGCCTTCGTGGCTGAACGACTGCCCGGGTGCCTGCGGATGATCGGCGCGAACGGCGTCGATCCGCTGTCCCGCGGTGACACCGCCGGGTCCGTTGACGGTGACAGGGCTCGAAGACGCCTCCTGCCCGTCCATGTAGACCCACCACTCGGAGGCGGTGCCCGGATGCATGAGGTGCAGACCTGCCCAGGCCGTCGTCGTGGTGTCCTCGGTGCAGGTGTAGTCCCCGGCGGTGAACTCCGCACTCCCTTCGCCGAGGAGGCCGGTCAGGGCTGCGAGAGCCTCCGTGGCCGGCTGCGCGTACGGGAGGCTCTGCAGCGTGCTGCCGTCAGTGGCCAGGAGCTCCACGCCCTCCGCCATGATGCGCACCGTGGCGGCGCCTGCGTCGGGCTCGACAGCCGGCACCGCAGGCACCGCTGGAGCCGTGGTGGTCTGCAGCAGCGCGACGCTCGTGGTCCACTCCGCCGCCGTGCCGATCAGCTCCCACGTGAGCATGTCGCTGCTGCGGTAGACGCCGCCCGCCGGCGGCGGGTCGGATGGTGAGCGCGGCGTGTAGGCATCGACCGCCAGCCACTCGCCGTCGCCGGTGTTCAGTCCGGTGAGCACGACGCGGTCCGGCTGGGTCGGGCCGAACGACCAGGTAACGCCGTCCTCGCTGGTGCCGCCCGCGCCGATGGGGAAGCCGATCTCGGAGTTGTCGGCCGGGTTCGGCAGCGGCTCGCCTCCGACGAAGCCCCACTCATGCCCGTTGTGGGCGATGTCGATGAGTACGATCCGCTCGTCGAGCGCCAGCCGGTTCCAGCTGATGGTGTCGGTGCTGGTGAACAGCACCCGCATGCAGGTCCGGTGGGCGCACTCCGTCGCGGTCGCGATCCAGCGGCCGTCGCCGTACCCCACCGACTCCATGCTCTGGTAGACGAGCTCACCGCTGCCGGCCAGCTCGGAGTTCTCGTACGGATCGGTGACCGCCACCCGTTGCCACGACTCGCCGTCGTCGCTGCGGTAGATCGCTCCGCTCGAGGCGTCGCCCGCTCCGCTCTCCTCGGCGAAGGACCGGTCACCGACGGCGACCCAGGCGCCGTCCCCGTAGGCGACGGCCGTCAGCGGGTCGATCACCTCGATCGGCGGGCTCCAGATGAGCCCGTCGGTGCTGGTGTGGATCGCGCCGCCGAACTCGTCGTCGAGGCCCACGGCCACCGCCAGCCCGTCACCGGCGGCCACGTCGAGCATGGGCGTGGTCTCCAGCGCCACGGTCCACTGCGCGCCGTCGGTACTGGTCTGGATGCTGCCGGCCAGAGCGGGTGAGTCTGGGCCGGTCGTGAGCTCCGCGTGGTTGGAGGAGGTGGCGATGTAGACGGGGGCCGCGATCGTCACCGAGCCGGTCGGCTGCTCGACGAGCTCGCCGGTGTGCAGGTCGATGACGGTCAACGCCGTCAGGTCGTCGTCGGCCGCGGTCACCGTGACGACACGGCCGAGGTTTAGCCCGTCCCAGCCGACCCCGACCGTCTCGGCGCCCGCCACCGTCGTTGACAGGCCGGTCGCGATCAGCGGGTTGCCGCACTCGCAGCGGACGGCCGGGACCCCCAGGCGGTCGACCATCACGGCGGTGCCCGCCTGCAGCACCGTCTGCTTCGGCGTCGCGGCGCCGGCGGCGAAGCCGTGGTTGGTCACCAGGGTGTCCATGGTCAGCAGCACGGGCGTGAGGGAGGCGACGAGCTCGGGTATCGCCTCCGGGGCGATGCCCAGCACGCCCGCCCACGCGGATGCCTTCGCAGGTTCGTCGGCGAGGAAGGCCACCAGCGACTCCGGGTCGCAGATGCTGAGCTGGCTCGATCCGCCGTACAGCCCCGGCAACGTCCCCGCGATGCCGAGCGCACCGGTGACCGGGTCGGCCGCCAGCTCCTGGGTCACCTCCACCGTGCGGGCCGCGAGGGTCTCCACGAACGGCGCCTGGTCGTCGAGCTCTCGGGCGGTGATGGTGTCGGTGAACGGGTCGTCGCCCGGGGCTGTGGCGGATTCCAGAATCACCGCCGTGGTGTCTCCCGCCGCGGCGGGCGGATCCGCCTCGAGGGGGCGGAGCAGCCGGATCCCGACCAGCGCTGCGCCGGCGACGGCGACGACGACCACGAGGGCGATGACGATCGGTCTGCGGGACCGGCGAGTCGGTGCAGCGGCTTCGGACATGAGCGGAGCCCTTCGACGACGGAGGTACTCAGGAGCCCGGTCGACGGTCGCGGAGAATGACTGCCGTGCGCGCGATCCTAGGGCGGCGCGGCCGGTCTGGCTAGAGCCCGGCGGCGCCAGTGCGCTCGGTCAGGACGACGGCGAGCTCAGCTCCGGCGCCGCGCGTCACGGATCACGACGGCGGAGCACGGCTCGCGCGGTGAGTGCGACGGCGCCGTCGTCGTCGTGGCTGAACGTCTCGAGGGCCTCGCGAGCGGCGCTGCCAGGGATCTCGGCCAGCGCCTGGACCACTCGACGGCGAACCACCGGCTCGGCGTCGGCCGACGTGCCGACCAGCGCAGCGACGATCTCTCCGGCGACCGCAAGATGCACCGCCAGGCGCCCCAGCGCCTCCGCGGCCTCGACGTCCCCGATCCCCGCCGCCACGAGGTCGACGAGCACCGGCGCCGCGTCCGACACCCCGCGCGCCCCGAGCGCCACCGCCGCCCGGGAGCGGACGACGTCGTCGAGGTCGGCGAGAGCGTCGAGAAGGAGGGCGGTGGCCTCCTCGCCCTCGACGTCGGTGACCGTCTCGACGGCCCGACGGCGAACCTCGGGCTGCGACGACCCCAGGCCGGCGGCGATGGCGGGCAGGGCGTCGCGGCCGGTCCGTGCCAGCGCCCATCGCAGGGCGCCGGCGACGTTGGTCTCGGACTCGGCGAGCACCGACTCGGCCAGCGCCTCGGCGGGCAGCGACGCGGTGCTCGCCGCGGACAGCACGGCTTGCTGCCGCTCGAGGGCGTCGGTGGAGCCCAGCGCCCGTAGCAGCATGACGGTTTGTAGGACGTCTTCCCAGCCGGTCGGGCCGGCGGCCTCGACGCGGCGCAGCCTCGCGAGCAGCTCCTCTTCACGGGCCAGTCGCCGCAGGGTCTGCGCCACGAGGTCACCGACCAGCGCCGACGGGCTGAAGGCGGGATCGTCCAGCGCCCGCTGGACCTCGCTCAATGACAGGCCCAGCGTCCGCAGGCTTTCCACGTGGAAGATCCGCCGGATGTCCTCGTCGGAGTACTCGCGGTAGCCGCCGGAGGTGCGGCCGGTGGGGCGCACCAGCCCGAGGGAGTCGTAGTGCCGCAGCATGCGGGTACTCACCCCCGAGCGGCGCGACACCTCCCCGATCAGCACGGCTGGTCCACCGTGGGCGCGGCGCTGGTGATGACGACTCGGGTGAGCATGGGTGGCACCGTATCGCCCGGCGCGATCACCGCGGCGCTGAGGCTGAGCTCGGCGTCGCGGTCTCCGGGAGTCCGAACCGGGCGAACAGGCGGAGGTCGAAGAACGCGACCTGATCAGTCCGGCCGCGGAGCAGCCTCGGTGAGGACGACGCGGGTGGCCTCGTCGAGTGCGACGGCGAAGTCGCCGTCGGGGTCGCGCAGCAGCCGCTCGGTCGCGACGGCGTGCGCGCGGACCGACGGGTCGGTGCTGGTCATCGCCTCGGTGAGCATCGGCGGCACCGTGTCGCCCAGCGCGATCAGTGCGCGGCTGAGGCTGAGCTGGGTGTCGCGGTCGCCTCGACCGAGCTCGCGGACCAGCTCGGCAGCGAGCCGCCCTTCCTGCCCGGCCGGCACGAGGACGACGGCGGCGCGCCAGGCGCTGCGGGCGACGTCGTCGTCGGCGTCGTGCAACAACGACGGCGGGATCGCCGACCACGTCTGGTCATTCTTGATCTTGGACAGGGTGTGCAGCGCCTGGCTGCGCGCCTGGGCCTGGCCGGAGCCGAGCTCGTCCAGCAGCTGCGGAACCGTGACGGCCTGCGGGTGCCGGGTCAGCGCCCAGGTGAGCATGTCCCGGACGAAGAAGTCCGGCTCGACGGCGCAGCGCTCGACGAGGGGCTCGACGAGGGCCGGGTCCGGCCGGGTGCCGGCCGCCATGGCCGCCTGCAGCCGGGTCGAGGACTGCGCGGCGGACAGGGCAGCGATGATGCGGTTGTCGTGGGTGGTGCGGTGGGTCGTGTCGATGGTGGCCACCTCCTCACTGACAGTGAAGACCTTGTCACCGTGTGAGGGTCAACAGCGTGGCGCCCCCATAGTCAGCGGCGCTGCCAGCTCGCCGAGACCGACGTGACCGCGAGACCTGCATCACGAGCCCGGATGTTCGAGAATGTCTGGGTGATGACGCCGGCTGTGCAGGACTCGGATGACGAGCAGCTCGGTCTCCGTGTCCGAGCATCGGTAGAAGACACCGTAGGGAAGGTGGCGCATCCGTGCCCTACGCATCTCATCGAACCCTTCGACCGGTGGAGCGCCCGCCGGAAACATCTCAAGCCGCTCAACTGCCGCGTCGACATCGGCCAAGAACCGTTCGCCCAGCTCCGGGTCGATCTGCGCGTAGTAGTCGTGAGCACGCTCGAGGTCGACGACTGCGTGTGCGGTGAATCGGATCCTCAACGACGGGCCCGCAAGTGTCGCTGGACGTCGGACCAGTCCTGAAGCGACGCAGGGTTGATGTGAGCTGCGTCGAGTGCCGCGACTAGTTCCGCCCGCTCGACCTCAGTGGGCCGGTAGACCGCCTCACCGAAATGGGTGCGCAACGCTTCCTGAATGACCTCTGACCTGCTCCGATGCTCGACCGCTCGCGCGCGTTCAACCAAGTCATAAAGTTCCGCGGGAAGAGTGATCGCTACCTTGCGTACTGCCATGCCGTCTCCTTAGTATGACTAAATCATACCCAAGTCATGCGCTTGTGTCAGCCGTCCAGCCGCGCGGCGACGTCGGCCGGGAAGCCGCCGGTGGCGATCGGGCTCCAACGGGTAGGCGTCACGCGGACGAGGCTCTTGCCCTGCACCCGCATCGCGGCGCGGTACTCGTCCCAGTCCGGGTGCTCGCCGGCGATGCACCGGTAGTAGTCGACCAGCGCGTCCTCGGCGTCGGGCATGTGCAGCACCTCGGCGTCGCCGTCGACCTGCACCCAGGCGTCGTTCCAGTCGTCGGACAGCACGACGACCGACACCCGCGCGTCGCGCTCGGCGTTGACCGTCTTGGCGCGGCCCGGGTAGGTGGAGATGACGATGCGGCCATGGTCGTCCACGCCGCCGCTGACCGGGGACACCTGCGGGCGCCCGTCACGCCGGGTGGTGACGAGCAGCAGGTGGTGCCGGGGACGGATGAAGTCGAGCAGCTCGGGCAGATCGACGGTGCGGTTCGTTGCGACGGTACGGGCCATGCTCCGAGGCTAGTGCCCGGGGCTGACAGCTGCCGCGCCGCCTCTGCCGACGGCACCCACCTCGACGGCGGTGCGCCGCTCGTGTAGACACGGACCATGCCACTTCATGGAGAGTACGAGCCCAGTCCCAGCCAGCGCTCCCGCGAGCAGGTGGAACTGTACGAGCGGACCGGCGGCGCAGAGGGCGGCACCCTCGGCGGGCTGCCGGTCGTCATCGTCACCAGCCGCGGCGCGAAGACCGGCAAGCTGCGCAAGACGCCGCTCATGCGGGTCGAGCACGAGGGCAGCTACCTCGCGGTCGCCTCGATGGGCGGCGCGCCCACGCACCCGGTCTGGTACCACAACGTCCGTGCCGAGCCCCACGTCGAGCTGCAGGACGGCGCCCACAAGTGGGACATGCAGGCGCGCGAGCTCAGCGGCGCGGAGCGCGAGGAGTGGTGGGCGCGAGCCGTCGAGGCGTTCCCGCCCTACGCCGAGTACCTGGAGCGCACCGAGCGCCAGATCCCGGTGTTCCTGCTGGAGAAGATGGCCTGACGCCGTTCAGGCGTCCTGCAGCACCGAGATCACGTTGCCCGCGGGGTCGGCGAACCACGCGATGAGCGGGCCGCCGCGGCGGAAGATGCCGCGCTCGTCGGTCTCCATCGGTGTGCCGGTGTAGTGGAGGAAGGTGACGCCGCGGCGGCCCAGCTCGTCGACGGCGGCCTCGATGTCGGGCACCGGGAAGTTGAGCACGGTGAAGCTGGCCGGCTCGTGGTCCGGTTTGGCGTAGGCGAGCACCTGCGCCCCGCCAGGCAGGTCGATGAACAGGACGCCGGACATCCCGGCGTCGTTCACGACCAGCCCGAGGGTGTCGCGGTAGAAGGCCGCGGCGCTGGCTGCGTCGTCGACGGAGAAGCCGGCGTAGGCGGTGGTGCTGTCGAACAGTGAAGTAGCCATGCCATACCGACCGTCGGTGGGGGCGGAACTCATCGGGTGGCCGCGGAGGGCGGCATCAGTCGAGAGCCGCAGGTCGGAGCCGTGGTGTCAGCCAGCAGCACTTGCAACGACTCCGATGCCGTCATGAGGCCACCTCGACCTCCACCGAGTGCCAGCCGCTCGACCCGTCCGGCGCCGGCGGCGCGGTCTGCTCGGTCTGTGTCTCGCCGTCGCCGTCGACGGCCCGGACGGTGATGACGTGCCGTCCCGGCGGGGCGTCCCAGTCCAGCCGCCACATCCGCCAGGAGTCGACGGTGGGCTCGGCGGCCAGCGTCGCCTGCTGCCACTCGCCGTCGTCCACCCGCACCTCGACGGCGCTGATCCCGCGGTGCTGCGCCCACGCGACGCCGGCGACCACGGTCTGGCCGGTGTCGATCTGCCCGCCGCGGGGGACGTCGATCCGAGAGGCGGTCTTGATCGGACCACGTTCCGACCAGCCGCGCGGGGTCCAGTAGCCCTGGTCGTCGGCGAACCGGGTGACCTCGAGGTCGACCACCCACTTGGTCGCCGACACGTAGCCGTACAGCCCGGGCACCACCATCCGCACCGGGAAGCCGTGCTCGGGCGGCAGCGGCTGGCCGTTCATCCCGACGGCGAGCAGTGAGCTGCGGTCGTCGGTGAGCACCTCCAGCGGGGTGCCGGCCGTCCAGCCGTCCGCGCTGGTGGACAGCACCATGTCGGCCTCCGGCAGCGGGCCCGCCAGCGCGAGCAGCTCACGCAGCGGCCAACCCGTCCACACCGCGTTGCCCACCAGGTCGCCGCCGACGTCGTTGGACACACAGGTGAGCGTCACCAGTGCCTCCACCATCGGCTGCGCGAGCATCTCCGCCATGTCGATCTCGACCTCGCGCTCGACGAGGCCGTGCACCCGCAACCGCCACGTCGCCGGGTCCACCTGCGGCACCACCAGGGCGGTGTCGATCCGGTAGAAGTCGTCGTTCGCGGTGCGGTACCTCGTCTGTCCCGGTACGCCCTGGTCCGCGCCCGCCGGGACCACGACCGGCGCGGCGACCCGCGGCACGACGAACACGTCTCGCGCGGCCCGCACCGCCTCGCCCGCGCCGCTGACCATCCGGCCGACGAGGATGCCCAGCACCCCGAGCACGGTGAGCGCCCCGCCCCGCACGAGTACCGCTCGCCGCGAGAGCTCGCCGGGCATGAGCACCTGGGGCGCCCGCTGGGGTGCGGGGACGTCGCGGCTGAGTCGGCCAAGCCGGCGCAGCACGACGAGCCCGACGACGACGCCGAGCACCGTCGGGACGGCATCGGTCACCGTGGCCTCGGGCCGGCTGAGCACCGCGGCCGTCCCCACCACGCCGACGAGGCCGAACGCCACCAACCCGGCCACCAACCGCCGGCGGGCGAGCAGCCCGATGCCGGCGCACACGGCGGTGAGCACGAGGGCCATCCCGACGAGGAGCGCGGCCTTGTCAGCGGTGCCGAAGGCCTGGATAGCGAAGTCCTTGAGCCAGGGCGGCGTGCGGTCGACGACGGAGTCGGCCACTGCGAGCAACGGCGACGGCGTGCCGTCGGTGCCTACCGTCCGGGGCAGCAACCCGGCGAGGACCTCGGCCACCCCGAGGGTCATCGCCCCCGCGGCCACCCCGGCCAGCGCGGACATGGCCCTCGAGCCTCGTTCCATCCACCCATGGTGGCACTGCGGCGGGCTGACCGGGGTGACGACGGCGTCACGATTGGCCGGCCGTCAGATCGGGACGCCTGCTGACGGGGCGGCCAGTCGGCACCGCGCATCCCCGGTCGGCCCGGCCGGACCGCCCGCTACGGGGCCGGCGAGGGCGTCGGCTCCGGGGTGGGCCGGGGCTCGGTGACGGGTGCGTCGTCGTCGGCGGGCGGCGAGGTCTCTTCGTCGCCCGGTGCCGGCGACGTCGGTGGGTCCTGCGGTGCCGGGGTCACGTCCTCGGCAGGGGGCGTCGGCGTGGGGTGCTCCGGGGTCGCAGGCTCGGTCGGGGTCTCGGTCGGGTCTGGCGTCGGGGTGTCGGTCGGCTCCGGGGTGACGACCTCCTCCGGGCTCGGTGCCGGCACGTCCGCTGGCCCGCTCCCGGGCGCGTCGCCGTGCTCGACCGGGGCCGACGGCGGCGCAGCGGCCGTCCCGAACAGCGAGGTGCCCGAGCCCTCCTGGTGGCGGACGATGTCGGTCAGCGCCCGGCCCGCGGTCAGCTCGACAACGGTCACCGCTGTGAGGACGAGGACGAGCACCATCGCGGTCGCCCCGCCGATCCGGCGCCAACCGACGCGCTCGACGACCGATCGGAGGCCTTCGGGACGCTGCGCCGGGGGAGCGGTCGCGCCGTCGGGCGCCAGGCCGTCGGGCGCCACGCCGTCGGGTGAAGCGGCCGCGACGTCGACGTCGACGAGCTCGCCGGCGACGAGGATCGCCCTCGGCCGGTCAGGTGCCCCGGCCACGGCGGTCTCGTTACGGGAGCGCACCTTCTTCACCGGGACGGTGGCGGCGACCTTGTCGGCCGTACGGCTGAGGGAGGCGGTGTAGACGAAGTTGGCCAGCACGGTGATGACGCTGGCGAGCGCGGCGCCGATGATCGTGCCGGCCACGCCGAGGGTGGCGAGCAGCGCCGTCGTCGTCATCGCCGCCAGTGCGCTGGCGACGATCTGCAGGGTCGAGAGGCGCGGCGCCGAAGGCTCGCGCTTCACGGCCTGCTGGTCCGCGGCGGGAGGACTGGTGGGGGCGGGGCTGTCGATGCTCACGATCCGGTGATCGTAAGTCGCTGACCTGGGTATCCCCTGGAATGGGACGAGCCTCACGGCGCCCGAGATATCGAGGTGAAGAACCTCGGACAGGGATGTGAAGAACCCTTGTTTCTTCTGCCGTGATGCTCAGGCGGGCGGTGCGTCGTCCATCGCCCGGGCGGAGGCTGCCGGGGTCCAGTCGATGTTGCCGTGCTCCAGGTTCGCGGCGCGTGCGAGCAGGAGGAAGAGGGTGGCGATCCGGTTGAGGTACCGGGCGACATCGGGATTGACGTCGTCCGGGTAGGTGTCGACCGCCCGCCACACGGCGCGCTCGGCCCGGCGGACCACGGTGCGCGCGAGGTACAGCAGGGCGGAGGCGGCCGTGCCGCCTGGCAGCACGCGGGTCTCGGGCGCACCGATCCCCTCGGCATAGTGGAGGATGGCCCGCTCCATGCGCCGGATGTAGGACTCGGAGACCCGAGCCTCGGCGGGCTCGGTGGAGGTCACCGGGACGAAGAGGTCCGCGGAGACGTCCAGCAGGTCGTTCTGGATGCTGGTGAGCAGAGCGTTGATGTCCACCGGCAGCTGCCCGACCGCGATCGCGACCCCGATGGCGGCGTTCGCCTCGGCGCAGGCGCCGTAGGCCTCGAGCCGGTCGTCGTGCTTCGCGACCTCGCCGCGGGGGCCGAATCGGGTGCGGCCGGCGTCTCCGGACGCCGGGAACCAGTCGGGCACGTCCGCCCCGAATGTCTCATCTGCAGCCATGGTGGAACTATACGGTTGGTGACCCCGGCCACACTTCCTGCGAGTCGCGGAGCCGAGGCCGGACCAACAGCGCCGAGGGGACATGGATCATGAGCGAGGACGGATCGGACGCCGCCGAGGTGGCCCGCGTGCCCCCGCAGGTGCCGCGTGGCGCGCACGGGCTGGCCAGCGTGGACCGGCCGACCTTCCTGATCAGCGCGGCGATCATCGTGGTTCTCGCGCTTGTCGGCGTGCTGTTCACCGACCGGCTGACCGAGCTGGCCACGAGCGCGTTGACCTGGGTGACCACCACCTTCGGCTGGCTGTTCATCCTCGCCGTCGCGGCCTTCGTGCTGTTCGCGCTGGTGCTCGCCTTCGGCAGGTACGGCAGCATCCCGCTGTCGGAGGAGGGGGAAAGGCCGCAGTACTCCACCATCTCGTGGGTCGCGATGATGTTCAGCGCGGGCATGGGCATCGGGCTGGTGTTCTTCGGGCTCTACGAGCCGGTGAGCCACTTCATGGCGCCGCCGCCCTTCACCGACGACGCCGCCGGCAGCGCCGACGCCGCCCGCAACGCGATGGCCTACACCTTCTTCCACTGGGGCATCCACCCGTGGGCGATCTACTCGGTGGCCGGACTGGCGATCGCCTACTCGACGCACCGGATGGGCCGCAGCAGCCTGCTGAGCTCGTGCTTCGAGGCCTTCTTCCGCAACCGGCGCACCCCGAAGGCGGTCAAGGCCGTGGACGTCCTCGCGATCATCGCCACCCAGTTCGGCACGGCGACGACGCTGGGCTTCGGCGCCCTGCAGATCGCCGCCGGCGTGGGACTGCTCGCCACCGGGCAGCTGAGCGAGGACTCCGGGCCAGGGCTCTCGCTCGTCGTCATTCTCGTGCTGACCTCCGGCGCGGCGCTGTCGGCCGCTTCCGGCGTCGCCAAGGGCATCAGGTACCTGAGCAACATCAACATGGCGCTCGCCGGGGCGGTGCTGCTGTTCGTCTTCGTCGTCGGCCCCACCGTCTTCATCCTCGACATGGTGCCCTCCGGCGTGGGCTCCTACCTGTCCCAGCTGGTCTCGATGAGCCTGCAGTCGGCGGCCTTCGGCGGCACCGAGTGGCTGGCGAGCTGGACCATCTTCTACTGGGCCTGGTGGATCTCCTGGGCACCGTACGTCGGGACGTTCATCGCGAAGATCTCCCGCGGCCGCACCATCCGCGAGTTCGTCATCGGTGCCCTGTTCACGCCGACGGCGGTGGGCGTGGTGTGGTTCACCGTGTTCGGCGGCACCGGCATCGACCTCCAGCGCAACGGGGTCGACATCGCCGGCACCGGCAGCGAGGAGGCCGCGTTCTTCGTCGCCCTGGGCGAGCTTCCGCTGTCCACCGTGGCGACCGTGGCCGCCGTCATCCTCATCGGCATCTTCTTCATCACCAGCGCCGACTCCGGCGGCGTCGTCCTGGGGACGTTGTCGACCAAGGGCAGCGAGCAGCCGTGGAAACCGATCGTCGTCTTCTGGGTGTTCCTGTCCGGGGCGGTGGCCGCGGTGCTGCTGCTCATGGGCGGCCTGGACGCGTTGCAGACCTTCACCATCCTGGCGGCGAGCCCCTTCGTGATCGTGATGATCTTGCTCTGCGTCGCGCTGTACGTGGACCTGCGCCACGACCCGCTGCGCTACCGCGCGCCCATCCCGGTCAGAGGAGGGGCCCGGGCCCCGGCGGAGGTGCCCTTCAGCGACGCGGCCGACCACTCGGCCGAGACCAACGGCGACGGCGAGGATGGGCAGTCGCCGTAGCGCGGCGCCACGGTGGCTCAGCCGTGCAGGTTGAGCACCAGCTCCGCCGGCCCGCCCTCGACCACCCGCACCGGGATGCCCCAGTCTTGGGAGGCGAGGTGGCAGGCGGGGAACTCCACCGCCGGGTCGGCGTCGCAGGAGGCCGCCTTGGCGGTCACCGACAGCACCGTCTGGCCGTCCTCGTCCACGGTGCCGTCGAGCGATCCGAGGCTGAGCGTCACCAGCCGCTCGAGCTCGGTGCCGGTGCCACCGCCGGCGACGAGCGCCTCGGCAGCGACCGCGAGCTGTGACGACGGCCCGAAGCGGTCGTCGAGCTTCTGCCCGGCCGGCGGCGTGAACACCACCCGCAGGGTGAACTGAGGCGCCACCTCGGTGACCGGGCGCTGGGTGCGGTGCGCGCCGCCGTCGTGCCGGGCACCGTCGTCGGGGACGGGCACCCGGGTGAGGCGGTGCGCGGCGGATTCGACGACCACCAGGTACGCGCCGTCGTCGGCCACGAGCAGCCCCGACGGCTCGGCGAGGCCGGTGGCGACGGTGCTGACCTGCCCGTTGGCCGGGTCGTACAGGCGCACGGCGCCGTTGTAGGTGTCGGCGACCGCCACCCGTCCGTCCGGCAGCGCGGCAACACCGAGCGGGTGCTGGAGCAGCGCCTCGGCGGCCGGACCGTCACGGTGGCCGAAGTCGAACAGCCCCTGCCCGACGACGGTGCGCACCTGGCCGGCCGGCACGTCGACGTAGCGCAGGGCGGAGGTCTCGGCGTCGGCCAGCCAGAGGCGGCCGTCTTCGCCGACCGACAGCCCGGACGGCTGGGCGAACCACGCCTGGCGCAGCACGCCGTCCACGAGGCCCTCGTTCATGGTGCCGCCCAGCCGCGCGAGGTGGCCGGTGAGCGGGTCGAAGGTCCACAGCGTGTGATGGCCGGCCATCGCGACGACGACGGCGCCCGCGGCGTCGGACCAGGCGACGTCCCACGGGGAGGACAGCCGGATGCGCCGCGCGGGGCCGTAGTCCTCGGTGGCGGGCTCGGAGCCCGGCAGGACGTTGTCCGGCGCGCCGACCATGAACTGCTCACCGGTGCCGGCGAGGGTGGTGACCGTGCCGTCCGCGAGGCGCACGCCGCGCAGGAGGTGGTTGACGGTGTCGGCCACGACGACGTCGTACCCCACCTGCTCGGCGACCTCCGGCGGCAGGAGGCACAGACCGTTCGGCTCGTTGAGCTCGGCGCGGTCAGCGGCGCCGTCGGTACGGCCGCGCACACCGGTGCCGATCGCGCGGACGAGGGTCTCGCCGTCGGGCTCGAGCTCGACGACGCGGTGGTGACCGGCGTCGGCCACGAGGAGGGTGCCGCCAGGCAGCGCGACCGCCTTGGCGGGGAACTTGAGCAGGCCGGCCGTCGGCTCCGGCGCGACGTACGGGCCGTCACCGCGGTGGAGGGTGCCGTTGGCCTCGTGGTCGGCGACGAGCTGTTCGATGGCCACCGCGATGTTCGGGGTGTGGCCCTCGCCAGCCATGTGGCCGACGATGTAGCCCTCCGGGTCGATGAGGACCAGCGTGGGCCAGGCCCGGGCGGTGTACGCCTTCCAGGTGATGAGCTCGGGGTCGTCGAGGACCGGGTGGGCGACGTCGTAGCGCTCGACGGCGGCGACCAGGGCGTCCGGGTCGGCCTCGTGGACGAACTTGGGGGAGTGGACGCCGATCGTCACCAGGACGTCGTGGTACTTCTCCTCGAGCTCGCGCAGCTCGTCGATGACGTGCAGGCAGTTGATGCAGCAGAAGGTCCAGAAGTCGAGGAGGACGATCTTGCCGCGGAGCTCCGCCAGGGAGAGGTCGCGGCCGCCGGTGTTGAGCCAGCCGCGGCCCTGCAGCTCGGAAGCGCGGACACGGGGGATGGAAGAGGAAGGCACGGGGCCAGTATCTCCCGCATCGCCACGCGCCCGGAGCCGGGCAGGCGCTCGGCCGACGACGGGACATTCAGCGAGGACGGCCCGGTTGGGCCTGAGGCTCTTCACCGGCACCCACCTCGTGCTGGGACAGCACGAGGCAGCGCCAGCGCAGCAGCGCGAGCGTCGCGCCCGCCCCGGCGAGCAGCGCCAGCAGCACGAGCAGCCCGGCGACCGGGCCGGGCAGCGACCAGCCGCGGACCGGCAGCGGCTTGCCGTCGTGCTCGACGGGCGTGGTGGACGGCAGCACCGGCGGCGGCCCGGGCGCCTCGTCGTCGACGATCACCACCACCCCGGGCTGCTCCGGGTGGACCCGGACCGCCACGACGGCGCCCGTGGCCCGGGTGGGCATGTCGGCCACGTTGATGGTGGCGATCGTCTGCGTCAGGTAGGGCGGCCCGGCCACCGCTGCGACGAGCACCTGCCACCGGACGAGGAGGTGCGTCCCGTCGTCGTCCGTGAGGGCCTTGGCCGAGACGACCCGGGCGGTGGCGAGCGACCCGTCACGCCGGGCGCGGTCGGGCGCGGCCGGGTCGTCGCCGTAGAGGCGGTTGACCCCGGTACGGCTCAGCAGCACCGCGACGATCGACACGAGCAGCGCGCCCACGGTGGCGAGCACCGACGGGCCGTCGAAGCCGCGGACGACGGCGCAGCCGACCGCGGTGACGGCCGCCGCACCGAACGCCGCTGACACGAGCGTGGCAGCGGTAGGCCGCGTCGTCCTCGCGGGAGGACTCACGGCGGGACGGAGCTCTGGCGGCCGCTGGCGCATCAGATGAGCTGCTCGATGGTGCGTAGGGCGGCTGCTCCGGTCTCGCCGTCGTCCTCGAAGATGTCCTTGCCCTCCAGCGCGTAGGCGCGCAGCAGGTGATCGACGGCGCGGGCATCGTCGGTGCGGAGCATGCTCACACCGAGCATGTAGTGGACGTAGCCGGTGGCAGCCCCGTCGGGGGAGCCGAGCGCGTCGAACAGGGCCGCCTGCGCGGCCGCGTCGTCACCGAGCTGGAAGTGCGCGTCGCCGAGGGAGGCATACAGCCAGGTCGCCTCGCCCCACTCGGTCCGCGGCTCGGGCAGCAGGGCCAGCGCCTCGGTCCAGGTCGCCACGGCGCCGCGGTAGTCATCGGCCTCGGCCTGCACGTCGCCGAGGTCGCACAGCTCCTCCACCCGGTCCATCGCGTCCTGCGGGTACGGGTCGGCCGCGGCCGGATCGGTGCGCGGGGCATCGGCACGCAGCCGCGTGAAGGGCCCGACGACGGGTTCGACGGCGACCGGCTCGCCGGCACGGTGGGCGAGGACGGCGGCAAGGTACTGCGGGGGCTCCTCGTGGAACGGCCGGGTGTTCCACCGGGTGTAGAGACCGTTGAAGACGGCCAACGCCGCGTCGATCTCGCCGGCGGCGTAGTGGACGGTGCCGGCGAGGAACTCGGTGTGCGGGTCGGGGTCTGGGCCGTAGACCTCCCGAGCGACGGCCAGCCAGCGCCGCGCCTCCGCGGGGCGGCCCAGGTCGCGGTACAGCTCGGTGAGGTCGACGGCGAGGGTGCCGCCGTACTCGTCCTCGACCTTCGGCAGCGCGAGCAGGTCCCAGGCTGCCAGCATGTGCTTCTCGATCGCGGCGGCATCGCCCTGCGCGATCGCATCGGCGGCGAGCTGCAGCGCCGCCTCCACCCCGGAGGTTCCCCGTGTCTCGTTCACGTTGCCGACGGTGCCACGGTCCACCGGGCCGCACGCCGCAGTTCACGGGTATCGCCAAAGAGTTCACCGACTGTTCGTCTGCAGGTCGCTCGGTGCCGGGAATTGTTTCAGCCCCTCCGAGGTTGATGCATGTGACCGGCCCGGTCAGACCCCCGGGCTCCAAAATTCGCCGCTACGAGCGGCCACGCGCCGAGAGGCGGCTGCCGGGCCGGTCCTGACGTGCCGCAGAGGTCCGCGCCGCGCCACCGCCGACGGGGCGTTGCTAGGTTGCCACGATGGACATGACCGCACTCCTGCCACGATCCCGGGACTCCGTCACGCTCCGCGAGCTCGCCCACCGCGACGCGTCGGCATACGCGACCGGCACCACCGACCCCGACGTCCGCAGGTTCGGCCATCTGCCCGAACCTCAGTACACGGCCGAACGCGTCCGCCAGCTCATCGACGCCGAGATCGCCGCCGGCCTCGCGGCCGGTACACTCGCCGTCCTGGCGATCGCCGACCGGGGCACCGACGCGTTTCTCGGCAGCCTCGTGCTGTTCGACGTGACGGTTGAGAGCGCGGAGATCGGGTTCTGGCTGGCCCCGGACGGCCGCGGCCGAGGAGCAGCCACGATGGGCATCGAGCTCGGCAAGGACGTTGCCCGGGGCTGTGGGCTCGCCACCTTGCGTGCCCGCACGGCCGTCGGCAACGTTGCCTCACGCCGCATTCTGCAGAGTGCGGGATTCCGGCCCCGCGAGGAGCCGGCCGTTGGAACCGCTCCATCCGGTGAGGTCGTTGAGCTGCAGGAGTACACCGTCGAGCTGTGAGCGCTCGCGGTGCTCGACCCGTGACATCCGCCGTCCCGCGTGATTGCATCGGTAGATGAGGATCGCCGTCGCGGGTGGGACCGGAGCTGTCGGGAGGCACGTCGTCGACGCCGTCACGACGGCGGGGCACGAGCCGGTCGTGCTCGCCCGGTCGCGGGGAGTGGACCTGAGTACCGGGCAGGGCCTCGATGCCGCGCTCGCGGGCGTGGACACCGTCGTCGACGTCAGCAACGTGACGACGCTGTCGCGGACGACGGCGGAGCGCTTCTTCGTCACCGCGACGAAGCACCTCATGCTTGCGGGACGGCGCGCCGGGGTCCGGCACCACGTCGTCCTCTCGATCATCGGCGTCGACCGGTCGCCGTTCGGCTACTACCGCGCCAAGCTGCGCCAGGAGGACGTCGCGCTCGCCGGCCCGGTGCCGACGACGGTGCTGCGTGCGACGCAGTTCCACGAGTTCGTCGACCAGACGATGGCCCGTGTCCCGGGCCCGGTCGCCGTCGTCCCACGGATGCTGATGCAGCCGGTAGCCGCCGCCGAGGTCGCCGCGCACCTGGTGGGGCTGACGGCGGGGGAGCCCCGAGGCAGGGCCGCCGAGCTCGCCGGCCCGCAGGTGCTCGAGCTGGTCGACCTCGCCCACGAGCTGACGGCCGTGCGCGGCCTGCGGCGTCCGATCCTCTCGGTGCGGTTCCCGGGCGGTGCCGGCCGGGCGATGGTCGATGGTTCCCTGCTTCCCCTGCGGGACGGCCCGCGCGGCGAGCTCCGGTTCACCGACTGGCTGGCAGCAGATGCCAACCGGGGCTGGTCATCGCCGCCCCAGGTTTGAGACGCTTGGACGCATGGCGACACCACAGCAGAAGTGGGCAGCGGTCGCGGGGGTCCTCGCGGCCAACAGCGCCCCGCACCTGGCCACCGCCGTCGTGGGGCGCAGGCACCTGACGCCGCTCGCCGGCCGCAACTCCTCACCCGCCGTCAACGCCGTGTGGGGACTGGCCAACCTGGTCGGCGGACTGGCGCTGCTTCGGACCAAGGCCGGGCCGGCGGGGTGGGACTCCCGGCTGCCGTGGTTCGAGGTGGGCGCGGCCGCGATGGCTGCCTGGATGGCGGCGACCGAGGCAGCAGCGCGGGCTGCGGCCGGGCGCCGGACCGGGCATCGACGGCGCCATTGACACGGACGTCGCACTGCCGCTCGGAGCACGTCGGCGGTAGCGTCGTGCCATGGCAGCGTCGCGCACACCGGCAGTCGAGCTCGAGGTCGCGGGCAGGACGGTCCGGCTGACCAGCTCGGACCGCGTCTACTTCGCCGAGCCGGGCATCACCAAGCGTGAGCTCATGGAGTACTACCTCAGCGTGGGCGACGGGATCCTGCGGGCGCTGCGGGACCGGCCGGTCACCCTCGAGCGCTGGCCGAAGGGCGTCAGCGACGACATGAAGCTCGCGACCCGCGCCGACCCCCACGGCGACGCGTTCTACCAGAAGCGCGTCCCTGCCCGGGGTGTTCCGGACTGGATCGAGACCGCCCGGATCGCCTTCCCCAGCGGACGCACCGCCGACGAGCTGTGCCCCACCGACCTCGCCGCCGTCGCGTGGGCGGTCAACCTCGGCACCATCACCTTTCACCCGTGGCCGGTCCGCCGCGGCGACGTCGACCACCCCGACGAGCTGCGCATCGACCTCGACCCGCAGCCGGGCACCGACTTCGCCGACGCCGTCGCGGTCGCGCGGGTGCTGCGGGAGTACCTTGCCGAGCTCGGCTGGACCGGCTACCCCAAGACGTCCGGCAACCGCGGCGTGCACATCTACGTCCGGCTGGAACCGCTGTGGGACTTCACCCAGGTCCGGCACGCCGCGATCGCCCTCGGCCGCGAGCTCGAGCGCCGGATGCCGGGCAAGGTCACCACCAACTGGTGGAAGGAGGAGCGCGGCGAGCGGATCTTCGTCGACTACAACCAGAACGCCCGCGACCGCACCATCGCCAGCGCCTACAGCGTCCGGCCCCGCGCCCACGCGCCGGTCTCCGCGCCGGTCACCTGGGACGAGCTCGACGACGTCGACCCCCGCGACCTCACGGTGCGCACCATGCCCGCCCGGTTCGCCGAGCTCGGCGACCTGCACGCGACGATCGACGACGTCGCCCACGACCTCACGCCGCTCCTCGAGGCCTACGCCCGCGACGAGGCCGACGGCGTCACGGACATGCCCTACCCGCCGGAGTACCCCAAGATGCCCGGCGAACCCGCGAGGGTGCAGCCGAGCCGGAAACGTCGCGACGCCGAGTAGCGCCGGGCCGGCAGACCACCGGCCCCGAGTTCACGGCCGGCGCGGCGCGGGGTAGGCTCGTCCCGGTGGTAATCCCCTCCACGGGATTGCCACTAGCCCCGCCCCGGTCTCGCCACCAGGGCGGGGCGCCTTACTTTTCTGACATCAGCCCAGCACGTCGGCGAGGTCGAACTGGACCGGTTCCTCGAGCTGCTCGTAGGTGCAGGAGCGCGGGTCGCGGTCGGGGCGCCACCGGCGGAACTGGCCGGTGTGGCGGAACCGGGTGCCCTCCATGTGGTCGTAGGCCACCTCCACCACCAGCTCGGGGCGCAGCGGCACGAAGGACATGTCCTTGCCGGAGCTCCAGCGGCTCTCCGCGCCGGGCAGCCGGCCCTTCTCGTGCGCGGCGGCGTCCTGCCAGCTCGACCACGGGTGGTCCTCGCCGTCGGCGGCATGCAGCGGCTCGAGCTCGGCCACCAGCTCCTCGCGGCGCTTCATCGAGAACGCCGCCACCACCCCCACGTGCTGCAGCGCGCCGTCGTCGTTGTACAGGCCCAGGAGCAGCGAGCCGACCACCGGCCCGGACTTGTGCCAGCGGAAGCCGGCGACCACGCAGTCGGCGGTCCGCTCATGCTTGGTCTTGAGCATCGTCCGCTTGCCGGGCTGGTAGCTGCTCTCGAGCGGCTTGCTCACCACGCCGTCGAGCCCGGCGCCCTCGAACAGGTCGAGCCAGCCGCGGGCGGTGCCCACGTCCCGGGTGACGCGGGTGAGGTGGATCGGTGCCACGGCCCCGGCGAGCGCCTCCTCGAGCCGGGCGCGGCGCTCGGCCATCGGCTGGCCGGTAAGGTCCTCGTCGTCCAGCGCGAGCAGGTCGAAGGCGACGAACGACGCCGGCGTCTCGACCGACAGCATCCTCACCCGTGACTCCGCCGGGTGGATCCGCTGGCTGAGCACGTCGAAGTCGAGGCGGTCGCCGGTGACCGCGATGATCTCGCCGTCGACCACGCACCGCTGCGGCAGCGACTCCCGCAGTGCCACCACCAGCTCCGGGAAGTACCTGGTGATCGGCTTCTCGTTGCGGCTGGCGATCTCGACGTCGTCGCCGTCCCGGAAGACGATGGCCCGAAAGCCGTCCCACTTCGGCTCGTACAGGTAGTCGCCGTCGGGCACGTTCTTGACCGAGCGGGCGAGCATCGGCGCGACGGGTGGCATCACGGGCAGGTCCATCGTCCGACGGTACTGCCTGCCCTCGATCGGCTCCAGGGCGACGGCGGAGCGTTACGCTCCTGCCATGCGCACCGTCGGCAACGTCCTGTGGTTCATCCTCGCCGGCTGGTGGCTCGCGCTCGGCTACGCCGTCGCGGGCGTGATCGCGTGCATCCTCATCGTCACCATCCCGTTCGGGATCGCCTCGTTCCGGCTGGCCGGGTTCGTGCTGTGGCCCTTCGGGCGGACGGCCGTGTGGCGGCGCGAGGCGGGGATCTGGTCGATCATCGGCAACATCGTGTGGATCATCGTGCTCGGCTGGGAGCTGGCGATCGCGCACCTGGTCGCCGGGCTCCTCCTCTGCGTGACCATCGTCGGGATCCCGTTCGGCATCGCCTGCTGGAAGATGATCCCGCTGGCCCTCGTCCCGCTGGGTCGCCAGATCGTGCCGGTCTCCGCGGTGCGCCACGACCCGTTCGCCCTGCCGCAGCCGCAGCACGGCTGAGGCGTCTCAGGCCAGCAGCGCGGCCAGCTCGGTGGCAGTGGTGACGACGGCGGTCGCGCCGTCCTCCTCGCCCGGCCGGGCGTAGCCCCACGTGACGAGCACGACCGGCAGGCCGTGGGTGGTGGCGCCATCGACGTCGTGGTGGCGGTCGCCGACCATCACCGCGCGGCTGAGGTCGGCGCCGGCGGCACGCAGGCCCGCGATGGCGTCCTCGACGATGTGCGCCTTGATCGCCCGGGTCTCGTCCTCCGACGCCCCGTGGATCGAGGTGAAGTACCGGCTGAGGTCGGCGTCATCGAGGATGACCTTGGCCATCGACTCGCGCTTGGAGGTGGCCAGCGCGACGGGGACGCCACGCGCGTGCAGCGCGGTGATGAGCTCGGCCATCCCGTCGAAGACCGGTGCGTCGAGCATCCGGCGGTTGTAGCGGTCGCGGTAGTTGGCCACGACCTGCTCGAGCTGGTCGGCCGGCACCTCGGCGAAAGTGGCGAAGCCGGTCCGGATCGGCGGGCCGACGTACTGCAGCAGCTCGTCCTGCGTGGGGACCGGGTAGCCGAAGTGCGCGAGGGTCTCGGCGATCGACTGGGTGATGACCGGGCCGGAGTCGGAGATGGTGCCGTCGAGGTCGAACAGCACAGCGGTGGGTGCGAGCGACCGCAGCGTCGTCTCCGGAGCGGTGGACGGGGCGGACGTAGGCATGGAGCTCCTCGGATCAGTGGGACAGGGATCTGCCCCCAGGATCTCACGGACGCCCGACGAGACGTTGGGAGGCCTGCCGTTCGCGCCTCCGCCGATCGCTCCAGCGCATTCTTCGCTAGCCTGGCACCGCCCGCGAAAGCACGCAGGTTCACGCGACGACGCGGAGCGGGCCGCTCGGACCTGCCCCCTCGACGGATCCCGGGGAGCCCACTGATGACACCGCTGTCCACCGCCAGCTTCCTCTCGCGCCATCTCGGCCCGCGCCCGGCTGACACCCGCGCAATGCTCGACTCGCTGGCCGACGGCGCCGACTGGTCGCTGCTGACCGACTCCGTGCCGGCGAACATCCGGCAGTCCGAGCCGCTCGCACTGCCCCCGGCGCTCACCGAGGCCGAGGCGCTCGCCCGGCTGGAGCAGCTCGCCGCCCGCAACGTCCAGCGGGTGCAGATGATCGGCCAGGGCTACTACGCCACCCACACCCCCAGCGTGATCCGGCGCGGCATCCTCGAGTCGCCCGGCTGGTACACCGCCTACACGCCCTACCAGCCGGAGATCTCCCAGGGACGGCTCGAGGCGCTGCTGAACTTCCAGACCGCCGTCGCCGACCTCACCGCGCTGCCGGTCGCGAACGCCTCGCTGCTCGACGAGCCGAGCGCGGTCGCCGAGGCGGTCCTGCTCATGGCCCGTGCCAACCGGTCGGTGACCACCGACGTCGTCGTGCTCGACGCCGAGCTGCACCCGCAGACGCTGGCCGTGGTGGCGGGCCGGGCAGAGGCGGTCGGGCTGCGCACCGTCGTCGTGGACCTCGACGACGGGCTGCCCGCGCTCGACGGCGGTGATCTCACCGGCCTGGTCCTCCAGCAGCCCGGCACGTCCGGCCGGCTGCGCGACCACGCCGGCCTCATCGCCGCAGCGAAGGACCGCGGCGCGCTGGTGACCGTCGCTGCGGATCTCCTCGCCCTCACGCTCATCACGCCGCCGGGGGAGCAGGGCGCCGACGTCGCGGTCGGCTCCGCGCAGCGCTTCGGCGTCCCGCTGTTCTTCGGCGGCCCGCACGCCGCCTTCATGGCGGTGCGCCAGGGGCTCGAGCGGCAGCTGCCCGGCCGCCTGGTCGGGGTGTCGAAGAACGACGCCGGCACGCCCGCCTACCGGTTGGCGATCCAGACCCGTGAGCAGCACATCCGGCGCGAGCGGGCGACGTCGAACATCTGCACCGCGCAGGCGCTGCTGGCGATCGTCGCCGGCATGTACGCGGTCCACCACGGCCCCGAGGGATTGCGGGCGATCGCCCGGCACGCCCACGACGCCGCCCGGTCCCTCGCCACCGGCCTCGACCGGCTCGGCGTCGAGGTGGTGCACGACGCGTTCTTCGACACCGTCACCGCGCGGGTCCCGGGCCGGGCCGACGCCGTCGTGCGAGACGCCGAGGCCCGCGGGGTAAACCTGCGCCGCGTCGACGCCGACCACGTGGGGATCTCCTGCGACGAGACGACGACGGCGGCGCACCTCGCCGCCGTCCTCGCGGCGTTCGCGGGTGACGGTGCGGCGCCGGCTGCTGAGCCCGCCGAGCTGATCGCGCCGACCGAGCCGGTAGCCGTCGACGGTGGCACCGACCGGTTCGCGATCCCGCCCGCGCTCGCCCGGACCAGCGGCTTCCTCGGCCACCCGACGTTCCACACCCACCGGTCCGAGACGCAGCTGATGCGCTACCTGCGCCGGCTCGCCGACCGTGACCTCGCGCTGGACCGCACGATGATCCCGCTCGGCTCGTGCACGATGAAGCTCAACGCCGCCACCGAGATGCAGGCCATGCTGTGGCCCGGCTTCGCGAGCATCCACCCGTTCGCGCCGGACGCGCAGACCGCCGGCTGGCGCGAGCTGATCGGCGAGCTGGAGTCCTGGCTGGCGGCGATCACCGGCTACGACCGGGTCTCGGTGCAGCCGAACGCAGGCTCGCAGGGTGAGCTCGCCGGGCTGCTGGCGATCCGCGCCTACCACCGCTCCCGCGGCGACGACGAGCGCACCGTGTGCCTCATCCCGTCTTCGGCGCACGGCACCAACGCCGCCTCCGCAGTGCTCGCCGGTCTGCGGGTGGTCACCGTGGGGACCGCGGCAGACGGCAGTATCGACCACGGCGACCTCGCCGACAAGCTCGCCGAGCACGGCCCGCGGCTGGCGGCGATCATGATCACCTACCCCTCGACCCACGGCGTGTTCGACGCCGACGTCCACGAGGTGTGCCAGGCCGTGCACGAGGCCGGTGGCCAGGTGTACATCGACGGTGCCAACCTCAACGCCCTCATCGGGCTCGCCAAACCCGGCGAGTTCGGCGGCGACGTCTCCCACCTCAACCTCCACAAGACGTTCTGCATCCCGCACGGCGGAGGTGGGCCAGGGGTCGGCCCGGTCGCGGTGCGCGAGCACCTGGCGCCCTTCCTGCCCGGCGACGCCGCCCGCGCCCCCGCGCCCCTGTCAGCCCACTTGTCGCCGACAGCGGGATTGTCGCCGACAGCCGACTTGTCGCCGACAGCCGACTTGTCGCCGACAGCCGACTTGTCGCCGAGAGCTGGATTGTCCCCGACAGCTGAGTTGTCCCCGACAGCTGCCGGTGGCGGGACACCGATCTCGGCGACCCGCTTCGGCTCCGCGGGGGTGCTGCCGATCTCGTGGGCCTACATCGCGCTCATGGGCGCCGACGGCCTCGCCGCCGCCACCCGCAGCGCGCTGCTCGCCGCGAACTACGTCGCCACCGCGCTCGCCCCGCACTTCCCGATCCTCTACACCGACACCGCCGGCCGCGTCGCCCACGAGTGCATCCTCGACCTGCGCGAGCTCACCAAGGCGTCCGGGGTGACCGCCGAGGACGTCGCCAAGCGGCTCATCGACTACGGGTTCCATGCGCCGACGCTGTCGTTCCCGGTCGCCGGCACGCTGATGGTCGAGCCCACCGAGAGCGAGGACCTCGCCGAGCTCGACCGCTTCGTCGCGGCGATGGTCGCCATCCGAGGTGAGATCCAGCAGGTCCTCGACGGCGATCTGGCGGTGGCTGACAGCCCGCTGCGACGCGCGCCGCACACCGCCGTCGTCGTCGCGGCCGACGCGTGGGACCGTCCCTACCCGCGCGAGCAGGCCGCGTTCCCGGTGCCCGGCCTCCGGCAGGACAAGTACTTCCCGCCGGTGGGCCGCATCGACGGCGCCTACGGAGACCGCAACCTCATGTGCAGCTGCCCACCCGTCGACTCCTACGAGGACTGACCCAGATGACCGCCCCCGACCGCACCACCACGCTGCTCGCCCGCCACGAGGCGCTCGGCGCGACCCTCACGAGCTTCGGCGGCTGGGCGATGCCGCTGAGCTACGCCTCCCAGCTCGCCGAGCACCACGCGGTGCGGCAGGCCGCCGGGATCTTCGACCTCGGCCACATGGGCACGGTCTGGCTCTGGGGGCCCGCGGCCGCCGAGATGCTCGACCACGCGGTCGTCGGGCGCCTGTCGGCGATGGAGCTCGGGCAAGCGAAGTACACCCTGCTGTGCGCGCCCGACGGCGGGATCATCGACGACCTCATCGCCTACCGGCTCGCCCCGGAGCGCTTCCTCCTCGTGCCCAACGCCGCCAGCACCGAGGTAGTGGTCGATGAGCTCCGGGAGCGGTCGACGGGATTCGACGTCACCGTCGAGGACACCACCGAGCAGACCGCGCTGGTCGCCGTCCAGGGCCCGGCGGCCGAGGCGATCGTCGCCGGTGACGCCCGAGAGCCAGCACGGGTGCGCGCGCTGCGCTACTACTCGGTGATGGAGACCGGCGTCGCCGGCGAGTCGGTGCTCCTCGCCCGTACCGGCTACACCGGCGAGGACGGTTTCGAGCTCGTGCTGCCCGCGGCGGACGCCCCGGCCCTGTGGGACCGGCTGCTCGACGCCGGGCAGCAGCACGGCCTGGTCCCGGCGGGCCTCGCCGCCCGCGACTCGCTGCGCCTCGAGGCCACCATGCCGCTCTACGGCAACGAGCTGTCACGCGACGTCGACCCGTACACCGTGAGCCTCGGCAGCGTCGTCGACCTGGCCAAGAAGGACTTCGTCGGCCGCGACGCCCTCGTCCGGGCCCACGAGGCCCACACCGCCCGGTCCCCGGGCCGACGGCGGCTGGTCGGCCTGGCGGGGGAGGGCCGCCGGGCGGCGCGGCCCGGCTACCCGGTGCTGGCCGACGGCGAGCCCGCCGGCGCGGTGACATCCGGGCTGCTCAGCCCGACCCTCGGTCACCCCGTCGCGCTGGCGATCGTCGACGCGGCCACTGCCGCCCCCGGAACCGTCGTCGAGGTCGACGTCCGGGGCCGGCTGGAGCCATTCACCGTCGTCCAACGCCCCTTCTACCGCCGCCCCCACCCATGACCCCGCCCCATTCGCGACAGCCGACTTGTCGCCGACAGCAGGATTGTCCGCGACAGCCGACTTGTCGCCGAGAGCGGGATTGTCCGCGACAGCCGACTTGTCGCCGACAGCGGGATTGTCCGCGACAGCCGACTTGTCGCCGAGAGCCGAGTTGTCTACGACAGAGTTGTTCGCCCATCGACCGAGGAGAGCACCGTGGCCAGGATTTCCGCAGACCTGAAGTACACCGCCGAGCACGAGTGGGTCGACGACTCCGTCAGCCCGGTGCGGGTGGGCGTGACCAGCGTGGCGACCGAGGCCCTGGGCGACGTCGTCTACGTCGACCCACCGGACGTCGGCAGCTCGCTGACCGCGGGCGACGTGTGCGGCGAGATCGAGTCGACGAAGTCGGTCTCCGAGCTGTTCGCCCCCGTGACCGGCACCGTCGTCGAGGTGAACCAGGCGGCCGTCGATGATCCCGCGCTCATCAACTCCGACCCCTACGGCGACGGCTGGTTGTTCACCGTCGACGTCGCCGGGCCCAGCACGTTGATGACCGCCGAGGACTACGCCCGGGCCAACGACGCCGAGCTCGCCTAACCTGACCACCTCCCGCGACAGCAGACTTGTCGCCGACAGCGGGTTGAGGGCGTGGAGAATCCTGCTCTCGCGGGTTGGGGGTGTGGAGGATCCTGCTCTCGCGGGGTGGGGAGGGCGGAGGGCAGGGGGGAGCGGCTTAGGAGAGGTCGAGGACCTCGATGGCGGCGGCGTGGGTGACGCCGAGCTGGGCCCCGGCGGCGCGGCCCATCTCGTCGAGCATGGCCCGCGGGTCGAACTCCTGGGCGAGCCCGTCGATGTACGCGCGGTGCGCGGCCAGTGACGCGACGCCCGCCTCGAAGGTGTCGGTGACGTCCACGGCGTGGCGGGCCTCGGGCGAGCCCGGTAGCCACACCTGGCGGACCCCGTCCCACGGCTGACGGTCGGTGCCCAGCTGCTCGGGGAACACCCACCGGTTGCCGGCGTCCCGCACCGCATCAAGGGTGGCGCGGCCGGTGGCGATGTGGTCGGCCTGGTTGAGACCGCCGCCGGCCCAGGTCTCCCGGAAGCTGTTGGTAATGACGATCTCCGGCCGGTAGCGCCGCACGACGTCGCAGATCCGACGGCGCAGGTCCAGGCCGTACTCGAGCACACCGTCGGGCCGGCGCAGGAAGAGCACCTCGTCGACGCCCACCTCCTGGGCGGCGTCGACCTGCTCGCGCTCGCGCAGCGGACCGGCCTCGGCGGGCGCGACAGCGTCGATCCCGGCCTCGCCGGAGGTCACCATGCAGTACGTCATCACCTTGCCCTGGCCCGTCCACCGAGCGACGGCGGCAGCCGCGCCCCACTCCATGTCGTCCGGGTGCGCCACGATCGCCAGCGCACGCTGCCAGTCCTCGGTCACGTGGTTCAGAGTCGACATCGGTCCTCCGGTGGGGACGGGCGGGTGGGCCCACCACGCTACCGGGCGGGCGCCGAAGATTTCCGCTGGCTTTCGACGTCGCAACTGGGCAGGCTGGGGGAGTCGGAGGGTCCGGCGAGCACCAGATCACACAGGGAGCCGACGATGTCAGAGAACACTACCGATCCGCGCGAGGACGCCAAGGCCAAGATGCGCGAGGCACTCGAGCGCAAGAAGCAGGGCGAGCACGCCAACGCCGAGGGCAGGCGCAGTACCGGCGCCGTCCACGGTAGCCAGGTCGCCGCCGGCGAGGGCCGCCGCGTTTTCCGCCGCAAGTCCGGCTGACCCGTCCCGACGCACTCTCACCTTCGGTCGCCCCTCTGGCACGGCTCAGTGCCGCCAGAAGGGCGACCGAAGTACTGAGCGGGGCGCCGCGCACCGGACGTGGCTGGTCGGCCTACCCTGGCACCCATGAGACTGGGTGACCTTGCCGCTGCGCTGAACCTCCAACCGCCCTCGGCCGACGACGCCGAGATCGAGGTCCGTGGCATCACACACCAGGCCGACTGGGCGGGGCCCGGCGACATCTTCGTCGCCGTCCGCGGTGCTCGCGCCGACGGGCACAGCTTCATCCCCGACGCGGTCGCGCGGGGCGCCGTCGTCGTCGTCGGCGAGGGACCTCCGCCGGGTGTGAGCGTGCCGGTGCCCTACGTGCGGGTGGACTCGGCTCGTGCCGCGCTCGCCGACATCGCCGCCGCGCTCGCCGGGCACCCCAGCCGGCAGCTGACCACCCTCGGCGTCACCGGGACCGACGGCAAGACCACCACGTCCTGCCTCGCCCGCCACCTGCTGCGCAGCGCCGGCCGCGACACCGGCCTGCTCTCCACCGTCGGCTACGAGCTGCCCGACGGCGTGCTCCGCCAGCCGCCCACCCACTTCACCACGCCAGAGGCGCCCCAGGTCCAGCAGATCCTGCGCGAGATGGTCGACGCCGGAGCCACCGCCGCCGTCGTCGAGGCCTCCAGCCATGCACTGGCACTCGACCGGGTGCGGGCGGTGGACTTCGACGTCGCGGTGTGGACCAACCTCACCGGCGAGCACCTGGACTTCCACGGCACGATGGAGCAGTACTTCAGCGACAAGGCGCGACTCGTGCAGCGCGCCGGCCGCGCGGTCCTCAACGCCGACGACCCCTGGGCCGGCCGGTTCAAGGAGCTGAGCCAGGAGGCCACCACGTACAGCGCCGAGGGACGGCCGGCGGACTGGCGCGCCACCGACGTCGTCGAGGGGCCCGGGTGGCTGCGGTTCACCATCAACAGCCCCGACGGCGAGGCGACCGCGGAACTGCCGATGATCGGCCGCTTCAACGTCGCGAACGCCCTCGCCGCCATGGCCGGGGTGCACGCCGTCGGCGTCCCGCTCGAGCAGCTCGTCGCCGGGCTGACCACCTTCCGGGGCGTGCCCGGCCGGATGGAGATGGCCCCGCGCGCCGAGGGGGACCCGCGCGTCATCGTCGACTTCGCGCACACCGCGCCGAGCCTGGAGAAGGCGCTGGAGACCGTCCGTGTCACCACCGATGGACGCCTGTGGGTGGTCCTCGGATCCGCGGGCGGGCCCCGCGACCCGTCGAAGCGGGCGCCGCTGGGCGACGTGGCGACCCGGCTGGCGGACGTCGCCGTCTTCACCGAGGAGGACCACCGCGACACGCCGCTGGCGGACATCCTCGCCGAGATGGAGCGCGGCGCGCGCGAAGCGGGCCGCGCGAACTTCGTCAGCATCGGGGACCGCGCGGCGGCGATCCGTCACGCGATCGGCGAGGCGACGGCGCTGGACACGGTGGTGCTCGCCGGCAAGGGCCCCGAGGCCACCCTCGAGCGGGACACCGAGACCATCGACTGGGACGAGATGGCGCAGGCCAACGACGCGCTCGAGCGCCGCCGCCGCGGCTGAGCCCCGCCGTGACGTCTCGGGCATGGCGGGGCAGCACGTAGCATGCGGGTCACGGACCCGACGGTGTGACCGTTGGTCCGCACCCCGCTGAAAGGACGTGTGATGTCGTCAGGCTCCGTGCTCCACGCCGCCGACCTGTGGGCCGGCTACCCAGGGGTGGAGATCCTGCGCGGCCTCGAGCTGCGTATCGAGGGCGGCGGTGCACCGGTCGGCATCATCGGGGCGTCCGGCGCCGGCAAGACCACCCTCGTGCGGGCGCTGTCCGGCGAGCTGCGGCCCAGCCGCGGCACCGTCACCTTCGACGGCCGCGCTGTGCGCCGGCTGCCGCGCCGCGAGGCCAAGCACTTTGGGGCGGCCGTCCGGTTCACCTCGCAGGACGCCCTCACCGTGCTCGACCGTCGCCTCACCGTCGCGCGCCGCCTCACCCTCGCGCTGGCGGACGCACGCAAGGCCGGCCGCACGCACGGGACGACAGTGGCCGACATGCTCGACGCCGTCGGCCTGCCGACGTCCTTCGCCACCCGGCTGCTCGCCACGCTGTCCGGCGGTGAGAAGCAGCGGGTCACCCTCGCGGCAGCGATCGCCACCCGGCCAGAGATCCTCGTCCTCGACGAGCCGCTCACCGCGGTCGACCCGCAGGCTCGCGGTGACCTCGCCCGACAGCTCGCCGGTGCCGCAGCCGGGCTGGACACCACGCTGGTGCTCGTCTCGCACGACCTCGAGCTGGTCGAACGCACCTGCGACGAGGTCCATGTGCTCGCTGGGGGCGAGTTCGTCGCCCGCGGACCGCTGAGCGAGGTCTTCGCCACCAGCGAGCACCCCGCGGTCCGGGAGCTGGCCGCGGCGGCCCCGCTCGCGGTGCAGCGCTTCCGCTGAGCGGTGCCAAGCCAGCGAGGAGCCGGGCGTCAGCCCTCGTCGGTGGCGGCGCGGAACATCCACGCCTGCTTCTCCAGGCCGGACGCCACGGCGATGAGGAGGTCGTGGCTCAGCGGGTCGACCGGCTCGAGGTCGTCGAGGTTGGCCTTGATCCGGTCCGAGGCGGACTGCAGCCGCTCGTCGAACTGCCGGATGACCTTGTCCACGGCCAGCCGGCCACCGGCGAGCCCGTCGACCTGCGAGGTCTCGGTCACGACGCTGGCGCGGCCGTCGGGGGTGCCGCCCACCGTGACGAGCCGCTCGGCGACGTCGTCGGACGCGAGGCGCACCTGGTCGATGACCTCGTCGAGCTGGAGGTGGACCGACCGGAAGTGGGGGCCGTAGATGTTCCAGTGGGCCTGCTTGCCGAGCAGCGCGAGGTCGATGAGGTCGACGAGCGCGCTCTGGAGGCTGGTCGCGACGATCTCGGCGGGCTTGGACATGGTGGTTCTCCTTCCCACGCCGTGCGCTCTGCCGGCGTGCTCGGGCAGCCGGGCTGCCGACCTCAACCCTAGGACGACCGGTCTGCCGGCGCCCGACGGGCCGGCGCCCGACGGGCCGGCGCCCGCCAGGCCGGCGCCCGCCCCCGCCGGGACGGATCGACCTCGTCCCTTCCCGGAAGCTGCGCGGCACAGTAGTATCAGCCGCCCGGACGATCCGGCCCGCCGGATCCCACATCCAAGGGGGGATGACGGTGTCAGAGGTTCTTACGAGGCCGCGACGAACGGCCACCTTGCTCTTTCCGGCGGCGCTGACGTCGGCGCTCGTCCTGGGCTTCGTCCAGGCGCCCGCGGCTCTCGGCCTGCCGGAGGAGCTCGACAAGGAGGCCACCGCGACGGGCTACGGCGGGGCGATCGCCTCGCTCGACCCGTACGCGTCACTCGCGGGGCTGGAGATCCTGCGCGAGGGCGGCAACGCGGTCGACGCGGCCGTGGCGGCCTCCGCGGCGCTCGGCGTGACCCGCCCTTACGACGGCAGCGTCGGTGGGGGCGGGTTCTTCGTCTTCTACTCCGCGGAGACCGGCGAGGTCACCACGATCGACTCACGCGAGGAAGCGTGGGCGGCGATGGAGCCGGACGTCTTCCTCGAGGACGGTGAGCCGATCCCGTTCACCGAGCGCCGGGTCTCGGGCCTGTCCCAAGGCGTGCCCGGGCTGGTCAGTGGCTGGGACGTCGCGCTCGCGGAGCACGGGACGATGCCGCTGGAGCACGTGCTGCAGCGGGCCATCGTCCTCGCCGAGGACGGGTTCGTCGTCGATGACGAGTACCAGGCCCGCACCCAGAGCAACCAGGCGATGTTCCGCGACTTCACCTCGAGCAGCGAGACGTTCCTCGTCGACGGCGAGGCGCCGCAGCCCGGCACCGTCATGACCAACGAGGAGCTCGCGCACACCTACCGGCTGCTCAGCGAGCACGGGCCGGACGTCTTCTACGGGGGCGAGATCGCCGAGGCGATCGTCGAGACCAACAACCACCCGCCGCTCGCCGACGACGTCGACCGCAACGTCCGCGTCGGCGCGATGACCCTCGCCGACCTGGCCCAGTACGAGGCGCTGGAGCGCGAGGCAACGATGGTGGACTACCGCGGCTTCGAGGTCTACGGCATGGGGCCGCCGTCCAGCGGTGGCTCGACGGTCGGTGAGGCGCTGAACATCCTCGAGGGCTTCGACCTGGCGGCGCTGCCGCAGGAGGAGGCACTGCACGACGTCATCGAGAGCTCGGCGATCGCCTTCGCCGACCGGAACGCCTACGTGGGCGACGACGCGTTCATCGACGTCCCGCTGGCCGGGCTGCTGTCGCAGGGCTTCGCCGACGAGCGCCGCGAGCTCATCGGCGAGGACATGCACCCGCGGCCGGTGCCGGCGGGTGACCCGTGGCCGTACAACGGCGACGCCGACGGTGCCGCGGCCTCGGCGGGCACCGCGGTGGATGGGACGTCGACGACGCACCTCACCGTGGCGGACCAGTGGGGCAACGTCGTGAGCTTCACCTTCACCATCGAGGGGATCGGCGGCAGCGGCATCGCGGTGCCCGGGTACGGCTTCCTGCTGAACAACCAGCTCACCGACTTCGAGCCCGACCCCGACCACCCGGCGAACGCGCCGGCCCCGGGGAAGCGGCCGCGCAGCAGCATGGCGCCGACCATCGTCCTTCAGGACGGCTCGCCGGTCGCCGCCTTCGGGTCGCCGGGAGGCTCCACGATCATCACCACCGTGCTGCAGGTCGCAGTCAACCACCTCGACCTCGACATGTCCCTGCCCGAGGCCATCGCCGCACCTCGACTGTCCAACCGCAACGGTGCCGCGACCGACGCAGAGGCGGGCATCCACGACACCGCCCTCGGCGACGCGCTGCGGGCCCGTGGCCATCAGCTCAACCCGACGGGCACCCTCGGCAACGTCACCGGCATCGCCTTCCTGCCAGGCGGCAGGCTGCAGGCTGCCGCGGAGCCGGCACGCAGCGGTGGCGGCAGCGCCATGGTGGTGACTCCGGAGGACGCACCCGAGCCACCGAGCGGATCTCCGCAGTTCCACCTGAGCAACGACTGGCTGGGCACCACGCACGAGTTCTTCCGGTACGGGCGCGTCGGGGACGACGTGTTCATCGGCGACTGGAACGGGGACGGGCGGGACACGATCGCCGTCCGCCGGGGCAATGTGTTCCACGTGTCCAACGCCCACCGGGGCGGTGATGCCGAGCAGACCTTCCGCTACGGCCACCCGGGCGACGTCGTGCTCGTGGGTGACTGGGACGGCGACGGACGCGACACCTTCGCTGTCCGCCGGGGCAACGAGTACCACGTGAAGAACCGGCTCGCCGGCGGGCAGGCCGACCACGTCGTGCGCTACGGCCACGCCGACGACGAGGTACTCGTGGGGGACTGGAACGGCAACGGCCAGGACACCTTCACGGTCCGCCGCGGGGCCGAGTACCACGTGCGCAACTCGATGACCCCGGGCTGGGCCGACGTCGTGCTCCACTACGGCCGGGAGGCCGACACCACGCTGGCCGGCGACTGGGACGGTGACGGGCGCGACACGCTCGCCGTGCGCCGCGGGGCGGCCTACCACCTGCGCAACTCGCTCAGCGGGGGGCCGGCAGACATCCGGGTCACCTTCGGCCGGGCGGACGACGAGGTGCTGGTCGGTGACTGGGACGCCAACGGCACCGACACCCTCGGCGTGCGCCGCGCGCCGTCGGCCGACTGACCGTCACCCGACGCCCTGACGGGGACCGCGGCCACCACGGCTGCGGTCCCCGCCGCGGGCCGGGCCCGGTGATGCGCTAACCTGTGGCCATGACGGCTCGTGCCCTTCTTATCCAGCCGCGCTGACAGCAGCGGGCGCCCCAGCGGCGTCGCCACAGCGCGGCCGACCTCCCTGCGGGGAGGTTTTCTCATGCCAGGAGCGAGCGGCCCCACCCAGCGGCGAGGAAGATGATGAGCACAGACAGCGCGACCAGCACCCCGACGGAGCCCACCCACCGCTACACCCCGGCGCTCGCCGGGCGTATCGAGGCGGCCTGGCACGACCGGTGGGAGGAGCGGGGCACCTTCCACGCGCCCAACCCGGTCGGGCCGCTCGCCGGTGACGGCGACGTGCCGTCGGACCGGTTCTACGTCCTCGACATGTTCCCCTACCCCTCGGGCAGGGGCCTGCACGTGGGGCACCCGCTGGGCTACATCGCCACCGACGTCGTCGGGCGCTACCAGCGGATGAAGGGCAAGAACGTCCTGCACGCGCTGGCCTACGACGCCTTCGGGCTGCCGGCCGAGCAGTTCGCGGTGCAGACCGGGCAGCATCCCCGGGTCACCACCGAGGAGAACATCGCCACCATGCGCCGCCAGCTGCGGCGGCTGGGCCTGGCGCACGACGACCGCCGCACCTTCGCGACCACCGACCCGGACTACGTCCGCTGGACGCAGTGGATCTTCCTGCAGCTCTTCCACGCCTACTACGACGACGACGCGCCCCGCCCCGGCGGCGGGCTCGGCGCAGCGCGGCCGATCAGCGAGCTGGTCGCTGCCTTCGAGTCGGGCAGCCGGCCGGTCCCCGCCGGTGCGGCGTGGGCCGAGCTGGACGAGGCCGCCCGCAGCGACGTGCTCGACGGCTTCCGGCTGGCCTACGTCACCGAGGCGCCGGTGAACTGGTGCCCCGGCCTGGGAACGGTGCTCGCCAACGAGGAGGTCACCGCCGACGGCCGCTCCGAGCGCGGCAACTTCCCGGTCTTCAAGCGCAACCTGCGGCAGTGGATGATGCGGATCACCGCCTACGCCGACCGCCTCGTCGACGACCTCGACCTCATCGACTGGCCGGAGAAGGTCCGGTCCATGCAGCGCCACTGGATCGGCCGCTCCGAGGGCGCCAGCGTGCGCTTCGCGGTGCCGGCGCGGATGAGCGCGGGCGAGTCCGACGGCGCGACGGCGGAGGTGTCGCTCGAGGTCTTCACCACCCGGCCCGACACCCTGTTCGGCGCGACCTTCATGGTGGTCGCCCCCGAGCACGACCTGCTGGACGACATCGTCCCCGCGACCTGGCCGGTGACCACCGGCGAGAGCTGGACCGGTGGCCACGGCACGCCGGCCGACGCCGTCGCGGCCTACCGCGCCACCGCCGCGGCGAAGACCGAGGCGGAGCGGCAGGACGAGGGCCGCGCCAAGACCGGGGTGTTCACCGGCGCGTACGCCACCAACCCGGTCAACGGCGCCCAGATCCCGGTGTTCGCCGCCGACTACGTCCTCATGGGCTACGGCACCGGGGCGATCATGGCGGTCCCGGGCGGTGACGCGCGGGACTTCGAGTTCGCGCAGGCCTACGGCCTCGACGTCGTCCACACCGTGACGCCGCCGGCCGACTTCGCCGGCGGCGCCTGGACCGGCGACGGCGAGATCGTCAGCTCGGCGAACGACGAGGTCTCCCTCAACGGCCTGGGGGTCGACGAGGCGAAGGCCGTCATCACCGAGTGGCTCGAGGGCCGCGGGCTGGGGGAGTCGCGCACCACCTACCGGCTGCGGGACTGGCTGTTCTCCCGGCAGCGGTACTGGGGCGAACCCTTCCCGATCGTCTACGACGAGGACGGTCGCGCCCACGCGCTGCCCGAGGAGATGCTGCCGGTCGACCTGCCCGAGGTCCCCGACTACTCCCCGCGCACCTTCGACGCCGACGACGCCGACTCCTCACCGGAGCCGCCACTGGGCCGGGTGCCGGACTGGGTGAACGTCGAGCTCGACCTCGGCGACGGCGTCAAGACCTACCGCCGTGACACCAACACCATGCCCAACTGGGCGGGCTCGTGCTGGTACGAGCTGCGCTACCTGGACCCGACGAACCAGGACGTGCTCGTCGACCCGGCCAACGAGCAGTACTGGATGGGCCCGCGGGACGGCGCCCCGGCCGGTGGCGCCAACCTGTACGTCGGCGGCGTCGAGCACGCCGTGCTGCACCTGCTGTACGCGCGCTTCTGGCACAAGGCGATGTTCGACCTCGGCCACGTCTCCAGCGCCGAGCCGTTCCACAAGCTCTTCAACCAGGGCTACATCCAGGCCTACGCCTACGCCGACGCCCGCGGCCAGCACGTCCCGGCCGACGAGGTGGAGGAGGTCGCGGCGGCCGACGGCTCCGGCGAGGTCAGCTACTCCTGGCAGGGCCAGGAGGTCTTCCGCGAGTACGGCAAGATGGGCAAGTCGCTGAAGAACATCGTCACCCCCGACGACATGTACGAGGCGTACGGCGCCGACACCTTCCGCGTCTACGAGATGTCGATGGGGCCGCTGGACGTCTCGCGGCCGTGGGACACGCGCGCCGTCGTCGGCTCGCAGCGGTTCCTGCAGCGGCTGTGGCGCAACGTCGTCGACGAGGAGACCGGCGAGCTGGTCGTCGTCGACGACCCCGCCGACGACGCGACCCGTCGCCTCGTCGCCCGGACGGTCGAGGAGGTCGAGACCGAGATGTCGGCGATGCGGGTGAACACCGCCATCGCGCGGCTCATCGTGCTCAACAACCACCTCACCGGACTTGCCCGGGTACCGCGGGAGGCGGTGGAGCCGCTGCTGCTCATGCTGGCGCCGGTAGCACCGCACATCGCCGAGGAGCTGTGGCAGCGGCTGGGCCACGAGGCCTCGCTCGCGCACGAGGCCTTCCCGACGGCGGACCCGGCGCTGCTGGTCGAGGACACCGTCACCTGCGTGGTCCAAGTCGCCGGCAAGGTGCGTCACCGGCTCGAGGTGCCGCCGTCGATCGACGCCGCCGAGCTCGAGCGCCTCGCGCTGGCGACCGACGGCGCCGTGCGTGCGCTGGACGGCCGTGGTGTGCGCAAGGTGATCGTCCGAGCGCCCAAGCTGGTCAACATCGTGCCGGCGTAGCAGGCCTGGCCGTGCCGGTCCCCGCCCGCCGCGGGCGGGGACCGGCACGTCATGCCTGTCAGCCGGCGAGCTCGGCCAGCGCGGTGTCCGCCGCGGCGAGGGCGCCGTGGTCGTAGGTGGACGTCGTCGCCAGCACCTCGGTGGCGCCGGTGCGCGAGACCAACGAGCCCAGCTCGCCGGCCACCTCGGCCGCCGTGCCGTAGACCGCCAGCTGCAGCTGCTGGGCGACCACCGCCCGCTCCTTCGCGGAGACCTCGGCCAGCCCGCCGTCGGGCACCGGCCGGAGCGGCGCGAAGCTGCCGGTGGTGCGGCTGCGGGCCAGCGAGATCGCCTCCGGCAGCAGCAGGTCGCGGGCCTGCGCGCGGCTGGCGGCGACCATCACATCGACGCTGATGATCACCTGCGGCTCGGGGCACTGCGCGCTCGGCGCGAAGTCGCGGCGGTAGGCGGTCAGCTCGGTGAGGGCACCGCGAAGAGACGGGCCACCGACGACGACCGGCAGGCCGAGCTCGGCCGCCGTCGTCAGGCCCTGACGGGTGGCGAGCACATAGATCGGCGGTGGGGTGCTGGTCGCGGGGGTCGCGGTCACCGGTGCCTCACCGTGCAGGTAGGCGCGTACCTCGGCGATGTCCCGGGAGAACGTCCGGGCGGGATAGCTCGTCACCTGCAGCGCCTCACGGACCGGCTGGGTGAAGCCCAGCGACCGGCCGAGCCCGACGTCGACCCGGCCGGTGAACAGGCCAGCCAGCGCCAGCGCCTGCTCGGCGACGACGATCGGCTGGTGGTTGGCGAGCATGATGCCGCCGGTGCCGAGCCGGATCCGACTGGTCCGGGCGCCGATCGCGGCCAGCAGCACCGCCGGCGCCGACCCGGCGATCCCCGGCACGGCGTGGTGCTCGGCGACCCAGAACCGGTGGTAGCCGAGCTGCTCGGCGCGTTGCGCCCGGTCGACGGCCGCCCGCAGCGCCGCCGCAGGCTCTTCCCCCTCACGGGTGCGGGCTCGGTCGAGGAGGGAGATCGGAACGGTCAGGCGGCTCGGCACGGCGGAGGAGTCTTCTCTTGGTCGGGGGTGGTCTCTACCGGGCAACGCCCGAGGTAGACGGGACATTCCACGGTATCGGACCGGCTCCGGAGACCGCTGCCCGGCCGGGTTGCCCCCGTGCCGTCATCCGGCGTTCACCTCTGCTGCCTAGCGTGACCGCGCCAGGCTGCTCACCTGCCACCGGCCCGGCACGACGGAGGGACACCCATGCACGTGCGACGAGCGATCACCGCGGCCGCGACCCTGGCAGTGAGCCTGCTGCTAGCGGGGCCGGCCGCTGCGGCGCCCACGCCCAGCGCCCCGGAACGCATCACCTGGGGCATCGCGCCGGCGACCGCGGACGGCCCGGACGACCGGGTGTCCTTCCGGGCGGAGGTCGCGCCGGGCGACACCTACGAGGACCACGTCGCGGTGATCAACCACTCGAAGCACGAGGTGACCTTCGCGCTCACCGCGTCCGACGGAGTCATCACCGAGGAGGGCGAGTTCGACCTGCTCACCTCCGAGCGCCCCACCGGGACCGGGGAGTGGATCGAGCACCCCGATGAGGTGACGGTCGAGGGTGGGGAGACCGCCGTCGTGCCGTTCGCCGTCACGGTCCCGCAGGACGCGGTCCCGGGCGACCACCCCGGCGGGCTGCTCGCCTCGGTCCTCTCGGCGCCCGGCGGCGGCGCGGCGGTCGGCCTCGACGCCGGCGTCGGCACCCGGATCCATCTGCGGGTCGCGGGGCAGGTGCGGCCCTCGGTCGCGGTCACCGACCTCGACGCGAGCTACACCGGCTCCTGGCACCCGCTCGAGCCGGGTGTCCTCGACGTCCGGTGGACCGTGCGCAACGACGGCAACGTCCGGCTGGGGGCGACCCAGCTGCTCGAGGTGTCTGGGCTGCTCGGGCTGGACCCCGGGGTAGTCGCTCAGCAGGTCGGCCAGCAGCGGGAGGTGCTGCCCGGGCAGGCCGTGTCGCTGCGCGCCTCGGTCGAGGCCTGGCCGTTCGGGCTGCTGACCACCCAGGTCTCCGCGAGCACCGCCGTCGTCGGGCAGGACGCGCTGGACGTCGCCCTGCCGGCGACGCTCGCGACCACGACGACGACGGCGGTGCCGTGGGCGCAGCTCGTCGTCCTGCTGCTCGCGCTGGGCGGCGTCGTCGCTCTGGTCGTGCGCCGTCGGCGCCGGCGCGCGCGGGTGGCAGCGGCGTCATCTGCGGTTCAAGAGGTCGCCATCTAGCGGTCATGACCGGTCAACGGGCCGTTCGCCTTCGTCGGGAAGCCTTCGGGTGTCCGGGTTCACGGACACCCACCCAGATGAAGGACAACGATGCGAAACCTCCTGACCTCGCGCCGCGCCCTGGTCGCCGGCGCCGTCACCGCGGGCCTGCTGGCTGCTGGCGTCGCCCCGGCAGCAGCCGCACCAGTTCCCCTCGACTCCACCGACGCCGCGCCGCAGCGGGTGATCCTCAACCCGACGCAGGACCCCGCCACCTCGCAGACCGTCACCTGGCGGTCGGTCGGCACCACCGCCGACGTGCCCGCCACCGCCGAGCTGCGCACCCCCGACGGCCAGGTGACCTCGGTCGACGCCGTGGTGACCTCGGAGAAGATCGTCATCGACGGTGCCCAGGCCATCACCTACAGCGCCACCTTCACCGACCTCACCCCCGGCACCGAGTACGCCTACCGGGTGCTCACCGGTGAGGTCGCCGACGACTGGCACACCTTCACCACCGGCTCCGCCTCGGACGACCCGTTCACCTTCACCTGGTACGGCGACGGCCAGAACGACCTCACCGAGAAGTGGACGCCGATTGTCGGACTCGCCAAGCAGGCGTTCCCGAACTCCGAGCTCACGCTGCAGTCTGGTGACCTCATCAACCACTCGGTCGAGAGCGAGTGGGAGGAGTGGTTCACCATCACCGACGGCGAGCGACAGACGGAGAACTGGCTGCCGGCCATCGGCAACCACGAGTACTCCAGCGACACGGTTGCCGACTACTGGAACGCGAGCTTCACGGTGCCGAAGAACGGCCCGGAGGTGCCGGAGAACGCGCCCGCCAACCGGGTTGAGCACATGGAGCTCGTCGCCGGCCACCTGGCGAACCGGGTCTACTACACCGACTACCAGGGGGTGCGCTTCATCGCGCTGAACTCCCACCTGCGCAACCAGAACCAGCTGCAGGAGGCCGCCGGCGTCACCCTGCCGGAGATCCCGAGCAGCGAGTTCCGCGACCTCTACCTCGGTATGCAGGCCGACTGGCTCGACGAGGTGCTGGACGAGTCGACCGCGAACTGGAACGTCATCCAGTTCCACCACCCCACCTTCTCGGTCTCCAGCGGCCGCGACAACGCGCACCAGCGCGCGGCCTTCCTGCCGGTCATCAAGGCCAACGACGTCGACCTCGTGCTGTCCGGCCACGACCACACCTATGCCCGTGGCTTCCTCGACGCCGACGCCACCAGCACCCCCGGCGTGACCTCCGGCACCGTGTTCGCGGTGACCAACTCTGGGCCGAAGCACTACAACCTCGCGCCCGACTCGACCAACGTGTGGCTGAACAACGACGCCACCCAGGTGGTCAAGTACCAGCACGTCTCCTTCATCCAGGGCATGCGGGTCACCCCCGACACCCTCGAGTACGAGGCGATCGTCGCGCAGCGGGGTGGCAACAACCCGAACACCGACCTGGAGATCGGTGAGACCGCCGACTCCTTCACCATCAGCCGGCTCGCCAACGGCACCACGGCCGTCACTGAGGGCATCGAGCGTCGCGTGGCGACCGGCCTCGGGCAGCTCGAGATGGACCCCGTCGACGGTGACATCGTCCTCGAGGCCGATGTCCCGGCCGGCGACCCGGCGCTCAAGCAGGGTGCGCTGACCATGACCATCGCCGCCGACAGCACCGTCGACCTCGGTGACGCCCGCAACGGCGGGGACCGCTGGTCCTTCGACGCCACGCTGCCGCAGATCTCGGTCACCGACACCCGCACCGCCGCGGCCGGCTGGTCGCTCACCGGCAGCACCGAGGGCCTCACCTCCCCGGCCGGCGCCATCAGCTCCGCGTTCCTCGGCTGGGCGCCCCGGGTCCTCGGTGCGGCGACCGCCGACGCCGGCCCGCAGGTGCTCGGCCAGCTCGACGGCGGACAGGGCCTGACCGAGGCCATGCTGCTCGCCAGGGCGGACGACCACGCCCGTTTCGGGACCACCGAGGTCGTGGCCGACCTCGCGCTCGACGTGCCCGTCGACACCCCGGAGGGCAGCTACGCGGGCGCGGTCAACGTCCGACTCTTCCCGGTCGACTGACCCAGCAGGGTCGTCACGCACACCGCTGAGGGGGCTGGTCGCACCGACCAGCCCCCTCTGGCGTCCCGAGACACGCCGCGGCCCGAAGGTTGACAGGTGAAGTGAGAGCCTCGTAGGCTCCGAGCAGGTTCAGAGCACCAGTGCGCACCACGCGTGCGCTAAGCCCCGGCTTGCTGGTCGGCAACCCGCCACGTGCGGCGGGTGCTCCGGGTGATGACCTGGCCCCGCGCAGGCGTGGGGCAACGCATGCACACCTCGGTGTCGAGCACGAAGGAAGAACGACGATGCGCACCATCCTCACCCCCCGGCGGTCCTTCGACCTGGCCAGCGGTGCGATGTGTTGCGGCATGTGTCGTCCGGGTATGTCCCGCTGAGGACAACCCCCAGCGATGCCCCAGCACAGCCCGTGCTGACGCATCACCCCTGACCAGAGCCCCCGATCGTCGGCGAGTGAGACGCCGCCCTCGGGACGGCCGGTCAGTCTTCCTTGACGCGCTCACTGCGCGCTGCTGACTGATGGATGTGCCCTGCCATGACTGTGTCCTACCTGCCTACCCGAACCACCGAGACCACCACCAGCCCCGCGACGATCGCGCTGGACCTGTCCGCCCTCGGTGCTCCCAGCGCCGATCCGGACTTCGCCTCCGGCCTGCCCGCCGAGCACGCCAACCTCGTGCGGCTCGCCGCCTATGCCCGCGCCGCCCACCAGGGTGGGGTGTCCTTCGTCAGCCTGGGGGACGGCTTCCGGCTGCGGTCCGACGCCGCCCCGCGGGCCAACTCCTGGCTCGACCCGATCGTGGCGGCCCGCCGGATCAGCCCGAGCGCCGGCGGCACCGGGCTCGTCCCCACCGTCCAGCTCGGTCGGGCGGACTCCGCGGTGGCGGCCGAGCTGTCCCAGTTCAACCGCAAGACCGGCGCCTGGGCCGGCCTGGAGGTCACTGGCCGTCGGGGTGCGGCGACCGCCGATGCTGCCGGCATCCCGTCGCTCGGTGACCACCTCGAGCACCTCGTCCGCTCTGCGAGCCGGGGCCGTCGAGGCGGCTCGGCATCCGCGGACCTGCCGACGGTCGTCGTGCCGCTGGCCGACGAGAGCGACCTCGACGTCGCCGGGGAGTTCGCCGACGTGGTCCGCCTGCGCGAGACCGACCTCGCGTGGGCCCGTGAGCTGCGCTACGCGGTGCGCTCCGCGGCCCGGGCGGCGGGCCGCCCACCGGTCAAGGTGCTCGTCGACCTGCGCGCGGTCATCTCGGCCGACTACCAGGCCGCGCGGGTGCGTGCCGACCTGCTGACCGACATCGCCGGCGGGGACCATGGCTGGGCCGGCGCCCTCGAGGCCGTCGGCACGGTCGGCGACGTCGTCACCACGATCGAGAAGTGGCTCGAGGCCGGTGCCGCCGACGGTTTCGTCGTGCTGCCCGGCTCGGTGCCGGCGGACGTCGCCGGTCTGCTGCGCGGGGTCATCCCGGCGCTGCGGTCCCGAGGTCTGCTGGAGGTCGAGGCGCAGCGCGTGAGCTGAGCGGCGGACGGCGCGGCGGGCCCCTGAGCCGATCCACCCTCCGGTCGGGCCCGCCGCGCCGCCCCACTCCGTGGGAGGATCGACGTGGTACCGGTGTTCTTCAGGGCTTGGACACGCGATCGATTGGGGTCAGCAAATGGTCAACGAGCAGTTCCCGGCGGGTAGCGTCCTTGTGGGGACCGATGGTTCCGCCGCGGCCGATGTTGCCGTCGACTGGGCCGCAGCCGAGGCGACACGCCGTAGCACCGGGTTGCACATCCTGTACGCCTTCCCCTGGCTGACGCGGGCGCGTGCCTGGGAGTTCGAGCCGCCGCCGGAGATCACCGAGAACGGCAACCGGGTGGTGGCTGCTGCCAAGAAGCGGGTCGAGGAGAACCACCCCGGGCTCGCCGTGTCCACCGAGGTCCGCATCGAGGACCCGGCGATGGCACTGGTGACGTCGTCCGAGTCAGCGGTGGTGACCGTCGTCGGCGCCCAGGGGATGGGCGCCGGCAGCGACAGCTTCCTCGGCTCGGTCTCGCAGAAGGCCGCCGCGCACGCTCGCTCCGCCGTCGTCGTCGTCCGGGCGGACGCCGATCTCGACCCGGACCGGCCGGTCGTCGTCGGGATGGACCCCAACGAGGGTGCCCCCGAGGCCATGGAGTACGCCTTCGAGGAGGCGGCACGTCGCGGTCAGCGGCTCGTCGTCGTCCAGGGCTCGCAGGACGACGCCGCGTTCCCCGACTTCCCCGACGCCGTCATCTCCGGCCACTACGATGCCGGCGCGAGCGAGGCCGCGAAGCTCACCAGCGACCGCCTCACCGCCTGGCACAAGCAGTTCCCGGACGTCCCCGTCGAGCTGCGCCTGGTGCGGGAGCGGCCGGTCAAGGCACTGGTGCGCGCCGGCGACGAGTCGTCGGTCGTCGTCGTCGGCAGCCGTGGCCGTGGCGGGCTCGTCGGTCTCGTGCTCGGCTCGGTGAGCCGCGGCGTGCTCAACGGTGCGCCGGTGGTGGCGGTCGTCCGCTCCCGCCACGAGCTGGACGTCGAGAGGGCCGCCCAGCGCAAGCTGGAGAAGACCGAGGCGACCGAGGCACGCAAGGTGGGCAAGGTGCAGGCCGCGGCCGCCGCCAAGGTCGGGCGCGCCGAGTCCTCCGCGGCCCGCCGGATCGCCCGGGCCGCCTCCGCGGTGTCCGCGGCGTCGGCGCCGTCCGCGGTGGAGCTGGCTGACCTGCCGCCGGTCGCGTCCCCGGACCGACCCGAGGACAGGCAGACGCCGTAGGCCGCGGATGACCAGGGTCGCGATCGTCACCGACTCCACCGCGTCGCTGCCGCCGGAGCTGCTCGGTGACGGCGACGGCGTCACGGTGGTCCCGCTGCACGTCGTCGTCGACGGTGAGGACCACCACGACGACGGCGTGAGCATCACCCGCGGCGACCTGGCGGAGCGGATGCGCGACGGCGCGCGGGTGACCACCTCGCAGCCGGCCTCGCGCGAGCTGGCGAGGGCGATGCGCGACGCCGTCGAGCGTGGTGCGCAGGCTGTCGTGGCGGTGCACCTGTCGGGCGAGCTGTCGGGGACCGCGGCGCAGTCACGGGTCGCGGCCGCCGAGGTGACCGCGGCGACCGGGGTGCCGGTGCACGTCGTCGACACCCGGACCACCGCCGGCGGGCTCGGCCTCGCGGTGGTCGCGGCGGCCGAGGCGGCGGCCGGCGGTGACGTGCACCGGGTGCTGGCGGTCGCCCGGGAGGTCGGTGCGCGCAGCCGCGTGCTGTTCATGGTGCCCGACCTGCAGCACCTTGCCCACGGCGGACGGATGAGCGCCGCCAGGGCCTCGATCGGCGCGGCGCTGGGCGTGCGCCCCATCCTCACGATGGTCTCGGGGCGGATCGTCGTCGCCGAGCTGGTCCGCGGCGCGGTCCGCGCGCGACGCCAGCTCGTGGAGCTCGCTGCCCGCGCCGCGGGCGGGCCGGGCGCTGCCGTGCCGCGCGGGGACGGCGCACCGGTGCGGCTCGTCGTCCACCACTTCGACGCGCAGGACGCCGCTGCCGAGCTGGCGACCGCGCTGCGGGAGCGGCTGCAGGAGACCGGCGCGATGATCGACCGGTTGGTCATCGGCGAGGTGACGGCTGTCGTCGGCGCCCACACCGGGCCCGGCGTCGTGGGCGTCGCCCTCGCTCCGCTGCCGCGCTGAGCGAGCAGCACGCCTGACCCACAGGCCGGGCCGGCGTGGGCGCCGTGCGCAGGTCCGCCGGCGCGGGGACGCTGCCGGTCGCACTCTTCCTAGAGTCGCGGGATGGCCACCCGGGCGCGTCGGCGCGACACCGACTCCGCCGAGCGGCTGCGGGCACTCACCCGCCGCGCCTACCTCGCGACCGGTGGGCACCTCGAGCTCGAGGACGAGCCCCCGATCTCGGTCCGAACGGCACGGCGGGCGGAGTTCGACGAGATCATCCGTGGTCAAGATGGCGGGTACCCCGCGGCGAGAGCTGCCAGCCGGCCGGCCGAGAGGCCGCCGGAGCGGGTGCGGTGGCGGGTGTCGGTGAGGGCGGCGGTGGCGGCGGTCATCGTGCTCGGTGCACTCACCGGCGTGGTCGTCGTCCGGTCGCTGGTGCAGGTCGACCCGCCGACGGTACCGCTGCCCGTGGCAGCCACGCCGGTGCTCGAGCCCGCTGCGGGTGCCCCGTCGGACGCGGCTGCACCGCCGGACGCGGCAGGGCCGGCCGACGTCCCGGCCGGTACCGCCGGTGAGAGCGGGCAGCAGCCGGCCACCGCGCCGGATGATCCGCCGGCCACGGAGGTGGTCGTCCATGTCGCCGGGGCGGTCGCCGAGCCCGGCATCGTGACGGTCGCTTCGGGAGCCCGCGTCGCGGACGTCGTCGAGCGCGCCGGCGGTCCCACCGCGGACGCAGAGCTCGGCGGGATCAACCTCGCCCGGGTGGTCACCGACGGCGAGCAGGTGTTCGTGCCCGAGGTGGGGCAGGGCGTCCCCGGGGCGGAGGCAGGGGCGCCGGCCGGCACGCCGGACGCCAGTGGTGCCACCGGGAGCGACGGCGCCGCCGCGGTCGACCTCAACCAGGCGGACCAGGCCGCGCTGGAGACGCTGCCCGGCGTCGGTCCCGCTATCGCGCAGCGGATCCTCGACTGGCGGGCGACCAACGGCAGGTTCCACTCGGTCGACGAGCTGGACGAGGTGCCGGGCATCGGGCCGGCGACGATGGAGCGGCTGCGGCCTCGGGTGACGGTGTGAGCCCGCCGTCGGCCCTCGACGTGCGGATCGTGCCCGCCGCGGTCGGTTGCTGGGCGGTGGCGTTCGGCATGGTCGGCGCGTCACCGACCGTCGGGGTCGTCAGCGGTGTGGCCGTTGCAGCGGGTGGTGGCGGCTGGTGGCTGGCGTACCGGCTGCGACGACAGCGTGCCCGGTACCGGGCGCCACCGGCGGGCCGGGCCGGCGCACCGGCTGGCCGGGCGGGGGCGGCTGCGGCCCTCGCGCTGGCCGCGATGGTCCTCGTCGCGCTGGCGACCGCCGCACACGTCCACGTGAGGAGTACCGGGCTACTGGCCGAGCTGGCGCCGCGGGGCGCGGTGGTCACCGTGGTCGGGACGGTCGTCGGTGACCCGCGGCCGGTCGCCACCGACCCTTCGGCAACCTGGGGCGGGGACGAGCGGGCCGGCCCTGGCGCCGACCGCTTTCGTACCCGGGTCCGCGTCGAGCAGGTCGAGGGGCGGGGCCGGCTGGGCAATGTCCGCACCCCGGTGCTGGTCCTGGGTCCCGCGGCCTGGAGCGCGGCGGCGATGGGGGAGGAGGTCCGTGCCTCCGGGCGGCTGGTGGCGGTCGAGCCGGGGGACGACGTCGCCGCGTTGCTCGTCGTCGGCGAGCCACCGGTGGTCACCGCGGCGGCGCCGGCCCACCAGCGCCTCGCCACCGCGATGCGGCGAGGTCTGCTCGAGGCGGTCGCCGATGCGTCACCGCAGGCCCGCGGGCTGGTCCCGGGCATCGCGGTGGGTGACGACACCGCGATGCCGGCCGAGCTCGATGCCGCCATGAAGACGGTCTCCCTCACCCACATCACCGCCGTCTCGGGTGCTCACGTGGCGATCATCCTCGGCGTGGTCCTCGGTGCCCTCACGTGGACGCCGCGATGGTTGCGAGCGACCGTCGGGGGCGTCGTCCTGGTGGCGTTCGTCGTGCTCGTGCGGCCGGAGGCGAGCGTGCTGCGATCGGCCACGATGGGGGCGGTCGCGCTCGGGGCGCTGCTCGTCGGTCGACCGGCCCGGGCGCTGCCGGCGCTGGGCGGCGCGGTGGTCGTCCTGCTGGTTGTCGATCCGTGGCTGGCCCGGTCCTACGGCTTCGTGCTGTCGGTGCTCGCCACCGGTGGCCTCGTGGTGCTCGCCGGCCCGTGGGCGGCGAGGCTGTCGCAGTACCTGCCGGGCACTCTCGCCCACGTCGTCGCGGTGCCGGCAGCGGCCCAGGTGTGCTGCGCGCCGGTGATCATCCTGCTCGAGCCGGCGATCGCGACGTACGCGGTGCCCGCCAACGTACTCGCCGCACCGGCGGTGCCGCCCGCGACCGTGCTCGGCGTGCTGGCCACGGTGTGCGCGCCGTGGTGGCCGGGCGCCGCCGCGGCGCTCGTGGTCCCCGCGACGTGGGCGACAGCCTGGATCGCGGGGGTGGCCACCGTGACAGCAGGAATGCCGGGGGCCCGGCTGGGGTGGCTCGGTGGCGCGGGCGGTGCGCTCCTGCTCGCCGCCCTCACCGTGGTGGTGCTGGTCGCGCTGTCGCGCCCTCGGGGCTGGTGGTTGCTACCCGCTGTGGCAGTCGTCGCGATAGCAGTAGTGCCCGGGCCGCGGGCCGCGGTGGGCGGCTGGCTCGGCCTCGGCCCGCCCGACGACTGGGTCGCCGCGCAGTGCGACGTGGGCCAGGGCAGCGCCTTTCTGCTACGCACCGGCCCGCACCGCGCCGTCATGCTCGACGTCGGACCACCCGGACCGGCGGCCGGTCGCTGCCTGGACGAGCTGCGGGTCCGCGAGCTGGACCTGCTCGTGCTCTCCCACCTGCACGCCGACCACGTCGGCGGTCTCGACGCCGTGCTCGCCGGCCGCCACGTGCACCGTGCTCTGCTCAGCCCGCACGACGCCCCGACCGCGGCCGAGCGCCGCGTGGTCGAGACACTGGCGGCGGCCGGCGTCGCGCTCGAGCGCCCGGTGGCTGGTGCGGCGGGCACGACCGGCCCGGCGCCGTCGGCGGCCGACGACGCCCGGCACCTGGCCGGCTCGGCGCCGGATCCGTCGCACTCGGCAGTGCCGCTGCCACCGGCTGGTCCGCTGCCGGCCGACCAGCCGCACCCGGCCGACGGGCTGGTGGCTGCGGACTGGTTCGTGCTCTGGCCCACCGATCGCGCCGTGGCGGTCGCCGCGCCCGGGGACGACGCGGCGGCCAACGACCTCTCGCTGGCTCTCCTCGTCCAGGTGGGGGACCTCGTGGTGCTCGCGCCCGGCGACGTGGAGCCGGCGGGGCAGCGGGGCCTGCTGCGCTCCTGGGCGGAGCAGCAGGCGCGGTCGCCGACGCCGGACGTCGTGCTCGTGCCGCACCACGGCTCGGCGGCCCACCTGCCCGATCTCGCACCGGCCTTCGCGCCGCGCCTCGCCGTTGTCAGCGTGGGCGCGGACAACGACTTCGGCCACCCTGCGGCCCCGACGCTCGCCGCCTACCGCGACGTCGGCGCGCTCGTGCTGCGCACCGACGAGTGCGGCCTCATCACCCTCCACCGCCACTCGACCGGAGTGGCGGTGGCAGCGGGCTGTGATCCCGGCTGAGGGTGCGGGCGTCGCGCAGAGCCGCCGCCGCGAGGGGGCGTGGACAATCCTGCTGTCGCGAGCGGGTGGCTGGGGTGGGCGTTGACAATCCAGCTGTCGCGAGCGGGCGGCTGGGGTGGGCGTGGACAATCCCGCTGTCGGCGGGGGAGGGGTGTGGACAATCCCGCTGTCGGCGGCGGAGGGGGATCAGGCTGGCGGTGGGGCGGTGGTCAGCAGTGCACCGGGGAGGCCGATGCTCGTGATGGCCGGCAGGTCACCGGACCGCATGCCGTCGAGCACCGCCCGCTCGTGGGGGACCACCGGCGCGTCGAGGGAGTCGAGGTCCGCCAGCGACACCCAGCGCAGGTCGGCGGCCTTGGTCTCCACCGGGCGCGGCTGCCCGCGCCAGTGGCGTGCCGTGAAGAAGAAGTCCACCCGCTCATCGATCCACTCGCCGGTGCCCTGGCTGCGGTGCATCGTCGTCAGCGGGCGCAGGTCCGACGGCCGGACCTCGATGCCGAGCTCCTCACGGGCCTCGCGCACCGCGGCGGCGTGGACCGACTCGCCGGCCTCGACGTGCCCGGCGGCGCCGGCCGCCCAGTAGCCGTCCATGAACCCGGTCTGCTGCCGGCGCTGCAGCAGCACCTCGGGCGTCTCGGCCGCAGCTGTGTCGTCGTGCGGCTCACGCAGCAACAGGACGTAGGCGGCGGGGACGACGCGGTACCGCTCGGCGGTCACCGCCGGCCCCGGCTGGCCGCGATCCGCAGCACGGCGCGCTCGATGGCGAACTCCGGGTCACGGCTGAGGCCCTTGACCTCGGCGTCCGCGGCGGCGACGGCGCTGATGGCGCGGGCCAGGCCCTCCGGGCTCCAGCCGGCGAGCTCGCGGCGTGCGTTGTCGACCTGCCACGGGGCCAGCCCGAGCCCGCCGGCGCCGCCCCGGCCGGACATCGCCTCGACCTTGGCCATCGTGCGCAGCTTCATCGCGAGGACCGCGACGATCGGCACCGGGTTGAGGCCGGTCTCCAGGGCGTGACGGAGCAGCGAGACCGCCAGCGCGGCGTTCCCGCCGATTGCGGCGTCGGCCACCCGGAAGCCGGTCGCCTCCACCCGGCCGCCGTGGTACCGCTCGACGACGTCGACGGTCACCGGGCCGGTGGTGTCGGCGACCAGCTGGCTGCAGGCCGCGCCGAGCTCGCGCAGGTCGGAGCCGACCGCCTGGACCAGCGCCTGCACCGCGGCGGTGTCGATCGGTCGCTTGGCCCGGCGGAACTCGGCGGCGACGAAGTCGGACTTGTCGCTGTCCCGCTTGAGCGGCTCGCAGCTGACGACGGGGTGCCCGGCCTTGACGACGGCGTCGAGCAGCTTCTTGCCGCGGACCCCGCCGCCGTGCTGGAGCACCAGCGTGACGTCGTCGGGGACCGATGCCAGGTAGGCGATGCCGTCGGTGATGAGGGCGTCGGTGCAGCTCTCGACGCCGTTGATGACGACGCAGCGCGACTCGTCGAACAGCGACGGGCTGGCCAGCATCGTCAGCTGGCCCGGTTCGTAGCCGGCGGCCTCGATCCTGGTGACCTCGGTGCCGGGATCGGCGGCGACGGCGAGCTCGACGACCCGGGAGACGGCACGGTCGGCGAGTAGTCCTTCGGCGCCGCGCACGAGCACGACCGGCGCCAGCGGCGCCTGGTCCCAGCTGAGTCCGGAGGTGGCGGGGCGACGGGTCCTGGGTGGCACCCGCCCAGCCTGCCACGAGCCGGTCGATCGGTGCGTGATCGTCCCGGCCCGTCTGGGGACGGACCGGGACGACGGCGGCGGGCTGGTTAGATGCCGGGCGCCCAGATGAGGGCGGGGAAGAGCACGATCAGCGACACCACGAGGATCAGCGGGACCATGAACGGCAGGAAGGAACGGAAGACCTCCCGTGGCGGGATCCCGGTGACCGAGCTGAGGACGAAGCCCACCGGCCCGACGGGCGGGGTCAGCAGGCCGATCATCAGCGTCATCACCGTGATGACACCGAAGTGGATCGGATCCACACCGAAGCTCACGGCTACCGGCAGCAGGATGGGGACGCTGAGGACGAGCGCGGAGGTCGGTTCCATGATGGCGCCGAGGACGATGAGCAGTGCCACGGTGAGGAAGAGGAAGCTCGTGGGGCCGTTGGTGAGGCCGGTCATCCACTCCGCGATGCTGGCGGGCACCTGCTCGCGGGCGAGGATCCAGCCGAGCAGCGAGGCGGAGCCGATGATGAGCATGATCGCGGCAGACGTCGCGGCGGCGTTGCCCACGACCTTGCCCAGCGTGCTCAGCCGCAGCGACCGGAAGGTGAAGCCCAGCACGAGCATGTAGACACAGCCCACCGCGGCGGCCTCGGTCGGGGTGAAGAAGCCACCGAGGATCCCGCCGATGACGATGACGGGGGTGAGGAGCGGTGCGATGGCGCGCCGGCCGGTGCGGCGGATCTCCGCCCAGCGCAGCGGGTAGGTCTTGAGGAAGTTCTGCCGCCGGCTCCAGATGTAGACGTAGATGACCAGCCCGAGCGCGACGAGGAAGGCGGGGATCACCGAGGCGGCGAACAGGGCACCGGTGGAGACCGCCGCGACCGACGCGTACACCACCGCGGGGATGCTCGGCGGCATCACCGGCGAGATGAGGCTGGCGGCGCCGGTGAGGCCGACCGAGAAGCGGTCGGGGTAGCCGCGCTTGCGCATCTCGGGCACCTGCACCGAGCCGAGGCCGGCCGCGTCGGCCAGCGCCGAACCGCTCATCCACGAGAAGCCCACGCTGGTGCCGATGTTGACGTAGGCGAGGCCACCCTTGATGGGGCCGAGGAGCGCCATCGCGAAGTCGAAGAGGCGTTCGGCGATGCCGGCGTGGTTGGCGATGACGCCGAGCAGGACGAACAGCGGGATGGCCAGCATGGGCCAGCTGTTGATGCCGTTGATCGCGGTGCGCAGCCCGAGCTCGACCGACTGGCCGGTGAGGATGAGGTAGGCCACCGAGGGACCGAGGATCGCGAAGGCGACCGGGAGCCGGAGCATGAGCAGCAGCAGGATCGCGACGGCGAGGATGATCATGGCCATGGTCAGAGCACCGCCTCAGGAGCCGGTGCGATGCCCTCGACGTCGAAGGCCGAGCCCTGACCGAAGATCGCCTTGCCGATCGCCATGATCGTCGTGAACAGCAGGCCGAGGACGGGCACCGCGTAGATGACCGTCAGCGGGATGCCGGAGGCCGGTGCGGAACCGAGGAACGGTGCGTTGAGCAGGCCCCAGCCGGCCCAGGTGAGCCCGGCGCACGTCGCCGCGATGAGGATGTCGGTCAGCCGGGTCATCCACCGCTCTCCCCGCGGGGTCAGCCACTGCTCGATGACGTCGACCCGGAGGTGGCCGCCTACTCGCAGCAGGTGAGGGGCGAGGATGAAGGTCGACCAGACCATCGCGAACTTCGCGATCTCCCCGGACCATGCCCAGCTGCCACCGGTGGTGACACGCTGGACGACCTGGACGCTGACGAGGACGAGGATGAGGGCCACGCAGAGCGCACCCACGACCTGGCCGAACCGGTCCATGGCCAGCGCCAGATAGGTGCCGGCCGGTCTGCGGTGCGGTCGTTCGTCAGGTGCTTCGATCTCGGACATGCCGGTGGAACCTCCACTGCGCTGTGAGGTGGGTGGGGAAGGGGCAGGCCGAGGCCCGCGGCGGCGGTGACCGCCACGGGCCTCGCGCGGTCAGGCGGTCTCGCGGACCGCGGTGTACAGCTCGAGCGCGTCGCCGTCGAGCTCCTCGAGGAAGAACGACTCCGCCCGATCACGGAACGCGTCGATGTCCGGCTCGATGATCTCCATCGTGCCGCTGCCGCCCCACTCCTCGACGTACTCGTTCTCCTGCGCCTCGATGCAGTCACGGTTGGGGTCGCGGGCGTCCTTGATCGCCGTCTCCAGGACCTCCTGCTGCTCCGGGGAGAGCGACTGCCAGGCGTCCTCGTTCATGACGATCATGTGGATGCCCGTCATGTGGCCGGTGAGGTTGAGGTGCGACTGCACCTCCGGCAGGTTGAGCGACGCGATCGTCGGGATCGGGTTCTCCTGCCCGTCGACGACACCCTGCTGCAGCGAGATGTACACCTCCTCGAAGGCGACGGAGGTCGGGGAGGCGCCGAGTGCCTCGGCGTTCTGCAGGAACTGCGGGGTGTCCGGGAACCGCATCCGCAGCCCCTCGAAGTCGGCCGGCGTCTCGAGCGGGGTGTTCGAGGTGAAGTGCCGCATCCCGAAGTACCAGGGCTCGATGGTGCGCACCCCGGTGCCCGCGAGCATGTCCTCACGCAGCTGCTCGCCCGCCGGGGACTCGAAGAACGTGAAGAGGTGGTCGGGGCCCTCGATGGCGTACGCGGCGTCGAGGACGCCGATCGCCGGGTAGGTCGCCGAGATCTCCGACGGCCCCTGGATGTCGATGTCGATGTCACCGGAGACCACCGAGGCGAACCGCTCCGCGTGGCCGCCCAGCGAGCTGTCGGGGAAAATCTCGATCTCCAGGCCGACGTCGGCCGCCGCGACCTGCTCCTGGATGGGCTCCACCCCGCACACCTGGTGCGGGTGGTTGGTGGCGTAGCTGTGCGCGAAAGACAGGGTGACCGTCTCCTCGTTGCCGCCGTCGTCACCACCGGTCGTGCCGGCGCCGGCGTCCGGCTCGTCGGCGCCGCCGCACGCGGCTGCGGTGAGGGCGATGACGCTGAGCGCGACCGCACCTCGGCGGTACGCGGATGTTCTGGACATGGTCTGCACTCCTGTTCGGAAAGGGTCGGTGGGAGACGGGCGTCGGTGCCCGTGCCCGGCGAACGTGGTCAGTCGAACTGACCGCGGTAGATGTCCTTGATGTTCCAGTGCCCGGGGGTGGGAACGGGCTCGTTGACCATCGGCACGTCGATGATGGCCGGCCGGCGGGCGGCGACGGCCGCGGCGAGGTGACGTCGCAGGTCGCCAGGTTCGGTGACGCGGTAGCCGTCGAGGCCGCAGGCGATGCCCAGGGCCGCGAAGTCCGGCGAGAAGGGGTCGCCCTCCCGGTCGACGAAGTCGCAGCCGTAGCTGCGGCCGTAGCTCGACGCCTGCAGGTCGGAGATGGTGCCGTGCGAGGCGTTGTTCATGACGACGAAGATCACCGGCAGGCCGCGTTCGGCGGCTGTCGGCAGGGCGGCCAGCTGGGCGGTCATCCCGCCGTCGCCGATGAGCGCGACGACCGGCCGGTCCGGTGAGGCGACCTGCACGCCGAGCGCGGCCGCCGGCCCGAAGCCCATGGTCGACGACCCGCCCGGCGTGATGAACCGGCCGGCCCCGGGCAGCTCGTAGCACTGCGCGATGCCGTTCTTGTTCCAGCCCACGTCGGTGACGAGGACGGTGTCGGCCGGTACCGAGGCGTGCAGGTCGGCGAGGATCCGCTGCGGGCGCAGCGGCAGCTGGTCGTCGGTCGCCGCGTCCTGGACGGTGGCGAACACCCGGCGCCGGCTGTCGGCGATCTGCCGGCGCAGCTCGGGACGGTCCCGGCCGGTCGGCTCGGTCTCCTGCAGCCGGCGGGCGACGGCGTCGAGCGTGCGGGTGGCGTCGGCGACCACACCGAGGGCGACCGGGTAGTTGCGGCCGATCTCGGCAGGGTCGATGTCGACCTGGATGAGGTGTGTCGGCGGCATCGACCACGTCGAGCGGCCGTCCCACGAGCTCGCGTCGGTCTCGGCGAACCGCGTCCCGACGGCGAGCACGACGTCCGCGCCGAGCGTGATCTCGTTGGTCAGCTCCGCGCCCCAGAAGCCGGGCATCCCGGCGACCAGCGGGTGGGAGTCGGGCACCGCGCCCTTGGCCATGAGGGAGTGGACGATCGGGATGTCGAGGTGCTCGGCGAGCGCGGTCACCGCGGCACGGCCGGCCGGGTGGTTGACCCCGCCGCCGATGTAGAGGACCGGCGCCTTCGCGGCGCGCAGCTCCTCGGCGATGGCGTCGATGACCTCAGGAGCCGCTGCCGGGAGCACCGGTCCGGCGGCGAGCGGCGTGACCGGGGTAGCCAGCTGTCGGGAGAACATGTCCATCGGCACGTTGAGCAGCGTGGCTCCCGGGCGGCCGGTCGTCGCCGTCCAGAACGCCCGCTCGGCGAACCGGCCGAGGTCCTCTGGCCGGTCCACCGTCCATGCCCGCTTGACGAAGGGTCGGTAGATCGCGGTCTGGTCGCCGTCGTTGTGGAGATTGACCTCCTGGTGCGGGTGGCGGCCGCGGTAGTAGGACGGGATGTCCCCGGAGATGCAGACGAGGGGAACGGAGTCCATCGCGGCGCTCGCGACGCCGGTGACCGCGTTCATCATGCCGGGGCCCACGTGGGTGAGGACCACCCCGACCTTGCCCGACTCGCGGGCGTACCCGTCGGCCGCGTGCGCCGCCGTCTGCTCGTGACGGAAGGTGATGAACTCGATGCTGCTGTCAGCGAGCGCGTCGAGGAAGGCGATGTTGGTGTGCCCGCAGAGCCCGAAGATGTACTCCACGCCGTAGGACTCCAGCTGGCGGGCGAGCAGGTGCGCGCCGGTGGTCGTCGCCACCGCCGCCGGGGTCGTGGGTGTCATGGTCGGTGTCATCGGTCCTCCCGGACGTTCGTTGGGCTCCACAGGCTGATGCCACGCAGATGCAGGGTCGACGTCGTCGAGAAGTCGTCGATCATGAAGGCGGGGGACTCCCGCCCGATGCCGGAGTCCTTCACCCCGCCGAACGGGATGTGGTCGAGGCGGTGGTTGGAGGGTCCGTTGACGACGAGCGCGCCGACCTCGAGCCGGCGCCACAGGTCGAAGATGGTCCCGACGTCGTTGGTGAACAGCCCGGCCTGCAGGCCGTACCGGCTCTCGTTGCAGGCGGTGACGACGCTGTCGAGGTCGTCGTAGGGCAGCACGACGACGGCGGGGCCGAAGATCTCCTCCTGGACCACCCGCGCGGCGGGCGCCGGGCCGAGCACGACGGCCGGTGTCACGGTGGCGTGCGTGCGCACCCCGCCGGCCGCGATGCGGCCGCCGTGGCCGAGTGACTCCTCGAGCCAGTCGACCACCCGCACGGCCGCGTCGTCGTCGACCATCGAGCCGACGTCGGTGGCCTCGTCGAGCGGGTCGCCGACGACGAGCCTCTTCACCTGCGCCACGAACGCCTCCTCGAACTCCGCGAGGCGGGACCGGTGGACGTACACCCGCTGCACCGAGACGCAGCTCTGGCCCGAGTTGCTGTAGCCGGTGCGGGCGCAGGCGGCCGCCGCGGCGGCGACGTCGGCGTCGGCGTGCACGATGGTGGCGGCGTTGCCGCCGAGCTCGAGGACGGTGCGCTTGGGGCCGGCGGCCCGGGCCACCGCGGCGCCGGCGGCGGCCGACCCGGTGAAGGCGACCGCGTTCACCTCGGGTGCCGCGCACAGGTGGGCACCGATGTCCGCGCCGCCGTGCAGCAGCTGGACGGCGCCCGCCGGCAGGCCCGCGTCGAGCAGGGTCTCCACCACCGCGGAGGTGGCGGCCGGTGCCTGCGGCGGGGACTTGATGACGGTGGTGTTGCCGGCGCCGAAGGAGGCCGCGACCTTGTGGGCGAGGAGGTTCGCCGGTGCGTTGAAGGGGGTGATGGCCAGCACGACGCCGACCGGCGTGGTCCGGGTGAGCACGGTGGTGCCCCGGCCGAGCGGCCAGCCCTCGGCCGGCAGCACGGCACCGCCGAGGCGGCGCGTCTCTGCCGCGGCGATCCGGAAGGTCGCCGCCACCCGCAGCGCCTCGCCACGCCCGTCGCGCACCGGCTTGCCGAGCTCGAGGGCGAGCCGGCGCGCGAGGTCGTCGCTGCGCTCGTCGGTGAGGTCGGCGGCCCGCTCGAGGATGTCCGCCCGGTCGGACGGCGGCAGGGTGGCGACCGTGGCCCGGTGGGCAGCGGCGGACCGCAGTGCGGTCTGTGCGAGGCCGATGTCGGCCACCGCGGCCCGGCTGACGGTCTCCCGGCGGTAGGGGCCCAGGCGCTCGCTCACCTCGCCGGTCTGCCGCCACTCGCCGTCGACGAAGGACGCCACCTCATAGGGAGATGGCGTGTCGACGCCTGTTGTCACTGGTACGGCTTCCGCCATTGGATAACCTCACAAACCACTAGACGGCCCTGGTGGACCATTGGGTGGACCAGTGTTAACGTAATCCGAACCAGCCGGATACGCAAGGGGCGGAGTCACCGATGTCGGACAACATGGCGCGAAAGCCAGGCGCTCGAGGCAAGCAGGACGCCGACGGGCAGCAGGGCGACCAGACGGTACGGAGCGTGTCGCGCGCGCTCGACATCATGGCGCTGTTCACCGACGGTGCGAACCAGTCACGCACCATCGGGGAGATCGTCGAGGCCACCGGCCTGGCGAAGACCACCGTGATCCGGTTGCTCGCCACGCTGGAGAGCTACGGCCTGCTGGCGACGACGTCGCGCGGCCTGGTGCCGGGCCCGGGCCTGTGGCGCTGGGGGTTCACCATCCACCAGGCGTGGGAGCTGCCAGAGCCGGCGCGACGCGTCATGCGCGAGCTGGCGGCGGAGCACGAAGAGACCGTCAACCTCTACATCCGCCGTGGCGACACCCGGATCTGCGTCGCGCAGGAGGAGAGCCCGCTGCCGCTGCGTCACGTCGTGCGGATCGGCGACCGGCTGCCGCTGTCGATGGGCGCCTCGTCCAAGGCGTTGCTGGCGACCACCGACGACGACGTCATCCGTCGGCTGTTCGACGGCCCGGCCGGTACCGATGACCCGGCCGGGGACGCGGCGGTGGAGGAGTTCGTCCGCGACGTCCGCCGGTGCGCCGTCGACGGCTTCGCCCAGAGTCACGGCGAGCGGGAGGCCGGCCTCTCAGCGGTGGCCGTCCCGGTGATGCCGACGCCGGGCACGGTGACCGCGGCGCTGTCCTTCAGCGGGCCGACCACGCGCTTCCCGGCCGACCACGTCCCTCGCCTCGCGGCACGGCTCACCGAGGCGGCGGCGACCTTCGCCTCGCTCGGCTTCGACCACCCGTTGCGCACCACCGAGTAGCGCCACCTCTCGTCTTACCCCTCTAGTAGATCCCGGAGAGCTCGCACATGGCACTGCCGCTGGAAGGTATTCGTGTCCTCGATCTGACCAACGTGCTCGCAGGGCCCTACTGCACCTATCACCTGGCACTGTTCGGTGCCGAGGTCATCAAGGTGGAGCAGCCGGGGCGGGGCGACCTCGCCCGCCAGCTGGGACCCGACGCCGCGCTCAACGCCGAGCTCGTGGGGACGTCCTACCTCGCCCAGAACTCCGGCAAGAAGTCGGTGGAGATCAACCTCAAGGACCCCGACGGCAAGGCCGCCTTCCTCGAGATGGTCCGCGAGGCCGACGTCGTCGTGGAGAACTTCCGGCCGGGGGTGATGGCTCGCCTCGGCCTCGACGCCGAGCAGCTGCAGCTCGTCACCCCGGGCCTGGTCTACTGCGCGATCTCGGGCTTCGGCCAGACCGGGCCGTTGAGCCAGCGCCCGGCGTACGACCAGATCATCCAGGGGCTGTCGGGGATGATGAGCATCACCGGCACCCCTGACACCGCACCGCTGCGCGTCGGCTTCCCGGTCGCGGACTCGGTCGGTGGGCTGATGGCGGCGCTCGCCGTCTGCGCCACGCTCGTCGGCCGCCAGCGCGGCGGCGCCGGAGCGGTCATCGACGTCTCGATGCTCGAGGCCACCATCTCCGCGATGGGCTGGGCGGTGAGCAACTACCTCGGTGGCGGCGTCGAGCCGCGCCCGATGGGCAACGACAACTTCACCGCGGCCCCGTCGGGGACCTTCACCGCGCAGGACGGCTCGCTGAACATCTCCGCCAACCGCCAGGCGCAGTTCGAGGCGCTGTGCGAGGTCGTCGGCCGTGAGGACCTCGTCGGCGACCCCCGGTTCGCCACCCGAGAGGCACGCAAGGTGCACCGGGAGGACCTGTCGGTCGAGCTCAACCGCGTGCTGGCGACCCGCACCGCGGAAGAGTGGGAGGACCGTTTTGCCGCGCGCGGAGTCCCCGCGGCGCGCATCCTCACCGTGCCGCAAGCCCTCGAGCTGCCCCAGCTGGTCCAGCGAGGCTTCGTCAACGACCTCGAGTTCCCGGGCAAGCCGGACCGCACGCTCACCGTCATCGGCAACGGCGTCCAGGTCGACGGGCAGAGCCTGCGGCCCCGGGCGCGGCCACCGCTCCTTGGCGAGCACAACCACCTGGCGGACCGCCGGATGGTCGACCCGACTCCCGGAGGAGTGGCATGAGCACCAGCGCGCAGATCGACCCGACGGGTGCGGTCGCGCACTGGTGGGCCACCTCGGTCAGCGAGATCGGCCCGGGCACCATCGAGCTGCGCGGCCACCCGATCCAGGAGCTCCTCGCGGAACGATCGTTCACCGAAGTGATGTGGCTCCTGGTCATCGGCACCGAGCCGTCACCGCAGCGGCTCCGGCTGCTGGAGGCGGCGCTCGTCGCCGCCGTCGACCACGGCCCGCAGGCCCCGTCGATCGCGTCGGCGAGGATGGCGGCGACCTGTGGGGTGGGGCTGAACAACGCCATCGCCAACGGCATCAACGTGCTCGGGGACGTGCACGGCGGCGCCGGTCAGCAGTGCGTGCAGCTGCTCAACGAGATCGTGGCGGCGCAGGGCGACGCGGCTTCCCCGGACGCCGCCGCCGCTGAGGTCATGGCGCAGTGGCGCCAGCGCTCGCGGTACCTGCCGGGCTTCGGCCACCGGTTCCACCCGGTGGACCCCCGACGTGCGCCGATCCTCGAGCTGCTGGACGTCGCCCGGGCCGCCGGGACGATCGACGGCCGGCACCTCGACGCCGCACTCACCGTCGAACGCCTGCTCAACGAGGGCCGCTCACGGCCGATCCCGATCAACGTCGACGGCGTCACTGCCATCATCTATGCCGAGCTCGGCATTGCGCCGGAGCTGGCCCGCGGCCTGTTCGTGCTCGGCCGCTCGGTCGGCATCCTCGCCCACGCCTGGGAGGAGACCCAGGGCGGACGGCGGATCAAGGGACCCGTCCCGCGCGAGATCCTGCCGGCCTACCTCCGGCCCGACGAGGGCTGAGCCCCACCGCCGCGACGCAGACGGTCGCGGCGAGGGGTGCTCCGGTGACCAGCAGCACCGCCGGGCCGCGCCCCAGACGCAAAGACGGGAGTGCCCCGGTGATCGCGATGATCACCGGGGCACTCCCATCGACGGGGTCAGAGACCGGCAGGTCCGGCCAGCTCCGCCAGCTGCTCTGCCTGGCCGAGCCGCTCCTCGCGCAGCGCGTCGACGGCGTCGCGGGCTGCGTCTGCCTGGGCGCCGGCCCGGGCGTCGAGCTGCATGCGCATGGCGCGCTGCTGGGTCTGCTCGGCGAACTGCCCCTGCAGCTCACCGCGGACCCGGTTGTCGCTCGCGGTCACCGTGGTGTTGCCGGCGCCGCCGAGGTCGCCGCGGACGATGTTGTCCGTCACCTGCACGGCACCGGTCGTGTCGGACACCGTGACGTTCCCGCCCCAGACGCTCGAGCCCTGCTGGCAGACGCCGAGGGAGCCGCCGGCGCCGAGCTGGACACCGTAGTCGTTGCTGCTGAACGACGCGTGACCGTCGACCTCGCTGCCGCAGACCATCGCGCCGTACTCGTTGCCGGCAACGGTGAGTGCGCCGCCGATCACCGAGTCGAGGACGTCGGCGTAGTACGCCTCGTTGACGTCGACGAAGCGGTCGACCGTCGAGCTCTCGAGGAGGAACGAGCCACCGCCCACCGCGACCCGGCCGGTGAAGGACGACCCGTGGGACGAAAGGAAGGTGTCCGGGTTGACGGCCGCCGTCGCCGTGTAGGCATTGAGCGCGGTGCCGTCGAGGTACACCCCGTAGGCGCCCCGGTTGATGACGTTGCCCGCCACCGCAGAGCCGGTGAGGTCGAGGTAGCCGTCGGCCTGGACGTTGACGTTGCCGGTGACCGTGATGCCGTCGGCGACGAGGTCGGCGCCCGCGGCGACCCGGACGTTGCCATCGATCGTGGTGCCGGTGAGTGAGCACGCCTTGCCGGCCGGCACCACGAGGTCACCGGGCACGGTGACCGCGCCGGCCTCCCCGACGCACTGGGTGGTGAGCGCGGCCTGTGCCGGGCCCATCGCACCGACGCTGACGAGCAGCAGCGTGCCGAGCAGGACACTTGTCAATTTCTTCATGACTTCTCCAAAGGTTGGGTAGAGGGACGGGACGGCTGCCCGCTGGCACGGCACGCGAGGTCCATCAGTAGACCTCGACCTTGCCGGTGGGACGCCCGCTGTGGGAGTCGTTGTAGAAGAACTCCCCGCGGTCGGTGAAGGTGTACTCGAACGACTCACCGGGGGCCAGCTGCGGGTTGAACAGGCCCTCGAAGAACTGCGTCGCGGAGTGGACGTGGACGTTGTCGGCCGGGTTGACGAAGGTGACCGTCGTGCCGACCGGCACCCGGAGGTGGGTGGGTGCCATGCCGGCGACGGCGGTGGACTCCTCCGAGCCGATGATCCCGGTGTTGGCGTTGTACGTCCGGGCGAGGGTGACCGTGTTGTTCACGTCCGCCCCCTCGACCGGCCCGCCGGACACCGGACGGCGCACCACCGGCGGCGGCGGGGCCGGCAGCGCCGGGACGGAGCCACCGATCTTGAACGCCCAGAGGTTGTCGCCCCGGGGCGCGCTGTTGCCGTACGGGATGCTGGTACCGCCGGCGTAGACGGCGAGGTACTGCTCGCCGTCGACCTCGTACATCACCGGGCTGGCGCTGATCGCGGCGCCGGTCTGGAACCGCCAGATCTCCCGCCCGGACCGGGCGTCCAGGCACAGCAGGTTCCCGTCGGGCATGCCGATGAAGGCAAGGTCCGCGGCGGTGGTGAGGATGCCGTTGCCGTGGGCGAGGGAGTAGGGCAGGCGCTGCTTCCACGCCACCTCGTTGGTGCTGACGTCCACGGCGACGACCCCACCGGTCTGGTACTCGCCCGGCGGGCGCAGCCCGTTGCTGCTCTCGGTGAGCGAGTGTGCGGCGGCCACGTAGCCGTACCCGGTGTAGATCATCCCGGTGCTGTGGCTGAACGACTGCGCGGACCAGTCCGCGCCGCCACCGTGCCCCGGGATCGACAGGATCGGCACGTCCCAGTGCGGTGTGTACAGCGAGGCGACGACGTAGTTCGGCACGGCGCGCGCCGGGTGGCCGGGCACCTCGGTGCCCAGCGGCTGCTCCACCGGCCGGGTCTCGGTCCAGGCGCCCTGGCGCGGGTAGGGCTGGGTGGGCCAGGTCTTCTGCCGAGGCTCCTGGGGCACCGGCAGCTCGTCGATGCCCAGCGGGGCGGAGCCGTCGGTGCGGTCGAGGATGTAGTACATCCCCGTCTTGCTGCCGTAGATGACCAGCTGGCGTTCCTCGCCGTCGATCTCGACGTCGGCGAGCACCGGGTTCATCGAGTTGTCCATGTCCCAGATGTCATGGTGCACCGACTGGAAGTGCCAGATGTAGGCGCCGGTGCGCAGGTCGGTGGCGACGATGGAGTTGGCGAAGAGGTTCATCCCCTCGCGCCCCGAGCCGTCCTGCGAGGAGGGGTTGCCCCGGGCGTTGCCGAAGGTCCAGTAGACCATCCCAAGGTCCGGGTCGACGGCGGGGTGCAGCCAGGGTGTCGCCCCACCGTCCATCCACGAGTCCCCGGCCCAGGTGCCGAACTGTGCGTCACCGGGACCGGGGGCTCCCCAGAACGCCCAGATGACGTCGCCGTTCGAGGCGTCGACGCACAGGCCGGCCGCTCGGCCGGAGTTGTGGGTGCCGAGCAGCAGCTTGCCGTCGTGGTAGGTGACGGCCACCTTCTCCATGCTGCCGTAGCCGGTGATCTGGCGTTCCCAGACCACCTCGCCGGTCTTCTGGTCGAGCGCGATGACCCAGCTGCCCTTGCCGTGGGTGAAGACCAGGCCCTGCCCGACAGCGACGCCGCGGCGGGTGAGCGTGCCGCGGGTCTGGGTGTAGGTCCACAGCGTCTCGCCGGTCCGGCCGTCGACCGCGTGGACGTTGCCCAGGGCCGACTCGATGAAGATGACGCCGTCGACGACGACCAGCCCGCTCTGGCTGCTGCCGGACTTCAGGCCACCCTCGATGTGGTTGAGCCACGCCCCGCCGAGCCGGCGCACGTTGCCCCGGTGGATCCCGTCGAGCGCCGTGTAGTTCTGGTTGCCGAGGTTGCCCCCGATCGTCGGGAAGTTCGCGTCGGCGGGGACGGTGGCGTGGACCAGCTGGACCGGCTCGGTGCCGGTCGCCAGCCCACCGGCGGTCCGTGGCCGCGGCGGCGCGGCGGTCGCGGCCATCGGCGTGCTGGCCGCGAGGACCGCTCCCAGCCCGGCCGCGGTCATCCCCTTGACGAGACTTCTGCGTGAAATTGCGTTATCCATTTTTCTCCCCGTTGGTTGGCGCATCGTTGCGCTGCGCACGGACGTCCCCGGCTGCGCTGGACCGGGGACGTCCGTGGTGGTGTCACCGGCAGAACGGCTGCTCGCCAGCGGCGCTGAGCACGCCCTGGACGATGTGTTCCTTGATCTCTGCGCCACCGACGAGAGGTGCCTCGGTCCACAGGGCGACGTCGTGGCCCAGGGTGGTGAGGAAGGCGCGTCCGCCGTCGTAGTACTGGCACCACGAGACAGGATGCTCGCGGCCGTGACCGGGGTGGCCCGAAGTCTTCGGGATCTCCCAGCTCGACTCGTCGACGCTGAGCAGCACCCGGACCTCGCTCGGGTAGGGGTAGAGGTTGTACCACTCGTCCTTGAAGGTGAACCGGCTCGGCAGGTGCGTCGTCGTCACGTCCCGACGGGCGTTGACGGTGACCGTGCCCTCCTGGTGGCGGCCGTGGTCGTAGAAGTTGGTGCCGCCGAGCAGCCCCTCGTACCACTCCCAGTGGTACTCGGTGCCGAAGGCGTTGTGGATGCCGACAAAGCCACCACCGCTGCGCACGTACTGCATGAGTGCGGTCTGCGCGTTGTCGTCGAGGGTGTCGCGCGTCGAGCTGAGGAAGATGACGGCGTCGTAGGGGCGAAGCCGCCCCGCCGAGTTCATCCAGGTGTGGTCCTCGGTCCAGTCGACGTCGAAGCCGTACTCCTCGCCCCAGTTGACCATGCCCTGCTGGGCGACGTTGTTCGCGCCGAGCTCGGGGTTGAGCCCGGGCCCGAGTGCGGTGCCCAGGTGTGCGTGGCGTGGGCCGACGGTGCGTGAGTACACGAGTACCCGGGTCTCGCCGTCGTCCTCGCGCCAGTCGTTGTAGCAGTCAGGGTCGGTACCGCGGCAGGCCGCGTAGCTGTTGTCCCGGGCGTCCTGACGCGTGAGTATCCCGGTGGCCAGCGCCCCCGATGCTACGAGAGCCGCGGCAAGCATGCCGGTGGCCGCAGTGCGGAATGTCGATCTCAGTCCCATTGTCCCCTCCATTGGGTCCACTAGGCGGACCAGATGGTCCACCGCATGGGTTGAAGGTAGCGCACGGCAGCGACGGCGACAAGGGTCGACGCACAGCTCGACGCGCGAGGCAAGCCGAGGTGCCGCCCGGACGACGGCGGGTGCTGCGCGCCGGGACCGGCGCGGCCGGCGGTGCTACCGGCGGTGCTACCGGCGGCGACCGGCGAGCGTGGTGATGCTGAGCGCGACGAGCGCGAGCAGTGTCCCCAGCACCATGAGGAGGTCGACGCCGGTGTCGCCGACCGGCGCGACGACGTCGAGGAGGAGGGAGGCGACGAGCTGGCCCGCCACCGAGCCGAGGCCGACCACGAGGACGCCCGCGTGCGGGATGAGGGCCGCGGACCCGGCGATGAAGGCAAAGCCGAAGATGCCGCCGCTGTAGAGCCACCACTCGGTGGGCCAGCTCCACTGCGCCGTCCCGAGGAGGGCGCGGACGGCGAGCACGGCGCCGAGGAGGGTGGTGCCCGCGATGAAGTTCGTCGCGGTGGCGACGAGCGGGGAGCCGGCCACCGAGCCGACCCGGCCGTTGATCGCGTGCTGGAACCCGGTGAGCGACCCGGCGGCCAGCGCGAGCAGCGCCGGACCAGCCATCTGGAGGAACGGGCCGCCGCCGCGGAAGCTGGACGAGGCGGACAGCACGACGGCGACGAGCACGAGTCCCGCGCCGAGCAGGCGTGCGCCGCCCGCGGGTCGGCGCACGGACTGCGCGAAGCCGACGGTGTCGATGACGATCCCGCTGATCACCTGCCCGGCGACGACCGCGACGGTGAACACCGCGACCCCGACGACGGCGACGACGGTCGACTGGGTGAACACCAGGAAGGCACCGACCGTGCCGGCGGCGAGGTAGTAGGGCGGGATCGCGCGCGTGGCGACCGCGCGCGGCAGGCTCGCCAGCCCCCGCCGCACCGTGGGCAACGTGAGAGCGAGCATCAGCATGATGAGCAGCCCGCCGACGAAGCTGACGGCGGCGGCCATCACCGGGTCGCCCAGCGTCACCCCGAGCTCACCGTTGAGCCGGGACTGCACCGGGATCGAGGCGCCGATGAGGCCCGCGAGCAGCGCGGCGAGCCACGACGGCAGCAAGCGACGCGACGACGTCAGGCGGGGCATGGCACCTCTCAGCGCACCGGGGCCGGCCCACGCGGCGCCCCGGGTGGGCGTGCTCGGCGTGGGGTGGCGGGGGAGGAACGGCTGACGGCGCCGTCTCCTCGCGAGGAGACGGCGCCGTCGCGCGTACTGCTAGCGGCTCAGAGAGCCGAGATCTGCTTCGCGAGCTTCGACTTGCGCTTCGCGGCCTGGTTGGCGTGGATGACGCCCTTGCTCGCGGCCTTGTCGAGCTTGCGGCCGGCGGCCTGCAGGGCGGCGGCCGCGGCGTCCTTGTCGCCACCGGAGATGGCCTCGCGGACGCGACGGACGTGCGTCTTGACCTCGGACTTCACGCCCTGGTTGCGCAGGCGCGCCTTCTCGTTGGTGAGGATGCGCTTCTTCTGGGACTTGATGTTCGCCACGTGTGGACTATCTCCTACGTCGAGCTTGCTGACATTCGGTCTGAGGGCATTGCCGTGACCGGGACTGAGGCGTGGGGACACCCGTGGTCGGTCAGCAGCTGGCCCCCGCATGACATGCCGGAGGCTCAGCCCAAGAGTCTAGCAGCCGGAACGCCGGATCGATCCACCGCGCCGGTGTGTCCGACGACTCACTACCGACCGCCGTGCAGCGCGCGCAGGGCACCGACCACGGCGTCGTAGCGACCGCGGTCCAGCGCCGCGCCCTCGCGCCGGACGTCGCCGGCCGAGGCCCAGAGCAGCCGGTCGAGCCGCACCTCGCTGGGCCGGCCCCGCGAGTCCCAGGCGCCGGAGCCGATGTCGAGCCAGGACCTGCCGTGGCGCGCCTCCGCGGCGCGGTCGAGGTCCTTGTCCTTCGAGGTGAGCTGGAGGACCACGAGCCGGTCGCCCTCCCGGGCGATGACGAGCACCGGGCGGTCCTTGCCGCGGCTCGGGTCGTCCTCGTAGGACACCCAGGTCCACACCACCTCGCCGGGGTCCGGCTCGCCGTCGCGCTCGGGGCTGTACGCCAGCCGCGGAAGGCCAAGCCGGACGACGTCGTACTCCACCGTGACGCCGTGCGCGGCTACCGGCGGCTGGCCGCCGGTCCGGCGCCCGGGGCGGGGCGGGGCCGTGGAGCGGGCCGGCGCGAGGACGGTGCGGGCGGCGCTCCGCGCGAGGCGCAGCACCCGGTTGAGGGTCAGGTTCACCCGGCGAGCCTAGCGGCGCGGCTGCTACCGCCGCGTATTGCGCTGACGTTGATCATCGGTACCGTTGGCCCGAGCGGCCCGAAAATGGGCCGATGCGCCGACGGTGGTGACGTGTGTCGGCCCGTCCGTCGAGCAGCTTTCAGGGGGGCTAGCTTCATGCTCACACGGTTTCACGATCTCCTACGGCTCCGTACCTCGCCGGCCATCTTCTTCGGTGCTGCCGCGATCATCATCGTCTTCGTCTTCGCCACCATTGTGTTCACCGAACCGTTGGATCGCGCCGTCGGAGCCTCGTCGGACTGGCTGCTCGCGAACTTCGGCTGGTTCTACATTCTCGGCGTGACCGTGTTCCTGGCCTTCCTCATCTTCATCGCCATCGGCCGGTTCGGTCGGGTGAGGCTCGGACCCGACGGCGAGCCGCCGGAACACTCCGGAGCATCCTGGTTCGCGATGCTCTTCGCGGCTGGCATCGGTTCGATCCTCATGTTCTGGGGCGTGGCCGAGCCGGTCAGCCACTTCGGTGATCCGCCGCGTGGTCCGTCGCTCGGTATCGAGCCGGGTACGTGGGCGGCCGCGGCCGACGCCATGAACTTCACCTATTACCACTTCACGCTGCACACGTGGACGATCTTCACCCTGCCGGCGCTCTGCTTCGCCTACTTCATCCACAAGCGCAACCTCCCGCCGCGCGTCAGCTCGATCTTCCAGCCGATCCTCGGCGAGCGGATCCACGGCCGGATCGGCAAGACCATCGACATCGTCGCGATCGTCGGCACGGTGTTCGGCGTCGCCGTGTCGATCGGGCTGGGCACGCTGCAGATCAACGGCGGGCTCTCGCAGGTCCTCGGTGTCCCGGAGAACGCCGGCTGGCAGCTCATCATCATCGGCGTGGTCAGCGGGCTGGCGATGATCTCGGTGGCGCTGGGGCTCGACAAGGGCATCAAGGTGCTGTCGAACATCAACATCGTCATGGCCGTCGCCCTGCTTGTGTTCATCCTGGCGACCGGGGCGACCTTGTTCATGCTCCAGGGCACCATCGAGTCCTTCGGCAGCTACCTGGTCAACCTGCCGGAGCTGGCATTGTGGAACGACACCTTCGCCAGTACCGGCTGGCAGAGCGGATGGACGGTCTTCTACTGGGCGTGGACCATCACCTGGTCACCCTTCGTCGGAATCTTCATCGCGCGTATCTCCAAGGGCCGCACCATCCGGCAGTTCGTGACCGGTGTGCTCGCCGTGCCCGCCGGGTTCTCGGTGATCTGGTTCGGGATCTTCGGTTATGGCTCTTTCGACATCGAGCTCAACGGTGAGGGCGGCCTGGTCGAACGCGTCGTGGAGGAGGAAGACATCCCCGGCGCTCTGTTCGCGTTCCTCGAGCACCATCCACTGACCTTCGCGGTCTCGATCATCGCGATCATCCTGGTGGTCATCTTCTTCGTCACCTCCATGGACTCCGCCGCGCTCGTGACCGACACCATGGCCAATGGTCACGAGGACTTCAATCCGCTCGGCCAGCGGATCTTCTGGGCGTTGGCGATCGGCGTCATCACCGCGACGCTGCTGGTGTTCTCCGGTAGCGGCGGCCTCGAAGCGCTGGAATCGACCATCATCCTCGTGGGCCTGCCGTTCTTCGTGATGGGTTACTTCCAGATGTATGCGGTGTACCGCGCGCTGCGTGAGGACGCCGGGGAGCTGCCGGCCATGCGGACCCGCGCCTGGAAGAGGGTGCTGCCGCCGGAGGAGTACGAGCGCCGTGAGGTCGAGGAAGAGCACGACACCTCGGAGTTCGTCGTCGAGCCGGAAGCGATCGGGGAGCCGCCCGTCATGCGCGACCCGTATGTCGAGGACCGCGTCGGTCAGCAGCCGCTGCCCAGTCGACGGGGGACGTTGCCGGCGCGCACTGCCACGGCGAAGAAGACGTACAGCACGTCCGCCGAGAAGCCTGACGACGGCGCGGACGACTAGCCGGCCGGTGGTCTGGCCGCGCCGGTGTCCGCCGCCGGCATGCCGGCTGTCTTGCCAGGAATCGTCGCGGCAGAGACGCCATGGGAACCTGGTGACATGAGTGCGACGAGCGACGCGATGAACCAGTTCGCTGCGAACCTCGTGCGACTGGCGCGCCGGCCGGGGCTGCTGCTCCTCGTCGCGGCGGCCGTCCCGGTGGCGGTGTTCGCGTTCCTCGCGTTCCTCGTCGGCCGGCAGGCGGAGACCGGCGCGGGCTGGACCCTGTTCGTGCTCTCGCTCGTCCTTGCGCTGCCGATCCTCGTGCTCGCCGTCCGGCGGGAACGGCTGCGAGCCCGCACCGACGGCGCTGACGGCCCGCTCGTCGCCGGGGGAGTGGTCGACCGCCCGGCGGCCGGTGAGGAAGATCCGCGGCTGGCGGCGCTGCAGGACGAGATGGGCACCTGGAACGAGGCGGTGTCGGAGACACAGATCCGCACCGCCCGGTGGCTCCCGCGGGTGGAGGCGACGCAGCGGGCGCTGGTGCGGGCCGCCGGCGGGACGGTCAACGCGCCCTACCTGCGCGACGACCTCCGCATCACGCTCGTCGCCTTCCTCGGCACCGTCGTCGCCATCCCGCTCGGCGTCCTCGGCACCTTCGTCACGGCGTTCACCCTGCTGCTCGGCTAGCCGGTCGACCCTGGTGCGCCGGGGAGGCGGCGAGCCTAGGCTGGGAGGTCCCACTCGCGTCGCGGCGGTGACCCGCCCGCCCCAGGAGGTTGCCATGTCGGTCCCGGACGAGTCCGCCCGCACCACGCCCGACCTGCCGTCGGACGAGCACTACACCGACCCGGTCCTGCTCGAGGAGGACGAGACGGTGGCCCCGCGGCCGGAGGAGGAGATCGCCGACCTTCTGCGCGCCGAGCCGGCGGACTGAGCACCGGCCGCCCCGAGCCGCGGGCCGGCTGATGCGGGCCTCCGGCGAAGGACGTGGGACGATAGGTGGCAGATCGTCCCGTGCCGGCCCGGCACGCCGTCGTCAGTCGAGGAAGGCCCGTGCCCCCAGTTCCCAGTGCCCAGCTCACCACCGAGATCGCCCCGGCGGCGACCGCGCCCGAGCTGCTGCGTAACTTCTGCATCATCGCGCACATCGACCACGGCAAGTCGACGCTCGCCGACCGGATGCTCCAGCTCACCGGCGTCGTCGAGGCCCGTGCCATGCGTGCCCAGTACCTCGACCGGATGGACATCGAGCGCGAGCGCGGCATCACCATCAAGTCGCAGGCCGTGCGGATGCCGTGGCAGGTGGGCGAGCAGGCCTACGCGCTGAACATGATCGACACCCCCGGGCACGTCGACTTCACCTACGAGGTCTCCCGCTCGTTGGCCGCCTGCGAGGGCGCGCTGCTGCTCGTCGACGCCGCGCAGGGCATCGAGGCCCAGACGCTGGCCAACCTCTACCTGGCGATGGAGAACGACCTCACCATTATCCCGGTCCTCAACAAGATCGACCTGCCCGGCGCGGACCCGGAGCGTTACGCCGAGGAGCTGGCCAACCTCATCGGTGGCGAGCCCGAGGACTGCCTGCGGGTCTCCGGCAAGACCGGTGTGGGCGTGACCGAGCTGCTCGACCGGATCGTCGCCGACATCCCCAACCCGCAGGGCAACGCCGACGCGCCGTCGCGGGCGATGATCTTCGACTCCGTCTACGACACTTACCGCGGTGTCGTCACCTACGTCCGCGTCGTCGACGGCCGGATCACCCCCCGCGAGAAGCTGACCATGATGTCGACCGGCACCAGCGTCGACCTCCTGGAGATCGGTGTCAGCGCACCAGAGCCCCGCCCCACCAAGGGCCTGGGCGTCGGTGAGGTCGGTTACCTCATCACCGGGGTCAAGGACGTGCGCCAGTCGCGGGTCGGCGACACCGTCACCAACGCCGCGCGGCCGGCCGCCGAGCCGATCGGGGAGTACCGCGACCCGCAGCCGATGGTCTACTCCGGGCTGTTCCCGGTCGACGGCTCGGACTACCCGGTGCTTCGCGACGCGCTGGACAAGCTCAAGCTCAACGACGCTGCGCTGGCCTACGAGCCGGAGACGTCGGTCGCGCTGGGCTTCGGCTTCCGCTGCGGCTACCTCGGGCTGCTCCACCTGGAGATCGTGCGCGAGCGGCTCGAGCGTGAGTTCAACCTCGACCTCATCTCCACCGCGCCCAACGTCGTCTACGACGTCGTCACCGAGGACGGCACCCGCACCCGGGTGACCAACCCCAGCGAGTACCCCGACGGCAAGATCAGCGAGGTGTTCGAGCCGGTCGTGCGGTCCACCATCATCACGCCGTCGGAGTTCATCGGCCCGGTGATGGAGCTGTGCCAGCAGCGCCGTGGGGTCCAGCTCGGCATGGACTACCTCTCGCCGGAGCGGGTGGAGATGCGCTACCACCTGCCGCTGGCCGAGATCGTCTTCGACTTCTTCGACCAGCTCAAGTCGCGCACCAGGGGCTACGCCTCGTTCGACTACGACGCCGACGGCGACCAGCCGGCCGACCTCGTCAAGGTCGACATCCTGCTCAACCACGAGCACGTCGACGCGTTCAGCGCCATCGTGCACAAGGACAAGGCCTACAGCTACGGCGTGGAGATGGCCGGCAAGCTGCGCGAGATCATCCCGCGGCAGCAGTTCGAGGTGCCGATCCAGGCAGCGGTCGGCTCACGGATCATCGCCCGCGAGACCATCCGGGCACTGCGCAAGGACATGCTCGCCAAGTGCTACGGCGGCGACATCTCCCGTAAGCGCAAGCTGCTGGAGAAGCAGAAGGAGGGCAAGAAGCGGATGAAGTCCATCGGCCGCGTCGACGTCCCGCCCGAGGCGTTCATCGCTGCCCTGAGCTCCGACACCCCGACGGGCAAGGACGCCAAGGCCAAGAAGTGAGGCGCTCATGAGCCCGGCACTGCCCGCCGGGGATCCGGTGCCCGACGACGGCTCGTTGCCGGCGTCCGTCACGAGCCGCGCAGCCGGGCGGGACTTCGGGGTCTACCTGCACGTCCCGTTCTGCCGGGTGCGCTGCGGCTACTGCGACTTCAACACCTACACCGCGAGCGAGCTCGGCGGTGGGGCGAACCAGTCGGAGTACGCGGCCACCGCGCTGCGCGAGATCGCGCTGGCGGCCACCGTGCTCGACCGCGCCGGGCTGGAGGCGCGGCCGGTGTCGACGGTGTTCGTCGGCGGTGGCACGCCCACCCTGCTACCGGTCGCCGACCTCGCCACGATGCTCGACGCCGTGCGCGACACCTGGGGGCTGGCGCCCGGCGCCGAGGTGACCACCGAGGCGAACCCAGACTCGGTCACCCGGGAGTCGCTCGACCAGCTGGTCGCCGCCGGCTTCACCCGGGTGTCCTTCGGGATGCAGTCCGCGGTGCCGCACGTGCTCGCCACCCTCGACCGCACCCACGACCCGGCGCGGCTGCCCGACGTCGTCGCGTGGGCCCGGGCCGCCGGCCTCGCGGTGTCCGTCGACCTCATCTACGGCACTCCCGGGGAGTCGCTCGAGGACTGGCGCACCACCCTGGACGCCGCCGTCGCGCTCGAGCCCGACCACGTCTCCGCGTACGCGCTCGTCATCGAGCGTGGCACCAAGATGGGCGCGCAGCTTCGACGCGGCGAGCTGCCGGTGCCCGACGACGACGACGCGGCCGTCAAGTACGAGCTCGCCGACGGCGTCCTCGCCGCCGCCGGCCTCGGCTGGTACGAGGTGAGCAACTTCGCCCGGTCGCCCGACCTCGCCTGCCGGCACAACCTCGCCTACTGGCGCGGCAGCGACTGGTGGGGCATCGGCCCCGGGGCGCACAGCCACGTCGGTGGCGTGCGGTGGTGGAACGTCAAGCACCCCCGCGCCTACGCCCACCGCCTCGAGCAGGGGCTGAGCCCCGGCGCCGGCCGCGAGCTGCTCGACGACGCCGCCACCGAGCTGGAGCGCGTGCTGCTCGGCGTGCGGCTGGCAGAGGGCCTCGAGCTGGTACCCGGCACCGGCGCCGTCCCGCCGTCCCGACGAGCCGCCGTCGCCGGCCTGCTCGCCGACGGTCTCATCGAGTTCGCCCCCGCCCGGGCCGGCCGCATCCTCCTCACCCGCCGCGGCCGCCTGCTGGCCGACACCGTCGTCCGCGCCCTCACCGACTAACCCCCCTCTCTCTTGCTCTCCCTCCCTCTCTCACCGACAGCAGACTTGTCCCCGACAGCAGACTTGTCGCCGAGAGCAGACTTGTCGCCGAGAGCAGACTTGTCGTCGACAGCAGACTTGTCATCGACAGCGGGATTGTCCACACGAGCGGAGTCGTCCCGACGCCCGCACGTCGCCGCGGCCCAGCACGCCGCGACCTCACAAAAGTGGTACGACAGAGACAGACGTCCACTCTCGAAGGAGCAGCACATGCCGCAGTACCGGTTCGTCGTCGCCCCCGCCCCGCACACCATGGAGATCCGGTCGGGGGAGGTTCCCGCACCCGCTCCCGACGGCGTCGTCGTCGACGTCACGTACTGCGGCATCTGCGCGACGGACACCCACGGCTACACCACCGGCGGGCTGCCGCCGGCCGTGTTCGGCCACGAATGGGCGGGCACGGTCGCCGCCGTCGGCGCAGAGGTCGAGCACCTGGCCGTGGGCCAGCGGGTGGTCGCGTGCGTCGGGCCCGCCTGCGGCGCCTGCCCGCAGTGCGTCGCCGGCCACACCGCCAACTGTGACGTGGCCTTCGCCGAGGCCAACGGCGTCACTGCCGACTCCCCGAGCCACGGCGGGTTCGCGACGTCGATCGCGGTACCCGCACGGCGGGTGCTGCCGGTGCTGGACAGCCTCAGTGACGAGCAGGCCGCGCTGGTCGAGCCGGCGGCGGTCACGTTCCACGCCGTCAAGCGGGTGCGCCAGCAGCTCGGCGCCGTCGTCGTCGTCCAGGGTGCCGGGCCGATCGGGCTGCTCACCGCGCAGCACGCCCGGCATGCGGGCGCCGGGCGGGTCATCGTCGTCGAGCCCAACGAGGCGCGCCGAGACGCGGCGCGGCGGCTGGGCTTCACCGAGGTGCTCGAGCCGGGCGAGGCGTTCACCCGGTACGTCTTCGACAGCTCCGCCGGCCTCGGCGCGGACGTGCTGTACGAGTGCACCGGCGCCGCCGGGCTGTTCCAGGCGTCAGCGGAGCTGGTGCGCCGCGGCGGAACCTTGGCGCTGCTCGGCTTCCCGATGGAGTCCTCCGAGGTCAGCTACCCCGACTGGCAGCAGCGCGAGCTCACCGTCATCGGGTCCCTCGCCTACAACCACGAGGACTTCGTCGGCGCCATGCGGGCGATCGCGAGCGGCGCCGTCGACGTCGAGGTCCTGCACACCGGGACCATCGGTCTCGACGGGCTCGAGGCGATGTTCCAGGAGCTCGACGCCGGGAGCAGCCGGCACGCCAAGGTGCTCGTCGACCCGCGTCGCTAGGCGCGCACCGCTCGTTCGTGTCACCGCGCCCATTCGTGCACTCCGGCCACCCTCGTGACCGCACCATCAACCCCCACCCGCGACATCGTTCGTGACAGCGGGGTTGTCGACACCACCGCCGTGGAAAATCCTGCTGTCGGTGACAAGTCGGCTCTCGGCGACAATCCTGCTGTCGGTGGCAATCCTGCTGTCGGTGACAAGTCGGCTCTCGGCGACAATCCTGCTGTCGGTGGCAATCCTGCTGTCGGTGACAAGTCGGCTGTCGGCGACGGCTAGGGTGGCAGCGGTGGTTCGCCCAGTGGCCGGACCAGGGCGGAACGGAAGGCGAGGCGGCATGGCACGGCGTGAGGCCATCGGGTCTCCGTCTGGCGGCGACCCGAGCGTGGACGTCGTCCGTCGCAGTCCCGAGCTGGCCACGGCGGCCGAGCTGCGCCGGCTGCTGCTCAACGTCGCGGAGTACCGGCAGCGGTGGAGCCAGCAGGTGCGCCGGCGCCGGGACACCGAGCTCAGCCACACCGCCGTCGCCCGTGTGCTGCGCGGGGTTGAGGCCGGCGAGACATCGACGTCGCTCGACGCCCTGCGCGACCGGGTGCGGCGCGCGGTGCGTGGCGAGGTGCTGGCCCCGCCCACGCTGCGCCTGTTCATCGAGGGCTTCGCCTTTACCGCGGCGGAGCAGGAGCGGCTCTGGGCACTGCTCAGCCACCGGCCGCGGAGCCGTCGCACCGACCGGGTCGGGCAGGCCGCTGCCGGGTACGGCGGGGAGGCCCAGGTGCGAACGCTCAGCCGAGCGATCGACATCCGGGTGGGCCCGGACCGGACCAGCTGGGTCATCCGGTCGACGTTGACGGTCCAGGCGCTGGTGGACGACGTCGCGGAGTTCCCGCTGAGGTTCGCCAACGACGGGGTGGTACCTACGGCTCGGAGCGGATGCCGGATCGAGCCCGGGCCGGCCCCCGGCGCGGACGGACTGCGCATGCTGTACATCCGGTTCCCGCGACCCCTGCACGCCGGGGAGGTGCACGTCTACGCCTACGACCTCGCGTACACCGCCCGCACCGGTGAGGTCGACCGCTACGTCGCGGGCGTGGTGACACCGACGGCGGTGATGAGCGTCCAGGTCGGCTTCACCCCGCCGCAGCTGCCCTCCCGCGTGCTCTGGCGCACCTGGAGCAGCCTGGACCTCGCCGAGGAGGACGTCGTGTTCGAGCGGGAGGTCCAGCTGACCGGGTCGCACCGGGCGAGCTGGACCCAGCAGGAGGTCGACAGTGGCCTGGGCGGCTTCGAGTGGCACTGGGACGCGCCACTGGCGGTCGGCTGACCCGCGGCGGTCGGCGCCTGGGTCTCGGCGCCGGCCACCTGCGGCGAGCTCAGCCGATGCTGATCTCAGCCTGGATCGGCTCGAACTCGATGAGCCGAGCTCCCGATCCCACCCCGTTGCGGTAGGCGGACTCGATGATGATCGTCACGGCGTCCAGGTCCGTCGGGACCTGGAACACCGCGTCCCGCTCGAAGACGTCGGTCAGGCCCTTGGGGTCGTTGATCGGCTGGAAGACGTCGCCGTCAGCGGTCTGCGCCCGGATCACCGTCTCGTCGTAGGTCGTCGACTCGCTCACGTGCCAGTCGACGGCGACGGCGAGGTACTGCTGGTCGGGCGCCGCCCAGCCGCCGCCCCGGCCGTACCCCTCGTCGAGGAACGGCGTGGCGAAGGCGCCGACGACCTCCCCCTGGACGGTCGCGTGGTCGCTGATCCAGTGCTCGAAGCTGTCGTCGAGACGCTCGGCGGACTCGATCGTCACCTCGGCAGGCCCCGGGTAGGCGTGCGGGACGTCGGTGGCGACGCGGGTGCCGTCGACGAGGCTCACCGACTGGAACGCGCCGGCGGTCTCCAGCTCGATGATCGCGTGGTCGGGATCGGCGTCGGCCGGCAGGCTGAGGACGACGGTCCCGGTGGTGCGGGAGTCGTCACGGGTGTCGATGACCTCCGTGCCCGAGTCCCCGTCGACGCGCAGGAGGCCCTCGGTGCGGGGCTCGTTGCCGCGCGGTTCCCACTGCGGGTCGCTCGTCTCGAACTCGGCGACGAGGAAGACGTGACCGTCGGCCGGTCGCACCTCGGCGGGTACCTCGCCGTCCTCGTCGGGCTGCAGCCGGTCGCCGGTGAGGTCCTCGTACACCTCGGCGCTGAGGGTGGCGACCTTGCCGGTCGCGGTCACCGCGAGCGCCAGTCCGGGGGCGTGCACGCCGGTCTCGCTGCTCTCGGCCACCGGGTGCATCTCGGCGTCGCGCAGGATCGTCGTCACGCCGCGCAGCTCGGCGTCGGCCGCGGGCAGCGACGGGTCAGCCGCCGGCTGGTTCCCGGTACTTGCCGCGACGTCGTCGGCGGCGTCGTCCGCACCGCAGGCGGCGAGCGTGAGCGCGACGGCGAGCACGGCGGTTGCGGTGGCGACCCGGCGGGTCCGGGCAGGGGCGGGCAGGGTCATCGGTCCTCCGGAAGCACTGAGATGGTCAGCGGGCACCCTAGGTGGGCTACCGCGCAGCTAGCGCGCACCCCGGACGTGGCGCGTCACGTCCCGTCGTCGGCCATCAGCTCGTCCCACACCGGGCCGTAGCCGAGCCGGGCCTGCTCGGCGGCGACCACGTGACGGGCCAGCTCGGCCTCGGAGACGTCGACGGCGGACTCGGCCTGCTGGGCCAGGCTCGACTCCCGGGCGTAGGCGTCGAACACCGCGCGCTTGCCGGCGAGCAGCTCCTCGAGACGTTCGTCGACGCTGTCCTCGGTGAGCAGCCGGTGCACCTGCACCGGGCGCACCTGCCCCATCCGGTGGACCCGGCCGATCGCCTGCTCCTCGACCGCCGGCACCAGCTGCGGCTCGGTGAGCACCACCACGCTGGCCGCCTGCACGTTCAGCCCCACCCCGCCGGCCTGCACCTGGGAGACGAGCACCGCGCCGGGCCCGGCGGCGGAGAAACGGTCGACGATGTCCTGGCGCCGCGCGGCGGGGACGTCGCCGGTGATCGGGCCGTGCGCCTCGATCCCGGGCAGCGCGCCGAGCTCGTCGACCACGCGGGCGATCACGTCACGGAAGAAGGAGAACACCACTACCCGCTGACCGCCGTCGCGCGCCTCCGCGACGATCTCCAGCAGCCGGTCGAGCTTGGCGGAGTCGCGCGGGTCGGGCACGGTGAGGTCGGCGCGGCGCATCGCCATGAGGTTGCCGGCGGCGACGGCGTCACGGTAGGCGCGCTCCCCGGCCGGGGTCAGCTCCTCCCAGTCGTCCACCGTCAGCCGTGGCGGCAGCTCGACGAGCACGTCCTCGAGGTTGCGCCGCAGGTACACCGGGGCGAGCGCGTGGCGGAAGTCCTCCGCACCGAGCAGCCGCAGGTGCCCGGGCAGCGCCGCGACGAGCTCGGGCTGCAGCATGGTGGCCAGCGCCGTCATCTCGGTGACGTCGTTGAGCAGCGGGGTACCGGTGAGGAACAAGACCCGCGGCGTGCGAGCCGCCCACGCCGCCACCGCCTGGGTGCGGCCGGCCTGCGGGTTCTTCACGTAGTGCGCCTCGTCGACGACGAGCAGCGCCGGCGGGGCGTGGGTGGCCGACGACGGGACGTGCTGCAGCCCCTGGAAGGTGGTGACCGCTACTCCACCGCTGCGCTGCCAGCTGCGCAGCGCGGTGTCCCGGTCGGCGCCGTGGACCCGGTGCGCGACGAGCCGGGCGTGGGTCGAGACCTCCCGCGTCCAGTTGACGAGCACGCTGGCCGGGCAGACGACGAGGAAGTGCGTCTCGCCGGCGGCGGCCAGGTGCGCCATCGCCGCGATCGCCTGCACCGTCTTGCCCAGCCCCATCTCGTCACCGATGAGCGCGCGGCCCTGGTTGAGCGCGAAGCGCGCCCCGAACGCCTGGTAGCCGCGCAGGTTCGCGTGGAGCAGCGACTCGTCGAGCGGGTAGGCGGTGATCCGCTCGACGAGCTCGGCCGGCAGGGCGCCGTACCGGGTGGTGTGGTCGCCGAGGCCCGGCACGAGGGTGTCGAGCAGCGCGTAGTAGTCCGCCGCCCGCCGCTCGAAGTCCTGCCACAGCGCGAGCGGGCCCGGCGCGGGCTCCGCGAGCACGCCGGTGAGGCGCTCGAGGGTGGCCGGCAGGCCGGTGCCAGCCAGCCATGCCTCCCAGTCGGCGAGTCTCGCCAGCGACTGGCGTGCTCGGGCCTTGGTCGACGGGAGACGCAGGGCGAAACCGAGGCGACTGGTCGCCGGGGCTGCCACCGGTGCGAGGGCGGCTACCGAGGAGCTGAAGTCGGCGAGGTGCTGCGCCTCGGGCGCGAGGAGCGGCTCGACCCGGGCCAGCCGGTGCAGCGCCGTGACCAGGTCCAGCCCGAGCGGCCCACGGGTGCCCGGCTCGATGCGTAGCCGGGCGCCGGCCCGGAGGGTCTGCGCCAGCCGTTCCGCCGCGGCGACGGCCGTCCGCGCGGTGTGCGGGCCGACCCCGGGCAGCGCGTCGAGGCGGGCGGTACCGGCGTCGAGAGCGTCGAGCACGGTCGCGATGCCGGCGTCGACCAGGGCCTGCAGCCGCAGGTTGCGCTCGGTGGTCTCCCGCAGCCGCAGCACGTCGATACCCGCGAGCTCGCCCCGGACGCGCTCGTCGCGGGCACCCTCGACCATCGCGACCACGTGCCGCCGCAGCGAGTCGACGTCGGCGAGGATCCGGGCGGCAGTGTCGGCCGCCGTCACGCGTCTGGTCACCAGCTCCCGTGCGGACGTACCGGGGACGACGGCGGTCAGGACGCTGCCCCGCGAAGATGACGGCGACGGAGCCGCGGAGCACCGCGCCGGCGAGCTGCGACGTGCGGAGCGACGTCGAGCTGATCGGTGTGGTCCGGCACTCGGTCAGGATACGTGCGGCCGACGGCTCCGGGGCCCTGGGCGACCCGCTGGCACGGGGAAAGGACAGGCCACTGACCCTGCCCAAAGGCCGGGGCCCCGTTGCGGCCGTCGGGGCCGGGGAACGCCTGACGGCACCCGCTACGCGGGCTCCTCCGGGATCCCGGTGACGAAGTCGATGAGCTCCTCCATCCGTCCCAGCAGCGCGGGGGAGAGGTCCTTGTAGTCGCGCACCTGGCCGAGGATGCGCTTCCAGCCGCGAGCGATGTCGGCCTGGTCGGCGTGCGGCCAGCCGAGAGCGGCAAGGGTGCCGACCTTGATGTCGGTGCCGCGCGGCACGTCGGGCCACGCCCGGAGCCCGACCCGCTCGGGCCGCACCGCCTGCCAGACGTCGATGTACGGATGGCCGAGCACGAGCACGTGCGCGCTGCTGCGCGGGCCGAGCCGCCCGAGGGTCTCGGCGACGAGCCGCGACTCCTTGGAACGGTCGACGAGGTGGTCGACCAGGACCCCGGCGCGGCGGGTCGGCCCGGGCGCGAAGTCGCGCAGCGCCGCCTCGAGGTTGTCGACGCCGTCGAGCATCTCCACGACCACGCCCTCGACCCGCAGGTCGTCGCCCCACACCCGCTCGACCAGCTCGGCGTCGTGCCTGCCCTCTACCCAGATCCGCGACGCGCGCGCCACCCGTGCCCGCGACTGCTCGACGGCGAGCGAGCCGGAGGCGGTCAGCCGACGCCCCCCGGCGGTCCGTGGCGCGGCCGAGACGGCTGCGCGCGTCGGCGCGACGAGCCGCACCGGTGCGCCGTCGACCCAGAAGCCGGCGCCGAGCGGGAAGGTACGGGTACGGCCGCGGCGGTCCTCCAGCACGACGACGCCCATGCCGCCTGACTTCTCGACCGTGGTGACCGCGCCCACCCACCCGGTCTCCACCTCCTCCACGACGAGCCCACGCTCGGCGACCTCGTCGCGGGTAGTCGGCCGGTGGGCGTACGCGCCGGCGCGGTGGGGGTCGGAGGAGAGGACGTCGTTGCCGTATCGATCGGTCACGGCGGCAGCCTAACCAGCGGTACGGCGCGCACCGTGGACCGGCGACACGGCGTGGGAGAGGTCACGCGACATCGCCTCGCCACGACGCGTAGGGTTAGCACTCGAACCCGTCGAGTGCTGAAAGGGGGGGACCCATGAGCGAGGAGCGTCGTCTCGAGGTGCTTCGCGCCATCGTCGAGGACTACGTCCACACCCGGGAACCGGTCGGTTCCCGGATGCTCGTCGAGCGCCACGCGCTCGGTGTCTCCCCGGCGACCATCCGCAACGACATGGCCGCGCTGGAGGACAGCGGGTTCATCGCGCAGCCGCACACCTCGGCCGGCCGGGTGCCCACCGACAAGGGCTACCGCCTGTTCGTCGACCAGATCGCCACGGTCAAGCCGTTGTCCGCCCCGGAGCGGCGTGCCATCCAACACCTGCTCGACGACGCCATCGACCTCGACGACGTCGTCGAACGCACCGTCCGGCTGCTGTCGCAGCTGACCCACCAGGTCGCGGTGGTCCAGTACCCGTCGCTGCGCCGCTCGGCGCTGCGCCACCTCGAGCTGGTCCCGCTGTCCGAGCGCCGGCTGCTGGCGGTCATCATCACCGACGCCGGCCGGGTCGAGCAGCGCTCGATCGAGGTCGAGCAGCCGCTGGACGCGGTGGTCGTCGCCGAGCTGCGGGCCCGGATCAACGCCGGCGGCATCGGACGCCGGCTCACCGAGATCGGCTCCGGCATGGCCGGCATCGTCGAGCTGTTCGCGCCCGAGCACCGGCCGCTCGTCGTCGCCGTCGTGGAAGAGCTGACCGACACGCTGCGGATGGACGCCGAGGAACGCATCGTCATGGCAGGCACCGCCAACCTCGCCCGCTCCGACGTCGACTTCTCCCGCACCATCGGCCCCGTGCTGGAGGCGCTGGAGGAGCAGGTCGTGCTGCTCAAGCTGCTGAGCGAGATGGCCGGGGAGGACGCCGTCGCCGTCCGGATCGGTGAGGAGAACCGGCACGAGTCGCTGTCCGAGGCATCGATCGTCGCGACGTCCTATGGTGGGACGTCCGGTTCCGACGCCGTCGCCCACCTCGGGATCCTCGGCCCCACCCGGATGGACTACCCCGCCGCGATGGCGTCGGTGCGCGCCGTTGCCCGCTACCTCTCGAGAATCCTCACCAGCTAGCGCCAGCGCTGACCACCACCGCTGCCCGCGCAGCGAGCCCGAACCCGACAGAGAGTGACCTGTGAACGACTACTACGAGATTCTCGGAGTCTCCCGGACCGCGAGCCAGCAGGAGATCAAGCTCGCCTACCGCAAGCGGGCCCGCCAGCTCCACCCGGACGTCGCCGGCCCGGAGGGCGAGGAGGCGTTCAAGGACCTCTCTCGCGCCTACGACGTGCTCTCCACCCCGGAGAAGCGCCAGCTCTACGACGTCGGCGGCGAGTCCGCCCTCGGCGGGGGTGGTGGCGGTGGCGGGGCAGGCGCCGGCTTCGGGTTCTCCGACATCTTCGAGACCTTCTTCGGCGCGGCTGCCGGCGGCGCGAGCCGTGGGCCGGTGCCCCGCGGCCGCCGCGGGCAGGACGCCCTCGTCCGGCTGGACATCGAGCTGCGTGACGCCGTGTTCGGCGTCGACCGCGAGGTCCAGGTGGAGACCGCGGTGCTGTGCGGCACCTGCCAGGGCAGCTGTACCCGCCCGGGCACCTCGGTGGAGACCTGCGTCGTGTGCTCCGGCCGCGGCTCGGTGCAGCGCGTCGCGCGGTCCTTCCTCGGCAACGTCATGACCACCTCGCCGTGCACGAACTGCGCCGGGCACGGCACCACGATCCCCGACCCCTGCCCCGAGTGCTCGGGCCAGGGCCGGGTCCGCAGCGGGCGCTCGCTGCCGATCGCGGTCCCCGCGGGCGTGGAGACCGGCAACCGGATCAAGCTCACCGGCAGCGGCGAGGTCGGCCCGGGCGGCGGACCGGCCGGCGACCTCTACGTCGAGATCCGGGTGCGCCAGCACGAGGTGTTCGCCCGCCGCGGCGACGACCTGCACGCGAGGGTCGAGGTGCCGATGACCGCGGCCGCGCTCGGCACCGTGCTGCACCTCGAGACCTTCGACGGCGACCGCGAGGTCGACATCCAGCCCGGCACCCAGCCGGAGGAGATCCTCACGCTGCGCGGCCTCGGGGTCGGGCACCTCAACGGCTCCGGGCGCGGCGACCTCAACGTCCACGTCGACGTCCAGGTCCCCACCGCGATGGACGACCGCCAGCGCGAGCTGCTCACCGAGCTGGCCGGGCTGCGCGGCGAGGAGCGTCTCGAGCCGCGCCTCACCGCGACGCACCCCGGCATGTTCTCCCGGCTGCGCGACAAGTTCGCGGGACGCTGAGCAGGTGACAGCCCCGCACCCCGGGCCGCACGCGGTGAGGGTGAGCGCGCGAGGCGGTGGCACCCGGTGAGCGCACCGGTGTTCCTCGCCGAGCCCGCTGAGCTGCGCGACGCCCGCACCGGCACCGACGTGGTGCTCGGCGGGGACGAGGGCCGCCACGCCGTCAACGTCCGGCGGATCCGTCCCGGCGAGACCGTCGACCTCGCCGACGGCGCGGGCCGCCGGGTCCGCGGCCAGGTGGCGGCCGCGGCGGCCGGCGAGCTGCGGGTGACCGTCGACGATGTCCACGACGAGCCGGCCCCCACCGTGCGGCTGGTACTCGTCCAGGCGCTGGCCAAGGGCGGTCGCGACGAGCAGGCGGTGGAGATGGCCACCGAGCTCGGCGCCGACGCCGTCATCCCGTGGCAGAGCCGGCGGTGCGTGTCGGTGTGGCAGGGCGCCAAGGCTGCCAAGGGTCGCGCCCGGTGGCAGGCGGTGGCACGGTCGGCCGCCAAGCAGTCGCGCCGCGCGTGGCTGCCCGAGGTGGAGCCGCTCGTCATCGGCGCGGACCTGGTCGACCGGGCACGATCGGTGGTGGCCGCCGGTGGCGCCGTCGTCGTCCTCCACGAAGAGGCCACCGTGCCCCTCGCGGCCGCGACGCTCCCGGCGGGCAGCGGCGACGCCGCGCAGGTGCTTGTCGTCGTCGGCCCGGAGGGTGGGCTCGCCCCGGAGGAGGTGGCCGCGCTCGAGGAGGTGGGCGCCGCCGTCGTGCTCCTCGGCCCCCACGTGCTGCGCACCTCGACCGCCGGACCGGTCGCCATTGCCTCGCTCGCCCAGCGCCTCGGCCGCTGGGGCTGACCCGCGCGCTGGCCCACGCCGCTGTGCCCGATGCCCGATGCCCGATGCCCGATGCCCGATGTGCGCACCCGCTGTGCCCGCACATCGGGGAACTTTCGTCAGCCCTGCGCTGACGGAAGTCACCCGTTGTCGCGCCGTGCCCGATGCCCAGTGCCGCCTCTCGACGCCGGGGAGCTTTCGTCAGCCCCGCACTGACGGAAGGCACCCATTGTCGGCCCGCACTGGCGCCCGCGCCCGCGCCTGTCGGCCCGCGCCGGCGCCACGCGCCGCGGCCCGCGCCGGCGCACGCTAGCCCCCCGCCGGCGCCGGCACCGCCTCGGCAGTGGCGGAGGCGGCCGCGCGGCTAGACTTGATGCACCATCACCGGTCCCAGAGGAGTCCGGGCCCCCGCGCCCATGCCCATGTCACACAGCGACGACGCGTCCGCACCGGACGCGACCCAGGTCCAGCACCGCATCACGGTGCCCGACGACGTCCCCATGGTCTCCCTGCTCGGCCAGCGCGACGAGGTTCTGCGCGCCGTCGAGGCGGGCTTCCCCACGGTGAGCTTCCACGTCCGCGGCAACGTCGTGTCCTTCGACGGCCCGCCGGGAGACGTGGCGCTCGCCGAGCGGCTCGTGGACGAGCTGGGCCAGGTGGCCCGCGCCGGCCAGCCGCTGACCGCGTCCGCGGTCGGCAGCGCGATCCGGATGCTCACCACCTCCACCGCCGAGCGTCCGGCGGACATCCTCACCTTCGACATCCTCTCCAGCCGCGGCCGCACGATCCGGCCCAAGACGCTGGGCCAGAAGCACTACGTCGACGCGATCGAGCAGCACACCATCACCTTCGGGATCGGGCCGGCCGGCACCGGCAAGACCTACCTGGCGATGGCCAAGGCGGTGCACGCGCTGCAGTCCAAGGCGGTGAGCCGGATCGTGCTCACCCGCCCCGCGGTCGAGGCGGGGGAGCGGCTGGGCTACCTGCCCGGCACCCTCAACGACAAGATCGACCCGTACCTTCGCCCGCTGTACGACGCCCTGCACGACATGCTCGAGCCCGAGTCGATCCCCAAGCTCATGGCCGCCGGGACCATCGAGGTGGCGCCGCTGGCCTACATGCGCGGCCGCACCCTCAACGACGCATTCATCATCCTCGACGAGGCGCAGAACACCACGCCGGAGCAGATGAAGATGTTCCTCACCCGGCTGGGCTTCGGCTCGCAGGTGGTCGTCACCGGCGACGTCACGCAGGTGGACCTGCCCAGCGGGAACCTCTCGGGCCTCAAGGTGGTCGAGAGCATCCTCGACGGCATCGAGGACGTGCGCTTCTGCCGGCTCACCTCCGCCGACGTCGTCCGTCACCGGCTGGTCTCGGACATCATCGACGCCTACGAGCGCTGGGACGTCGACGGCGCCAACCGCGAACAACGCCGGGGGCAGCAGCGCGCCGCCACCGATCACCGACGAGGAGCCGGACGATGAGCACCGAGGTCGCCAACGAGTCCGGCCACGCCGTCGATGAGGAGGAGTTCGCGGCGCTGGCCCGCTACGTCCTCGACGAGATGCACGTGCACCCGCAAGCTGAGCTGTCCATCCTGTTCGTCACCGTCGAGACGATGACCGAGCTCCACGTGCGGTGGATGGACGAGCCCGGCCCCACCGACGTCCTCTCCTTCCCGATGGACGAGATGCGACCCGGCCAGCCCGGCGAGGAGCCGGTCGAGGGGATGCTCGGCGACATCGTGCTGTGCCCGGAGGTGGCCGTCGCGCAGGCGAAGGCCGCCGGCCACTCCACCGCTGAGGAGCTGCTGCTGCTCACCACGCACGGCATCCTGCACCTCCTCGGGTACGACCACGCCGAGCCGGCGGAGGAGAAGGAGATGTTCGCGCTGCAGCGGCGGCTCCTGCTCACCTTCCTCGCGGGCCGCTGACCATGGACGGACTTCTTCCCAACATCCCCGAGTGGTGGCTGCTGGTCCTCGCCGTCGTCGCGGTGATCGCGACCGGGGTGCTCGTCGCTGCGGAGAGCGCGCTGGGCAAGATCGGTCACTCCGCGCTCGCCGAGCTGCAGGAGGCGGAGCGGCCGCGCGCCGACGCCGTCGCCCGGCTCGCTGAGGAGAACGACGTCGCCGAGCCCGGCCTCACGCTGGCACGCACCCTCACCGAGATGACCGCGGCGGTCGCCCTCACCCTCGTCGTCGCCGACCTGCTGGGCACCTGGTGGCAGGTGCTGCTGGTGGCGACCGCGGTGGCGGTCGTGCTGCTCGCCGCGATCGCCGGCAGCGGGCCGCGCCGGGTCGGGGCCAAGCATCCCGGCCGGGTGCTGCACGCGCTGCTGCCCGGGATCCGGGCGGTGCTGGTCCTCACCCGACCGGCCGTCGCCGTCGGGCACTACCTCTCGCCGCGAAACGGGCGCACCGAGGCCGAGGCCCGCGAGGAGGCCGCCGAGGACCTGCGCGACATGGTCGACCGGGTGAGCCGCTCCGACCACCTCGACGCCGAGGAACGGACGATGATCCGGTCGATCTTCGAGCTCGGCAGCACCCTGGTGCGTGAGGTGATGGTGCCACGTCCCGACATGGTGACGATGGACGCTGACAAGCCGCTGAACAAGGCGCTGGCGCTGTTCGTGCGCTCAGGGTTCTCCCGGGTCCCGGTCATCGGCGAGTCGGTCGACGACGTCCGCGGCGTGCTGTTCCTCAAGGACGTCACGCGCCGGTTGCACATGCAGCCGGAGGCCGGCTCGGACACCGTGGAGTCCTCTGCCCGGGAGGTGGCCTTCGTGCCCGAGACGCAGCTCGTCGACGACCTCCTGCGCCAGATGCAGACCGACAACGTGCACATCGCCCTCGTCGTCGACGAGTACGGCGGTATCGCCGGCCTGGTGACCATTGAGGATCTCATCGAGGAGCTCGTCGGTGAGCTGACCGACGAGCACGACCGCGCCGAGCCCGAGGTCGAGTACCTCGCCGATGGTCTCGTCCGGGTGCCCGCGCGGCTGCCGATCGACGAGCTCGGCGAGATCTTCGGCCTGGAGCTCGACGACGACGACGTCGACTCCGCTGGCGGGCTGCTCGCCAAGGCCCTGGGCAAGGTGCCGATCCCCGGCGCCGAGATCGAGGTCGACGGCCTGCACATGCGCGCCGAGCGCTCTCGCGGGCGCCGCCGACAGATCGCCACGATCATCGCCCGAGCGGTCACGCCGCCGGCACACGACGAGGAGACCGCATGACCTTCACCTGGCCCGAAGGCTTCCGGGCGGGCTTCGCCTCGCTCGTCGGCCGGCCGAACGCCGGCAAGTCGACGCTGACCAACGCGCTGGTCGGGCAGAAGATCGCCATCACCTCGGGACGGCCGCAGACCACCCGGCACACGGTGCGCGGCATCGTCCACCGGGAGGACGGCCAGCTCGTCCTCGTTGACACCCCCGGCCTGCACCGTCCCCGCACCCTGCTGGGGGAGCGGCTCAACGACCTCGTCCACGAGACGATGTCGGAGGTCGACGTCGTCGTCTTCTGCCTGCCGGCCGACGAGAAGGTCGGCCCCGGGGACCGCTACATCGCCAGCCGGATCGCCGACCTGCGCACCCCGGTCATCGCGGTGGCCACCAAGGCCGACAAGGTCGACAAGCAGCGGCTCGCCGAGCACCTGCTCGCGATCTCCGCCCTCGGCGACTGGGCGCACGTGGTGCCGGTGTCGGCCGTCAAGGGCGACCAGGTCGACCTCCTTGCCGACCTGCTGCTCGGCGAGATGCCGGAGTCCCCGCCGCTCTACCCGGCCGGTGAGCTGACCGACGAGCCCGAGTCGGTGATGATCGCCGAACTGGTCCGGGAGGCCGCGCTCGAGGGGGTGCGCGACGAGCTGCCGCACTCGCTGGCCGCCGTCGTCGAGGAGATCATCGAGCGTGAGCCGCGCGAGGGCGACACCCGCCCGCCGCTGCTCAACGTCCACGTGCTGCTGTACGTCGAGCGGGACTCGCAGAAGGCGATCGTCATCGGCAAGGGCGGGTCGCGGCTGCGGCACGTGGGGACCGAGGCCCGCAAGGGCATCGAGGCGCTGCTCGGTGCCCGGGTCTACCTCGACATCCACGTGAAAGTCGCCAAGGACTGGCAGCGTGACCCGAAGCTGCTGCAGCGGCTCGGGTTCTGAGCGCGTTTCGGCCAGGCGGGCCGGAGCGCGATGGCGCAGCGACTAGCCTGACCCGGTGAGATCTTGGCGAGTCGCGGTGTCCATCCTCGCCATCCTGCTGTTCGGGTTCATCGGTTCGGTGGCCGGGCCGGGGTGGAACCCCCACCCTGTCGACCAGGACCTCGTGGTCGAGGTCGAGGACACCGCGATCGGCGGCGGCGTCGTCACCGAGCCTGTCGGCACCTACGCCACGACGGCGGAGGTGGTCGAGGTGGCTCTCGACGGCGCCACCGTCCGAGCGACCATCCGCCGCCCGGTGGGTGCTCCGGGGCTGCGGCCCGGGGTGATCTTCATGCACGGCGCCGGCACCGCGACGCACGACGGGTTCCACAACATCACCGAGGCGCTGGCCAGCGCCGGCGTGGTCGCCCTCGTCCCGGANCCCTGACCCCCCCCGGCGTGGTCGCCCTCGTCCCGGACAAGCGGATGGACACCTACACCACGCGCTCACGGGACTATGTGGCGATGGCGCAGGACTACCTGCAGTCGTGGCAGCTGCTGGCCGCGCAGCCCGACGTCGACCCGGACCGGGTGGGCATCTACGCCGAGAGCGAGGGCGCGTTCATCGCGCCGGTCGCGGCTGTCGAGCAGCCCGCCGTCGCGTTCCTCGTCCTCGTCTCCGCGCCGGTCGTCACCCCGCGCGAGCAGGCCGCCTTCGCCACCGACGCCTATCTGCGCAACATGGGCGCGCCGGAGCAGCTGCTGCGCGCGGTGCCGCGGCTGCTCGGCAGCGAGATCCCCGGGGGCGGCTTCGTCTACGCCGACTTCGACCCGCAGGTCTACCAGCAGCAGCTGGCGCAACCGGTCCTCATGGTCTACGGGACCCAGGACGACTCGATGCCGACCGTGCAGGGGCCGGCGATCCTCGCCGCCGACATGGCCGAGGCCGGCAACGACAGCCTGACCGTCCGCTACTTCGAGGGAGCCAACCACGGCATCCGGATAGACGGCCGGCTCGCCCCCGGCTTCCCGGAAGCGACAGCACGGTGGATCCTCGGCCTGCCGGAGACCGCGGACGCTGCGCCCCGGATCGCCGGCGCCCAGCCGGAGCAGCGGTTCCGGGCCGACCCGGTCGCCAGCCCGCGCTGGTACGCGTCGGGGGACATGATCGTCTTCACGCTCGTTGGTGGTTTCGTGCTCGTCCTCCTCGGCCCGGCGACGTGGCTGACCACCCGGGTAGTGCGACGCCCGAGCGAGCCGCTGCCCTCGCCGCTGGCGCGGACCTCGGCGGCGCTCGGACTTGCGACGTCCGCGCTGTGGGTGCTCTTCCTGTCCTACCTGCTGATGGCCGCGAGCCTTGCGATCAACTACGAGCAGAGCCCGCTCGTGGTGCAGGGCGGCTGGCTCGGGCTGCAGATCGTCGGCATCGCGGCGACCGGGATCGGCGTGTGGTCGGCGGCCCACTGGTTGCGGGTGCGTCGCAGCGGTCGTCGCACCGGCACCGTCGGCACCATTACTCTGGTGACCATCCATCTGGGGTCGCTCGTCCTGCTGCTCAGCGCCGGCTACTGGGGCATCTTCCCCACGATCGTGTGACTGGGCGGTCTGCGCCGGCACCACGACGGCAACGTAGGATCCGACGATCAAGGCGTGAGAGGTAGCTGGATGGAGACCCGCTGGGGCGTAGCAAGCGACACCGGTGGCCGACGGCAGGTGAACGAGGACGCCGTGCTGGCCGAGTCGCCGGTGTTCGTCGTCGCTGACGGCATGGGCGGGCACGCCCGCGGTGACATGGCCAGCAGCGCCGTCGTCGCCGAGCTACGGGCACTCGCCCGCGAGGCCCAGGCAGCGCAGCGAGCGCTCGTTCCTGACGACGTCGCCGCAGCCGTCCGCCGGGCGGGCGCCGCCATCCGCGCGACGATGTCGTCCGACGACGACGGCGACCCGCGCGGGTCGGTGGCCGGCTCCACGGTGACCGGCGCGATCCTCACCGAGCAGGACGGCGAACCGTTCTGGCTGGTGTTCAACGTCGGTGACTCGCGGGTCTACCGCAGCACACCGCAGGGGATGGAGCAGATCAGCGTCGACCACTCGCTCGTGCAGGAGATGGTCGACGCCGGCACCATCAGCCGGAGTGAGGCGCGCCACCACCCGCGCCGCAACGTCATCACCCGGGCGGTCGGCACCGGCCCCGACCCGCAGGTCGACTTCTGGATGCTGCGGGTGGCCGACGGCGAGCGGCTGCTGCTGTGCAGCGACGGCCTGCTCGGCGAGCTGGAGGACGAGGTGATCGCCGAGGTGCTGCGCGAGGCACCCCACCCCCACGAAGCCGCGGTCAGCCTGCTCGAGCGAGCGCTGGTGGGCGGCGGGGCGAACGACAACGTCTCGGTCATCGTCGTCGAGGCGCAGCCGGTGGCCCACGACAACGAGCAGTGCGACGAGCGCAGCAGCGGTGCGACGCTGCCGCGCACCGAGGCAGGAGCGCAGGCATGACCGGGCACCACGAGTACCTCCCCGGCGGGTGGACCGCCATCGTCACCGGCGGCGGCGTCGCCCTGCTCGACCCCGCCGTCGCGCCGGAGGTGGCGCGTGAGCTGTGGCAGCTGGCCAGCGCCGGACGGCGGCTGGGGGCGTGGGTGGAGTACCTCGCCGGGACCGGGATAGCCACGCTGCCCTCCTTCGCGATGGTCGAGACGCACGACGGCGGGCTGCGGGTACTCGTCCGTGGCGAGATCGAGGTGGCGGCCGGTGGGCACGTGGTCTCGGGCCGCGGTTACACGACGTGGCGCGAGGAGCTGCTCACCGCAACCACCGAGGTCACGCTCACCGCGCGGCCGGGTACCGGTCCCTGGCTGCCGCTCACCGGCGGGATCGTCGGCGCGGACGCGATCCGGGTCGCTGCCACCGAGCCCGACGGCGGATCGTCGGCCGCCACGGCCGCCGCTGCCGATGAGGAGGAGGACCTCGAGCTCACCGTCGCCCGGCTGCCCGCGCTCGCGGCGCTGGCCGGACGACCTCCGGCGGGCGCGCCGCATCCGTCGGGCGCGCCGGTTGCGCCTGCTGCACCGGTGGAACCTCCGGCCCAGCCGGCGCCCGTCGCAGCGCCCCCGGTCGCCCTGGCGCCGGAGGATCCTGCTGTGGTGGAGGATCCTGCTGTCGCTGAGGATCCTGCTGTCGGTGAGGGGTCTGGTGTGGTGGAGGATCCTGCTGTCGGTGAGGGGTCTGGTGTGGTGGAGGATCCTGCTGTCGGTGAGGGGTCTGGTGTGGTGGAGGATCCTGCTGTCGGTGGGGGGTCTGGTGTGGTGGAGGATACTGCTGTCGGGGAGGGGGCTGGTGTGGTGGAGGATCCTGCTGTCGGTGCGGGGTCTGGTGTGGTGGAGGCTCCTGCTGTCGGTGAGGGGTCTGGTGTGGCGGAGGATCCTGCTGTCGGTGAGGGGTCTGGTGTGGTGGAGGATCCTGCTGTCGGTGAGGGGTCTGGTGTGGTGGAGGATCCTGCTGTCGGTGAGGGGTCTGCTGTCGCGGGGGATGGTGCCGACGCTGGTGAGGGGGCGTTCGACGAGACGGCTGCCGACACCGACCAGCTCGATGACGGCGCGCCGTGGCTGACCCAGCCGGCACCGGACCTCGAGGCGACTCGGGCGCCCGACCCGGAGCCGGCCGACCCGGAGCCGGCCGACCCGTGGCTGGCACCCGACTGGGAGTCCGACGCCACCGTGGCGGCCGCCAGCCTCGGGGCACCCACGCCGGCGTCCCCGGCGCTGCCGGTGCCGGCCCCGGCGGTGCCCGGCCCGGCGACGCCCGATCACCCGGCGCTCATCGACTCCGTCCCCGGGCGCCCCCGCCCGCCGGCGCCGGACCTGTCGGTGCCCGTCGGCCGTCCGGTCGACCTGCCGGCGCCCGAGGGCACCGGCCCGGCCGAGCCGCCCGACCTCGACCTCGTCGACGGCGAGGACGAGGGAGACCACGACGGTGAGACCATCCTCGCCAGCGACCTGCCGGTGAGCGACGTCCCGATCGCCGAGGACCCGGTCGTCACCGCCGCACCGGACCTCGAGCTGGTGCTGTCCACCGGTCAGCGGGTCGAGCTGTCCCGCCCGGTGCTGCTCGGCCGCGCCCCGGAGGCGTCCCGGTTCGTCGGCGGTGAGGCGCCGCGGCTGGTGAGCGTGCCGAACCCGGAGAAGGACGTGTCCGCCACGCACGTGGAGGTCCGGCCGGCGGGCAGCCACGTCGTCGTCACCGACATGAACTCGACCAACGGCACGGTGGTCGCGCTCCTGGACCAGCCGGCGTTCCGGTTGCAGCCCGGCACCGGTGTCCCGGTGCCGGCGGGTGCGGTCATCGAGATCGGAGCAGGGGTGAGCGTTCGCGTGGCGCCCGCCGGTGAGGACTCGTGAGCTCGCGGCGCCAGCCGGCGCAGCCCCCGGCGCTGCCGGGCTACACCTACGACAAGCTGCTCGGCTCGGGCGGCTTCGCCGACGTCTACCTCTACACCCAGCACCTGCCGCAGCGGCAGGTGGCGATCAAGGTGCTCACCCAGGACGCCGCCGAGGGGCAGTCGCGCGAGCACTTCGCCGCCGAGGCGAACGTCATGGCGCAGCTGTCGACGCACTCCTCGATCGTCACGATCTACCACGCGGCCACCGCTGCCGACGGGCGCCCGTACTTCGTCATGCAGTACTGTCCGCTGCCGAACCTGGCTGAGCGGGTGCGTGCCCGGCCGCTGGGCGTGCCGGAGGTGCTCGGCATCGGGGTGCGGCTGGCCGGTGCGGTCGAGACCGCGCACCGTGCGGGCATCGTGCACCGGGACATCAAGCCGGCGAACATCCTCACCACCGAGTACGGCCGCCCCGCGCTGAGCGACTTCGGCATCGCCGGCCTGGTCAACGCCGGGCCGGACGAGGCCGGCGGGGTCTCCATCCCGTGGGCGCCGCCGGAGGCGGTCGAGGGGCACCCGGCCGGGGTCGGCGGCGACGTCTACTCGCTGGCCGCGACCCTCTACACGCTGCTCGCCGGTCGGTCGCCGTTCGCCATGCCCGGGAGCCCCAACTCCCGCCTCGACTACACGATGCGCATCAAGCGCGACCCCGTGCCGCCGATCGGTCGCTCCGACGTGCCCGCCTCGCTGGAGCAGCTGCTCGGACGGGCGATGGCGAAGTCGCCGGCGGCCCGGCCGAGCACCGCCCTGGCGTTCGCCCGGGCGTTGCAGGTCGTGGAGCAGGAGCTGCGGCTGGCGATGACCGACATCGAGGTGCCCGACGCCTCGTGGCTCGGCGGCGCGGTTCCCGCCGAGGACCCGACGGCGGGGGAGGGCCGCACCGTCGTGCGCGCCGTCACCGAGGTGGACCCGACCGGCGCGCGCCCGGCCGACCGGCAGCCGGTGAGCGACGACGGGCGGACCGTGCTGCGGCCGGTCACCGAGGTCGCGACCGGCTCGCCCGCCCCCGGCGCCGGGTCGCCGGCGCGGGCCGCTGAGCAGGGCTGGGACGAGGACGACACCGTCCTGGGCGGGGTGTCCAGACCGGACGGGGAACCGCCCCGCCGACGCACGCGGACCCTGATCGCCTCGGTCGCCGGCGTCGTCGTGCTGGCGGCCGGCATCGTCGTCGCGGGCATGCTGCGCGGCGAGATCGAGGAGGACCCCGGCCCCGACCCGACCATCGGCACCGTGGTTATCCCCGACGCCGTGCCGCCACCGACCGGGCTGACCGGCGAGCGCACGGCGGACGGCGCGGTCGAGTTCACCTGGACGGTGCCCGAGGACGAGGACGTCAGCTACGCGTGGCAACGCGTCGACGGTGACAAGATGCACGAGAGCCAGGCGGTCAGTGAACCACCGCTCCTCGTCGACAGCCCGGCCCGGGTGTGCGTCGAGCTGCGGACGATCTCCGACGCCGGCCAGGTCTCGGCGGAGTCAGCGACGGCATGTGTCGACCAGTGAGCAGGGAACGGGGGAGCGACGTGAGCGAGGACGATGCGCTGCAGCTGGAGTTCTGCGGCGAGTGGTTCCCGATCGAACGGACCGGGGAGTTCTGGATCGGCCGCGAGGGCGCGCTGGAGATCGACGACAACCCCTACCTGCACCGCAGGTTCCTGCGGATCGCCTTCCTCGAGGACCTGTGGTGGGTGGAGAACGTCGGCTCCCGGCTCTCCGCGACGCTGGCGGACGGCGAGGGCAACACGCAGGCCTGGCTCGCGCCCGGTGCCCGGCTGCCGCTCGTCTACGCCCACATGTCGGTGCTGTTCACCGCCGGCCCGACGACGTACGAGATCAACCTCGTCAACCCGACGCCGGCGTTCGCGCCCTCGCGGCCCGAGCCCACCCACGTCGGCGACACCACGATCGGCCCGGTCTCGCTGACCGAGTCCCAGCACCTGCTGGTGCTGGCGCTGGCCGAGCCGGTGCTGGGTGGCCGGGGGACCGCCTCGATCCCGGCGTCCGCGGCGGCCGCGGCCCGGCTGGGCTGGGCACTGACGAAGTTCAACCGCAAGCTCGACAACGTCTGTGACAAGCTCCACCGCAACGGTGTCCGCGGACTGCGGGGCGGCCCCAAGCAGCTCGCCGTCAACCGGCGGGCGCGGCTGGTGGAGCACGCCGTCGCCGCCCGGATGGTCAGCCAGGACCAGCTCCCTGCCCTCGACGAGGAGCATGCCCGCAACGCGGCCGAGTAGTGATGGCATCCGAAATGGCGGGTGACTTCCGTCAGCCCGTGCCGGACGAAACCTCCCCGATCGCTGCAGGCCGACGCGACCACGTCGTGACCGAGGTCTCCGCCCTCGGGTAGGACGAAGGTCCCGGAGTTGTTAGTCTGCACGAGGCCGCGTCGCAGGTCGTGACGCGACGACGGCAACTTCCATCGAACACGTCGGGGGACATCGACAGTGCGCAGCGCGCGTCCACGTCCGGAGTCGACACCGAGCGCCGGGCCCTTCCGGCCCCGTCGACGCACCGAACGCCCCCGTCGCCGGCAGCGCCTCGTCGGCACCGCCACCGTCGTCGCGCTGGGAACCGGGCTCGTCGTCGCCGGGATGCTCTACGACGGCGTCGCCACCGCCGACGTCGACCTCAACGACGGCGGCGTGTGGGTCACCAACCAGAGCGACCTGCGGCTCGGACGGCTCAACAGCCAGATCCAGCTGCTCGACGCCGGACTGACGTCCAGCAGCGCCAGCTTCGACGTGCTCCAGGAAGAGTCGGACGTCTTCCTCGTCGACGAGGGCGCCGGGGTGCTCCAGCAGGTCGACCCCGCCACCGTCACCACGACCACCACCGTCACGCTGCCCGGCAGCCGGCAGGTCGAGCTCGGCGGCGGCACCGTCGCGGTGCTCGACGGCGGCAGCGGCGAGCTGTACGCCACCGCGAGCAACGGCGTCGGCGCCCTCGCCGACGAGGAGCTCGAGCCGACCGCGAGCCTCGGTGCCGACGCGGCGATCGCCGTCGGTACCGACGGCGCCACCTACGGCGTCTCGCCGCGCGAGGGCACGCTCGTCACCGTCCCGAAGGGCTTCGACCCCGAGTCGGACGAGCTGAGCACCACCGAGCTCGTCGCCGAGGGGGGCGCGCTCGAGGACGTCGAGATCCAGCTCACCGCCGTCGGCGACGAGCCGGTCGCCGTCGTCCGGGACGAGGAGGACGCGGTCACGCTGCTGCGTCCCGACCACGACCCGCTCGACCTCACCGAGCTCGCCGACACCTCGACCGTCGCACTGCAGGAGCCGTCGGACGCCGGCAGCGAGGTCGTGGTCGCCACCGCTGACGGGCTCCTGCGGGTACCGCTCGGCCGCGGCGAGACCACCCTGCAGCCCACCTCCGTGCCCGGCGCCCCGACGCGCCCGGTCGTCGTTGCCGGCTGCACCCACGCGGCGTGGGCCGGTGCCGCCGTCACCTACCAGGTGCGGTGCGGTGACGGCGAGGTGACCGAGCACGAGCTCGAGAAGCGCATCGCGGAGCCGGAGCTGGTGTTCCGGACCAACCGCGACGTCGTCGTGCTCAACGACCTCGTCGCCGGCACGGTGTGGCTCATCCAGGACGCGATGGAGATCGTCGAGAACTGGGAGGACGTCACCCCTCCGCAGAACCCGGACGAGGAGGAGGAGGAGTCGCAGCAGGAGATCCAGGAGCAGCTCCCGCTCGACCGTGACCAGGAGAACCGCGACCCGATCGCGCAGGACGACGAGCTCGGTGTCCGCGCCGGCAGCACCACCGTCCTCGAGGTGCTCAGCAACGACACCGACCCTGACGGCGACCTGCTCACCGTCAGCCAGTTCGACGCCCCGCCTGCGTCGTTCGGCGAGGTGCGACCGATCATGGGCGGCCGGGCGCTGCAGATCGAGGTCGCGCCGGACGCCACTGGTGCTGTCGCGATGAGCTATTCGATCAGCGACGGCCGCGGCGGTGAGGCCGAGGCGGTGGCTCGGCTGACCGCGACGCCCGACGAGCAGAACCGGCCCCCCGAGCTGCTGCGGCCGGTCACGATGACCATCACCAGCGGTGCCACGCAGAGCGTCAACGTGCTGGACAACGTGCGCGACCCCGACGGCGACGAGGTCGTCGTCGTCGATGCGCAGGCCACCACCGACGACACCGTCCGTTTCACCCCCGACGGCGCGGTCACCTTCGTCGACTCCGGCGTGAGCCCCGGCAACAAGCCCGTCACCGTCACCGTCAGCGACGGCCAGGAGCTCGCCGACATCGAGCTCACCGTGGACGTCCGCCCGGCCGGCGCACTGCCGCCGGTGCCGGTCTACGACTTCGTCACCGCGATCGCCGGCGAGGAGGTCGTCGTCCGCCCGACCGACAACGACGTCGACCCGAGCGGCGAGCAGCTGCGGCTGGCCAACGTCGAGGAGGTCGCCGGCGCGCAGGTGACGACCGACTACGACGCCGGCAGCTTCCGCTTCCAGGCGGAGACCGCCCAGAGCTATTACCTCACCTACATCGTCGTCAACGACGCCGGCGCGAGCGCGACCGGGCTCATCCGGATCGACGTCCGTGACCCCGCGCAAACCCCGCCGGTCGCCGTCCAGGACGTCGCCCTGTTGCCGGCCGGTGGCCAGGTGCTGGTCGACGTGCTCGCCAACGACGAGGACCCCAGTGGCGAGGTGCTCGCCGTGCGGAGCATCACCGTGCCCGACGGCGTCCACCTCGACGTCGCGGTGCTCGAGCACCGGATCCTCAAGATCAGCGCCGCACGCGAGGTGGTCGGCCCGCAGCGGATCAGCTACGAGGTCTCCAACGGTGAGGCGAGCGCGACCGGCGAAGTCGTCGTCATGCCGATCCCGCCGGACTCGCTGACACAGCCGCCGGTGGCGCGGGCGGACACCGCCAACGTCCGGGCGGGCGACTTCGTCACCATCCCGGTGCTGTCCAACGACTCCCACCCTGGCGGCGGCGAGTTCGAGCTCGCTACCGAGCTGGTCGAGGAGCCGACCGCCGGGCACCTGTTCGCCTCCGGCGACACGCTGCGCTTCCGGGCGCCGACGCAGCCGCAGACCGTCAACGCCGTCTACGAGATCGTCGACGACACCGGCCAGGTGGCTTCCGCCCAGGTGACCATCTACGTCCAGGCCGACGACGGTGAGCGCAACGCCGCCCCGCTGCCGCTGCCGGTGGAGGCGCGGGCATTCGCCGGTGAGCGCGTCCGGATCCAGATCCCGATGTTCGGGATCGACCCGGACGGCGACTCCGTCCAGCTGCTCGGTGCCGACCAGGCGCCGACGAAGGGCCGCGTCGTCGAGGTCGGGCCCACCTACTTCGACTACGAGGCGTACTCCCGTGAGAGCGGCACCGACGAGTTCACCTACGCGGTGCGCGACCGGCTCGGCGCCTACGCCAGCGGTACCGTGCGGGTCGGGATCACCCCGCCGCCGGACCTCAACCGTGCCCCGCAGGCGGTCGACGACGAGCTGCGGGCTCGTCCCGGCCGCGTCGTGGAGTTCGACCCGCTGGTCAACGACACCGATCCCGACGGCGACCCGCTGTTCCTCGCCGACCCCGCCGTCGACGAGGTGGAGGGCCTCGAGGTCCGCCGGATCGACGGTGGCCGGCTGGAGATCACCACACCGGACGAGGAGGGCGAGTACGCCCTGCCGTACCACGTCACCGATCAGCGTGGCGGCATGTCGACCGGCATCGTCGCCGTCCAGGTGACGGCAGACGCGAAGCTCGAGGCCCCGGTCGCTGTCGACGACATCGTGCAGGCGGTGTCGATCCTCGACCAGGAGCGGGTCAACGTCCCGGTGCTGGACAACGACCTCGACCCTGACGGCTCGCGCGATGCGCTGACCGTCGAGCTCGTCGGTGCGCCGGACAACGCCCGGGTGGTGGGGGACCAGGTGCAGGTGGACGTCCAGCCCACCCGTCAGGTGCTGACCTACTCGGTGACGGATCCGGACGGCCTGACGTCATACGCCTTCGTCGACGTCCCCGGCCTGGCGGACTCCGGCCCGGTGCTGCGCACCGACGTCGATCCGATCGTCGTCGCCACCGGTGAGACCCGCGAGATCGAGCTGTCCGACTACGTCGTCGCGCTCAGCGGCAAGGACGTCCGGCTCACCGACGCCGCGACGGTCAAGGCGACCAACTCCGACGGCGCCTCACCTGTCGTCGGCCCCACGACACTGACCTTCACCTCGGCGCCGACCTACGCCGGACCGGCCTCGCTGACCTTCGAGGTCACCGACGGCGAGTCGGCAGAGGATCCCGAGGGCCTGACGTCGGTGCTGACGCTCGACATCCTCGTGGAGTCCACCGAGAACCAGCCGCCGACCTTCGACGGCGCGGCCATCGACGTGGTCCCGGCCGAGGGCCCGCAGGTGGTCAACCTGCGGCAGCTGTCGCAGGACCCGGACACCGGCGACTTCGCGGAGCTGCGCTACGAGCTGCGCGACGTCCCCGAGGGCATCGACGCGACGCTCGACGGTCCCAACCTCACGATCTCCGCTCCGGCGGACACCGCGCGCGGCACGACCGGGGACATCCAGCTGACGGTCTCCGACAGCAAGGCCGAGCCGGTGCCCGGTGTCGTCGAGGTGACGGTCACCGCCTCCACCCGTCGCTTGGCGAGGGTCAACGACGTCGACCTCGGGGAGATCGAGCAGGGCGACTCGCAGACGGTCGACGTCCTCCAGGGTGCCTTCAACCCGTTCCCGGGAGAACCGCTGACGGTCATGGGGGCGGCCGTCGAGGCGGGCACCGCGACCACCGCGTACGACGACGGCTCCGTCACGGTCACCGCCGAGCCCGACCAGGTGGGCCGCGTGACGGTGCGCTACACCGTCAGTGATGTCACGGGCGACATGCTGCGCGACGTCGACGGCCGGATCACCTTCGCTGTCATCGGGGTGCCGGAACGGCCGGTGCCGCCGCGCGTCGAGGACGTGCGGGACGAGACCGTCGTGCTCACCTGGACCGCGCCGGCCGACAACGGCGCGCCGATCACCGGCTACCGGGTCCAGGCCGACGGCGTGAACCAGGAGTGCCCGACGACGACGTGCACCATCGGCGGGCTGACGAACAACGTCGAGTACACCTTCACGGTGACCGCGATCAACAAGGTCGGCGAGTCCGAGGCGTCAGGCCCGTCCGGGGTGGCCCGGCCGGACGTCAAGCCCGAGCGGCCGGCGGCACCGGTGCTGGACTTCGGTGACGGCGAGCTCGACGTCGAGTGGACCCCGCCGGCGACCAACGGCTCCCCGGTCAGTTCCTACGACCTGCAGATCGCGCCGTCGCCGGGCGGCGGTGGGCAGATCTCGGTGTCCGGCACCTCGCACACCTGGTCCGGGCTGGCCAACGGGCAGTCCTACACGGTGCGGGTGCGGGCCCACAACGATGCCCCCGACCCTAGCGAGTGGTCGGAGTGGTCGGCGCCCGAGGTGCCGGCCGGTGTGCCAGAGCAGCCGGTGGCCCCGGTCGCCCAGCGCATCGACTCGCCGGTCGAGGCGCAGATCACCGCCTCGTGGACCGCGCCGCCGAACAACGGGGACACCATCTCCGCCTACGACGTCGTCATCTCGCGTGACGGGTCGGCCTTTCGGTCCTTCACGGTGCCCGGTGGGCAGACCTCGATCACCGAGGACGCCCCGGCCGGCAGCGACTACACGGTGAGCGTGTCGGCGACGAACAAGGCGGGCACCTCGGCGAGCAGCCCGCAGTCGGCACCGGTGCGGTCCTTCCTCCAGCCCGACCGGATCGCCAGCGTGACCGCCACCGCGACGGCGAACAACGGGCAGGTCGAGCTCGCGTTCTCCGCCCCGGCGGACAACGGCGACCCCATCCGGCGCTACGAGGTGAGCACCAGTGGCGGGGGCTGGAGCCAGCTCGCCTCGAACAAGCTCATCACCGGGCTCAACAACGGCTCGAGCTATACCTTCAGGGTGCGCGCCTGCAACACCTACTGCGGTGACGCCAGCGCGGCCAGCAGCGCGGCGGTGCCCTACGGGCCGTTCGGGGACGCCACGATGTCCGGGACCAAGCGCGGTGCTTACACCGAGTTCAGCGACTCGATCACCCAGCAGCCGGGCGCGGACTTCAGCTGGACCACGCCCGCCGGCAACGGCCGCGACGTCACCAGCACCCAGCTGCGGATCCACGACGGCAGTGGCTGGAGCAGCTGGCAGAACGTCTCGGCGTCGGGCAGCCGGCGGGTGGAGGGGGACTGGGCGACCACGTACCAGGCCGAGATCCGCGCCGAGCGCTCCGACGGCGAGGTCCGCACGGCCGCCGCGTCGGTGAGCACCGACGCGGCACCACCACAACGCCCGCCGGACCCGCCGCCGGCGAGCGTACGGGTGAACCGCGACCGCACCTTCTACGAGGCCGGTAAGTGCATCCACTCGTCGTGCAGCTTCATCGACGCGACGTACGAGAACCTGCCGGCGGGCGACTACACGCTCTCGGTGTACGAGGACAACGTGTGGTTCGGCGCGCAGACCAATGGCCGCACGTACCGACTCTCGGGATCGGGCACCCAGCAGACCCGGATGTACTACGGCCACCCGAACCGCGACATCAAGGTCGTCCTCGACGGCCCCGTGCGCGTGGAGCACACGCAGCGTTGGCCCAGCTGACGGACCGCCCCTGCCCGCCGACCCACCCGACCGCTCGCCCCACAACCACGGAGAACGCATGACCACCACCGAGCAGCAGACCACGATGACGCCCGAGCAGGCGGTGTGGTTCTCCGACACCTTCGAGAAGCTCGTCGCCGCGGTCGGCCAGGCCGTGGTCGGCAAGGCCGGGGTCATCCGGCTCGTGGTGACCACCATGCTCAGCGGCGGGCACCTGCTGCTCGAGGACTTCCCGGGCACCGGCAAGACCCAGCTCGCCCGGTCGCTGGCCGCCGCGGTGCACGCCAAGAGCTCGCGGATCCAGTTCACCCCGGACCTGCTGCCCTCGGACGTCACCGGCGTGTCGATCCTCGACCCCAAGACCCAGCGCTTCGAGTTCCACCAGGGCCCGATCTTCGCCTCGGTGGTGCTCGCCGACGAGATCAACCGGGCCTCGCCCAAGACGCAGTCGGCGCTCCTCGAGGTGATGGAGGAGGGACGGGTGACCTTCGACGGCGTCACCCACAGCGTCGGCCGGCCGTTCATCGTGCTCGCCACCCAGAACCCCATCGAGCAGGCCGGCACCTACCGGCTGCCCGAGGCACAGCTCGACCGGTTCCTCATGAAGACCTCGGTCGGCTACCCCGACCACGACGCCACGGTGAGCATCCTCGCCGCCGCAGCGGTGCGTGACCGCGCCGCTGCGGTCACCCCGATCATCACCGGCGATGCCGTCGTGGAGATGATCGAGCTCGCCGGTACCGTCCACGTCGACCCCGCCGTCCTCGACTATGTCTCGCGGATCGTCGCCGAGACCCGTCGCGCGCCCGGCGTGACCATCGGTGCCAGCGTCCGTGGCGCGATCTCCCTCATCCGGGCCGCGAAGACGTGGGCCGCCGCCCACGCCCGCAACTACGTCGTCCCCGACGACATCAAGGACCTCGCCGAGCCGGTGCTGGCCCACCGGCTCGTGCTCGACGCCGAGGCGGAGTACGAGGGCGCGACCGCCGCGGGCGCGCTGCGGGCGGTGCTCGCCGAGATCGATCCGCCGACGCGACGCGGCGGCGACCAGTAGGACATGACCGCCCCGACCACCACCGCCAGGGCCCGTAGCGCGATCCAGGAGCACCTGGTCGAGACCAGCGCGCTGCAGACCCTCATCGACCGTACCCGCGGGCCCCGCGCCGGCATCACCCGGACGCTGCGCGCGGTGAGCGTCGCCGGGTGGGCGGTGCTCGTCGTCGGCGTCGTCGCCTGGGTGCTGGGCAGCCGGCTCGGCTGGCTCGAGCTCGTCGTCCTCGGCGCCTCGCTGGTGACGACGTTCGTGGCGGCGGCGGTGTTCACCCTCGGACGCCACCCCTACGAGGTGGCGCTGGCGCTGAGCGACCGGCGCGTGGTCGTCGGGGACCGGGCGATGGCCGGGGTCACGGTGAGCAACACCGCCGCCCACCCCGTCCTGCCGGCGCGGGTCGAGCTGACCGTCGGGCGCACCGAGGTCGGCTTCCAGCTGCCCGCGATGGCCGGCGGCGGGTCGCACGAGGAGATCTTCGCGATCCCCACCTCGCGCCGCAGCGTCATCGATGTCGGCCCGGTCCGCACGGTGCGCGGCGACCCGCTCGGGCTGATGCGGCGCGGGGTGTCCTGGGGGGAGTCGCAGGAGCTCTACGTCCACCCCCGCACGGTGCGGCTGACCTCCACCGCCGCCGGCTTCGTGCACGACCTCGAGGGCAAGGCCACCCGCGAGATCACCAACGCCGACCTGTCCTTCCACGCGCTGCGTGAGTACGTCCCCGGGGACGACCGGCGCTACGTGCACTGGCGCACGTCCGCGCGCACCGGGAAGCTGATGATCCGGCAGTTCGAGGAGTCACGGCGCTCCCACCTCGTCGTCGGGCTGTCGAGCAGCATCCACGACTACGGTGACGGCGACGAGTTCGAGGTCGCGGTCTCCACCCTCGGCTCGCTGGCCCTCGCCGCGATGCGCGAGGACCAGGACCTCACCACCCTCACCAGCCACGAGACGCTGCGGTCGACCTCGGCCGGCCAGTACCTCGACGTCCTCACCCGGCTCGACCTCGCCAAGGGCCCCGGGACGCTGCTGACCATGGCCCGGCAGGTCACCGCCGAGGTCGAGCGGGCCTCGATGGTCGTGCTCGTCTGCGGCTCCACGGTGAGCCCGGCGGACCTGCGGGCCGCCGGCGCGGTGCTGGCGGTGGACACCCGAGCGTTCGCGGTGCAGATCGTGCCCGGCGCCGAGACCGCGGTCCACACCGTCGGTGTCGTCACCGTGGTGACCATCGGCTCGCTCGACGAGCTGCGCCGCGGCTTCCGGCGGGCGGAGCGCCGATGAGCTACCTCCAGCTGCTGCGCAGCCGCTGGCTCGACGTCGTCGTGCCAGCCGTGCTCGTGCTCCTCGCCCTCGTGCCGCTGCTGCCGGTGTACGCCTCCGGACGCCTGGTGGCCGCGGCCGTCGGCGGCGTGCTGCTCGGCACCGCGGTCGCCACCCTCGGCGCCTGGCGCCGGTGGTCCACGCTCACCGTGCTGGCCGCGATGCTCGGCGCCGTGGTGGTCGGCTCCTCGCTCGCCGCGCCCTCCACGGCGCTGGCCGGCGTGGTCCCCACCCCGGCGACGATCGGCGCTGTGGGGAGCGGCGCGGTGACGGTGTGGAAGCAGGTCGTGACGATCGCCCCGCCGCTCGGCGCCACCGGGAACACGCTGGCCGCGCCGTACCTGCTCGCACTGGTCGCCTCCCTCGTCTCGGTGACGATCTCGGTGCGGACCCGCCGCGCCGCGTGGGCGCTGCTGCTGCCCGCTGTCGTCCTGGCCGCGGCCATCCTGCTCGGCACGGTCCGCCCGGTCCTCGCGCTGCCGCTCGCGCTCGTCGCCGGTCTCGGCGGGCTGCTGTGGGCGGCCTGGCGCACCGGCCGGCTGCAGCGCGGCCGTCCGGTCGCCGTCGCGATCCTCGTCGCCGTCGCCGCGCTCGGCGGCACCGGCGTCGGCCTGCTCGCCCCCGGCGACACGCCCCGGACCGTGCTTCGCGAGATCATCGAGCCGCCGCTGGACCCGCACGACTACCCCAGCCCGCTCGCCGGCTTCCGCGCCTACCTCAAGGACCACCGCGAGGACACCGTCCTCACCGTGCACGACCTGCCCGCCGGCACCCCGGTGCGGCTGGCGAGCATGGACGCCTACGACGGCACCACCTGGGCGGTGGCCAGCAGCGACAAGGGCGGCGCCGCCGGCTCGGGCACCTTCGCCCGCCTGGGCGAGCGCGTCGAGGCCACCGTCCCGGCGACCGCCGTCGAGGTCGAGATCGAGGTGGGGGAGTACCAGGGCGTGTGGCTGCCCACGGTCGGCCGAACCTACGACATCGCCTTCCACGGCGACGACGCACTCGAGCAGCGCCGCAACCTCTACTTCAACCGGGCGTCGGCGACCGGCATCCTCACCACCGGCCTGCGCGAGGGCGACCGCTACACGCTCACCGCCACCGCCGAGCCCGAGCCGCCGGCCAGCGCGCTCGAGGGCGCCCCGCTGGCCAGCGTCGCGCTGCCCGAGCCCACCGGGGTCCCCGAGCTGGTCGTCGGCGAGTCCTCCGCGATGGTGGCCTCGGCGAGCTCGCCGCTGGCGCGGGTCGAGGCGATCGTCGGCGAGCTGCGCTCCGGCTTCTACTCCCACGGGCTCGAGGGGGATGCCCCGTCGCTCGCCGGGCACGGCGCCGCCCGGCTCGCGACGATGTTCACCGACGAGCTGATGATCGGCGACGAGGAGCAGTACGCCGCCGTCATGGGCCTGCTCGGCCGGGCCGTCGGCCTGCCGACCCGGGTGGTCATGGGTTTCGTCCCGCAGGACGCCGCCGCCACCGGCCCCACGCAGGTCACCGGCGACGACGTCACCAGCTGGGTGGAGATCGCCTTCGAGGACCACGGCTGGGTGGCGTTCTACCCGACGCCGGACGAGGACCGCATCCCGCAGTACGAGGACCCCACCCCGCAGGACCGGCCCCAGCCGCAGGTACTCCAGCCACCGCCGCCGGCCCAGGAGCCGCCCGACGCGCCGCCGATGGACCGTGACGACGTCGAGGCCGAGGAGGAGGAGATCGAGGAGGACCCGGCGGCCGACTACCGGCTCATCATCGCCGCGGCCGTGGCAGTACCGCTCCTGCTCATCCTCATCCCGATCGCCATCATCCTGCTCGTCAAGGTGCTGCGCCGGCGCCGGCGACGGCGCCGCGGCACGACGTCGGTCCGGGTGGCGGGCGGCTGGGACGAGGTCGTCGACCACGCCCGGGACCTCGGGCTGCCGCTGTCCGCGGCGACCACGCGGCACGAGGAGGCCCGGGAGCTGGAGGCGGCGCTGGCCGGGGGCCGCGCCGTCGGCCGCCGGCAGCGGCCGCGGCAGCGACCCGCGGTGGACGTCAGCGCGGTGGACACCGGCTCGCTCGCCGCGCACGCCGACGCCGGGGTGTTCGGGCCGGTCGTCCCCGACGACGCTGCCGCCCAGGGCTACTGGCAGCACGTGGAATCCACAGTCGGTCGCCTCAAGCAGGCGGTCGGTCGGCGCCGGTGGCTACGCTCGCGAATCTCGGTGAGGTCGTTGCGCAAGGGACGGTGACGGATGCGGGTCAGGCTCACGCTGGTATGCAGCGACGCCGATCCGATCGACCTCGCCATCACCGCCGACGCCGCGGCGACGGTCGCCGACCTCGCCGGCGCACTGGCGCACGACGACCCGCGGGGCACGGCGCCGGCGCTGGCCGGGGCGGCGGAGCTGACGCTGCGGGTGCACGACCGTCCCGGCGGCCCGGCTGCCACCGGTCGGCTGCTCCCCGCGGGAGCGCTGGCCGGGCAGAGCGTCCGGTCCGGGTCGGTCGTCTCGGTGGCGCTGCCGGGCGGAGAGGAGCCAGCCCAAGGGCCGGTACCGGCGGCTGCCCGCCTCACCGTCCTCGAGGGGCCGGACGCCGGGACGTCGCTGCTGCTGCCGCAGGGCACCGCGGTCATCGGCCGCGGCCGCGACTGCCAGGTGCGGCTGACCGACCCGACGGTCTCCCAGGAGCACGCCCGGCTCGCCGTCGGCGACGCCGTGGAGATCGTCGACCTGCGCAGCTCGAACGGGCTGCTGCTCGGTGACGGCCCGGTGCAGCGCGCGGTGCTGGCGCCGCAGGACACCGTCACGCTGGGTGACACCACCCTCCGGGTGACGCGCACGGCCACGGGCCGCCATGCGGCGGGGGAGGCTGCCCAGGTGGAGTTCAACCGGTCCCCGCGGGTGACGGCCGGTTACGCGGGGCAGGAGCACGAGGCGCCAGAGCCGCCGGAGCCACCACCGCCGAGCCGGTTCCCCGTCGTCATGCTGCTCGTCCCCGCGCTGATGGCGCCGGTGATGTACGCGGCGGGCCGCGGCTGGCTCGGGCTCGTCCTGCTGGCGATGATGCCGCTGATGGTCCTCGGCAGCTATGTCGACCGGCGGGTGACGGGCCGCCGCGAGCACCGTGCCGCCGTCGCGCAGTTCGCTGCGGCGGTCGACCAGATGCGCGCGGAACGTGCCGTCGCCCGGGAGCAGGAGCGTCGCGCCCGGCTGGCGGGGTCGCCGTCGGTCACCGAGCTGCACGACGCCGCCTTCGCGCTCGGGCCGCTGCTGTGGACGCGCCGCCCCGAGCACGAGGAGTTCCTCGAGCTGCGCCTCGGGCTCGCGACGCTGCCCTCGCGGGACACCGTCGTCCTGCCGCGCCGTGGCAGCGCCCTGCCCGCGCAGTGGGACCTCGTCCTCGCGCTGCGCGAGGAGTTCGGCACGGTGGACGCGGTGCCCGCCACCGCGAGGCTGCGCAGCAGCGGCGCGCTCGGCGTCGCCGGCCCGCGGCCGGTGACCGACGACGTCGCCCGGGCGGTCGTGGCCCAGCTCGTCGTGCTGCACTCGCCGGCCGAGGTGGTGCTTGCTGTCGTGACGTCCGCGGCCAGCGCGCCGCGGTGGGCGTGGGCGAGGTGGCTGCCGCACACCGCCTCGCCCCAGTCACCGCTGAACGGCGCCCACCTCGGCTCCGACCGGGCCGGGGTGGCGCAGCTGGTCTCCCGGGTCGAGGGGCTGCTCGACGCCCGCCGGGGCGTGGCGCTGGGCCGGGGGCCGGCCACGCTGCCGGCCGTCGTGCTGGTCGTCGAGGACGATGCCCCGGTGGAGCGTGGCCGGCTCGTGCGGATCGCCGAGGACGGCCCGGCGGTCGGGGTCCACGCCGTGTGGTGCGCGCCGTCGGTCGCGCGGCTGCCCGCGGTGTGCCGGACCTTCGTCGCGGTCGCCACCGGCGCGGACGCTACCGGCGCGGACGCGGCCCGCGCCGGCTACGTGCAGCGGGGCGAGACCGTGCAGCCGCTGGTCTGCGACGCGTTGGACGCCACCGCGGTCGCTGCGCTCGCCCGGCACCTCGCCGCCGTCGGCGACGCCGGGGCGCCCGTCGACGACGCCGCCGACCTGCCCGGCCGGGAGTCGTTCCTCGCGCTCGTGGGCCCGGAGTGTGCCGAGGGACCGGCGCGGGTGCTGGCGAGCTGGCAGGAGACGGGCTCCCTCATGCCCCGCGGCGGCAGCGCGCCGGCGCGCCGCCATGACGCCCACCTGCGCGCCGTCGTCGGCCGTGGTGCCGGCGGGACGGTCACCCTCGACCTGCGCACCCAAGGCCCGCACGCGCTGGTCGGCGGCACCACCGGTGCCGGCAAGAGCGAGTTCCTCCAGTCCTGGGTGCTCGGCATGGCGGTGGCGCACAGTCCCGACCGAGTGACGTTCTTGTTCGTCGACTACAAGGGCGGCGCCGCGTTCGCCGACTGCCTCGACCTGCCGCACACCGTCGGGCTGGTCACCGACCTGTCCCCGCACCTCGTGCGCCGGGCACTGACCTCCCTGCGCGCCGAGCTCCAGCATCGCGAGCGGCTGCTCGACCGCAAGGGGGCCAAGGACCTTCTCGCCCTCGAGCGCACCGGTGACCCGCAGTGCCCGCCGAGCCTCGTCGTCGTCGTCGACGAGTTCGCGGCGCTGGCCACCGAGGTGCCGGAGTTCGTCGACGGCGTCGTCGACGTGGCCCAGCGCGGCCGCTCGCTCGGGCTGCACCTCGTGCTCGCCACCCAGCGGCCCGCCGGCGTCATCCGGGACAACCTGCGCGCCAACACCAACCTCCGGGTCGCGTTACGGATGAACGACGAGGCCGACTCGCTCGATGTCCTCGGGCTGCCGCTCGCCGCAGCCTTCGACCCGGCAGTCCCGGGCCGTGGCGCGGTCCGCACCGGCCCGGGCCGGGTGACGATGTTCCAGACCGGCTACGCCGGCGGGCGCACGACGACGGCGGCGCCGCGGCCCCGGGTCGACGTCGAGACGCTCGTGATGGGCGCCGGCACCCGCTGGGAGGCACGCGGGCCGGTGGCCGCCGCACCGCCGTACGACGTCGGGCCCACCGACGTGCGCCGGATCGTCGACTCGGTCAGCGCCGCCGCCCGCACCGCGCGTGTGCCTGCGCCGCGCCGGCCGTGGCTCCCCACGCTGCCGCCGGTGATCGACCTCGCCACCCTCGGGCCGGCCACCGACTCCGCGCTCGTGCTGGGCGTGGTCGACGACCCCGCCCGGCAGCGTCAGCTGACCACCCACTACCGCCCCGACGTCGACGGCAACATCGTGCTCTACGGTGCCGGCGGCTCGGGGAAGTCGACGGCGCTGCGCACGCTGGCGGCCGCTGCCGGCACCACCCCGGACGGCGGACCGGTACAGGTCTACGGCCTGGACTTCGCCGCCGGCGGGCTCGCCGCGCTGGACGCGCTGCCCCACGTGGGGGCGGTCATCGACGGCGAGGACGTCGAGCGGGTGCAGCGGCTGCTGCGCCGGCTGCGCGACACCGTCGAGGAACGGTCCGGCCGCTACGCACGGGCCCGCGCCGGCACCATCACCGAGTACCGGACCAACGCCGAGCAGCCTGACGAGGCCCGGATCCTCGTCCTCCTCGACGGCTTCGGGGCCTTCCGGGCGGAGTGGGAAGGCACCGCCGCCCGGCTGGCCTGGTTCCAGACGTTCCGCCGCCTGCTCGTCGACGGCCGCGGCGTGGGTGTGCACGTCGCGATCAGCGCCGACCGCGCGGGGACGGTGCCGGCTGCCGTCGCCGGCAGCCTGCCCCGCCGGATCGTGCTGCGGCAGGCCGACCCGGACGGCTACGCCCTCCTCGGCGTCCCGCGGGACGTGCTCGACGAGTCGTCGCCGCCCGGCCGCGCGCTGACCGCCGACGGGCTCGAGATGCAGGTCGCGGTGCCGGGCGGCGCCGCCAACCTCGTCAGGCAGGTGCGGGCGATCGAGGAGCTCGCCGACGGGTTGCGCCGCGACGGCGTACCAGCGGCGCCCGCGGTGCGGCGGCTGCCCGAGCTGGTGGCGGCCGACGAGGTGCCACCGCTGGTGGCGTCGCGGCCGGTGCTCGGCGTCGCCGACGACACCCTGGAGCCGATCGGCTTCGACCCGGTGGGCACCTTCCTGCTCGCCGGCCCGGCGCAGTCCGGGCGCACCGCGGCACTGCGCTGGCTGGCCACCGCCGTCCGCCGTGCCCACCCCGACGCGCGTCTGGTCTACCTGGGAGCGCGTCGTTCGGTGCTGCCCCGGCTCGACCTCTGGCACGCGGCCGCGACCGGCGTGACCGACGTCGCTGCGCTGGCCGCCACCATCGGCGCCGAGCTGGCGGTGCCCCCGGCCGAGGGGGAGGTCGGCACCGTCGTCGTCATCGAGTCGCTCACGGACTTCCTCGGCTCGGCGGCCGACCTGCCGCTGGTCGAGCTGGTGAGGGCGGCCAGGCGCAACGAGCACCTGGTCATCGGGGAGAGCGAGACCGCCACCTGGAGCTCGTCGTGGCCGCTCGTCGCCGAGCTGCGCGGCGGTCGGCGGGGGCTGGCGCTGCAGCCTGACCAGGTCGAGGGCGACCTGCTGTTCCGGACGCCGTTCCCACGGCTGTCTCGAGCCGAGTTCCCGGTGGGCCGGGGGATCGTCGTCGACCGGGCGCGGGTGCGCCGTGTCCAGCTCCCCCTCGTCGGCTGAGGCAGGGGAGTTCTCCCCATGGGTGCGAGGCGACACCGGCGGAGGCCGCAGGGTAGGAATGGAGATCGGCAGAGAGCCGTCGAGCAGGAGGAGGGCACCGGGTGCGCGGCAGCAGGTTGATCTCGCGCGCGGTGTGGCCATACCTGGGGCCGGAGGTGACCGGCGAGCCGCCGGGCGGCGGGCAGGCACCGCACAGCGGGCTGGTCTCGCTGCGGCACGAGGCCCTCGACGTGCTCGCTGACGAGTATCGCTCGCCGGTCCGGCTGGCCGTCGGTGCACTCGCCTGGCTGGCGGTCGCCGCGGGCGGCGCGGTCGCCGTCCTCGCGGTCACCGCCCGCGCCTCCTGGGGAAGCGTCACCTCCGGGGTGGTGCTCGCCGCCGGAGTCCTCGTGCTCGCGCTCGGCGGCTGGCTCGGCTGGTCGGTGCTGCGTGCGGGGCGAACCGTCGCACGGGCGGCCGCCCGCTGGCTGCGCGTCCCCGCGCCGACGCCCGCCGCGGTGGACGCCCACCGGCTGCGCCGGGCCGTGGTTCGCCGGGCGGTGCTCGGCGGCCTCACGCTGCTCGCCGTCGCGGCCCCCGCTGCCGTGATGCTGCTGGTGCTGCCGGCGGCAGTAGGGGGGGTGCCACGGTCGGAGCGGGCCTCGCTCGCCCTCGCCGGCGGTTCCGCCCCGGGCGCGGTCGCGTTCCTCGGCCTGGTGACCATGGCGACCGCGGTGGCCGCGATCGCGCTGCTCGGCGGTATCGGGCGACTCGCCGACGCCGCGTGGCAGCGACCGACGGTGACGTTCAGCCGGCCCTCCGGGCCGGCGCTCTGGCTACCACCGGCAGTCTCCGGCGGTGCACCGGCACCCGAGGCCGCGCCGGCTGAGCGCCGCGCGCCGCCGACCGTCGAGATCGACCTGCGCCGCCGCCCCACGCTGCCCACCGGACCGCCGGTGCTCACCGAGGCAGGTGTACCGGTGCAAGGTGCGCCAGCGGTCACCACCGCCGTCGTCCTGCCGGACGGGACCGGGCTCCGGCCCGGCGTCACGCTCGTCGGCCGGCAGCCCGCCCGCCGCCCGCAGGACGTGGCCATCGACGACTACGCCGTCCTCAGCGAGCGCACGGTGAGCAAGACCCATGCGGCGCTCGTGCTCGGCGAGGACGGTCTGCTGGTCGTGGACCGGGCATCGACCAACGGCACCCTCGTCGAGGACGCTGCCGGCACCCTCGTGCGCTGCCGGCCCTGGCTGGAGACGCCGGTGGCGGCACCAGCAACCCTGCACCTGGGGGGTGCCCGGCTGCAGGTACGATCGGTCGCGACTCCCGCGGACCCCTCTCGCGGGTCCTACGAGGTGGCCTGATGAACCTGCTCCCCGCCGAGGCAAAACGCTGGCTCCCGCCGGGGGTGAGGTACCAGGACTGGCTCACCCACGGCGCCATGATGCTGCGCCGGCGCGAGGCGCTCGGCGTGCTCGTCCCGGTGTACGCCTCCTGGCTGCGACTGGGCATCGGCGTGCTGGCATGGGCGGCCGGGATCGGCGCCGGCGTCGTCGCCGGCCGTGCGCTCGCCGCGGACGGCAACCCGGCGTCCCTCGTCGCGGTCGCTCTGCTGCTGCTGGCGAGCGGGCTGGGCCTGGTCGTGACCGCCACCGGCTCCGCCGTGGCCCGGGCGATCGCCAGCTGGTGGGGGTTGGCCACGGTCATCCGCGACGACGGCGGCCTCGTCCACGCCGCCGGTGTCTCGCCGCAGACCGAGCAGCTGCACGAGCAGGTCCGCAGCGCCGACCGCCGTGACGGCGCCGGTGAGCTGTGGCGGCCACCCCTGCTGCCCCGGACCCTCGCCGCACTCCTCACCGGGGGTCTCGGCGTTGCCGCCGTTGTCCGCGCGCTGCTCGACCTTGGCGAGGTGACCGTCGCCTACGCCAGCGCCGAGAGCCGCGGCGACTGGCTGACCACCGTGACGATCGCCGTCGTCAGCCTGGTGGCTGCGGCGCTCACTGCCAGCGGGCTGCGTCGGGTCCACCGCGCCCGGATGCACCGGGTCGCCCAGCCCGAGGACTTCGCCTACGCCGCGGCCCGATCCGCCGCGACCGGGCAGATGCCCACCGGCGCGATCGTCGTCGGCGGCCGGGACGCCGCCCGACCCGCCGCCGACGGCCCATCGCCGGCCGGCCCGCCGCTGGCCACCGCACCGCTGGTTGATCCGCCGCCGGCCGCACCGCTGGCAGCCCCGCCGCTGGCCGCCCCGCCGCCGGCCACGACGGACACTGCACCGCCGGCCACGACCGACACCGCGCCGCCGGCCCTCGCCGGCGCCGACCCGGTGGCGCAGACCGCGCCGGCGACGCGCCCGGCCCCGGAGCCCGCGGCTCCGCCCGTCGCGCCCGGCGCGGCACGGCCGGTTCCGGTTGTGCCGGCGGACGGCGCGGCGCCGGTACCGACGGTGATGCTCGCCGACGGCCGGCGCCTGGCACCGGGCACCACCATCGTCGGCCGCGCGCCGCAGCCGCGGGACGGCGAACGGGTCGACGCAACGCTCGCGGTCGACGACGCCCAGGTCTCCAAGAACCACCTGACCGTGCAGCTCGGCCCGGGGGAGGTAGTGGTCACCGACCGCGGCTCGACCAACGGCAGCGTCGTCCACGGCCCCGACGGTCCGTGGCCGCTGGCCCCGGGCGAGCCGGCCACGCTGGCCGACGGCGACGTCGTCGTGCTCGGCGTGACGACCCTCGTGGTGGGGGAGCCGGCCGAGGACGTCGAGCACACCGTGCTGCGCGCACCCGCCGGCAAGCCCGGCGGCGGGCCGGGCCACTGAGGGTGGCGCCGGGCCATGGACCCCGGTCCCTGCAGCCCGGGCCGCGGCGCGCGACGGGCGACACGCCGGTTGCCGACCGCGGGCGGCGGTGCGCTAGAGTCGTGACCGTGCACACCCGGAGCCTTCTCCTCCTTCGCTGCCGCGGCGGGGTCCACTAGCAGCCGGCCCCTCGTCGCGGAGTTGATCGTGCCCGGCGCACCGACACAGCGATGAGGTAGAGATGAAGACCCGCACCCCCAGCAACCAGCAGCAGCCCTCGGCGATGCCCGTCGGCAAGTACCGGTCGTTCCACGACGTCAACGGCATCGAGCTGCCGGACCGGCAGTGGCCCGGCCGCCGGATGACCGCCGCGCCGCGGTGGCTGTCGACCGACCTGCGCGACGGCAACCAGTCGCTCATCGAGCCGATGGACCCGGTCCGCAAGCGCCGGATGTTCGACCTCCTCGTGGCGATGGGCTACAAGGAGATCGAGGTCGGCTTCCCGGCGGCCAGCCAGACAGACTTCGACTTCGTACGCTCGATCATCGACGAGGGCGCGGTGCCCGAGGACGTCACCATCTCGGTGCTGACCCAGGCACGGACCGAGCTCATCGAGCGCACCATGACGTCGCTCGTCGGCGCGCCGCGCGCCACCGTCCACCTGTACAACGCCACCGCGCCGGTGTTCCGCGAGATCGTGTTCCGCAACGACCGCGAGGCCACCACCGGGCTCGCCGTCGCCGGCACCCGGGACGTCGTGGCCTTCGCGGAGAAGATTCTCGACCCGGACACGGTGTTCTCCTACGAGTACTCGCCGGAGATCTTCATCGACACCGAGATCGAGTACGCCCTCGAGGTGTGCGAGGCGGTGATGGACGTGTGGCAGCCCGACGCGTCTCGCGAGATCGTCCTCAACCTGCCCGCGACCGTCGAGCGGATCACCCCTAACGTCTACGCCGACCAGATCGAGTGGATGAGCCGCAACCTGTCGCGGCGGGAGTTCATCGCGCTGTCGGTGCACCCGCACAACGACCGCGGCACCGGGGTCGCCTCCGCCGAGCTGGCGGTGCTCGCCGGCGCCGACCGGGTGGAGGGCTGCCTGTTCGGCCACGGCGAGCGCACCGGGAACGTCGACCTCGTCACGCTGGGCCTCAACCTGTTCAGCCAGGGCATCGACCCGCAGATCGACTTCTCCGACATCGACCACATCCGGCGCACCGTCGAGCAGTGCACCCAGATGGACGTCCACCCCCGCCACCCCTACGGCGGTGACCTCGTCTACACCGCCTTCTCCGGCTCCCACCAGGACGCCATCAAGAAGGGCCTGACGTCGCGCGAGGAGCGGGTGGCGGCAGCCGGCGGCGACGCCACCGCGGTGCCGTGGGACGTGCCGTACCTGCCGGTGGACCCGTTCGACGTCGGCCGCAACTACGAGGCGGTCGTGCGGGTCAACTCCCAGTCCGGCAAGGGCGGGGTGGCCTACCTGCTGTCGAGCACGCGGGCGCTGGACCTGCCGCGCCGGCTGCAGATCGAGTTCTCCGGGATCGTCCAGCGCTACACCGACGCCTACGGCGGGGAGATCAGCGCCGAGCGGCTGTGGAACATCTTCAACGACGAGTACCTGCCCGTCGCCGAGGGCTCCGACCTCGAGCGGTGGGGCCGCTACGCGCTGCGGGGCACGACGCTGACCTCCGGCGGTGGCGACGAGGTGTCCTCGCTGAGCGTCACGCTCGCCGAGAACGGCACCGAGCACCTGCTCGAGTCCACCGGCAACGGTCCCGTCGACGCGTTCACCGCCGCGCTGCGGCAGCTGGGCGTGTCGGTCGACGTGCTCGACTACGCCGAGCACGCGCTGTCGACCGGTGGCGACGCGAGCGCCGCCGCCTACGTCGAGTGCGAGGTCGACGGCCAGGTGCTGTGGGGCGTGGGGATCGACCCGTCGATCACGACGGCGTCCTTCCAGGCGATCATCTCCGCGGTCAACCGCGCGCTGAGGTAGGAGGAGGAATTGATGCCACGACGCCGTAAGCCTCCCCACCGCGACACTGCCGAGAGCGGGATCGTCGCCGAGAGCGGGATTGTCAACGCCGATGGCAAGGCGCCGGCGGAGGACGCCGCCGCCGACTGGCAGATGGACGTCCCGGAGGGTTGGGTCTTCTGGGAGCCGGGGGAGGTCACTGCCGCTGAGCTGGCCGACACAGCGACCACGACGGCGCGTGCTGCGCGCAGCCTGGCCCGGCGGATCGCCGTCGTCGAGAAGGAGGTCGCGCTCGTTCATGGCGACGTGCGGCAGGTGGGGCTGCGCGCGGCAGAACCCGCCACCGGCACGGTCTCGGCGAGCATGCGGATGACTCACTGGCTGCGCCCGCTGTCCGGCGGCAAGGCGCTCAACGCCCGCCGGCACCTCGACGACCTCGAGTCGGCGGACCCGGACACCGACCGGGTCTTCCAGCACCGCGAGCAGTCGATCGTCAAGGTGCCCGCGGGGCAGCTCGTGCTACGCAACGAGATCTCGCGGCTCAAGCGGCGGGTGGGCACCACCGTCCAGCTGGTGACGACGCTCTTCCCGAACGGCACCAGCTCGATCTTCGAGGTGACGATGACCTCGAAGTACATGGAGCTGCAGCCCGAGCTGATGGCCGAGCTCAGCCTCATGACCCACAGCTTCCGCACCCGCCCCTAGCGCCCGCCCCTCTCCTCCGCGCCGACAGCAGACTTGTCAGCGACAGCAGGATTGGCGCCGACAGCAGACTTGTCAGCGACAGCAGGATTGTCGACGTCGGGACGAACCGTGTCGAGGCGGCCATCGGCGGCGCGCTGGGGGACAATACCGGGGTGAAGCTCTACCGGGACGAGGCCGTGGTGCTGCGCACCCACAAGCTCGGTGAGGCAGACCGCATCATCACGCTGCTCACGCGCGCCCACGGTCAGGTGCGCGCGGTGGCCAAGGGCGTGCGCCGTACGTCCTCGAAGTTCGGGGCGCGGCTCGAGCCGTTCTCGCTGATCGACGTCCAGCTGCACATCGGGCGCAGCCTGGACATCATCACCCAGGTGGAGAGCCAGGCGTCCTACGGGCGCAAGCTCGGGCTCGACTACTCGCTGTACACGACAGGCACGGTCATGGTGGAGACCGCGGAGCGGCTCACCGAGATCGAGGGCGAGCCCGCGCCGCAGCAGTTCCTGCTCCTCGTCGGCGCGCTGCACTCGTTGGCCACCCGCCGTCACCCCGCGACGCTGGTGCTCGACTCCTACCTGCTGCGGTCGCTGGCGGTCGCCGGCTGGGCGCCGAGCTTCGACAGCTGCGCGCAGTGCGGGCGGCCCGGCCCGCACACCGCGTTCCACGTCGCCCAGGGCGGCGCGATGTGCCAGCGCTGCCGGCCGCCCGGGTCCTCCGCCCCCGCCTGGGAGACCCTCGAGCTGCTCGGCGCGCTGCTGTCGGGCGACTGGCCCGCGGCCGAGGCAGCCCCGGAGCGCAGCCGGCAGGAGGCGTCCGGCCTCGTCGCCGCCCACCTGCAGTACCACCTCGAGCGCCAGCTGCGGTCGCTGCGGCACGTGGAGCGGGTGTGAGTCGCCCGGTCCCGCCGCCGCCGCACCCCTCCGGCGCCCAGGTGCCGCAGATCGACGCGCGGTTCGTCCCCAAGCATGTCGCGATCGTCATGGACGGCAACGGCCGGTGGGCCAACGCCCGGGGGCTGGCGCGTGTCGAGGGGCACCGGGCCGGCGAGGCGAGCCTGCTCGACGTCGTCGCCGGCGCGATCGAGATCGGTGTCACGCACGTGTCGGCGTACGCCTTCTCCACCGAGAACTGGAAGCGGTCGCCCGAGGAGGTCCGCTTCCTCATGGGGTTCAACCGCGACGTGCTGCGCCGCCGCCGTGACGTCATGAACGAGTGGGGCGTGCGGGTGCGGTGGGCGGGGCGCCGACCACGGCTGTGGCGCTCGGTGGTCAACGAGCTCGAGGAGGCCGAGCGGCTCACCTTCGACAACGACGTCTGCACGCTGACGATGTGCGTCAACTACGGCGGGCGGGCCGAGATCGCCGACGCCGCGCGGCAGATCGCCCGTGAGGTCGCCGCCGGCCGGCTCGATCCGGAGCGAGTCACCGAGCGGACGGTCGCCCGCTACCTCGACGAGCCGGACATGCCCGACGTCGACCTCTTCCTGCGGACCTCGGGGGAGCAGCGCACGTCGAACTTCCTGCTGTGGCAGTCCGCCTACGCCGAGATGGTGTTCCTCGAGGAGCACTGGCCCGACGTCGACCGCCGCAGCCTGTGGCGCGCGGTCGAGATCTACGCCTCCCGCGACCGCCGCTACGGCGGCGCGGTGGACATCCCCGGCACCACCTAAGCCCGCCGTCAGCCGCCTGGTGGCGTCCAGGGCGGGCGGGCCTGGGGAGGGAGGGAAGCGCTAGGCGCGGGGCCTGCGGCGGTGTCGGCGGTGGCGGATGATGACGGCGGCGACGACCGCGGCCAGTACCACCAGCGCGATGATGCCGGCGGGGGAGCCGGCGGCGGCGGCGAGCGCGGCGTTCCAGATGGCGAAGCCGACCGTGGAGTAGATCGCCGCCCAGGCGATCGCCCCGGGCAGCTGGGCCAGCGTGAACAGCGGCCAGGCGATCCGCAGCACCCCCGCACCGGCCATCACCATGGTCTGGAAGCCGACCGTGAGGTAGGCGATCGGCACGATCGCCAGCCCCCACCGGCGGATCGCCGCGACGCCGGCCTGGGTGCCCTGGCTGCTGAGGGCGCGGTGCGCGCGCAGCTGCCAACCACCCGTCGGGTGGGTGCGGCGCAGCGTCTGCTCGGTGGCGATCCGCCCGATCCAGTAGGTGCCCTGGCCGCGCAGCATCGCCCCGAGGAACAGGAAGCCGAAGACCACCCAGAACGGCAGACCGGTGAGGAAGTCAGGCACTGGGGTCGCGGTCGGGGGCGTCGGCCGAGCACGCCGGGCACAGGCCGAACAGGTCGAGCACGTGCTCGACGGCGGTGAACCCGTGCCGCAAGGCCATGTCCTCGGCCCACGCCTCGACGGCCACGCCGCTGATCTCCACCGCGGTGCCGCACACCCGGCACACGAGGTGGTGGTGGTGCTTGGTGGTCTCGCAGCGGCGGTAGAGCGACTCGCCGTCGTCGGCGCGCAGCATGTCGATCTCGCCGGAGTCCACCATGGTCTGCAGCGTCCGGTAGACGGTGGCCAGCGCCACCGAGTCGCCGTCGTCGCGGAGCATGTGGTGGATCTGCTGGGCGCTGCGGAAGTCGTCGGTGCGTGCGAGCAGGTCGCTGACGGCGGTGCGCTGGCGCGTCATGCGTTGCTGCCTCATGACTCCTCGCGAAGGTTGACGTCGTCCTGCATGTCCGGGTGCGGGTCGGCGACGGGTCGCGACCGCGCGAACAGCGGGCTGACGATCGATACTACGACGTACACCGCGATGGCCAGGACGACGATGGTCGCGCCGGGGGAGAGCGGGTAGGCATAGGTGATCGTCAGGCCGCTGACCGAGACGGTGACCCCGATGACCATCGCCAGCGTCATCGTCGCGCGGAACGACCGGGTGATGAGCTGGGAGGCGGCGACCGGCACGATCATCACCGCCGACACGAGCAGCACGCCGACCACCCGCATCGCGACCGAGACGGTCAGCGCCGCCATCACCGCGACCGTGATGTTGAGCAGCCGGACCGGCAACCCGCTGGCACGGGCGAACTCCTCGTCGTGGGAGAGCACGAAGAGCGCCGGACGGAGCCCGAGCCCCACCCCGAGGACGACGACGGCGAGCCCCGCCGTCAGCCAGAGGTCGGTCGTCGTCACGGTGGCGATGGAGCCGAACAGGTAGCCGGTGAGGTTGGCGGTGGTGCCGCCGGCGAGCCCGATGAGCAGCACGCCGCCGGCGATCCCGCCGTAGAACAGCAGCGCCAGCGCGACGTCGCCGCTGGTCTTGCCACGTTCGCGCACCACCTCGATGAGGACGGCGCCGATGACCGACGCGACGACGGCGCCCGGCACGGCGAGCGCGTCGTGCGGCGTGAGGCTCATCGCGCCGCCGACCAGCCAGCCGACGGCCACCCCGGTGAGCGCCATGTGGCCGATGCCGTCACCGAGCAGGGCCAGCCGGCGCTGCACGAGGTAGGTACCCATCACGGGCGCCGCCAGCCCGACGAGGACGGCGGCGATGAGGGCCCGCTGCATGAGGGGGCTGCTGAGCATCGCGCCCAGGTCCAGTGCGCCGATCACAGCTCCACCCTCAGCTCGGGGTCGCGCGGGTCGATCGGGCCGTCGTCGCTGTGCGCGTGGATGTGCTCGTGGTCGGGGTGGTCGTGCCCGGGGGCCGGTGGCGGCGGGGCGCCGTCGTGGACGACGCGCCCGTGGCGGAGGACGATCGCGCGGTGCAGCAGACGGTCGAGGGTGCCGAGCTCGTGGAGCACGACGAGCACCGTGGTGCCGCGCTCGCGCAGCCCGGTGAGGGTGGCCGCGAGCGCCTCCTTGGAGTGCTGGTCGATCCCGGCGAGCGGCTCGTCGAGGATGAGGAGGTCGGGGCGGCGGACGATGGCGCGGGCGATGAGGACTCGCTGCTGCTGCCCGCCGGAGAACACGTGGACGGCCTCGCCCGCGCGGTCGGCCAGGCCGACCTCGTCCAGCGCCTGTATTGCCAGGTCCCGCCAGCCGCGGGGCGGGCGCAGCCGGCGGTTGTCGAGCAGCCCGGAGCTGACGACCTCGAGCGCGGTCGCCGGTGTGCCGGACGTCGCTCCGACCCGCTGCGGGGCGTAGCCGACGCGCCGCCACGGCACCCGGTGGTGGTGGCGGTGGACGTCGACGCCGAACAGCTCCACGCTGCCGGCGGTCGCGGGGGCGACCGTCACCAGGGCCTTGACGAGCGTCGACTTCCCCGAGCCGTTGGCCCCGAGGATCGCCACCATCTCGCCGGGACCGACCTCGAGGTCCACGCTCTGGAGGATGCGGGACTGGCCGTAGCTGACGCTCAGGCCGCGGACCTGGACCGGGGGCCCGACGGCCGCACTGCGGTGCGGCGCGCTCATCGGCAGCCCAGCGCGTCCTGGAGGGCGGCGAGGTTGGCGCGCATGACGTCGAGGTAGTCCGCGCCCGCGCCCTGCTGGTTCTCCAGCGGGTCGAGGACGGCGGTGGTGACGCCGAGGTCCGCGGCCAGTGCCTCGGAGACCGTGGAGCTGATGAGCGCCTCGGTGAAGATGGTGGTGCCGCCGGTCTCCTCGAGGACCGCGCTGATCTCGGCCAGCCGCGCCGGCGAGGGCTCGGCGTCGGGGTCGATGCCGGACAGCCCCTCCTGGTGAAGGCCGTAGGCAGCCCCCAGGTAGCCGTAGGCCTCATGGGCGACGACGATCGTGTCCTGCTCGCACTGCCCGACCGCGCTGCGGTACTCCTCGTCCAGCGTGGCGAGCTCCGCGGTCAGCTCGGCGGCGTTGGCGCGGTAGGTCTCGGCGCCGTCCGGGTCGGTCTCGGCCAGGGTGGCGGCCAGCGCGTCGGTGACCTCGGCCATCCGGATGGGGTCGAGCCAGAAGTGAGGGTCCTGCGGGCCGTGGGCGTGGTCGTCGTGCCCGTGGTCGTCGTCCGCGTGGTCGTGCGCGTCCGGGGTGAGGAGGTTCGCGTGCTCGGCGGCGTCGAAGGCGGTGACGCCGGTGAGCTCGACGGCCTCGTCGACGGCGGGCTGGAAGCCCGACAGGTAGACGACGAGCTCGGCGCTCTCCAGGGTGCTGACCGTCCGCGGGGAGACCTCGAGGTTGTGCGGGTCGACGTTCGGCGGCGTCAGCGTCGTCACCGACACGCGGTCGCCGCCGACCCGGTCAGCGAGGTACTGCAGCGGGTAGAAGCTGGCGAGCACCTCGAGGCCGGACTCGTCGCCGCCGCTCTCACCGTCGGCAGTGCCGCAGCCCGCCAGCAGGAGTGCGAGGCCGGCAAGGGCAGCGCCCAGGCGAGCGCGCGGAGAGAGTGTCATGAGAGGCATTCTCAGGACTGATGAGAACTGTTGTCAACTGGCTTGGGTGGCCAGCGCCTATGTCGTTCGCCACATCCGCCGTGCCTGGCGCACCCCCGTGGTGCTGTCCCAGGTCGCGAGGACGACGACGGCGGCCGCGAGGAGGCCCGTGGGCACCGTCCAGTCGGTGTTCCCGTCGAGGATGCCCGCCAGCTGCTGGGGCAGGTCGCTCACGAGAAGGTCGCCGGGCAGCAGCAGCCACAGGATCGCCGTCGTCCCGGCGACGTTGACGAGGACGTTGGCCGCGGCGAGGGACGGTGTCCACCGTCCGACCCGCCAGACGGCCAGCGTTCGGACGACGTCGACGATGAGGAGGCCCACGAGGGTCGCCTGCCAGGCTGGTGCCAGCTCGGGGTTGAGCACCTGGATCTGCGCCCCGCCGACCGCGACGCCACCGAGCTGCCAGACGACGACGGCGATCAGCGCCAGGTGGCAGGCGACGGACGCGACGGTGCCCGGGAGCCCGATCGGTGCCGCCGGCGCCACGGAGGATGCCCGGTCGGTCGGTGCGACCACCGATGGGCGCCCCCGTCCGGCCGCCGGCCGTGAGCGGTCGACGACCGCGAACACGAGCGTGGTCCAGAACGCGAGCTGCACCCCGACCGTGAACAGGACGAGAGCGATGTCCAGCACGATGGTCCCGACGGGTTCGCCGGCCGGCTCGGACGCCCGGTCCACGAGCAGCAGGACGACCGTCAGGGGGAGTGCGACGGCGCCGAGGGCCTTGAGGAGCCGCACATACTCCGGGAAGAGCTCGGGACCGATGAGTGAGGGCGGTCGTTGCTGCCGGGCGAGGGGCGCCGGTGTCTTCGCGTCGGTCATCGGACTGCCTTCCGTGGGATGTCTGTGGTGCGTGGCCGGCCGGCCGGCTCAGGTGATCGCTACGAGGGCAGCCGCGAGCGCGAGCGAGCCGACCATGATCGCCAGTGCGGCGATCGCCGTCGTCACCACCGCCGAGACCGTCCAGGGCACCGGTGGCAGCGCCCGCACGATGGCCAGCCCGAGCGGGAGCAGGACGAGGGTTCCGCTGATCGCACCGGGCATCAGGCTCCACGACGCCACGCTCACCACGAGATGGCTGGCAGCGTTGATCATCAGCGCGTAGGCGACGCAGACCAGTACCTCGGCGCTCCAGTCCGCCCGGGCCGTGACCGCGACGACCGCGGTCACGAGCGCGGCCACCGTGATGATGATGAGCGCCACGGCGTACTGGGCCTGGTCCCCGTGGAGGGAGCGGCCCGGCAGCCAGGGGTGGTCGGCGATCCAGCCGGTCATGTCGAGCAGCCACTCCTCGGTGTTGTGGAGCGCCAGCGCACCCACCGCCGCCGACCACAGTGCCGCGAGGCGGCGCTGGTGGGGCCTGGTGGGCGTGGTGGGTCGGGTGGCTGTGGTGCGCGGGCTGGTCTCGGGCACGGTGACGGGCTCCATCGGTCGCTCCCTTGCAGTTGTATGGGCGTCTCGTACGACTGTAAGGTAGGTGCTGTGGAGCGCGCAATGGGAAATGGTCGACGCCGGGTGGTCGAGGCGCTGTGGCGCACGGTGGCCCGCGACGGCATGGCCGGGGTCAGTGTCCGGGCGGTGGCCGCCGAGGCGGGGCTGAGCGGCGGGACCGTCCAGCACCACTTCCCCACCCGCGCCGAGATGGTGCGGTACGCCATGGAGGAGATGGCCGGCCAGGTCGAGCAGCGCATCGCCGCCATGCCGCGCTCGGGGCCGCCGCACAAGTGGACACGGGCGATCCTGCTCGAGCTGCTCCCGCTGGATGCGGTGCGGCGCCGGGAGTTCAGCGTCTGGCTCGCGTTCTCCGTCCATGCCGAGACCGATCCCGACCTGGCCGAGCTCCGGGCGCGCACCTCGGCGCGACTTCGCGAGCTGTACCAGCGCATCGTCGGTGTGAGACGGCTCGCGGCCGGGGGCGAGGGGTCGGGCGCCGAACCTGCCGAGGACTATGAAGCAGCGATCCTCCACGCCGTCATCGACGGCATCGCCCTTCAGCTCGCGGACGTGAGTCCGGACGACGCGGCCGTGCTCGGCCCCGCACTCCTCGACCACTACCTCGCCCGTCCGGTCGACGCCGACGCCGACGCCGCGAGTCAGCGCTGATGCGGGTCAGCGCAGATACTGGCCCGATGGCCTACTCACCGTCCCTGCCACCGTGGCCGGTCACGGCGCCCGCGCACGGCGGCGTCGTGCTCCGTCGGGTGAGCGCGTCGGACGTGGCCATGGCTCAGGAGCTCTCGACGGATCCGTACGTGCCCACGGTCGCCTCGCTTCCGGCGAACGCCACCGGTGACCAGGCACTGGCATGGGTGCATCGGCAGGAGGGTCGGCATCGTGCGGGTGCCGGCTTCTCCTTCGCGATCGCCGACCTCGCAGCCGGCACGGCGATCGGTCACTGCGGGCTGTGGCTCTGGGAGCTGGCGGACGGTCGAGGTACTGCCGGCTACTCGGTGGCACCGTCGGCCCGTCGGCCCGCGGGCGCGGGGTCGCCGCCGACGCCTTGACGGCGCTGACCCGGTTCGGCTGGACGGTGCCGGGACTGTTCCGGATCTCGCTGTACATCGAGCCGTGGAACACCGCGTCCACACGGACCGCCGAGCGTGCCGGCTACGTCCGTGAAGGACTGCTGCGCAGCCACCAGACGATTGACGGGCAGCGCCGGGACGTGTTGCTGTACGCGGCGGTCCGCAGCGAGCCCGGCGACGCGGTGGGCCGGACGTGGCAGTTCGGCCGCCCGGCGGTACCGTAGGCCGTTGCCCGTCCGGAACCACCGGCACGGTGCAGCCCGGACCGGACCGGTCCCGGGAGTCGTCCGCACCAGCCAGGTGCGGATCTGTCAAGACTGGAGTGATGTTCATGGCCGCTGCGCCTACTCGCCTGGACTCTGTCATCAACCTCGCCAAGCGGCGCGGTTTCGTGTTCCCCGCCGGGGAGATCTACGGCGGTACCCGCTCCGCCTGGGACTACGGTCCGCTGGGTGTCGAGCTCAAGGAGAACATCAAGCGCCAGTGGTGGCGCCACATGGTGACCTCCCGCGACGACGTCGTCGGACTGGACTCCTCGATCGTGCTGCCCCGCCAGGTATGGGTCGCCTCCGGGCACGTCGGGGTGTTCTCCGACCCGCTGACGGAGTGCCTCTCCTGCCACAAGCGCTACCGCGCCGACCAGATGATGGAGGAGTTCGAGGAGAAGAAGGGCCGCGCCCCAGAAGGTGGTCTGGCGGAGATCCCCTGCCCCTCGTGCGGCACCCGCGGCGAGTGGACCGAGCCGCGTGACTTCAACATGATGCTCAAGACCTACCTCGGTCCCGTCGAGGACGAGTCCGGTATGGCCTACCTGCGCCCGGAGACCGCGCAGGGCATCTTCGTCAACTTCGCCAACGTCATGAGCTCGGCACGCAAGAAGCCGCCGTTCGGCATCGGCCAGGTCGGCAAGTCCTTCCGCAACGAGATCACCCCGGGCAACTTCATCTTCCGCACCCGGGAGTTCGAGCAGATGGAGATGGAGTTCTTCGTCGAGCCCGGCACCGATGAGGAGTGGCACCAGTACTGGATCGACCAGCGAACCGCCTGGTACACCGACCTCGGCATCGCCCGGGACAACCTGCGGCACTACGAGCACCCGGCTGAGAAGCGCTCGCACTACTCCACCCGCACGGTGGACATCGAGTACCGCTTCCAGTTCGCCGGCAGCGAGTGGGGCGAGCTCGAGGGCATCGCCAACCGCACCGACTTCGACCTCAAGGCGCACAGCGAGCACTCCGGCCAGGACCTGTCCTACTTCGACCAGGCCAAGAACGAGCGCTGGGTGCCCTACGTCATCGAGCCGTCGGCGGGGCTGACGCGTTCGCTGATGGCGTTCCTCGTCGAGGCCTACACCGAGGACGAGGCCCCCAACACCAAGGGCGGGGTGGACAAGCGCACCGTGCTCAAGCTCGACCCGCGACTCGCGCCGGTCAAGGCAGCGGTGCTGCCACTGTCGCGCAACGAGAAGCTCTCCCCGGTGGCCCGTGACCTCGCCGCGGAGCTGCGCAAGAACTGGAACGTCGACTTCGACGACGCCGGTGCGGTCGGCCGTCGCTACCGTCGCCAGGACGAGATCGGCACGCCGTACTGCATCACGGTCGACTTCGACACCCTCGACGACCAGGCCGTCACGGTGCGCGACCGCGACACCATGAACCAGGAGCGGATCGGTCTCACCCAGGTGAGCGGCTACCTGGCGCAGCGGCTCCTGGGCGCCTGAGCACCGAGGGCATGGCGCACACTCACGTCGACGGCGGCGCCGAGCTTCGCCCGGCAGAGGCACGACGAGCGCGGATCATCCTCACCGCGATTGTCGTGCCTCTGCTGCTGGCGACCCTCGCCGGCCTCGTCGCGCTGTGGCCGCGGGGCGAGAGCCCCGTGGGCTCGCTGCCGCTGATCGGCGAGGGCATGAGCATCGAGTCCGCCCGGATCGTCGAGATCACCGACGTCACCGGGGAGGAGGTCCGCGCCGAGCTGCTCACCGGCACCGGCGAAGGGCAGGTCGTCCCGATCCACGTGCCGCCGGAGATCCTGGCGAACGGCGCGAGCGTGGGCGACACCGTGCGCCTGCTGTTCACCCCGCAGGCGTTGGCGTCCGGAAGCCCCTACGTGTTCTGGGACTTCCAGCGCACCGTGCCGATCGCCTGGCTCGCGGTGCTGTACGTCGTCGTCGTACTCCTCGTCGCCCGCTGGCGCGGGCTGGGGGCCATCGCGGGGCTGGGGGCCTCGCTCGCCGTCGTCGTGACCTTCATGCTCCCCGCGCTCATGCTCGGCGCACCGCCCCTCGCGGTGGCGCTGGTGGGGTCGAGCGCGATGATGTTCTTCGCGGTCTACCTCGCGCACGGCATCTCGATCCGCACGACGACGGCGCTGCTCGGCACCTTCGCCGGGCTGGCCGTGACGACCGGCCTGGCCACGTGGGGGACGCGGGCGGCGAACCTCACCGGGACGACGTCGGACACCGCGCTGCTGCTGGGCGGCACCTTCCCTGGGCTGCGGCTGCAGGACCTGCTGCTGTGCGGGATCGTCATCGCCGGGCTCGGCGCGCTCAACGACGTGACGATCACCCAGGCGTCGGCGGTGTGGGAGCTGCACGCGGCGGACCACGCGATGCCGCGCCGTCGGCTGTGGCTGCGGGGGATGCGGATCGGGCGCGACCACATCGCCTCGACCGTCTACACCCTCACCTTCGCCTACGTGGGGACCGCGCTGCCCCTGCTCCTCATGGCCGCCGCGATGGACCGCGCGTTCATCGACACGCTGATGTCCGGCGAGATCGCCGAGGAGATCGTGCGCACCCTGGTCTCCTCCATCGGGCTGGTGACGGCGATCCCGGTGACCACCGCGATCGCCGCCGCGCTCGTGCGCACCTCCGCCGGCCGCGCCGAGCTGCCCGAGGGCCGCCACCGGGATCCGGCCCCGGCCGCCTGACGCTCTGACTCGCTCGACTCGTACATCTCGATCAGTGCTCGCCCATCCGGTCAGGGGGTATCTGAGCGGAAGGGGCGAGCCGGGCGGAGGGCCGGGGCGGGGCCACAGCCCAGTGCTGTGGCGCACACCTCCGTCGCAGCGGGTCGACCGGCGGCGACCCGCCGGGGGACAATGACCTCATGGACGAGTTGCGGATCGGCCCGGTCACGGTGGGCAGCCCGGTGGTGCTGGCACCGATGGCGGGCGTCACCAACCCGCCGTTCCGCAAGCTCTGCCGCGAGGCCGGCCTGGATGCGCTCGACGACGACGCCCGCGCCACCGCACGGCCCGGGCGCCATGCGCCGGCCGGCCTGTACGTCACCGAGATGGTCACCTCCCGGGCGCTGGTCGAGCGTGCCCCGGAGACGATGCGGATGGTGACCGCTGACCCCGACGAGCCGGTCCGCAGCGTCCAGCTCTACGGCGTCGACCCGGCCACGATCGCCGCCGCCGTCCGCATCCTCGTCGCCGAGGACCGCGCCGACCACATCGACCTCAACTTTGGCTGCCCCGTCCCCAAGGTCACCCGCAAGGGCGGCGGTGCGGCGCTGCCGTGGAAGCGGGACCTGTTCGACGCGATCGTCACCGGCGCGGTCGATGCCGCGAGGGAGGCCTCCCGGCACCGCGACCACGAGGTGCCGGTGACGGTGAAGATGCGGATGGGCATCGACGACGACCACCTCACCTACCTCGACGCCGGTCGCACCGCCGAGCGGGCCGGCATCGCCGCCGTCGCGCTGCACGCCCGCACCGCCTCGCAGCACTACTCGGGCAGCGCGCGCTGGGAGTCGATCGCCCGGCTCAAGGACGCCGTGACGACGATCCCGGTGCTGGGCAACGGCGACATCTGGTCGGCCGAGGACGCACTGGCGATGGTCGAGGAGACCGGCTGCGACGGCGTCGTCGTCGGACGCGGCTGCCAGGGACGGCCGTGGCTGTTCACCGACCTCGTCTCCGGGTTTGCCGGCTCCGAGCTGCGGGTGCGCCCCGGGCTGACCGACGTCGCCGCTGCTGTCCGCCGGCACGCCGAGCTGATGATCGAGCACTTCGAGAACGAGACCAAGGCGCTGCGCGAGCTGCGCAAGCACATGGCCTGGTACCTCAAGGGCTACGTCGTCGGCGGTGAGGCACGCGCCGCGCTCGGCCTGGTGAGCTCGCTGGCCGAGCTGGACGAGCGGCTCGGCGCCCTCGACCTGGCCCAGCCCTACCCCGGGCCGGGAGCCGAGGGGCCCCGCGGCCGGGCCGGCACCCCGAAGACCCCCCGGCTGCCCGACGCCTGGCTGGAGACCCAGGATATCGATGACCGCCTGCGCGAGCTGCTCACGCAGGCCGAGCTGTCGATCTCCGGAGGCTGACCCGGGCGCCCGGGGCCGCCCGGGCCCCGGGTTCCGCCCCGCTCAGTTGCGGGTGCGGTAGACGCGCATGGTGATCGGCGCGAAGACCGCGGTGAGCGCCGCGGCGGCAATGAGCACCCAGGCGACGTCGGAGAAGGTCGCGGTGCCACCCATGAGCCCGCGCACCGCGGTGACCAGGTGGGAGACCGGGTTGATCTCCACCCAGGCCTGCAGCCCGGAGGGCATCGTCGAGGGGTCGACGAAGATGTTCGACGCGAAGGTCAGCGGCATGAGGATGAGCATCGAGACGCCCATGACCGCGTTCGGGCTGCGCATCAGCAGGCCGAGGATGGTGAAGATCCAGCTGAGCGCGAACGCGAACACCAGCAGCAGCGCCACCGCGAGGACGACGCCGACGACGCCGCCGGCCGGCCGGAAGCCCAGCACCAGGCCGAGCGCCAGCGCCACGCAGCAGGCGATGGTGTAGCGCACGGTGTCACCGAGCAGTGCGCCGACGATCGGCGCGGGCCGCCAGATGGGCAGCGCCCGGAACCGGTCGAAGACGCCCTTGGTGATGTCGGTGTTGAGCGTGAAGCCGGTGTAGACGGTGACGATCAGCACCGTCTGCACGATGATCCCGGGCAGCAGGAACTGCAGGTAGCTGCGGGTGTCGCCGGCCAGCGCGCCGCCGAACAGGTAGGTGAACATCAGGGTGAAGATGATGGGCGAGAGCGTCACGTCGAACAGCTGCTCGGGGACGTGCTTGATCTTCAGCAGCGCACGGTGGGCGAAGGTGAGCGTGGCGGCGACGGCCGAGACCCGCGACGGGCGGTCGGGGACGGCGATGGCATCGCGCAGGGCGGTGTTGGCGCCGATGTCGAGAGTTCTCATCGGGCGGCCTCCTCGATCGGTTCGGTGGTGCTGGCGTCGTCGCTCTCGGGCGGGTTGCCCGTGAGGGCGAGGAAGACCTCGTCGAGGCTGGGCTGGCCGAGGCTGAACTCCGGGACGTCGATCCCGGCGGCGTGCAGCGCGGTGAGCGCCCGGGCCGGGGCGTCCGCGGCGTGCTCGGGCACCCGGGCGGTGAGCCCCATGGCGTCCGACAGCGTGGTCACCTCGGGGCCGAGGGTGTCGCGCAGGATCGTCGCTGCTGCGTCCCGCTGGCCGGGCTCGGCCACCCGCAGGGTGACGGTGCCGGTCCCGACGGAGGCCTTGAGCTGCGGCGCCGTGCCCTCGGCGATGATCTGGCCGTGGTCGATGACCGCGATGCGGTCGGCGAGCTGGTCGGCCTCGTCGAGGTACTGGGTGGTCAGCAGCACGGTCGTGCCCTGGGAGACGAGCAGCCGGACGATGTCCCACACCTGGTTGCGGCTGCGCGGGTCGAGGCCGGTGGTCGGCTCGTCGAGGAACAGCACCCGGGGACTCATCACCAGCGAAGCGGCAAGGTCCGCCCGGCGGCGCATGCCGCCGGAGTAGGTCTTCACCTGCTTGCCGGCGGCGTCGCTGAGGTCGAAGGCGGCGAGCAGGTCGGCGGCGCGGCGCCGGGCGCGCGCCGGCGAGAAGCCGTAGAGACGGGCGAGGATGACGAGGTTCTCGGCGCCGGTGAGGTCCTCGTCCACCGACGCGTACTGGCCGGTGAGGCCGACGTTGGTGCGGACGGCGTCGGCGTCGGTGAGGATGTCGTGGCCGAGCACCCGGGCGGTGCCGCCGTCGGGTCGCAGCAGTGTGGCGAGCATCCGGACGACGGTCGTCTTACCGGCGCCGTTGGGGCCGAGCAGTCCGAAGACGGTGCCGGCGGGGACCGCGAGGTCGACGCCGTCGACGGCGGTGGTCTCGCCGAATCGTTTGACGAGCCCCTCGGCGTGGATGGCGGGGTCTGTCGACATGTCTGGCTCCCTAGGTGGTGCGGACTGGTCGTGAGGTTGGCCGCGCGGGACGGTCCGTCAGGTATGGACCGTCGCCGGGCTCGCGACTCATCGGCCTGCGGGCGGCGGGCTCGGCGGCCGGCCGATGCCCGTGGGGGCGGCACGAAAGTACTCTCCGCCGAGGTCGTGGCACCAGGGAATTTTCCGACGGCGCAGCTGCTGCGCCGGGCGGGTCAGTGCGAGGCGCGAGCCCACACGGCGGTGTCTGGCGGCAGCAGGAGGTGGCTGCCGCCGGGTCGTGGCAGCACCACTGGCACGCTGGTGAGCAGCACCTGCGACCGTGTCACCGGCACGGTGACCGGCTCCGGGCCGAGGTTCGCGAGAACGATGACGTCGGGTCGTCGTGCGGTGCCGTTGGACGACGGCGCGGCCGCATTGCGCAGCCCGATGACGTGCGGGTTGTCGGCCAGCTGCGGCAGCAGCGCGAGGCCGCCGTGCCCCAGCTGCAGCTCACGCCTAAGCCGCAGCGCCTCGCGGTAGAGCTCGAGGGTCGAGTCGTCCTGGCCGCGCTGGACGTCGGCGGCGAGCGAGGCCCAGGACGCCGGTTGCGGCAGCCACGTGCGGCCGGTGGGGGAGAAGCCCAGCGCGGGCTTGCCGGCCTCCCAGGGGAGTGGGACGCGGCAGCCGTCGCGGCCCTTCTCGGCATGGCCGGTGCGCCACCAGGCGGGGTCCTGCCGGAGGGAGTCGTCCAGCGTGGTGTGCTCGGGCAGCCCGAGCTCCTCACCCTGGTACAGGTAGGCGCTGCCGGGCAGGCCGAGCATGAGGAGCGTGGCTGCGCGGGCGCGGCGCAGGCCGAGCTCGGCGTCGGGCTGCGGGTCCTCGGCGCCGATCCCGTTGGGTCCCTTGCCCGTGGCGGCGAGACCGAGTCGCGAGGCGTGGCGCACGACGTCGTGGTTGGACAGCACCCAGGTGGTGGGGGCGCGCACGGCGTCGTTGGCGGCGAAGGAGCGCCGAATGATGGCCCGCAGCGCAGGGGCGTCCCACGTGGTCACGAGGTACTCGAAGTTGAAGGCCTGGTGCATCTCGTCGGGGCGCACGTAGCGCGCGAGCCGGTCGGCCGGCTCCACCCAGGCCTCGGCGACGAGGACGCGGTCGCCGTCGTACTCCTCGAGGACGCTGCGCCACTCGCGGTAGATCTCGTGGACGCCGTCCTGGTCGAACATCGGGTTGCGGCCGTCGCCAGCATCGTCGGTGTCGAGCGCGGGCAGCGGCTCGGTGGGGTCGGTCGGCACGTCGTCGACGGTGGAGTCACCCTCGACCATCCGCACCTGCCCGGACCAGTCGGGCAGCCCGGCGGCCTTGACCAAGCCGTGGGCGACGTCCACCCGGAAGCCGTCGACGCCGCGATCCAGCCAGAACCGCAGCACGCTGCGGAACTCTTCCCGGACCGCCCGGGAGTTCCAGTTGAGGTCGGGCTGGCTGGCGTCGAACAGGTGCAGGTACCACTGGCCGTCGTGCTCCCAGGCCCGGCCGCCGGCGTCGTCACGGGAGCGCACCCGCGTCCACGCCGGCCCGCCGAAGACCGACTGCCAGTTGTTCGGCGGCTCCTCGCCGTACTCGCCGTTGCCCTCCCGGAAGATGTACCGGGCGCGCGCCGCCGCACCCGGCCCGCCGTCGAGCGCCAGCCGGAACCAGGCGTGCTGGTCCGAGGTGTGGTTGGGGACGAGGTCGACGATGACGCGCAGCCCCAGCTCGTGGGCACGGGCGATGAGGGCGTCGGCGTCCTCGAGCACGCCGAACAGCGGATCGACCTCGCGGTAGTCGGCGACGTCGTACCCGGCGTCCTTCTGCGGTGAGCGGTAGAACGGCGAGAGCCACACCGCGTCGACGCCGAGCTCGACCAGGTGGGGCAGCCGGGCGGTGATGCCGGGCAGGTCCCCGATGCCGTCGCCGTCGGAGTCCGCGAAGGAGCGCGGGTACACCTGGTAGATGACGGCGTCGCGCCACCAGCTCGTCTGCGACCCCGCCTCGTGCAGCTCGAACCGTGCGCGGGGAACAACGTCGTGACGGTCGCTGGCAGTGGTCTCGGCAGACGGGTTGGGAGTCACGGCAGTCAGTCTCTCGGATGGGCGGGCTGGGTCTGCACGCTACGTGCTCGAAGCAGCGTGACCGAATCGTGACAGTCTCACCGGTTCGGGCGCTGCCGTCCAGTGCTGCTCGGCAGGACGGCGCGAGCCGGCCGAGCTGGTGGCGGGCACGGCTCAGCCGCGCCCCGGAGCCGCCGCGGTCGAGTCGCGGACGATGAGCTCGGTGCCGAACAGCAGCTCACGCGCCGGCACCGACTCGCCGTGGACCGCTGCGACGAGAGACGTGACAGCGGCGCGGCTCATCGCGTCGACCGGCTGGCGCAGCGTCGTCAGCGGCGGCTCGGTGAAGGCGATGAGCGGTGAGTCGTCGAAGCCGATGACGGACAGGTCGCGGGGCACCACCATCCCCAGCGAGCGGGCGGCTCGCATCGCGCCGAGCGCCATGAGGTCCGAGCCGCAGATGATCGCGGTGCACCCCTGGTCGATGAGCACCGTCGCCGCACTCTGCCCGCCCTCCGCGGTGAAGAGCGTCGAGACGACGTGGCCGACGCCGTCGGGCAGGTGGGCGGCGACGGCGGCCTCGAAGCCGCTGTGCTTGCGTGCGACCGGGACGAACCGCTCAGGGCCGAGCGCCAGGCCGAGGGTCCGGTGGCCCTGCGAGACGAGGTGGCGCACCGCGAGATCCATGCTGCCGACGTCGTCGGTGGAGAACGCCGGTGCCTCGACGGCACCGGTGTACCCGTTGATGAGCACGAACGGCACCTGGCTGCTCTGCAGCCGCTTGTACCGGGTGACGTCGGCGCGCGTGTCGGCGTGCATGCCGGACACGAAGACGATGCCGTCGACGTCGTGGTCGAGGAGCAGCTCGATGTACTGGTCCTCGGTGGTGCCTCCGGGCGACTGGGTGCAGAGCAACGGGGTGTACCCGAGGGTGGCGAGCACCGACTCGATCGACTGCGCGAACGCCGGGAACACCGGGTTGGTCAGCTCGGGGACGATGAGCCCGATGAGCCCGGCCGAGCGGGAGCGCAGCCGCTCGGGTCGCTCGTAGCCGAGCTGGTCGAGCGCGGCGAGGACGGCCGCGCGGGTATCGGCTGCCACCTCGGGCTTGCCGTTGAGGACGCGTGAGACCGTGGCGGTGCTGACGCCGGCCGCGTCGGCGACGTCCGCCAGTCTGGTGCGTCCGTGCATCGCCGACTCCATCTTCGCTCGGTGGTGCTCCGCCCCAGGCAGGGAGCCGTAATCGTTACATAAACTTACAGCCCGCCGCTTAGGTCGCTCTTATGGTCGTGGCTGACCTGTGCAGATGGTCGATCTCAGCCCCAGAAGATCTATCTCAGCGGCGGGGCGGCGGGCCGGCGGCGCTTGGGCCAGGAGGGGTGGTCAGCGGCGGGCGCGGGGGTCGCGCAGTGGGGGCGCCGGCTCGAGCCACTGCCAGGAGGTCTCGCCGGCGGGCAGCATGGGCACGCCACCGGACCTGGACCGCAGCGGAGCAGAGCTGAGCAGCACCCGCCGGCCGGGCACCAGCGGCACCTCCTCGGCGCCGAGGTTGGAGACCACGAGCACCTCACCGCTGAGGAACGCGACCACCGACGGTGCCACCGGTCCTGCCATCTCCTCGACCCAGGCGAGCGGAGCGGTTCCGAGGCGGTGGTCGGCCCGCAGCCGCAGCGCAGCCCGGATCAGCTTGAGTGTCGAGCCGGCCGTGGCGGGCTGCGCGCGGCCGGCGGCTGCGACCGCCTCGAGCCTCGGTGGGTCGGGCTCGGGCGACGTCTTGGCCGGCAAGTCGATCGTGATGCCCTCTCGCAGGTACACCGCCCCGGGCAGCGCGAGCGCCACCAGTGCGCGCGACCGCACCGCCTGCGCTGAGCCGGCCTCGACGACGTCTGGCACCAGCCAGGCGCCGGGGGTGCCCAACGCGTCGCGGACCCGGTAGCTCGCGGTGATCGACTCGGTGATCAGTGCGGCGTCGTCGAGGTGGACGAGCTCGGTGCCCACCAGGTGGTGGAGCCAGTCCTCGTGGAGCATCTCGCCGGCGCGGCCGTGGGCGTCCGCGGTCAGCCGGGTCGACAGGATGGGGTCGTTGCTGCGCGCGTGCTCGGCGAGCAGGGCGTGGAGCTCGCGGTACCTGGCGTGGGACACCGGTGACTCCGCCGAGACCGGGCCGAGGTCCAGCCCGTCGGCGCCGCGGGCCAGCCAGTACCTCGCGGCGGCCTCGTCGCGCGGGTCCATCGGGTCGATCCGCATCGTCACCCGCAGACCGGTGCGATGGGCCCGGGTAAGCAGTTCGTGGACCGCGTCGATGACATCCGCGCCGGCCTCGGTCGGCAACGGTGGCGCGCCGATGCGCACGGCCTGCACCCCGAGGCGCGACGCCGTGCGCAGGCTCTCCAGCTTGCCGGTGGCCGACTCGAGGGTGGCGTGCTGGTCCAGCAGCGGCGGGGCGTTGACGTAGACGACCGCGGAGTGCCACCACTCCGTGGCGCGCTGCGCGGGGCGATGAACGAGCCGGGTGGTGACCGTCCCCACCGGCAGCGCGGTCGGTGACATCGATTCCGTCATCTCCTCATTGTGACCCACGACTCTCCGTCGCCGCCCATCACGCACCGGGCGCGGCGGTCGGCGTGACGGCCAGGGCGCAGCCCCGGGGCAGGATCCCCGGCAACCTGCCCCTCCCCAGTAGGCTCGGAGGCGTGGCAGAACACGAGCGCACCCCGTACGGCGCCGCCGACCGTGAACGCTGGTGGCAGGAAGAGGCGAAGAACCCGGGCCGCACGGCGTTCGAACGCGACCGTGCCCGCGTGGTCCACTCCGCGGCGCTCCGGCGGCTGGGCGCCAAGACCCAGGTGCTCGGGCCGTCGAGCGACGACTTCATCCGCACCCGTCTCACCCACTCCCTCGAGGTTGCGCAGGTGGGACGGGAGCTGGGCAAAGCGCTGGGCTGCGACCCCGACGTCGTCGACACCGCCTGCCTGGCGCACGACCTCGGCCACCCGCCCTTCGGCCACAACGGCGAGCGTGCGCTGGACGAGGCCGCCTCGGACATCGGCGGCTTCGAGGGCAACGCCCAGACGCTGCGGCTCCTCACCCGGCTCGAGCCCAAGGCGTTCACCGCCGACGGCACGCCGGTGGGCCTCAACCTCACCCGCGCCAGCCTCGACGCCGCCACCAAGTACCCGTGGACGGTCGAGGAGGCGCCGAAGAAGCCGGGCGGGCGGCCGTCGCGCAAGTTCGGCGTCTACGCCGACGACCTGCCCGTCTTCCGCTGGATGCGTGAGGGCGCACCGCAGCGGCGGCTGTCGATCGAGGGCCAGGTGATGGACCTCGCCGATGACATCTCCTACTCGGTGCACGACGTCGAGGACGCCGTCGTCGGCAACCGGCTCGACCTCACCCTGCTGCGGCGCCCCGACGAGCACGACGCCGTCGTCGCCCAGACCCGTGAGTGGTACAACCCGGCGGTCTCCGACGACGCGCTCGGCGCCGCCCTCGAGCGGCTGCTCGCGCTGCCGGAGTGGCTGGGCTCGTGGCACGAGAGCCACCGCGACCGGGCCGCGCTCAAGGACATGACGAGCCAGCTCATCGGCCGGTTCTGCAACGCCGCCCACGACGCCACCCGGGACCGGTTCGGCAGCGGCCCGCTCACCCGGTACGGCGCCGACCTCGTCGTCCCCGACGAGACGATGGCCGAGATCGTCGTGCTCAAGGGGGTCACCGCGCACTACGTCATGGCCCCCCGTGAGCACGAGCCGGTGTACCTCAGCCAGCGGGTGATGCTCATCGAGCTCACCGAGGCCTTGCTGGCGACCGCGCCGGCCGAGCTGGAACCGACCTTCGTCACCGACTGGCACCAGGCGGACGACGACGGCGCCCGGCTGCGCGCCGTCGTCGACCAGGTTGCCTCCCTCACCGACACCAGCGCCCACAGCTGGCACCAGCGACTGGTGGCGACCACCTAGACTCGTGGTGTGGCGGGCCTGATCAAGCGTGAGGACATCTCGACCGTCCGCGAGCGCGCTCGCATCGAGGAGATCGTCGGCGCCCACGTAACGCTGCGGCAGGCCGGGGTCGGTTCGATGAAGGGCCTGTGCCCGTTCCACGACGAGCGCACCCCGAGCTTCCACGTGCGTCCCCAGCTGGGCCTGTGGCACTGCTTCGGCTGCGACGAGGGCGGCGACATCATCTCCTTCGTGCAGAAGATCGACCACCTTGGCTTCTCCGAGGCCGTGGAGTACCTCGCCGGCCGGATCGGCGTCCAGCTGCGGTACGAGGACGGCGGCCAGGCCCGGCCGGGCGGCGACCACGGCCGGCGCCAGCGGCTCATCGACGCCCACCGGGTGGCCGAGGAGTACTTCCGCGAGCAGCTCGCCGGTCCGGAGGCGGAGGTCGGGCGCCGGTTCCTCATGGAGCGCAACTTCGACGAGGACGTCGCGGCGACCTTCGGCGTCGGCTACGCCCCCAAGGGCTGGGACCACCTCATGCGCCACTTGCGCGGCCGGGGGTTCACCGAGCCCGAGCTCATCGCCTCGGGCCTGGTGAGCCAGGGCAGCCGCGGCGTGTACGACCGGTTCCGGGGCCGGCTGCTGTGGCCGATCCGCGACGTCACCGGGGCGACGATCGGCTTCGGGGCCCGCAAGCTCCACGAGGACGACAACGGCCCGAAGTACCTCAACACCCCCGAGACCTCGATCTACAAGAAGTCCTCGGTGCTCTACGGCATCGACCTGGCCAAGCGGGCCATCGCCAAGGAGAAGCGGGTCGTCGTCGTCGAGGGGTACACCGACGTCATGGCCGTCCACCTCGCCGGCGAGGGGACGGCGATCGCCACCTGCGGCACCGCCTTCGGGCCCGACCACGTGCGGATCGTCCGGCGGATGCTGGGGGAGTCGGGCGACGCCTCCTCCGGGCTGATGCTCGCGTCGGGTGCGACCCGCGGCGGGGAGGTCATCTTCACCTTCGACGGCGACGAGGCCGGCCAGAAGGCCGCGCTGCGCGCCTTCGAGGAGGACCAGAAGTTCGCCTCGCAGACCTTCGTCGCGGTCGAGCCGAACGGCATGGACCCGTGCGACCTGCGCTTGCAGCGCGGTGACCTCGCGGTGCGCGAGCTCGTCGCGACCCGCCAGCCGCTGTTCGCCTTCGCGATCCGGTCGGTGCTGAGCCGGGTGGATCTCGACACCGCCGAGGGGCGTGTCGCCGGCCTGCGGGTCGGGGCGCCGGTGGTCGCCGGGATCAGGGACCGGGCGCTGCGCTCGGAGTACGCCCGGGAGCTCGCCGGCTGGCTCGGCATGGACGAGCTAGCAGTGCGCCAGGCGGTCTCTGGCGCCGCACGCAGCGGCGGTGGCGGGCGCGGCGGGGTCGCCGGTGCCCAGCCGTCCCGTGACGGTCAGCGCGGCGCCGCCGGGCCGTCCGGCGGCCAGGCGAGCGGCGCGGGGCCTCGAGGCTCGAGCGGACGGCCCGACCGTGAGGATCCGGTCGCCAGGCTCGAGCGGCAGGTGCTCGAGGTGGTCATGCAGCTGCCGGAGCACGCCCTCGGCGCCGGCTTCGACGAGCTTGCCCCGGACACGTTCACGGTGCCGGCCTACCGCGGCGTCCACGACGCAATCCGTGCGGCGGGCGGCACCCAGGCCTACGGCGCGGAGCTGCAGCGGGCGACGCAGGAGCTTGGCCGCACCGACGGACCCCGGCAGGCGGCGAGCTGGTGGGCGGAGGCGGTGCGGGAGAACGCGGTGGGACCCGTGCACGGGGTGGTGACCGAGCTGGCGGTCTCACCGCTGCCGGAGGACCGGCCCGACGCGCTGGGCAACTACGCCCGCGGTGTGCTGCTCTCTCTCATCCAGATGGGTCTCACCCGGCAGATCGCCGACCTGCGCGGGCGGATGCAGCGTACCGACCCGAGCGACCCGGCCGCCGCGGCGATCTTCGGTGACCTCGTCGCCCTGGAGAACCGGCGCCGCGCGCTGCAGAGTGAGTGACGGCGACACCTGGTGGACGCCGTGGGATTACCCAGGTGCCGCCGTCACTCGGCTTGCTAGAGGTACTCGACCTCGAGGGCCTCGTCCGACAGCTCGGCGTCTTCGTACGGCTGCGGCGACGAGGCTGAGCGGGTGGGCCAGGGGCTGCGCTGGGTCTCTTGCAGGGTGCGCACGCGCTGCCACCACTCGAGGTGCCTGGCGTGGGTCTCAGTGGTGGTCATCATCCCTGTCCCGTCGCTCGCTCCGGCGTGGCTCATGGCCCTTAGGAGAACCATCCCGGGCATGAGCGGCGCGAGCATCCTGCAAAGGAACGGGAAGCCCTCGTCCGCAGGTACCCGGAATTGGCTCCGCGGGCAGGAGGCGGCAGCTGGCGCACGACGGACGACGAAGGCCCCCGCCGGCGCATCTGCGCTGGTCAGGGGCCCTTTCGTGTGGCTCCCGCGACTGGATTCGAACCAGTAACCGTCCGATTAACAGTCGGATGCTCTGCCGTTGAGCTACGCGGGATGGCGGTGACGACTCTAGCAGGATGGAGCAGCGGGTTGAGAATCGGACCTGCTGGCCACCGGTGTGAGTTGCGGCACCCAGCGGCTCACGGCGCCAGGCCGGCGGCCTCCCGCACGCGGCGCTCAAGGTCGTCGAGCTGCGCGGTCTCCTCGGGGCTGCCGGTGAGCGGCCCGAAGGCAGTGAGGCGTGAGTAGAGCGACCCGTCCTCCCGGCGTCGGACGGTGGCCCGCACCCGGGTGCCGCCCACCTCGTCGATCTCGGCGTGGATCACCGAGGACTGCACGCGTTCGCGCAGCGCCGCGGTGAAGTCGGGGAGAACGTCGTCGGTGAAGCGCAGGTCGTGGGGGGCGCGGGTCCGGTCGGACCAGGTGATGGTGAAGGTTCGCGATTCCCCGTCCCACGCACCGGTCTCGATCTCGTCCCACGTGCTGCGCTCGGTCAGGCCGTCCGGGCCGGCGACGACGAGCGCCGGCCGGGTGATGACCGCCCACTGCCCGTCGGTGAGCGGCGCGGCGAGCAGCGCCCGCTCCCGGCTCGGCAGATGGGCGGCGATGTCCTGGGGAACCCGCGGTGCGCGGCGGATGAGAGCCATGCCCCACGGTAACCCGGCGCCGTCGCGGCCCGGTAAGATCGCACACCGTGCCCGGCGTCCCGGCCGGCCTCGCCCCAGTAGCTCAGCCGGTCAGAGCAGCGGACTCATAATCCGTCGGTCGTGGGTTCAAGCCCCACCTGGGGCACTGTTGCCGTCAGCGCAAGAACGCACCGCCGCCGGGCCGAGGTCTAGGGTCTGCTCATGACCAGGTACGCGGCGCTGCTGCGCGGTATCGCCCCCAGCAACCCGAGCATGACCAACGACAAGCTGCGCGGGGTGTTCGAAGGCCTCGGGTTCGACGACGTGGGCTCGGTGCTGGCGAGCGGGAACATCGTGTTCCGGACCGCCGCGACGGCCGCCCCCGTGCTTGAGCGACGCGTGCAGGAGGCGCTCAGTGCCGAGCTCGGCATCCCAGGCGGGACCATCATCCGGTCGCACGCCGAGCTGCGCGCGCTCCTGGACAGTGACCCGTTCCCCGGGTTGACCCACGGCCGGGGCACCTACCTGACGGCGACGTTCCTCAAGGACGGGGCACCGGCCCCGGAGCGGTTGCCGGAGCAGCCTGACCCGCTGACCCGGGTCGTCGGTTACGACCAGGGCGCCCGGGTGTTCCTCACCGTCATCGACAACTCCGAGCCTGGGAAGACGCCCAGCTTCATGGCCTGGCTGGACAAGACCTACGGCAAGGACATCACCACCCGCACCTGGCTCACCGTCCAGCGCATCGTCAAGAAGCTCGACGGCTGAGTGGTCCGGTCCCGGATGCGACCCGGGTGGACCCTCCGCAGATTGGGGACCCGACGACCCTCCCCGAGGAGCGCCCGATGGCTGACGTCGGCACCAGCGGCGTTCTACAAGGCCGCCTTCGATCCCGACGGCCGACCGTTCGCCAGGTGCGTACGCCGCACCTTCTGAGCAGTCACGGCCGGCTCGCCCGGGGGTGCGAGGGCGCCCGAAACGCGCGACGCTTCGACTCCCTCGCCCACCGACCCCGAGGAGCGTCATGACCGATCCCCTCGCGCCCGGCGGCGGCGTCGACGCCCTGGTCGAGCACCCGCCGCCCGACCCGATGACGCTCCTGCGGTCCTGGCTGCTGCGCGCACCCGCGCTCGAGGTGAGCGACCCCATGGTGGTGAGCCTGTCGACGCTGGGCGCCGACGGCACACCGTCCTCACGGTTCGTGGCGCTGACCGACATCACCGACGTCGGCGTCGTCTTCGCCACGAGCGCGAAGGGACCGAAGGGCCGCGAGCTGGCGGCCGACCGGCACGTCGCCCTGGCGGCCTACTGGGCCGCGACCGAGCAGCAGTACCGCATCAAGGGCGTGGTATCCGTGCTCGAGGACGCCGCGTCGGACCGGGACTTCGCGGCCCTGCCGCGGGCAGCCCGGGCAGCAGCGGTCGTGGCCCGTCAGAGCGCGCCCGTCCAGTCGTGGGCCGAGCTCGACCAGGCTGCCCAGGACCTCGACGACAGCGGTCGGGAGATCGAGCGGCCCGCCCACTGGCGCAGCTGGCTGGTCACGCCGACCGTCATGCAGTTCTGGTCGGGCAGTCCCACCTGTGTCCATCGTCGCCTGGCGTACACGAGGACGGGCGCGGGCTGGACGGCACGCGCGCTCCAGCCCTGACCGACCGGCGCGCCAGCGTCCCGACCATCGGCCCTGGCATGGGAAACTAGCGCTCATGGCTATGCGAGACATCCGGATCGTGGGGGACCCCGTGCTGCGAACGGTCTGCGAGGAGATCACCACGATCGACGACCGGGTGAGGACGTTGGTCGCCGACCTCCTCGAGACGGTCGACACTGACGGCCGGGCGGGTCTTGCCGCCAACCAGATCGGCGTGAGCCTGCGCGCGTTCTCGTGGAACATCGAGGACGAGATCGGCTACGTCCTCAACCCGCGGCTCGTCGAGGTCTCCGAGGACGAGTACCAGGACGGCGACGAGGGCTGCCTCTCGGTGCCCGAGCTGTGGTACCCGACCAAGCGCGCCTGGTACGCCCGGGTCGAGGGCATCGACCTCGACGGCAACCCCGTCGTCGTCGAGGGCGAGGAGCTCATGGCGCGCTGCCTGCAGCACGAGTGCGATCACCTCGACGGCATGCTCTACATCGACCGGCTGGAGCGCACCGAGCGCAAGAAGGCGATGCGCGCCATCCGCGAGCAGATCGGCTGACACGGACGGCGCGCACCCGCTCAGGCGACCTCGCGCCGGGCGGTCCGCACCAGCCCCAGGACGAGCGGCAGCGCCACCCACACCGCCGTCGAGCTGGCCAGGTGCAGCCACGTCTGCGGTGTCATCTCGCCGGCCATGAGCACTTCGAGGCCGATACTGAGGTCGAGCCACGGCGCCACGCCGTCCAGCGCCGAGACCAGCATGACGACCGCCGTCCACGCCGTCGGGATGAGCAGGTAGCTGACGATGGCGATCGGGGTGCTGAGGAACAGCAGCCCGAAGGCCACCCCCTGGGTGACGAGCACGAGGAGGGCCAGCGACAGCCCGCCGAGCATCGCCCAGTCCATCTGCCACGACCCGTCCCCGCCGCGCAGCAGCGCGCCAAGCCCGTTGAGGGCCGCGGCCGCCGCCAGCGTGAGGACGAGTGTCACCGCGCCGAGGGCGACGGCGCCGGTGAGCTTGGCGAGGTTCACCCGGGTGCGCCGTGGCTCCAGTGTGAAGGTGGTCAGCGTGGTCCGTTGGGTCCACTCGCTGGTGGCTGCCAGGATCCCGATGAGCGGGAGCAGCAGCAGCTGACCGATGGTCGTGGTCTCGGTCAGCGCCCGCCAGGTGAGGAGCTCCGGCGGGCTGGTGAGCAGCACGAGCACGGCGAGGATGACGTTGACGGCGACGATCGACACCAGCAGCCAGCGCCCGGCACGGGTGTCGACCTGTTTGCGCAGCTCGACGGCGGTCAGCCGCCGGAACGGGATGGCCGGGACGTCGGCGACGGGCCGGCTGTCGCCGGCGTAGCGGGAGGTGGTGGGCGGGACGACGGCGGTCATGCCGACATCTCCTCTCGGGCGTGGGCGGCGGTGGTGTCGAAGAAGAGATCTTCCAGGTCCTGCTCGGCGAGCAGGTCGTCGGCGGCTCCCTGGGCGAGCACGCGGCCGCGCCCGACGATGACCAGCCGGGTGCACACCGCCTCCATCTCGCGCAGCAGGTGCGAGGACAGCAGCACCGTGCCGCCGCCGGCGGCGAAGGACCGCAGGAGGTCGCGCATCCAGCGGATGCCTGCCGGGTCGAGGCCGTTGGCCGGCTCGTCGAGGATGAGCACCGACGGCTTGCCGAGCAGTGCCATCCCGATACCCAGGCGTTGGCGCATGCCCAGCGAGTACGTCCGGGTGCGGGTCCGCGACTCGCGGGCGGTGAGGCCCACGAGCTCGATCACCTTGTCGACCCGGCTCTCGGGCAGCCCCATGAGCAGAGCCGCGAGCAGCAGCATCTCGCGCCCGCTGCGCCCGGCGTGCTGCGCGGAGGCGTCGAGCAGCACCCCGACGTGGCGCCCAGGGTTGGGGATGTCGGCCAACGCCCGGCCGCTGATGGTGGCGCTGCCGGCGGTGGGCCGGGTGAGCCCGCAGATCATCCGCAGCGTGGTGGACTTGCCGGCGCCGTTGGGGCCGAGGAACCCGGTGATCTGCCCGGGCTCGCAGGTGAAGGACACGTCGTCGACGGCGGTGTGAGCGCCGTAGCGTTTGGTCAGGTTCTCCGTGATGATCATGGCTCCACGATCTCGGCCGGCCACCCGTTGGGCCGACCCCCGCGGGGCTCGCACGGGTCAACCTTTGGGTGGACGGGGCGCGGCCCCCGGGTGGACTCGACGCCGAGGTGGCCGCCATAGGCTCGGCACATGCCTGCCGCCCGCCCACCCCATGCCAGCCACGCTCCGGGCGTCAGACGTGGTGACGCGGAACGCCTCGGGTGGTGGTCACGGACGTGGCGCTACCTCGCCGCTGCCGGGATCGCGTTCGCCCTGTGGCTGGCGGTCACCGTCGACCTCATGGAGGCCTCCGGACCCCTGTCCGCTGCCGAGGAAGCGACCCTCGGGGGAGTCGCGCTGCTCGACGGCTTCCTCGGCATCGTCGGGCTCGCGCTGCTGGTGCTGCGTCGCCGCTACCCGGTGCTGACGGCGGTCATGACCGCCGCGCTGGCGGGTGTCTCGGTCGCCGCCCTCGGCGCCGCGGCCGTGGCGACGGTGTCGATGGCGACGCATCGACGCTGGCGCTGGGTCGCGTTGGTCGGCGTCATCTGGGTCGCCGGCACCGGGGTCTACGAGGGTGCCTACCGGCCGTCGCTGCCGGTCGAGGCGCTGACCAGCACGATGGTGCTGCTCAGCGCGGGGATGGCCGTCCTCGCGTATGCGGTGTGCGTGGCGACCGGCTTCTACGTGGGCGCCCGCCGCGAGCTCATCGTCACGCTGCGCGAGCGCGCCGAGACCGCCGAGCGGGAGCAGCGGCTCGAGGCCGACGCTGCGCGGGACGCCGAACGCACCCGGATCGCCCGCGAGATGCACGACGTCCTCGCCCACCGGATCTCGCTGGTCGCCATGCAGGCCGGCGCCCTCGCCTACCGCGAGGACCTGCCGCCGGCCGAGGTTCGCGAGTCCGCGGAGACGATCCGGGCCAACGCCCACCGCGCGCTCGGCGAGCTGCGCGACGTGCTGGGCGTGCTGCGGGCGGACGCGCCCACGCCCGGCCACGCGGAGCCGCCGCAGCCGACGCTGGCCGAGGTGCCCGCGATGCTCGCCGAGGAGCGCGAGGCGGGGATGACGGTCGACCTCGACGTCACCGCGCTGCCCGGTGGCTCGCTGCCGTCGCGCGAGGCGGTCAGCGACGTCGTCGGCCGCACCGTCTACCGGCTGGTCCAGGAGGGGCTGACCAACGCCCGCAAGCACGCCTGGGGCGCCCCGGTGCACGTCGTGCTCACCGGGGAGCGGGGCGGCTCCCTCGACCTGACGATCCGCAACGGCGCTGGCTCCTCGCGGGGCGACTCACCGTCGTCGGCGCTGGGACTGACCGGCATGGCCGAGCGGGTGGCGCTCGCCGGCGGACGGCTGTGGCACGGTTGGCGGGACGACGAGTTCGTGCTGACCGCGTCGCTGCCGTGGCCGACCGTCGAGGAGGGGGAGCGATGACCATCCCGCCGACCCGGCCGATCACCGTGGTCGTGGTCGACGACGACGCCCTGGTCCGCACCAGCCTGAAGCTGATCGTCGGCGGCGACCGCGACATCGACGTCGTCGCCGAGGCCGCCGACGGGCGGCAGGCGCTGGACGCCGTCGCCCGCACCCGCCCCGACGTCGTGCTCATGGACATCCGGATGCCGGTGATGGACGGGCTCGTGGCCACCCGCCGGCTGGTCGACGGCGGCACGGCGGCGCGCATCATCGTGCTCACCACCTTCGACACCGACGACATGGTCCTCACCGCGCTCCAGCACGGGGCGGTCGGCTTCCTCCTCAAGGACACCCCGCCCGCCGATCTCGTCGACGCCGTGCGTCGGGTGGCCGCGGGTCAGCCGATCCTCTCGCCGTCGGTCACCGCGCAGCTCATCGCCGCGGTGACCTCCCGCGACGACGGACGCCGGCAGCACGCCGAGACGAGGCTGTCGCGGCTGACCGAGCGGGAGCGGGAGGTGGCGGTCGCCGTCGCCCGCGGCCTGTCGAACGCCGAGATCGCCGCCGAGCTGTACCTGGGGGTGGCGACGGTCAAGACCCACGTGGCTCGGCTGTTCACCAAGCTCGACGCCACCAACCGGGTGCAGATCGCCCGCTGCGTGCACGACGCCGGCCTCGGCTGAGGCCTCAGCCGAACCCCGGTCCGCGGTGGGCTGGCGGAATCTCGCGGATCAATGACATGATGAGGCGGTTCCGTCGTGTTCGTGTCGCTGACTGGTTCACCTGAGGTCGTAGGGGAAGACGTACCTCAACCAGGAACCAGGAGGGTCGACATGAGTGGTGCCACAACCCGCGGCGTCATTTTCGTGCACTCTGCGCCCAAGGCGCTGTGCCCCCACGTCGAGTGGGCGGCCGGTACGGTGCTCGACGGCAGGGTGTCCCTCGAGTGGACCCCGCAGCCTGCTGCGCCCGGACTCTCGCGCGCCGAGTACTCCTGGGTGGGGCCGGTCGGCACCGGTGCCCGGCTGGCGTCCGCGCTGCGCGGCTGGACCCACCTGCGCTACGAGATCACCGAGGACCCGTCCCCCGGCATCGACGGCGGACGCTGGTCCCACACCCCCGAGCTGGGCATCTTCCACGCCCAGACCGACGCGCACGGCAACGTCGTCGTGCCGGAGGACCGGGTGCGGGCTGCCCTCGAGCAGGCAGGCGACCCGGCCCGGATGCGCCACGAGATGAACCTCGCGCTGGGCCAGGCCTGGGACGACGAGCTCGAGCCGTTCCGCTACGCCGGCGCCGGCGCCCCCGTCCGCTGGCTCCACCGCGTCGGCTGAGCGTCGCGGGGCGCGCCTCACCATCCCCGGTGGACCGGGGGTATGAGTCATAGGCCGGGCGTTCGAGCGCGCCGCGGTGAGCCGGACCCCCGGTCGACCGGGGGTCCGTAGCCGTCAGGCGCTGCGGACCACGACGGCGACGTTGTGGCCGCCGAAGCCGAAGGCGTTGTTGACGCCGGCGATCTGGCCTGCGGGCAGCTCGCGCGGCGTGTCGCGGACGAGGTCGATCTCGATGCCGGGCTGGATCTCGGTGACGTTGATCGTCGGCGGCGCAGTGCGCTCCTGGATCGCAAGCACGGTGAAGATCGTCTCCAGCGCGCCGGCGCCCCCGAGCAGGTGACCGGTCATCGACTTGGTCGCCGAGACCGTCACGTGGTCGGCGTCGTCCCCGAGGCCGCGGCGGATCGCGGCCGCCTCGACGCCGTCGCCGGCCGGGGTGGAGGTCGCGTGGGCATTGACGTGGACGACGTCGCGGGCGCTGACGTCGGCGTCGGCCAGTGCCAGGCGCATCGCGCGCTCCTGGCCGGCGCCGGAGGGGTCGGGCGGCGCGATGTCGTAGGCGTCAGAGCTCATGCCGACGCCGGCGATCTCCGCGTAGACGCGGGCGCCGCGCGCGGCAGCGTGCTCGGCGCTCTCGAGGACGACGATCCCGGCGCCCTCACCCATGACGAAGCCGTCCCGGCTGACGTCGTAGGGCCGTGAGGCGCCAGCAGGGTCGTCGGTACGGGTGGACAGCGCCTGCATCTTGGCGAAGGCCGCGATGGGCAGCGGGTGGATAGCGGCCTCGGTGCCGCCGGCGACGACGACGTCGGCGCGGCCGGTGCGAATCATCTCGACGCCGTAGGCGATGGCCTCCGCTCCCGAGGCGCAGGCCGAGACGGGGGAGTGAGCACCGGCCTTGGCCCCGACCTCGAGGGAGACGTAGGCGACCGGCGAGTTGGGCATGAGCATGGGCACGGTCAGTGGCATGACGCGCCGGGCGCCCTTCTCCTTGACCACGTCCCACGCGTCGAGCAGGGTCCAGACGCCGCCGATGCCGGAGGCAACCACGGCACCGAGGCGTTCGCCGTCGACCTCCGGGGCGCCGGCGTCCGCCCACGCCTCGCGGGTCGCGATGATGGCGTACTGCGCGCTGGGGTCCATCCGGCGCATCTTGGGGCGCTCGAGGACGTCGGAGGCGGGCACCGCGAGCTGGCCGGCGAAGTCGACGGGGATCTCGTAACGCTCGGCCCAGTCGTTCTCCAGGGTGCGGACGCCGGACTTGCCGGCGAGGGCGGCCGCCCAGGTCGTGGGGACGTCACCGCCGAGCGGCGTGGTCGCACCCAGTCCGGTCACGACAACGGTCTTGTCAGCCATCAGTTGCTCCTTGGGAATGGGTGTGGCGCGGGCCTGCTCGTGGGTACTGCTGCGGCCGGGGCGGCCACGTGTGGCGGCGCGCCCCGGCCGAGAGGGTCAGGCCTGCTGGGCCCCGGCGATGAAGGTGACCGCGTCCTGCACGGTCGCCAGGTTGGCGACCTCCTCGTCGGGGATGCGGACCTCGAACTTCTCCTCGGCCAGCGTGACGATCGTCATCATCGACAGCGAGTCGATGTCGAGGTCGTCGGTGAAGGACTTCTCAGGGAGGACGGAGTCGGTCGGCAGACCGGTCTCCTCGTTGACGATCTCTGCCAGTCCAGCCAGGATGTCCTGCTCGCTGTGTGCCATGGGGGCTCTCCAATTCGGTTGGGATATAACGGGGTCAAGTGTGGCCCATGCGGGCCGTGGTGGCGGCGGCGACGCCCCGGGTCAGGGCAGGACGACGACCTGTGCGGCGTAGGCGAGGCCGGCGCCGAAGCCGATCTGCAGCGCCAACGCGCCCGAGGGCACCATGCCCTCGCGGTAGAGCCGCTCGGCCGCCAGCGGGATCGACGCCGCCGAGGTGTTGCCGGTGTCGGCGATGTCACGCGCGATGACGACGTCCTCGCGCAGCCCGAGCTGCTTGGCCAGCTGGTCGATGATCCGCATGTTCGCCTGGTGGGGCAGGAACACGTCGATGTCCTCGGGCTGCAGCCCGGCGGCCTCGATGGTCTGCTTGGCGACCTTGGCCATCTCGAAGCTCGCCCACTTGAAAACGGTGGGGCCCTTCTGGCGCAGCGTGGGCCACGAGGTGTCGGTGCCGTCACGGAAGGTGAGCCACGAGTGGGTCTGGTTGATGACGTCGGCCTGCGCACCGTCCGAGCCCCACACCGTCGGGCCGATGCCCGGGGTGTCTGAGGGGCCGACGACCGCGGCACCGGCGCCGTCGCCGAGGAGGAAGGAGATGGTGCGGTCGGTCGGGTCGAGGAAGTCCGACATCTTCTCGACGCCGACGACGAGCACGTAGTCCGCGGTGCCCGACCGCACCAGGGCGTCGGCCTGCGCGATGCCGTAGCAGTAGCCCGCGCAGGCGGCGGAGATGTCGTACGCCGCCGCCGGGGTGGCGCCGAGCTGGTCGGCGACCACCGTTGCCAGCGCGGGCGTCTGCTGCATGTGGGTGACGGTGGCGACGATGACCGCACCCAGCTGGGCGCCGTCGATCCCGGCGACCGCGAGCGCCTCTCGCGCCGCGTCGACCGACATCGTGGTCACGGTCTGCTCCGGGGTGGCGCGACGGCGCTCGGCGATGCCGGTGCGCTGCCGGATCCACTCGTCGGAGCTGTCGATCGGGCCGACGATGTCGTCGTTGGGGACGACGAGGTCGCCCCGCACCCCGCCGAAGCCAAGGATCCGGGAGTGGGCGTTGGTCTTGGTCTCTCGCAGCGTGGGACGACTCATCGGGCGGCTCCGTGCTCGCGGGCCATGGCCCGCGCGTCGTCGAGCTGGTCGGGGGACTTCAGGGCGAGGGTCTGCACACCTGCCAGCGTACGACGCGCCAGGCCGGTGAGGACCCCGGCGGGAGCGAGCTCGATGAGCCCGGTGACGCCGAGCTCGAGCATCGTCTGGCAGGTGAGGTCCCACCGCACCGGCCGGGCGACCTGCGCGACGATGCGCGCCAGGGCGTCGGTGCCGGAGGTGACGGCAGCGCCGTCGGCGTTCGACAGCAGCACCGGCGTGGGGTCGCTGGGGGTGATGGTGGCCGCGGCCTGCTGGACCTGCTCGACGGCCGGCTCCATGTGGACGGTGTGGAAGGCGCCGGCCACCTGGAGCGCGATCACCCGGGCGCGGGCCGGCGGGTTGGCCATCAGCGCCTCAAGCTGGGGGAGCGTGCCGGCGGCGACGACCTGGCCGCCACCGTTGACGTTCGCCGGCGTGAGGCCGTGCTCGCGCAGCGTCTCGAGGACCTCCTCGGGGTCACCCCCGACGACGGCGCTCATCCCGGTGGGCGTGACGGCCGCGGCGGCGGCCATGGCTCGGCCGCGCGCCCCGACGAGCCGCAGCGCGTCGGTGGCGTCGAGCGTGCCGGCGACCGCCGCGGCGGCGAGCTCGCCGACCGAGTGGCCGGCGGCGACGCCGACTGCTGAGGAGTCCTCGCCGAACACCGCGCCGAAGCTGAGCAGCGACGCCGCGACGATGAGCGGCTGAGCGTTGGCGGTGTCCTTGATCGCCGCGGCGTCCGCCTCGGTACCGAGGTACCGCAGGTCGACCTCGGCGGCGTCACCCATGGTGGCGACGGAGTCGGCGAGACTGGGCAGCTCGAGCCATGGGCTGAGCATGCCGGGGGACTGGGCACCCTGACCGGGGCAGACGATGGCAAGCACCCGTCCACTCTGCCAACACCCGGGCGCGTCCCTGGCATCGGACGCGTACGAAGTAGCCGCGGTCGGGTTGTGGGAGTTCGACAAGAACGTCGGTGCGCTACCTCCATCGCTAGGACACCTGTCACATCTGGCGCCGGCTCAGACCCCGGAGTGCTCCCCGGAGGCCGCGGAGAGCCGACCGACGCCCACTGCGATCTGCAGGACGAAGCCCTCGCGGGGTGAGGTGGGGTCCCAGCCGATGATCTGCGTGATGCGCCGCAACCGGTAACGCACGGTGTTCGGGTGGACGTACAGCGCGCGGGCGGCCGCCTCGAGCGAACGTCCCTGGCTGAGGTACTCCCCGAGGGTCTCGAGGAGCGGCCCGCTGGTGGCGGCGAGCGGGCGGTAGAGGTCGGTCAGCAGCGTGCGGCGGGCCAGCGGGTCACCGTTGAGGAGCCGTTCGGGCAGCAGCTCGTCAGCCTCGACCAGCTCGGGGGCGTCAGGCCAGGCCGGTGCCGCGAGCAGCCCCGCGAGCGCGGCCCGGGCGGACCGGCCGGCGTCGGCGATGTCGTGGACCTCGGGCCCCAGGACGACGGTGCCGGGCCGCAGGCGCGCCATGAGGCCCTCGGCGGCCTCCCGGAGGTTCTCGCCACCGAGGACGATCACCAGCCGGTCGCCCTGGATACCGACGAGCGCATCCTTGGCCGCTCGCCGGCACGCGCGCCGCAGCTCCGCGGTCCGTCGTTCGTCGAGGGCGCCGTCCGTGGTGCCGACGAGGACGACGGTCGAGCCCACCCCGGACCAGCCGAGCGCAGACGCGCGTGAGCGCAGCGAGTTGTCGCTGTCGCCGCGGACGAGGGAGTCGACGACGAGCGCCTCCAGGCGGGCGTCCCACGCGCCACGCGCCTCGGCGGCGCGGGCGTAGACCTCGGCGGCGGAGAAGGCGACCTCGCGGGAGTAGCGCAGCACGGCGTCGCGCAGGTCGCGCTGCTGGCCTGGGTCCGCAAGCTGGACGGCGTTCTCCTCGACGACCTCGACGACGAGCCGGACCAGCTGCAGCGTGTGCTGCAGGGAGATGGAGCGGGTGAGCTCGGGCGGCGCGGCGCGGAAGATCTCGGCGGCGTTGTAGGTGGCCGCCGAGGGCTGCTCGTACCAGGCGATGAACGCCGCGATGCCGGACTGGGCGACCAGCCCGATCCACGACCGGTCCTCGGCGGCAAGCTCGCGGTACCACCGGATCTCGGCGTCGAGCCGCTTGAGCGCGGCGGAGGTGAGCAGGTCGGTGCCGCCGCGGAGTCGGCGAAGCACGTCGGAGCTGCCCTGGGTCGGGGGAGGCATCGCGGCCGGAGCTGGCATGACAGTGAGCATAGGTGGCGCAATTGTCGAATGACGACAAATCTCACGATGTCGTCAGCGGTGCCACCGGTGCAGGTGAGCGTCGCAAGCCGAGCAGATAGGCTCGGCGCCATGGCTCTACTCGCTCGGCTGAGGTCGCTGTTCACCCGCTCGCTACCGGAGCGGCGGGTTGGCACGCGCCAGGCGACCTCCGCGGCGCGCAGCGAGGACAAGCCACGGGAGCACGTGCTGCGGACCGTGCTCGTGCAGGATCCCAACAACGTCGACGCCTTCCGGGAGCTGGCCGAGCTGGTGCGCCGGCGCGCCGACGGCGACGAGCCCGTCGACCCGCTCATCGCCGAGCACGAGCCGGTGGACCGGCACGTCTCCGCCGATGTGGCGATCTGGGCGTTGGCCGAGGAGCTCGCCGGCAACCCGCGGGCCTGGTTCCCCCTCGTCGAGCTCGGCCGGCTCTCGCTGCCCGACGACCACGAGGGCGCGATGCGTCGGTTCGCCGCCGCCTGCGAACGCGAGACCACCGGCCTGGCGCTCGTCGAGGGCGTGCGGGCGCTGCGCGCCGCTGACCTGCCCGCCGACGCCCTCGGACTCGGCGTGGGGCACTGGTCACCGCGCGACAACATCCCGGAGGCGGGCCAGCAGATCGTGCTCGCCGCGCTGGACGCGGAGCGCCCGTTGGACGCGCGCCGCCATCTCGGGCTGCTCGCCGAACGGCCCGACGCCGTGTCGGCCCGCCTCGTCGCCGAGCTCGAGCCGCAGGTCGCGGCCGCGGAGCAGACTCACCGCGCCTGACACCGGCGGCCCGGGTCGCCGGACCTGACGCCGGTACGACGAACGCCGGGTGGCACCCTGTCTCCAGGGGCCACCCGCCGTTGTGTCGTCGGTCGTCAGACCGTCAGGAGTCGCCTCCGGCGGTGCCGGACTCGCCGGCGTTGACGTCGCTCAGCCGGTAGCGCTCCGCCGCCTGGCGGGGTGCGTCCGCGTCGACCTCGCCACGGGCCGCGAGGGCCTGCAGCGCCTTGACGACCATCGAGTGGGAATCGATGAGGAACTGCCGACGCGCCGCCGGGCGGGTGTCGGAGTAGCCGAAGCCGTCCGCGCCGAGCGTGTAGTAGTCCCCGGGGACCCACTGCCGGATGAGGTCGGGGACCAGGTGGTCCCAGTCGCTGGTGGCGACGTACGGGCCACCGGCGTCGCGCAGCTTGGCGGTCACGTAGGCCTCGCCGTGGTCGCCGGCCGGCTCGAGCAGCCGCTTGCGCTCGATCTCCAGCGCCTCCCGGCGCAGCTCGCCCCAGCTGGTCACCGACCAGACACCGGCCCGGACCCCCCAGTCCTCGGCAAGGATCTCGCGGGCGTGCATCGCCCACGGCACCCCGACCCCCGAGGCCATCAGCTGGACGGGCGGGCCGTCGCCCTCGACCGGGGCGATGCGGTGGATGCCGCGCAGGATGCCCTCGACGTCGACGCCCTCCGGCTCGGCCGGCTGGTGCATCGGCTCGTTGTAGACCGTCATGTAGTACATGACGTTCGGGTCGCGCGGGTCGTCGGCGCCGTACATCCGCGAGAGGCCGTCACGGATGATGTGGCGGATCTCGTAGGCGTAGGCCGGGTCGTAGTTGACGAACGCCGGGTTGGTCTGCGCCAGCACGAGCGAGTGCCCGTCCATGTGCTGCAGGCCCTCACCGGCGAGCGTGGTGCGCCCGGCGGTGGCACCGATGACGAAGCCGCGCGCCAGCTGGTCGCCGGCGGCCCAGAACTGGTCACCGGTGCGCTGGAAGCCGAACATCGAGTAGAAGATGTACATCGGGATGAGCGGCTCGCCGAGGGTGGCGTAGGACGTGCCGACCGTCTGGAAGGCGGCCGCCGACCCGGCCTCGTTGATGCCCAGGTGCATGATCTGGCCGGTCTCGGACTCCTTGTAGGAGAGCATCATCTCCGAGTCCACCGCGGTGTAGTTCTGGCCGTGGGTGTTGAAGATCTTCGCCGTCGGGAAGATCGAGTCCAGGCCGAAGGTCCGGGCCTCGTCGGGGATGATCGGCACGATCCGCTGGCCGATGTCCTTGTCCTTCATCAGCTCCTTGATGAGGCGCACGAGGGCCATCGTCGTGGCGACCTCCTGCTTGCCGGAGCCGGCCTTGATGACCTCGTACGGCTTCTCGTCGGGCAGCGGCAGGCCGCCCTTGTCACCGCGACGCTCGGGGAGGAACCCGCCGAGCGCACGGCGGCGCTCGATCATGTACTGCAGCGTCGGGTCGTCCGCCGACGGCTTGTAGTACGGCGCGTTGTACGGATCCTCGAGCTGCTCGTCGGGGATGTCGATGCGAAGGGCGTCACGGAGCATCTTGAGGTCCGTGGTCTTCATCTTCTTCATCTGGTGCGTGGAGTTACGCCCCGCGAAGCTCGGCCCCAGCCCGTAGCCCTTGACGCTCTGGGCGAGGATGACGGTCGGCTGACCGGTGTGGGCCGCCGCCGCCTTGTAGGCCGCGTAGATCTTGCGGTAGTCGTGCCCGCCACGCTTGAGCGACCAGATGTCGTCGTCGGACATGTCCTTGACGAGCTCCTTGGTGCGCGGGTCGCGACCGAAGAAGTTCTCCCGCACGTAGGCGCCGTCGTTGGCCTTGTACGTCTGGTAGTCGCCGTCGAGCGTCTCGTTCATGAGGTTGACGAGCGCACGGTCCTTGTCGGCCTGCAGCAGCGGGTCCCACTCGCGGCCCCACATGACCTTGATGACGTTCCAGCCGGCGCCGCGGAAGAACGACTCGAGCTCCTGGATGATCTTGCCGTTGCCTCGTACCGGCCCGTCGAGGCGCTGCAGGTTGCAGTTGACCACGAAGGTGAGGTTGTCGAGGTTCTGCTGCGCAGCGAGCTGCAGCATGCCGCGAGACTCCGGCTCGTCCATCTCGCCGTCACCGAGGAACGCCCACACGTGCTGCTCTGAGGTGTCCTTGATGCCGCGCTCGTGCACGTAGCGGTTGGTGTAGGCCTGGTGGATCGCCGAGGCCGGGCCCAGTCCCATGGAGACCGTGGGGAACTCCCAGAAGTCAGGCATGAGGCGGGGGTGCGGGTAGGAGGGCAGCCCGCCGCCGGGGTGGGAGTACTCCTGGCGGAAGCCGTCGAGGTCGTCCTCGGAGAGGCGTCCCTCGAGGTACGCGCGGGCGTAGTTGCCCGGCGAGGAGTGGCCCTGGAAGAACACCTGGTCGCCGCCGCCGGGGTGGTCCTTGCCCCGGAAGAAGTGGTTCATCCCCACCTCGTAGAGGGTGGCGATGGAGGCGTAGGAGGAGATGTGGCCACCGACGGACACGTCGGGACGCTGCGCACGGGTGACCATCACCGCGGCGTTCCAGCGGATCCAGCCGCGGTACTTGCGCTCGACCGCCTCGTCGCCGGGGAAGTACGGCTCATCCTCGACGCCGATGGTGTTGACGTACGGCGTGGTCAGCGGCGCCGGCACGCTGACGTCACGCTGACGGGCGCGACGCAGCAGGTTGAGAAGCACGTAACGCGCGCGGGGTCCACCGCGTTCGTCGATGAGTCCGTCGAGCGACTCCAGCCACTCGTCGGTCTCCGCGCTGTCGATGTCCTTGACCTGGCTCAGCAGGCCATCGATGAGCGGTCCTCGTCGATCCTCTGGACTCACACGTCCTCTTTCCCTCAAGCGTCGGCGCCCCGACGCGCGTGGTGGGTGGCTCGGTGCCACTCAGGTTAGATCCATTGTCGTCCCCCGGGTGAACGGATGCCATGTCCCCGGTCATCCCTTTGTTATGACCTTGGCTACACATGGCACAGTGGCGCCGGCACCGACGGACGTCCCGCGACTCGCGACGTCGCTCTGGGCAGGACGTGGGCCCTCGCACTACGGTATGACCATCCGTCGGCCCAGCCGAAGGTGAAACGCGCGGAAAAGGTCCGCGCCAGATGAGAGGCAGGAAGACACGTGGCAGTGACCGCTGGCCCCGATGCCGGCAGCCGGTTCGGCTTCACCCCTGGACAGGAGGTCCAGGAATTCGGCTATGACGACGACGTCGACCAGGACGTCCGTTCCGCCGTCGAGACCTTGACCGGCACCGAGCTCGTCGGTGAGGACTACGGCGACGTCGTCGACGGGTCGCTGATCTGGTGGCGCTCGAGCGACTCGACGGACGGCGATCTCACCGATCTCCTCGTCGACGCCCAGGACAACCTCGACAACGGTGGCGTCATCGCGCTGCTCACCCCCAAGGCCGGCCGTGACGGCCACGTGTCGCCCGCGGAGCTCGAGGACTCGGCGCGCACCGCCGGCCTTCAGCCCACCGGTGTGATCTCGGTCGAGGGCGACTGGAACGGCGTGCGCCTGCTCGCCAGGGAACGAGGCCGCTGAGCGGTGCCGACGACCCGGGCCGGGAGTCCTCTCGGCCGCGGTGAGCTCGCTCCGGAGCTGGAGCTGCCCGACACCCACGGCACGCCGGTGCGTGTCGGGGGTGTGCGCGCGGCCCCCCAGCTCGTCGTGTTCCTGCCCTTCGCGTTCACCGCGACGTGCGCGGGCGAGCTGCGCGACCTCCACGCGCTGCGCGGGTCCGTCCCGTCAGCGGGCGTGGTGGCGATCAGCTGCGACCCGGCGCCCGCGTTGCGTGCGTGGGCCGCGCACGAGGGGGTGGACGTGCCGCTGCTGTCGGACTTCTGGCCGCACGGCAGGGCCGCGGCCGCCTTCGGGGTGCTCGACGACGACGGCGGCTTCGCGACCCGCGGCTCCTTCCTGCTCGACGGCGAGGGCCGGGTCGCGTGGTCGACCCACAGCCCCGCCGGGCTGGCGAGGTCGGTCGCGGACTACCGGGCGGCGCTGACAGCGCTCACCGGGTGATGCTCGGGGGCGGCGCCCAGGGTGCGTCCGTGGCACCGCTCGGTGACCAGTACGCTGGTCGCTGCATCAGGGCCTGTAGCTCAGTTGGTCAGAGCGCCGCGTTTACACCGCGGAGGTCGCCGGTTCGAGCCCGGCCGGGCCCACCTCTCGACGTCCTGGTCGAGCCACGGTGCTCGTCGCTGCGGTGCGTACAAACCGTCCGGTAGGGACCACCGCCGTCACCTCAGGCGTCGTTCGGCAACGCCCGCAGCCGCTGGAGCGTGACGGCACCGAGGGCCAGTGCCGCTGCCGCCGCGATCGTTGCCAGCACGTCGTAGCCCCACACGTCCATCACTAGCCCGGCGAGCGCACCGCCGGCCGCGGCGGAGAGTCCCATGACGAGGTCGGCGGCGCCCTGGACGGCTGCGCGCTCGGCCACCGGCACCGCCCCGGCGACCGTGCCGGACCCGGCGACCATGGTGCCGGACCAGCCCAGTCCGAGCAGGATGAGCGCGGCGGTGAGCGTCACCGAGTGGCCGTCACTGGAGATGCCGGCAAGCAGGCAGGCGAGCAGCAGCAGCGCCACCGCGAGCAACACCACCCGCGGCGCGCCGAGCCGGTCGGTGAGCTGGCCGGCGACGGGGGACAGGCCGTACATGCCGAGGATGTGCAGGCTGATCACCAGGCCGATGAGCTCGATCTCCGCGTGGCCGTGGCGCATGTGCAGCGGTGTCATCACCATGATCGAGACCATGACGACGTGCCCGACCGTCACCGCGGTGGTGCCCCACAGCGCGGCCGGTGTCGCCCGGATGAGGCGCAGGCCCTCGAGGATGTTGCCCCGGCGGGCGGTGGCCGGTGCCGCGCGCTCGGCCGGGTCGGTGGTGTGTACCTGGCGCGCCACGTGCAGCGGGTCGGGCCGCAGCAGGACCTGCAGCACGAGCGCCGCCAGTGCGAAGCCGCCGAGCGAGAGCACCCACGCCCCGGCGAGCGGCGGCACGCCGAGCACGTCGGCCAGCCGTTTCCCGGGCCCGATCATGTTCGGCCCGAGCACCGACCCGATCGTCGTCGCCCACACCACCCAGCTCAGCTGCCGGCCGCGGCGCTCGGGCGGCGCGAGGTCGGTGGCGGCGTACCTGGCCTGGCTGTTGGCGGTGGTCGCGGCACCGAACAGCGTGGTGCCGACGAGCAGCAGCCAGAATTGGCCGGTGGTGGTGGCGACGACCGCGGTCACCGCGCCCACGGCGCCGACGAGGTACGCCGTCACCAGACCGACCCGGCGCCCGCGGGTCGCCATGATCGCGGCCACCGGGATGGTGGCGAGCGCGCCGCCGAGCACCTGCGTCGTCGTCGCCAGTCCGGAGAGAGCCTCGTTGCCGCTGACCTCGGCCGCGACGATGGCCGCGACCGCGATCCCGCTGGCCACGCCGATGCCACCGAGCGTCTGGCTGCCCATGAGGGTGAGCAGGGTGCGGTGCTGCACCCGGTCGACGTCGGGGAGTGGAGTGCTCGCCGGAGTCACCGGCCAAGTGTGGCAGGTGCGCCGGACCTGGTCCGCGGCTTCGTCTACTCCGTCTCTGACGGAACGCTGGTCGAGGTCTCCTGATCGCTCGGCCGGGGGTCCGGCGCGAACTTGAGGCCGACGACGGCGGCGATGATGCCGCTGATGAAGATCACCTTGCCCACCGAGACGGCCTCCGCGCCGGTCGCCATCGCGTAGACGACCGTCAGCGCGGCGCCCACCCCGGTCCACACCGCGTACGCGGTGCCGATCGGGATGTACTTGAGCGTCCAGCCGAGCCCGAGCATGCTGATCGTCAGCGCGACGAGGAAGACGATCGTCGGTGTCAGGTTGCTGAAGCCGTCGGACTGGCCGAGCGCGGTAGCCCAGACAGCCTCGAAGACGGCGCTGGCGAGAAGAACGAGCCATGCCATGTCAGCTCACCACCTTGAGGCCGACGACCGACCCGACGAGCAGGAGCAGCAGCAGCACCCGTAGCAGCGTGGGGCGCTCCTGCTTGGTGACGAACCCCCACAGCACCGCGAGGCTGGCACCGATCCCGACCCACACCGCGTAGGCGGTGCCGGTGGGCAACGTGCGCATCGCCCATGCGAGACCGGCCATGCTCACGATCATCGCGACGAAGAACAGCAGGGTGGGGCGGCGCTTCTTGAAGCCCTCGGAGGCGGACAGCGCCGCCGCCCAGACGGCCTCCAGCATGCCGGAGAGGACGAGGATCAACCAGGCCATGACGAATGACTCCCTAGTGAGTCAGTCTTGTCGTGATGCGGGTACTGCTCCCTCGTCCGCGAGCCCGATCGCGGGGCTCCGTCGTCGATCCTACCGGTGCCGGCCACGGCGTGGCTGGTCAGACGCGTCACCACCCGCCGGCCCCTACGCTGGCGGGCATGAGCACCGGACCGACCGTCGTCGTCGCGCCCGACTCGTTCAAGGGCAGCGTCACGGCGCAGCAAGCGGCCGGTGCGATGGCCCGCGGAGCGCGCAGCGCCTTCGGCCCCGGTGCGCGGGTGACCGTGCTGCCGATGGCCGACGGCGGCGAGGGCACCCTCGACGCGGTGCTCGGCGCGCTCGGCGGTGAGGAGAGGCAGGTCGACGCGCACGACGCGCTCGGCCGGCCCCGTCTGGCCCGGTACGGACTGGCCGGGACCCTGGCGGTGATCGAGGCCGCCGAGGGCAACGGGCTGCCCGCCGTCGCCGACCTCCCGCTGCAGCCGCTGCGGGCCGACAGCCGCGGCGTCGGCGAGATCGCGCGCGCCGCCCTCGACGCCGGCGCCACCGAGCTGCTGCTGTGCCTCGGCGGCTCCGCCAGCACCGACGGCGGCACCGGTCTGCTCACCGCGCTCGGCGCCCGGTTCCTCGACGCCGACGGCGCCCCGGTCGCGCCCGGCGGGGGAGGGCTGGCGAACATCGCGGCGGTGGACCTCGACCACCTCCATCCGGGTGCACGGGCCGCCCGGTGGCGTCTCGCCGTCGACGTCGACAACCCGCTCGTCGGGCCACGGGGCGCGGCGGCGGTGTTCGGGCCGCAGAAGGGCGCCGGCCCTGCCGAGGTCGAGGTCCTGGATCGCGGCCTCGACCATCTCGCGACCGTGCTCGGCCGGGCGGCGGGGACCGGCGCCGAGTACCTGCTGAGCCGTCCGGGCGCCGGGGCCGCCGGCGGCCTGCCGCTGGCGTTGATCACCCTGCTCGGCGCCGAGCTGGTCCCCGGTGCGCGTCTCGTGGCGGAGGCGACTGGGCTCGACGCCGCGCTCGCGACCGCCGACGTTGTCCTCACCGGGGAGGGCAGTCTCGACTCTCAATCACTCGACGGGAAGGTGGTGGACGCGGTGCGCTCGCTGGCCCGCCCGGGAGCGGCAGTGGTCGTCATCGCCGGGCGGGTGGAGCTGGACGCCGCCGACGTTCGTGCGGCTGGTCTGACGGCTGCGTTGTCGATCGCCCGTGGCCCGGCGGACCTCGCCGAGCTGCGAGGCGACGCCGCCTGGCTCATCGAGGACGCCACCGCCCAGGTGTGCGGGTTGCTCCGGCACGACCTGGCCGGCGACCCGCACTGATCGCGCCGGCAAGCCCCGCTCCCCGGTGTGGCCGACGTCACGCTGTGATGTGATGGCAGGGCGGCGCGGCTGTGCGCGCCGCCGGCCTCCGGGCCGTGTCCGTCCCGTGAAGGAGAAGTCATGCCCAACCCAGTGGTCAACAAGGCGAGCACCCAGTGGAACGGTGACCTGTTCACCGGTTCCGGCTCGACCACCCTCGAGACATCCGGCAAGGCCAGCTTCGACGTCGCGTGGAAGTCCCGCGGCGAGGAGGCAGGGGCCGGCACGACGACCCCCGAGGAGCTCATCGCCGCCGCCCACGCCACCTGCTACGCCATGCAGTTCTCCAACATGCTCAAGGAGAACGGCACCCCGCCCACCCAGCTCAACACCTCGGCGGCCGTCACGTTCGTCGCCGGCACCGGCATCACCGGCATCGAGCTGACGGTGCGTGGCCAGGTCGACGGCATCGAGGCGGGCACCTTCGAGGAGATCGCGACGAAGGCCAAGGAGACCTGCCCGGTGAGCCAGGCGCTGGCGGGCACCGAGATCACCCTCGGCGACGTCCAGCTCGGCTGACAGCTGCCGGACCGGGCCGGCGCGTACCGGCCCGGCTCGGCACCACGGCCGCGCCGCCCTTGCCAGCTAGCCTGAGCAGATGCCGCAGACCCCGTCCGTGGCCGACGTCGTCGGCCTCCTCGAGACCCGCTACCCGCCCGGCACCGCCGAGAGCTGGGACGCCGTCGGCCTCGTCGCCGGGGACCCGGCCGCGCCGGTGCGGTCGGTGATGTTCGCCGTCGACCCGGTGCTCGACGTCGCCCGTGAGGCGATCGAGGCCGGGGCCGACCTGCTCGTCACCCACCACCCGCTCTACCTGCGCGGCACCACCAGCGTGGCAGCGACCACCGCCAAGGGGCGGGTCGTCCACGAGCTGGTGCGCGCCGGGGTGGCGCTCTACACCGCGCACACCAACGCGGACTCCGCTCCCGGTGGCGTCGCGGACGCGCTCGCCGACCTCCTCGACCTGCGCGACCGCGCCCCGCTGACGCCGCACGACGCCACCGCGCTGGACACCTGGACCACGTTCGTCCCCACGGCGCACACCACCGCCGTGCTCGACGCGCTCGCCACCGCCGGCGCCGGCGACCTGGGGGAGTACGACCGCTGCGCGTTCACCGTCACCGGTGAGGGCACCTTCCGCCCCGGCGCGGCGGCGAACCCGACGCTCGGTACCCACGGCGAGATCGCCGAGGTGACGGAGGACCGGCTGGAGATGGTTGCCCCGCGCGGCCGTCGCGGCGCCATCCTCGACGCGCTGCGGGCGGCCCACCCGTACGAGGAACCGGCGTTCGCCGTCGTCGAGCACGCCCGCCAGCCGGCCGGCACGGGCATCGGCCGGATCGGCACGCTGCCGGCACCGACGACGCTGCGCGCGCTCGCGCAGCTCGTCGCCGACGCGCTGCCGGCCACCGCCCAGGGGATCCGGGTCGCCGGCGACCTCGAGGCGACGGTGAGCCGGGTCGCCGTCTGCGGCGGCTCGGGCGACTCGCTGCTCGCCACCGTCCGGCGCCTCGGTGCCGACGTCTACCTCACCGCCGACCTGCGCCACCACCCGGCGTCGGAGGCGATCGAGGAGGGCCCGCCCTACCTCATCGACGCCACCCACTGGGCCAGCGAGTGGCCGTGGCTGCCGGTCGCGGCCGCCCGGCTCGAGGCCGACGCCCGCGCGCAGCAGCTCACCGTCGCCACCCGGGTCAGCACCATCGTCACCGACCCGTGGACGCTGCGGCTCGGCGGGCGGGACAATGTCAGCCAGGAACCAGGACCATCGCACGACACCAAGGGAGTCACTTCGTGACCAACGCACCGGTGGCCGACCAGCGCCGCCTGCTCGACATCCAGACGCTCGACACCCGCGCCTCCAAGCTCGGCCACCAGCGCCGCAGCCTGCCGGAGATCGGCACCCTCAGCGAGCTCGACGGCCGCGTCGCCGACCTGGAGCGTGCGCAGGTCGAGGCGCGCACGACGGTCTCGGACATCCGCCGCGAGGTGACCAAGGCCGAGGTCGACGTCGAGCAGGTCCGCCAGCGCGCCCAGCGCCACCAGGCGCGGCTGGACTCCGGTGCGGTGAACGCCAAGGACGCCCAGGCGCTCCAGGGCGAGCTCGCCCAGCTCGCCCGGCGGCAGGGCGACCTTGAGGAGATCGAGCTCGAGGTGATGGAGCGGCTCGAGGAAGCCGAGAAGCGGGTCGCCGAGCTCGCCGCGCAGCAGGCGGCCATCGAGGTCGACATCGCCAAGCACACCGCGGCCCGCGATGCGCAGTGGGCGGTCATCGACGACGAGCTGGCAGCGCTCGCGGCGCAGCGAGCTACCGCCGTCGACGCGCTCGACGCCGGCCTGGTCAAGCTGTACGACCGGGTCCGGGAGCGCACCGGCGGCCTCGCCGCGATCGCGCTCTACGGCAGCCGCACCGAAGGGACCCAGCTGGACTTCTCGCTCAGCGAGCTCGACGCGATCCACTCCGCGCCGCCCGAGCAGGTTGTGCAGCACGAGGACTACGGTTACATCATCGTGAGGATGGACGAGAAGTGAACCAGGCGAGCCTGTTCGACCCCGAGCCCGAGCACGACGTCGTCGACGCGTCGCCCGGGCTGGCTGCGGTGCCGCCGCCGTCGACAGGCTCGCGCCGGCTCCTCGTCATCGAGGCCGACGGCGGTTCACGGGGCAACCCGGGACCAGCCGGGTACGGCGCGCTCGTGCGCGAGGGGGACCGGGTGCTCGCCGAGCGCGCCGAGTACCTGGGCGTGGTGTCGAACAACGTCGCGGAGTACAGCGGCCTCATCGCCGGCCTCACCGCCGCGCGACAGATCGACCCCACCGCCCTCGTGGAGGTGCGGATGGACTCCAAGCTCGTCGTCGAGCAGATGTCGGGACGCTGGAAGATCAAGCACGAGGACATGCAGCGGCTCGCCCGGCACGCCCGCGACGCGTTCCGCGCCGAGCAGGTGACCTACAGCTGGATCCCGCGCGCCGAGAACGCCGCGGCCGACGCCCTGGCCAACCAGGTGATGGACTCCACCGGGCAGATCCGTCGCAACCACCCGGCCGACGACGACGGCGACGCCCTGGAGAGGCCGTTCGCGGTGCCGGACGTCGACACCGACGCGCCGTCGATGTCCCAGCCTGACGTCGTCACCGTCGTGCTGGTCAGCCCTGGCATGACGCCGCGGACGGCGGCCGAGGTGGCGGCGGTGTCTGAGCTCGACGCGGAGCTCACCCAGGACGGGATCGACCTGGCGGCGGGGGCCGCGGGACTGGTCGACCTCATCGGTGACGAGCTGTGGCCCCACCTGCCGGCGCCGGCCGTGCTGCTGTCCTCGCCGGCGGTCCGCGCCCAGCAGACCGCCCAGCTCATCAGCGAGAGCACCGGGCTCGGCGCGCCGCTGGTGGACAAGGACTTCGTGCGGTCCGCACCCGGGGAGACCGCGCCCCACGTCGCCCGGCGCGTCGAGCGCGCCATCAACCGGCTGGTGGGCCGGTACCGGGGACAGACGGTGGTGGTCGCCGCGCACGCCGACATCATCGCTGCCGTCGCCGGTATCGCCGCCGAGCTGCCGAGGTCGTCGTGGCACGCGCTGCGGATCGCCCCCGGCACGGTCAGCGTCGTGCGTTGCTGGGACGGCGGCGGCGAGGTCCACGTTCTCGGCTGCCCGGCGCAGCTGGGTGACGCGACCGGCTAGGATCGGTACCAGGATGAGTCGGCCAGGCGGTCGCGGCACCCCTCGGGGTGACGAGGAACGTCCGGGCTCCACAGAGCAGGGTGGTGGGTAACACCCACCCGGGGTGACCTGCGGGACAGTGCCACAGAAAGCAGACCGCCGTCGGCAGCCTCCGGGCCGCTGGCGGTAAGGGTGAAACGGTGGTGTAAGAGACCACCAGCGTGCCGGGTGACCGGTGCGGCTAGGCAAACCCCACCCGGAGCAAGACCAGACAGCAGGTGCTTGAGGGCGGCTCGCCCGAGCCTGCGGGTAGGTCGCTGGAGGCGTGCGGCAACGTACGTCGTAGATGGATGGCCGCCACCGCGGTGCCGGTAGCGGCGCCGCGGGACAGAACCCGGCGTATCGGCCGACTCATCCTCCTCTCCTCACCGTGCCGCCGGTTGGTGCCGGGTTGCAAAGCGGACCCATCCGGTGAGTCCTGGGTTGGTCCATTGACAGTTTCCAACGTTGCAGACATGCTTTCCGCGGGGGATTTACTACGTTGTAGATCAGTCGTTACCACGGCTGTCGTGCGGTACGTGGTCCTCTTCCACCTTGGCGCTCGGCGCCGTACCGGCGCTTGGCTCCGAGTCGTCATCGCGTGCGTTGTGGCACGCGTCGATCGAGAGGAGTATTCGTGAGAGAAGCACATGTGTGCCATCGTCGCCGTACCGCTGCACGCAGGGGGGTCGGCCTGTTGGCGGCGGCCGCCATGCTGGGAGCGGGGTCGCTCGTTGCCGCGCAGTCCGCTGCTGCTGCGACGGACTGGCCCGATTCGTGGATCTGGGCACCGGGAGAGGATCTGCACAGGTTCTCGGTGCCCGACGAGGCTGCCGAGGCTGCTACGGGGACGACGCCGGCGATGGTGGCCGTGGCCGGGAACTTCGGCCCGGGCAAGAGCTGGGCGCAGCTGAACACCGGGCTGGATGGCGGGTCCTGGAACGCGACGATCGGCCCGCTGGAGCCTGGTCTGTACTACTACCAGTACGAGGCGACCGTCGCCGGCACCGAGGAGGTGATCGGGTTCCGCAACGAGGACAGTCCTCAGGCGGTGACGTCGAAGCCGAGCTGGAACACGTTCTTCGTGCCCGGCGCGGAGGTCCAGTGGATGACGGACGTGCCGGCCGGCGGCGACCTGCAGGACATCTCCTACGACAGCACGGTCGCGGAGGCGGAGCAGTCTGCGCTGGTGTGGACACCGCCGGGCTACGACGCGGACCGGGCTGACCCATACCCGGTGCTCTACCTCCTGCACGATGAGGGGCAGAGCCACCGGGAGTGGGCCGAGCTGGGCCGGGCCGCGCAGATCCTGGACAACCTTGCTATCGAGGGCGAGGTGGAGCCGATGGTCGTGGTCATGGCCGACGCGAGCTCGGCCGACGCCAGGGTCGAGATCCTCGACAACATCGTCCCCGCGGCACAGGACCGGTTCAACGTCTCCGACGACCCCGCTGACCGGGCGATCGCCGGGATCGGTGATGGTGGGTCGCAAGCGCTGAACCTGCTGTTGACCGACACCGGGGAGTTCTCCCACGTCGGCTCGTTGTCGGGCAGCCTCGCCAGCAGCATCAGCGAGACCAAGGCGGTCGAGATCAACGCGGCGACCGACCTGGTCCGGCTGTACGTCGGCAACACCACCGACCCGTCCTACAACCAGAACGTCAGCCTGGTGAACAAGCTCGACGGCGCCGGCGTCGCCTACCAGTTCGACGGCGTGACCCCCGAGACGGGCGGCACCTGGGAGACCTGGCGCAAGGGCCTGCTCGACTTCGCTCCGCGGTTGTTCCAGGAGGTCCAGGACGACGGCCCGAGCGAGGGGCACCTGGCGCAGGACGGGCTGCACTCCCTGCCACCGACGGGCACGACCCCCACGCCGTGGATCGACGAGAACGGCATCGTCACCTTCGAGACCGGTACCGAGTTCGCCGACGCCACCAACGTCACCATCTGGGCCAACTGGGCGCCGACGGGCAACTGGCTGCGGATCCCCATGGAGAAGCACGGGGACCGGTGGCGGCTGACTCTCGGGCCGCTCGAGGGCGGGTCCTACTACTACAAGTTCGTCGTCGACCGGGTGGATCACAAGGACGCGGCGAATCCCACCAGCGTGGTCTCCGAGCCCACGTGGAGCACGTTCCACGTCGCTGGCGAGGGAATCCGCGGTGAGTACACCGCTGACGTCCCGGCCGAGTCGCGTGGTGCGGTCGAGGTGATGAGCTACACCAGCATCGCCGACGAGGAGGAACGGTCGGCCTACGTGTGGACGCCGCCGGACTACGACCCCAACCGTGAGGAGCCCTACCCGGTGCTGTACCTCCAGCACGGCGGTGGGCAGAGCTGGGCGGATTGGATCGACGTCGGGTTCGCCGCCCAGATCTTGGACAACCACCACCTGAGGGGCACCATCGTCCCGATGGTCGTGGTCATGGGTAACGGCAACGGCGTCGACTTCCCCGCTGAGCTGCGCCAGCGGATCGTCCCGACGGCGGAGGCCGAGTACCACGTGAGCTCCGACCCGGGCGAGCGCGCCCTGGCGGGCCTCTCGATGGGATCGGGCCACACGCTCGAGACGTTGTACGCCCACCCGGGCGAGTTCGCCTACATCGGCGCCTTCTCGTCGCGCACCACGCCGGAGGGCGACGTCGATATCGAGGCGATCAACGCCGGCACGGAGCTGCTGCGCATCTACACCGGCGATGTCCAGGACTTCACCTACGAGGGGACCCTCAACCTGCTGAGCGTCCTGACCGACCTCGGCATCGAGCATGAGTTCGCCACGGTGATTCCGGGGCCGCACAGCTGGGACGTGTGGCAGAAGTCGTTGATCGACTTCCTGCCGCGGCTGTTCACGGCTGGCACCAGTGACGGCATCCCGATCGACGCGACCATCCCGGAGGCGACGAACGGTGTACTGGCACTGACCGTGGCCGACGCCGGCGGTGGAGTCGCGCTGTCGGCTCCGGACAACCGGGGTGACCGGCTCCGCCTGAGCGGCACGCTGCCGGAGGTCACGGTGAGTGACTCCCGCACCGCGCAGCAGGCCGGCGCCGGTGGCTGGGCGGTGACCGGGCAGGCTGACTCCTTCAGCTCAGCCGGTCGTTACGTCACGGCCGACCACCTGGGCTGGATCCCCACCGTGCTCACACCGCGGCCCGGCCTCGCGGCCGGTAGCGAGGTGGCCGGCGCGCTCGACGGCGGATCCGGGTTGGCGACTCCGGCCACCTTGGCCTCGGCCGGTACCGATGGCCGATCCGGTTCCACCACTCTCGGTGGCGCTCTGGTCCTGGACGTCCCGGTGGACACCGAGGCGGGCACCTACACCGGAAGCCTGCACGTCTCGCTGTTCCCCGTCGACTGACGCACCCCAGTCCGGCGCGGTCGGTCGGCTCACGGCCGGCCGACCGCGCCGCTGGCGGCTGCGGGACTCGTCCACAGGACGCGCCGCCGCTGCGGCCGTCCACAGGTGCGCCCCCAGCGGGTGGACGGCGACCGGCCCTGGCCGTGATGGTGGTCGCACAGCGCCGAGGACGACGTGTCCGGCCGGTACGAGGGGGACCGATGCGCACCACCACCCACCGAATGACCGCCGCGCTCGTGCTCGGCGTGGCACTGTTCGTCACCGGTTGCAGCGACGGACCACCGGCGGCGGACGCCACGACCAACGAGGCACCAGTGAGCGAGGCGCCAGTGAGCGGGGCAGCCGCGACCACCGCACCGGCCCCGGCTACCGACCTCGCAGCCACGCAGGAGCCCGCGCTGGAGTTGCTCAGCGGCCCGTTGCCCAGCGGCGTCGAGCTCGACCGGGCGGTGGGAGACGCCCTCGACGCCTATCTTGCGCACCGGGCGCTCTACGACGCCGCCGCCCAGGCCGGATTCGCCGACGAGGAGGTGGTGGACGAGCTCCTCGCGACGACGAGCGGCGACCTGCGGGAGGCGATTCAGGAGGGCGTGGAGCATTTCACCAGCGAAGGCCTTGCGGTCGACGGTTCGTCGGAGGTGCTGGATATCGAGGCGGCGTGGCTGCACTTCCCGGCCTCCGCGCTCGATGCACCAGAGGTCACCTTCGAGGCCTGCGTCCGGTTGATGGGCGGACCCGCGCCGGAGGATGAGGGAGCGTCTGACGAGCTGGCCCTCACGGTGCGGATGACGACCCAAGACAGCAGGTGGGTGGTCTGGTCACAGCGCGACTACGGCTACGACTGCGACGGCGTACCCAAGCCGTGACTCCGTGAGCAGCGGGACGGGCGACTGAGCCGCCACACCAGGCCACGCCATCTCGCGCACCCCGGGTAACGTGTCCGCGTGGCCCGTCAGCTCCAGCTCCTCCGCGCCAGCATCCGGCCGCGCCCACCTGTCGCGGGGCGCGGCATCCTCGAGGCGTCCGTGACGGGGTTGCGGGTGCGCCCGGGGGACCTGGATATCTACCTCCACGTGAACAACGGCGTCTACCTGCAGATGATGGACGTCGCGCGCAGCAACTTCATCGCCGACCTCGGCGGGTTCCCGCTCCTCAAGGACAAAGGCTGGTACCCGGTCGTCGCCGCGCAGACGGTCAAGTACCGGCGTTCCCTCACGCTGGGCCAGCGGTTCGAGATCATTACCCGGGTGGTCGGCTGGGACGAGCGCGTGGTCTACCTGGAGCAGGTCTTCAGCCGTGGTGGTGAGCTCTGTGCCCGCGGCCTCGTCGCGGGCCGGTTCCTCGTCCGCGGCTCGGCGGAGCGTATCGCCGCGCCGCGGGTGGTGGCGCTGCTGGGTGATGTCGTGCCCTCGCCGCCGCTGCCCGACGACGTCGCGGGCTGGGCGCGCGCGGTGGACGTCGCGTCCCGGCACTGACCGCCGGTCGCGCTCAGGGTGCCGGCCGGACGAGGTCGGCGGGAACGGCGTCGACCGGGAACGGATGGAGGAGCGTGACCCGCTCGCCCAGCTCCACGTCCGCAGCGGTCACGTAGTGACCGGCCACGAGGTCGAGCGCGAGCAGGGACGGCACCTTCGGGTCGACGATCCAGTACGACTGCACTCCGCAGTCCTCGTACTTCGAGCGCTTGAGAATGAGGTCTTTGCGGCGGGTGGACGGGGAGAGCACCTCCACCGCGAGAACGAGCGGAGCGGTGATGTTCGCGACCTCGACGTCCTCGTTGCGAACCACGAGAAGGTCAGGCTGGAGCGAGGTGCGAAGGTCCGGTCGCCAGTCCACCGGCGAGAGGAAGACCTCGTAGCCCGGCGGGCACGTCGCACGAAGGAGGAGATGGAGGTTGCCGATCGCCCGTTGGTGCGCCAGCACCGGTGCCGGCGTCACGAGCAGCAGCCCATCGAGCAGCTCGTACTGCAGGCCGTCGTCGGGCAGCCGGTCGAGATCATCGACCGTCCACTCCTCGCCCGCGCGCGGCATGACCGTCATGACCCCCATGGTGCTCCTCCCACTCCCGCCTGTCACCTGCCATGCGAGAAGCGTCGTAGCCCTCGAGCCTGGCTCTCGTGGTCGGCGCGCACCCGCGGGTCGACCAGCCGCGGGTCTGCTGGCGCGCTCCCGGCCTCGAGGTCGTCGAGGTAGCGCAGGTCGGCGGCGATCCGCCGGGCGGCACCGGAGCCGTCGGTGACCCGGCCGTGCCCCGGGACGACGACGTCGCAACCCTCGACCACCGCGGTCAGGTCCCGCAGCACCCGCCGGTAGTCGCCGACCGGATCGGCGGCACCCGGGTCGAGCAGCGGGACCTCGATGTCGGAGAGCAGGTCCCCGGCGACGAGCACCCGTTCGCCGGGCAGCAGCAGGCTGGCGTGGCCCGGCGCGTGCGCAGCGGTGTCCACGACGGTCGCCGCCGGCCCGTCCCACGGCACCGCTGAGCCGGCCCCGGGCAGCGGCGTGGTCCCGCCGACGATGTCCCAGGTGTGGCCGGGCAGATCGCGCGCCGCCTCGGCAAGCAGCTCGTCGGCGTGCTGCCGGGCCCACCTCGCCGCGGTCGCCGTCGCCCACCTCGCCACCGGCGGGAACGCGTGGCAGAACAGCACGTGGTCCCAGTGGGGGTGCGTGCTGAACACCGCGCGGATGTGCCAACCGCGCGCCGTCAGCTCGGCGGCCAGACCGGTAAGCTCCGCGGGCAGCAGACCCGGGTCGACGAGGAGGCAGCCGCCGTCGCCTGCCACCACGATGGTCGTCGTCGTCAGCCAGGTGGGTGACGACGCGACCCACACGGCGCCCGACACCTGCGTGAGATCGCGCACCCCGGCAGGGTATCGGCCGCCCCGCCCGGTGTGCCACGATGGCCCGCGATGGCCCGGCGCACGACGAGGAGAGCGATGGCAGCGCAGACGATGCAACGGTCCGACGACGCCGTGCTGCAGGTCTCGGACCTCGTCCGGACCTTCGGTGAGCTGCGCGCCGTCGACGGCGTGTCCTTCCACATCGCGCCCGGCGAGACCTACGGCCTGCTCGGCCCCAACGGCGCGGGCAAGACGACGACGATCTCGATGGTCGCCGGCCTCATCGCCGCCGATGACGGCGAGATCAAGGTGCGGGGGCAGCGGATGGGCCCCTCGCAGGTCGGCCCCAAGCGCCACCTCGGCCTGGTGCCGCAGGACCTCGCGATCTACCCCGAGCTCAGCGCCCGGGAGAACCTGCAGTTCTTCGGCCGGCTGCACGGCATGACCGGCCAGCAGCTGCGCCGCCGCACCGACGAGGTCCTCGACCTCATCGGCCTCACCGACCGCGCCAAGGGCCCCACCAAGGAGTTCTCCGGAGGGATGAAGCGCCGGCTGAACATCGGCATCGGCCTGCTGCACCGGCCGGAGCTGCTCATCCTCGACGAGCCCACGGTGGGCGTGGACCCGCAGTCGCGCAACGCGATCCTCGAGTCGGTGGAGGCACTGGCCACCGAGGGGATGGCGGTGCTCTACACGACGCACTACATGGAGGAGGCCGAGCGGCTGTGCGACCGCATCGCGATCATCGATGCCGGCACCATCCAGGCCGAGGGCACCCGGGGCGAGCTGATCCGGATCGTCGGCGAGCTCGACGAGATCCGGCTCATCGGGTCGGGGGACGTGAGCGCGGCGGCCGAGGCGCTGCGGTCGCTGGACGCGGTGGACCAGGTGGCCGTCGACGGCCGCACGCTCACGCTGCACGTCCGTGACGCCCCGACGGCGGTGGTGGCGGTCGTGACGACGGCCGGCAGCGTCGGGCTGGAGCTGTCCGACGTCGAGATCACCAGGCCCGACCTCGAGTCGGTGTTCCTCCACCTCACCGGCAAGGCGCTGCGGGACTGACATGCGCCAGCTCGCCACGATGACCGCGGCGGACCTGCGCCAGCGGGTTCGCGACAAGTCCGTGCTCATCTTCGGCGTCCTCGTCCCGGTGGCGCTGATGCTCGTGCTCAACCTCGTCTTCGGCAACGCCGAGGAGGTCGAGCTCGACTCGGTCACCGTGGCCGCCGCCGTCGCCAGCGACGACGAGCTCGGCCAGGTGCTCCTCGCCACGCTCACCGAGGTCCCCGGCCTGGACGTCGCCGTCGAGCAGGTCCCCGCCGACGACGTCCGGGCCTGGGCCGAGGACGGGCGCGCCCAGCTCGGCATCATCGTCCCCGAGGGCTTCGGCGCGGCGGTCACCCAGGGGCAGCCCGCTACCGTCGACATCACCGAGGGCGACGGCGCCGGGCTGGAGACGGACATCCTCGTCTCCGTCGTCAGCGGCGTCACCGACCGGTTCGCCGCCGCTGCGACCGCCGGTGCCGCGGGGGCCGAGCTGGGGCTGTCGCCGCAGCAGCTCGCCGAGGTCGGGCGGCAGGTGGGCGAGGCCGACGTGGCCGTCACCGCCGTCGCCGGCCAGACAGCCACCGAGCAGCTCGACGCCTCGGGCACCATGGTTGCTGGCCAGGCTGGCTTGTTCCTCCTCTTCACGGTGGGCTTCGGGGTCATCGCGCTCATCAACGAGCGCGAGCAGGGCACCTTGGCCCGGCTCCGCTCGATGCCGATGCGGCCCGGGCTCATCGTCGCGGCCAAGGCACTGTCCGCCTACCTGCTGGGTGCGGCGTCGACGACAGTGCTCCTCATCGCCGGCTCGGTGCTGTTCGGCGTCGACTTCGGCTCGCCGGCGCTCGTCCTCCTGCTCGTGCTCTGCGTCGTGGCCGCCGCTACTTCGCTGACCTTCGTCGTCGCCCGGGTGGCCCGGACCGCCGAGCAGGCGGGTGTCTCCCAGGCGATCCTCGCCGTCGTGCTCGGCATGTCCGGCGGTGCCTTCTTCCCGCTCGCGGCGACCGGGCTGGCGGCCACGATCCTCGACCTCAACCCGGTGGCCGCCTTCACCCGGGGGCTAGGCATCACCGCCGGCGGTGGCGGGCTGGGCGACCTGGGGCCGCCGGTCGCCACCATGCTCGGCTTCGCCGTGGTGTGCACCGCGCTCTCCCGGATCGTGCCGGACAGGGGAGCAGAGCTGTGAGGGCCGTCGTCGCGATCGCCGGTACCGAGCTGCGCCGCTTCATGCGCGACCGGTCGAACATCTTCTTCGTCCTCATCTTCCCGCTGCTGCTCGTCGTCGTCATCGGGCTGCAGTTCGGTGGCGGGGGCGGCGCCGGCAGCGCCGCGCTCAGCGGCTCAGGCGGTCCGCTGCGCGACGGCATCACCGAGCAGCTGTCCGACGCCGGGGTCAGCGTCACGCCGGTCGAGCCGGACGCCATGCGCACCCTGGTGTCACGGGGTCGGGCGACCGTCGGGCTGCTCGTCCCGGAGTCCGCCGAGGCCGCCTTCGCCGCCGGCGAGCCGGCCACGGTGGAGATGATCTCGGCGTCCGGCGGGACTGCGCCCGCCGTCGAGCAGGCGGTGCGCACCGCGCTGCAGGCGCTCTCGCTCGAGCGCAGCCAGCTGACGGCGCTCACCGGCCAGGGGGTGACCGAGCCGGACGCGACGGCGGCGCTGGCAGCGGCCGGTGAGGCGGTGGCGCCCGTCGAGCTGCGCGTCGTCGACGTCGACGAGATCGCGCAGCAGCTCTCCGGGCTGGGGCAGTTCGACCTGGGAGCGGCGACCATGGTGCTGCTCTTCGTGTTCCTCTCCACGCTGTCGAGCGCGGTCACCCTCATCCAGTCGCGCCGCCTCGGCATCCAGCGCCGGGTGCTCGCCGCGCCCGTCTCCAGCAGCGCCGCGCTCGGTGGCCAGCTGCTCGGCCGGTGGGTCATCGCCGGCGCGCAGGGCGCGTACATCATGGTGGTGAGCATGCTGCTGTTCGACGTCGACTTCGGCACGCTGTGGCTCGCGCTGCTCATCATGCTCGTCTTCGGCGCGGTCGCCACCGGCGCCGCGATGCTGCTCGGCGCGCTGGTGGACCACGAGGGTGCGGCGTCAGGGATGGCGGTCGGCATCGGTCTGGTGCTCGCCGCACTCGGCGGCTGCATGTTCCCGCTCGAGCTCTTCCCGCCGACGCTGCGCACCATCGCCCACATCACCCCGCACGCGTGGGGCTACGAGGCGTTCGCGGAGGTCCAGCGGCACGCCGGCGGCCTGGTGGACATCGCGCCGCAGCTCGGTGTGCTGGTGGCGATGGCCGCCGTGCTGGTGCTGCTCGGCTCGTGGGCGCTGCGGCGCAGCATGGCCCGCGCGATGTAGCCGTAGCATCGAGGGATGGCCGACTCGGTACGTGTGGACAGCTGGTTGTGGGCGGTGCGGATCTTCAAGAGCCGCACCCAGGCCTCGGTCGCCTGCCGTGGCGGGCACGTGCGGGTCGAGGGTGAGCGCGCCAAGCCGTCGACGCTCGTCGGCCCCGGGAGCCGCGTCATCGTCATGGTCGGCCCCCGCGAGCGCCGGCTGGTGGTGCAGCGCGCGATCGCCAAGCGGGTCGGCGCACCGGTCGCGGCGACCGCGATGATCGACGAGTCACCCCCGCCGCCGCCGCGGGCCGAGATGCCGTTCGTGCCGCATCGGCTGCCGGGCAGCGGCCGGCCCACCAAGCGGGAGCGGCGCGAGATCACCCGGCTGCGCGGCTACTGAGCTACCGGCCGGTGGGGCTGGCGGTGCCGGCGGCCAGCGAGGCGGCGCCGACGATCCCCGCGCGGTTGCGCAGCGCTGCCGGCACGATCGGCGTCGCGACGTCGAGCAGGTGCAGGAACTGGTCGGAGTCCTTGCTCACCCCGCCACCGAGGACGATGAGGTCGGGGGAGAACAGCATCTCGACCGTCTCCAGGTAGCGCTGCAGCCGCTCCGACCACACCTGGTAGCCGAGGTTCTCCCGGTCCATCACCGAGGACGCCGCGCGGCTCTCGGCGTCGTAGCCGTCGATCTCCAGGTGCCCGAGCTCGGTGTTGGGCACCAGGGTGCCGTCGACGATGAGCGCGGAGCCGATCCCGGTCCCCAGCGTGAGGACGAGCACGACGCCCTCGACGCCCTTGGCAGCGCCGTACTGGACCTCCGCGTAGCCTGCGGCGTCCGCGTCGTTGACCGCGATGACGCGCCGGTCGATGGCGTCGGACATCAGCGCCGGGACGTCGACGCCCTTCCAGGTCTTGTCGAGGTTCGCGATGAACGGCACCACCCCGTGCTTGATCGGTGCCGGGAAGGTCAGCCCGATGGGCAGCGCCGGGTCGAGCTCGAAGCCGTCGACGAGCTCGGCAACGACGGCGGCGACCGCTGCGGGCGTCGAGACCTCCGGGGTGGGGATCCGCACGCGCTTCTTGGTCAGCTCACCGGTGCCCAGGTCCACCGGTGCGCCCTTGATGCCGGACCCACCGATGTCGATTCCGAAGGCAAGGGGCGAGGGCGTGGCGGTGGACATCGATGTGCTCCTGGGATAGACGAGGGCCTCCTCGTGAGACCAGGCAGGAGCCTACCGGGCGACCGGCTCAACCCGCGGTCATGCTCTCGCGCCAGTCGTCCAGGCCGCGCTGGACCTGCGCGTCGGTCCGCGGTCGGGTGCGGGTCATCACCGTCCATCGCACGCCGAACGGGTCCTGCACGGAGCCGAACCTGTCGCCGGTGACCTCGAAGTCCGCCACGTCCTCGCGGACGCGGGCGCCGAGCTCTCGGGCGCGGGCGACGACGGCGTCGACGTCCGGGACGTACACCGCGAGGCTGAACGTCACCTCGTCGCGCGCCGGATCGCCGGCGACCGCGGCGAACTGCGACTGGGGGTCCATCAGCTGCAGCCGGCCGGTGCCGAGGTCCAGCTCGGCGTGCCAGACGGAGCCGTCTGGTCCGTCCATCCGGGACGTCAGCCGGGCGCCGAAGACGGCGGAGTAGAAGTCGATCGCCTCGCTGGCCGGGGAGACGACGACCAGCGGGGTCAGTGTGGTGAATCCGGCGGGCCGGTAGTCGGTGCTCATGTCTGCCAGCGTCTCTAGAGTCGGGGGCGTGGCGCTTGGACATTCGCGACAACCCCGGCCCGAGGAGCAGCGCGGCACCGAGGGTGCGGTGCTGTGGCCGGCCGCGGGTGATGACGTGTTCACCACGGATCGGCTGTCGCTGCCCGGGCCGCTCGACCTCGTGGCGGCGTACTGCTGGACGGTGCGCTGGCGGCGCCGGGCGCCGACCCCGTTCCGGCAGCAGGTGCTCACTCACCCGGTGACCCACCTGACCGTGGAGGCGGCCGAGATGGCCGAGGGGGCCACGATGCACGGCTTCGCGATGCCCGCGGCCCTCGTCCACGGCCTCGTCACCCGGGTGTTCGAGGTGCAGCTACCGGCCGCCGGCCGGGTCTCGGCCGTCGCCTTCCGGCCTGGCGGGCTGGCGGCGCTGCTGGACATCGACGTCCGCACCCTGACCGACAGCGTGGTCGCCGCGCACCAGGTCTTCGGCCCCGACGTCGACGCCGTCGCCGCCGCGGTGCTGGCCGAGCCCGCGGAGGAGCGCCGGCGCGACCTGCTGGCCGGCTACCTCGCCGAGGTGCTCGCCCCCCGGCTCGAGCGGGTGCGCGACGACGACGCCTACCGCACGGTGCGTGAGGCGGTGACGCTCATGCGGGCCCGGGAGGTCGTCACCCTCGCTCCTGTCGCGGAGCGGCTGCACGTGGCGCCACGGACCCTGCAGCGACGCTTCGCCCGGTACGTCGGCGCGTCGCCGTTGTGGGTGCTGCGCAGGTACCGGCTGCAGGACGCCGTCGCGGCGCTCGACGCCGGTGAGGGGCACGACCTCAGCGAGCTGGCGGCGTCGCTCGGCTTCGCCGACCACGCCCACTTCAGCCGCCACTTCGCCGCCGTCGTCGGCGTTCCGCCGTCGCACTACCGGGACGGGCGGTGACCGCGGCGCTGCCGGGCGGGCGACGATCGGCGGCGCCACCGGGCGGCGGCGCGCACGATCCGCCGCGATGGTGCAAGGTCGAGGTGAGACCTACGAAAGGACGCACCGTGCCCGAGCTCAACGACCCCGCTGACGACCAGACCGACCAGGTCACCACGCCGACCGACATCGGCAACTTCTACCTCGACGCGAAGACCGGCGAGATCCACGAGGGCAAGGTCGCCGCCGCCCGGCACCGGCTGGGCCCCTATCCCTCCCGGGAGGCCGCGCAGCAGGCCTACAGCCACGCCGAGGAGCGCAACGAGAGCTGGGAGGCCGAGGACCGGGAGTGGAACGCGGAGGAGTGACCGGGTGCCGCGTCAGGGCAGCGTGAGGATCTCCGGGCCGTCCTCGGTGACGAGCACCATGTGCTCCCACTGGGCGGTTCGGCCCCGGTCGGCGGTGACCGCGGTCCACTCGTCGTCCCACAGCTGCCACTCGGGGGTGCCCAGTGTGAGCATCGGCTCGATGGTGAAGACCATCCCCGGCGCCATGACGTCGTCGTAGTCCGGGGCGGCGTCGTAGTGCGGGATGATCAGCCCGGAGTGGAAGGCGAGCCCCACGCCGTGGCCGGTAAACTCGCGGACCACGCCGTAGTCGAAGCGCCGCGCGTAGGCCTCGATGACGCGGCCGATGACGTTGACCTCCCGACCGGGCTTGACCGCCCGGATGCCGCGCTCCATCGCGGTGCGGGTGCGTTCGACGAGCAGCCGTGACTCCTCGTCGACGTCACCGACGAGGAACATCGCGCTGTTGTCGCCGTGCACGCCCTCGCGGAACAGCGTGATGTCGACGTTGACGATGTCGCCGTCCTGCAGCACGGTGCTGTCCGGGATGCCGTGGCAGACCACCTCGTTGACCGAGGTGCACAGCCCCTTGGGGAAGCCCCGGTAGCCCAGCGAGGACGGGTAGGCGCCGTTGGCGACGGCGAACTCGTGGCCGATCCGGTCGAGCTCGTCGGTGGTGACGCCGGGCCGGACCGCGGCGCCGACCGTCTCCAGCGCCTGGGCGGCGAGCCGCGCGGTGCGCCGGATGCGGCTGATCGTCTCGGCGTCGTTGACCTCGCTGCCGGTGAACGGCTGCGGGGCCGGCCGGTCGACGTACTCCGGGGAGGCGATCGTGGCGGGGACGGAGAGCCGGGGCGAGACCGTCCCGGGAATGAGGGTCCCCAGCGGGGCGCGTTCGGCGAGCATGACCACGAGTCTAGGCGGGCAGCAGCCGGGCACCGGACGGTGCCCGGGTGAGCCCGGCTACTCCCGGTAGGAGTGCTCCGGGCCGGGGAAGGTGCCCTCGTGGACCTCGCTGGCGTAGCTGCGGGCCGCGGCGTACAGCGCCGCTCCGACCTCGCCGAACTGCTTGGCGAACCGCGGCGACCACGCTCCCATCCCGGCCATGTCGGTCCACACGAGCACCTGGCCGTCGCAGCTCGGCCCGGCGCCGATGCCGATCGTCGGGATGCGCAGGATCTCGGTGACCCGCTCGGCGACGGGCGCCGGCACCATCTCGAGGACGACCGCCACCGCCCCGGCCTCCTGCAGCGCGACGGCGTCGGCGACGAGCTGCTCGGCGTTCTCGCCCCGGCCCTGGATGCGCTTGCCGCCGAGCATGTTCTCCGACTGCGGGGTGAACCCCAGGTGCCCGACGACCGGGATGCCGGCACCGGTGATGAGCTCGACGTGCGGCGCCACCCGCTCGCCGCCCTCGAACTTCACGGCGTGGGCGCCACCCTCCTTGAGCATCCGCACCGAGGACTCGAAGGCCCGCTGGGGGGAGTCCTCGTAGGAGCCGAACGGGAGGTCCGCCACGACCATCGCTCGCTTGCTGGCGCGGGACACCGCCCGCACCGCGGGGATGAGCTCGTCCATGGTCACCGGGATGGTGTTGTCGTGACCGAGCATGTTGTCGCCGATGGAGTCGCCCACCAGCAGCATGTCGATGCCGGCCTCGTCGAAGATCCGGGCCGTGACGGCGTCGTAGGCGGTGAGCATGGTCAGCGGCTCACCACGCTCCTTGGACTGCAGGAGGTGGTGGACCCGGACCCGCTTGGGCACCGGGACACCGGCGGCCGGCTGCGGCTGGGGGGACTGGTCGGTCATCGTTCTCCAATGCGCGGTGGTGCCATGACCTTACGACTCCTGCCAGGCGCTGGTGATCGGCAGCCGCCGGTCGCGCCCGAACGCGAGCGGGGTCACCTTCGGTCCGGGGGCGAACTGGCGCCGCTTCCACTCCGCCCGGCCGACGAGCTGCAGCACCTGGTCGACGATGTCGGGCTCGAACCCTTCCGCGATGAGCTCGCCGCGACCCTTGGACGCCGCGATGTGGGCATCCAGCAACCGGTCGAGCACCTCGTACTCGGGCAGCGAGTCGGAGTCCTGCTGGCCGGGTCGCAGCTCGGCCGACGGGGCCTTGGTGATGGTGTTCGACGGGATCGGCGCCGGCAGGCCGAGGGACTCCGCCTGCGCGTTGCGCCACCGTGCCAGCTCCCACACGTGGGTCTTGGAGACGTCCTTGAGCGGTGCGTAGCCGCCGACGGCGTCGCCGTAGATCGTCGAGTACCCCACGGACAGCTCGGACTTGTTGCCCGGCGCGAGCACCAGCGGCCCCTCGGCGTTGGAGATGGCCATGAGGATGACCCCACGCACCCGCGCCTGGAGGTTCTCCTCGGCGATCCCGGTGAGCTCGAGCTCGCCCTGGAAGGCGTCGACCATCGGCGCGATGGGCTGCACCCGGTAGTCCAGCCCGGTGGCCTCGGCGAGGGCCTCGGCGTCGTCGCGGGAGTGCTGGGAGGAGTAGCCCGAGGGCATCGACACCGCGATGACGTTCGCCGCGCCGATCGCGTCGCACGCGATGGTGGCGACGAGCGCGGAGTCGATCCCGCCGGAGAGGCCGAGCACCACCTTCTGGAAACCGTTCTTGCGCACGTAGTCCGCCAGCCCCAGGGTGACGGCGTCGTACATCTCGCCGGTCGGGTCGAGGTCCTTGGCGCCGCGATCGGCGTCGTGGACGGCCGACGGCACGCCGGCGTCGGCGAGGTCGACGAGCAGCAGGTGCTCGGTGAAGGACGGCGCGGTGGCGACGACGGCGCCGGTCGCGTCGGTGACGAACGACGCGCCGTCGAACACGAGGTCGTCCTGCGAACCGACGAGGTTGACGTAGGCGACCGGCGCGGCCACCTCCCGTGCCCGCTGCGCGGCGACCTCCTGCCGAGTCCCTCGCTTGACGTGCTCGAAGGGGGAGCCGTTGATGACCAGCAGCGCGTCGAGGCGCTCCCCGCTGTAGTGCGACACCGGCCCGCCGGTCTGCCAGATGTCCTCGCAGATCGCCAGCCCCAGCCGCCGGCCGCGCACCTCGAGGACGACCGGCTGGTCCCCGGCGCGGAAGATGCGGTACTCGTCGAAGACGCCGTAGGAGGGCAGGTGGTGCTTGACGTAGACCTGGGTGACCTCCCCACCCCGAAGCACCGCGGCGGTGTTCGTCGGGTGGTTGTGGCTCGTGGTGCCGAGCGAGCCGACGACGACGGCGATGTCACCGTGGCCGGCCGATGCCAGCTCACCGGCGAGCTCGTCGAGCCGATCGGCGACGGCGCGCTGGAAGGACCCGCGCAGCGCGAGGTCCTCGACCGGGTAGCCGGGCAGCGCCATCTCCGGCAGCACGACCACCTCCGCGCCGGCGCTCGCGGCGTCGGTGACGGCCCGCCGGATGCGGGTGGCGTTGCCGTCGAGGTCGCCGACGGAGCTGTTGACCTGGGCGAGGGCGAGGCGGAGTGGGGCCATGGAGGCAGCGTAGTGCGGACCCCGGTGGCGTGCGGCTCGGTCCGGCGTGGTCCCAGCACCCGAACCGGGGCCGGTCAGCCGGTGTCGGGTGTGCCAGGATCGGCCCAGCAACGACCGTCGAAGGAGACTCCATGCCCGTGCTCGCCGATCTCATCACCGCCCTTCGTTCGCGCGCCATCGAGGTCGTCGACCTCACTGCGCCGCTGAGCGACGAGACCCCGCTCCTCGAGCTGCCCGAGCAGTTCGGCCAGACCGCCCGCTTCGAGCTGGAGGAGATCTCGCGCTACGACGACCGCGGGCCCGCCTGGTACTGGAACAACTTCCGCACCGGCGAGCACACCGGCACCCACTTCGACGCGCCCAACCACTGGGTCACCGGCAAGGACCTCGCGGATATCGCCTCGGTGCCGCCGGCCGCGTTCGTGGCACCGGCCGTCGTCCTGGACGTCACCGCCGAGGTCGCCGCGAACCCGGACTTCCTCATCGAGGTCGAGCACATCCGCGCCTTCGAGGCCGAGCACGGCCCGCTGCCCGAGGGCGGCTGGCTGCTGTGCCGCACCGGCTGGTCGGCCCGCACCACCCAGCAGGACATGATCAACAAGGACGAGCACGGCCCGCACAGCCCCGGGCTGTCCGCCGAGGCCGCCCGGTGGGTCGCCGAGGACAGCCCGCTGCAGGGCATCGGCGTGGAGACGGTCGGTACCGACGCCGGGGCGGCCGCCGGCTTCGACCCGCTGTTCCCGTGCCACGCCTACCTCATGGGCGCCGACAAGTACGGCCTGGCGCAGCTGCAGAACCTCGACCGGCTGCCGGTCACCGGTGCCGTCGTCATCGCGACGCCGCTGAAGATCGTCGGCGGCTCCGGCTCGCCGGCCCGCGTGCTGGCGCTCGTCGAGCGCTGACCGTGCGCGTCGCGGAGGCAGTCGGCCGGGCGCTTGCCGGCGCCGGGGTCGACCATGTGTTCGGCGTCGTCGGCTCGGGCAACTTCCACGTCACCAACGCGATGGTCGACGCCGGAGCCACCTTCGTCGCCGCCCGTCACGAGGGCGGCGCCGCGACGATGGCCGACGCCTACGCCCGTACCTCGGGCACGGTGGCCGCGCTGACGGTGCACCAGGGTTGCGGCCTCACCAACGCGATGACCGGGATCGCCGAGGCCGCCAAGTCCCGCACCGCCCTCGTCGTGCTCGCCCCGGAGGCCACCACGCCGACGTCGAACTTCTACGTCGACCAGGACGCCCTCGCGCGTGCCGTCGGCGCCGTCCCGCTGCGGGTCACCGACCCGGCCACCGCCGTCGCGGCGGCGCTGTCGGCCGTGGCGATCGCCCGTGACCAGCGGCGGACCGTCGTCCTCGGCCTGCCGCTGGACGTCCAGGACCTCGACGCCGGGGATCCGGCCTTCCCGCCGTTGCCGGCACCTTCGCCGCCGGCCGGTGCTGCGGCCGCAGACAACGAGCGCCTGGCCGAGGCGATCCGGGCGGCGCGCCGCCCGGTGTTCGTCGCCGGCCGAGGTGCCCGCGCGCCCGAGGCGGGGGACGCGCTGGTCGCGCTCGCCGACCAGTGCGGTGCGCTGCTGGCGACCTCCGCCGTCGCCAAGGGGCTCTTCACCGGCGAGCCGTGGTCGTTGGACGTCTCCGGCGGGTTCTCCTCACCGCTGGCCGCCGAGCTCATCGCCGGCGCCGACCTCGTCGTCGGCTGGGGCTGCGCGCTGAACATGTGGACCATGCGGCACGGCCGCCTCCTGGCCGAGTCAGCGACTGTCGTCCAGGTCGACGACACCCCGGAGGCGCTCGGCGCGCATCGTGACCTGAGCTTCGGGGTGGTCGGGGACGTGGCCGCCACCGCGGCGGCGGTGTCCGCGCAGCTGGCACCGGGGACCGGGGGAGCGGCCGTGGGGTACCGCAGCGAGGAGCTGCGAGCCCGGCTGAGCACCGAGCTGCGGTGGCGCGACGTGCCCTTCGAGGACTGCTCGGACGAGACCCGGATCGACCCGCGGGCGCTGACCATCGCGCTCGACGACCTGCTGCCGCGCGAGCGCGTGGTGTCGGTGGACTCGGGCAACTTCATGGGCTACCCGAGCATGTTCCTCGACGTGCCGGACGAGCAGGGCTTCTGCTTCACCCAGGCGTTCCAGTCGATCGGCCTCGGCCTGGCGACCGCGATCGGCGCCGGCCTGGCCCGCCCGGACCGGCTGGCCGTCGCGGCCCTCGGCGACGGCGGCGCGCTCATGGGCGCCGCGGAGCTGGACACCGTGCGCCGGCTCGGGCTGGCGATGGTCGTCGTCGTGTACAACGACGACGCCTACGGCGCCGAGGTGCACCACTTCGCCGGCGAGCAGCTGGCGACCGTGGAGTTCCCGCCGACCGACATCGCGGCGGTCGGCCGCGGCTACGGCTTCGAGGCGGTGACGGTGCGCTCCCTCGACGACCTCGGCCCGGTGGCCGACTGGCTCGCCGGCCCGCGGGTGCGCCCGCTGCTCATCGACGCCAAGATCGTGGCCGACGAGCCGTCATGGTGGCTCGCGGAGGCCTTCGGGCACTGACTCTCAGCCGAGCCGGTGGTAGGTCCGGTCGACGTAGACGAGCGGTTCGGGATCGTCAGCGCGGTGGGCGAGGTCCGCGTGCACGGTGATGAGCAGGCTGTCGCCGACCGGGAAGCGGTGGGCGATCCGGCCCCGGACCCACGCCGTCGTGCCTCGCAGCACCGGCTCCCCGGTGGGCAGCGGGCACCAGTCGACGCCCTCGAACCGGTCGACGCCGCGGCGGGCGAACCGGGCGGCGACGTCGCTCTGGTCGGCGGCCAGGAAGTTGACGACCAGGGACTGGGCGGCCTCGAGGGCGGGGCGCGACGAGGAGGTCGACGCCAGCGAGAACGCCAGCAGCGGCGGGTCCGCGGAGACCGAGATGACCGAGGTCGCGGTGAGGCCGACCGGCCCGGTGGGCGTGCGCAGCGTGATGACGGCGACCCCGGCGGGGTGGTGCCGGAACACCGCCTTGAACTCCTCGACGGTCACGCCCCCGGCGGCCGGCAGCGGCCCGCCGGTGAGCGGGGTGGGGTCGGTGTGCATGCCCCCGATCATCCCACGCACCGATCCGCGCTACCCGGATCGTGATGGCGCTCATGGTGGCGGCGGATCCGGCCGGGCGGACCGGTGGCGGCGGCAGATCCGGCCACACCCCCGGCGAGTCCTACGGGACACGCCGGGGCGGGATGGCGAAAGCGGGCAGCGCGGAGGCGGATGTGGCCGGATCCTCGCGGCCGGCCGGCCAGACCGTCAGAAGAGCGACTGCTGCATGACCGACTCCGGCGCGGTCACCGGCGCGATCGGCGCGGCGCTGCCTGCCACCTCACGCAGCCGCGGCGACCCCGTCAGCCCGTGGCGTCGCAGCAGCGGGCGGGCTCGGTCGCGCAGCCAGTCGCGGTACTTGGCCGTGACGTAGGAGCCCCGGCCGTAGAGCTCCTGGTACCGGCGCACCAGCGCCGGGCGGTGCTCGGCCAACCACCCGAGGTACCACTCGCGGACCCCCGGACGCAGGTGGGCGGGGATGACCATGGCGGAGGTCGCACCCGCCGCGGCGACCGCCCCGAGGAGGGCGTCGAGGTGCTCGACGGAGTCGGTGAGCCACGGCAGCACCGGCGCGACCATCACGTGGCAGTCCAGGCCGGTGTCGCGGACGGCGCGGATGAGGTCGAGCCGGGCGCGCGGCGTCGGTGTCCCGGGCTCGACCAGCTGCTGGAGCTCCTCGTCGATGATCGCCAGCGACACCCCGACCGAGACCGGCACCTGCGACGCCGCGGCACCGAGCAGCGGCAGGTCCCGGCGCAGCAGGGTGCCCTTGGTCAGCAACGAGATCGGCGTGCCGGCGTCGGCAAGTGCCGAGATGATCCCGGGCATCAGCCGGTAGCGACCCTCGGCGCGCTGGTAGGGGTCGGTGTTGGTGCCGAGGGCGACCTGCTCGCGGCCCCAGGACGGCTTGGTGAGCTCGCGCCGCAGCACCTCGGGGGTGTTGACCTTGACGATGATCCGGGAGTCGAAGTCGGCCCCGGCATCCATGTCGAGGTAGCGGTGGGTGCTGCGCGCGTAGCAGTAGGTGCACGCGTGGCTGCAGCCCCGGAAGGGGTTGACCGTCCACCGGAACGGCATCTGCGAAGCGGCCGGCACCCGGTTGAGCACCGACTTGGCGGCCACCTCGTAGAACGTCATGCCCGCAAACTCCGGCGTGCGCACCGTGCGCAGCAGTCCGGCCATCCGGGCGAGGCCGGGCAGCGCACCGTCGTCGGCCGTCGTGATCTGCTGCCCGTCCCACCGCATGGCTACAGTCGAACAGGCGTACGAGCCGGCGTCAAGGCGCCGGGCTGGGATCAGCCCTCGCCGTACCGCCTGGCCTCCGCCAGCAGCGCCGCGATGCGGTCGGCACCAGCCGGTGTCGAGCCGCCGTCCGCGCCGCGGTAGGGCGCGACGTAGACGGGGGTGTCACGCTGGGCGCGCCAGCCCTCGGCGAGCGCGCCGGCGTCGAGGACGTCGTAGCCGAGCCTGTCGATCACGTCGGCCGCGGTCTGCTTCGCGGCGTCGTCGTTACCGGCGATGGGCAGCGTGGTGCGGTCGGGTGCGTCGGCCGGCCGGGGGAGCTCGGCGAGGTCCTCGAAGTAGATGTTGTTGAACGCCTTCACCACCAGCGAGTCCGGCAGGTGCGCCTGGAGCAGTTCGCTCGTCGTCGTGCTCTCGTCGTCGAGCTCGGCGACGCGGCCGTCTCGGTCGGGGTAGTAGTTGTTCGTGTCCAGCACGACCTTCCCGGCCAGCGGGCCGACCGGGACCTCGCGGTAGGCGTTGAGCGGCACGGTGACGACGACGACGTCGCCCGCCTCGGCCGCCTCCGTCGACGTCCCCGCCCGGGCCCGGTCGCCCAGCTGGGCCACGAGGTCGGCCAGGGTCTCCGGCCCCCGTGAGTTGCTGAGCACGACGTCGTAGCCGGCCGCGATGGCGAGGCGCGCGAGCGTCGAGCCGATGTGGCCACTGCCGATGAGTCCGATAGTTGTCATGCCCAGGGCAACGGGTGGAGCGGCGGCGTTGTTCCTCAGTCGTCGCGGTGCACGTAGTCCGTCGTCGACCCGTGCCGGTAGCCGGCGGCGACCATCTCGGCGAGGACCTCCCGGTCGACGTCGTCGAGCTTGTTGACGTAGAGGCACGACACCCCGGTGCGGTGCTTGCCGAGCCTGCCGAGCAGCTCGGCTGATTCCGGTGCGTCGGTGAGCCCGTACAGGCTCAGTCGCGCCTTCTGCGGGGCGAACCCGACGAGAAAGGCGTCACCCTCGCGGCCGCTCTCGTACCGGTAGCGGTAGTTCCCGAAGCCGATGATCGACGGCCCCCACATCATCGGCTGCTCACCGGTGAGCCGTGTCATGAGCTCGAGCAGCTCCTCGGCGTCGTGGCGACGGGTAGGGTGCTCGACACCGGCGACGAACTCGCGGGGGTCGACGTCGGTCGGCTGCATCTTGTTCTCGCTCATGCGTCACAGCATGGCGCGACGTCGCTACCGTGGTCCACCAACCCGCGGAGGAGGTCCGGGCATGGCGACACTGCTCTACTCGGCCACGATGTCGGTGGACGGCTTCATCGCCGGCCCCGGTAGCGACATGTCGTGGCTCGCCGAGCACGCCGGACCGGCCCCGGTGGCCGACGCGCTCGTCACCGAGGTCGGGGCGCTCCTCGTGGGGCGGCGGACCTACGACGGCGACGACCCCAACCGCGGCGACCCGGAGAAGGAGGGCGCCTTCGCCGGTCAGTGGGACGGCCGCCAGGTGGTCCTCACCCACCGGCTGCCGGGGACCGACGTCCCGGGCGTCACCTTCAACGACGACCTCCGAGCGGCCGTCGCGCTGGCGTCGGCCGCGGCCGACGCCGCCGGCGGGAAGTATGTCAACGTGCTCGGCGCCGACGTCGCCCGGCAGTGCCTGGCAGCCGGGCTGCTCGACGAGGTCCTCGTGTTCACCGTCCCGGTGCTCCTCGGCGACGGTGTCCGGCTGTACTCACAGCCCGGCGGCACGCGCACGAGGCTCGAGCGGATCGCCACGGTGGCCCCGCCCGACGCGATGACGGCCTGGTACCGGGTGCTGCGGTAGCGGCGATGTCGTACCCCGGCCCTAAGGTCAGGGCATGTTCCTCCTCGACGACGGCGTCATCGTCTACAGCGCGAGCGACCTCGCCGCCGCGGCCGCCTGCGAGTTCGCGCTGCTGCGGGTGCTCGACGGCAAGCTCGGCCGCGCGGAGCCGGTCGCGCTCGCCGGTGACGCCATGCTCGAGCGCGCCGCCCGGCTCGGCGACCAGCACGAGGCACGTGTGCTCGCCGGGCTCGAGGCGCAGCACGGCCCGTGGGACCCCGCGTCAGGTCGCGGCGTCGCCCGGATCGAGCGGCCGGCGGGTCGAGCCGACCGCGCTCTCCTCGAGGCCAAGCGCGAGGAGACCCTCGAGGTGCTGCGCACCGGCGCCGACGTCGTGTTCCAGGCGGGCTTCTTCGACGGCCGGTTCGCCGGCTGGGCGGACTTCGTCATCCGGGAGCCTGACGGGCGGTACGGGGTCTACGACACCAAGCTCGCTCGCCGGGTGAAGGTCACCGCTCTCCTGCAGCTCGCCGGGTACGCCGACCAGCTGCAGGCCTCCGGCGTCGCCCTGTCCGCCGAGGTGCACCTGTGGTTGGGAGACGCCAGCCTCACCTCGCACCGCCTCGACGACGTGCTGCCGGTCTACCGGGTGCGCCGCGCGCGGCTCGAGGAGGTCCTCGACACCCACCAGGCCGGCGGCGCGACCGTGGACTGGGGCGACCCCCGCTACAGTGCCTGCCTGCGCTGCGAGCTGTGCGAGCCGGAGCTGCTGGCGCGGCGCGACGTGCTGCTCGTCGCCGGGCTGCGCACCACCCAGCGCGCCCGGCTGCAGCGCGCCGGGGTCACCACCGTCGACGCGCTCGCGACCGGCAGCGAGCCCGTCGACGGCATCGGCTCCGCGACGCTCACCAAGCTGCGCGCCCAGGCGCGGCTGCAGGTCGCCCAGCAAGGCGACCAGGTCCGCTTCGAGGTCCACACGCCGCAGGCCATCGCCGCGCTGCCACCGGCGAGCGCGGGGGACGTCTTCTTCGACTTCGAGGGCGACCCGCTGTGGACCGAGAGACCGGGCGACGATGACTGGGGCCTGGAGTACCTCTTCGGCCTGGTCGAAGCACCGGTCGACGGCGCCGAGCCACGTTTCCGGGCGTTCTGGGCGCACGACCGCGTCGCGGAGAAGCAGGCCCTGGTCGACTTCCTGGTCTACGTCGACGAGCGCCGCGCGCGGTACCCCGACATGCACGTCTACCACTACGCGCCCTACGAGCGGTCGGCCCTGCTCCGGCTCGCGGGCCGCCACGGCGTGGGGGAGTCGGCGGTGGACCGGCTGCTGCGCGAGGGGGTGCTCGTGGACCTCTACGCGACCGTCCGGCAGAGCCTGCGCATCGGCCAGGACTCCGCCTCGCTGAAGAAGCTCGAGCCGCTGTACATGCCGCAGGCCCGCGAGGGCGAGGTCGTCACCGCCGGGGAGTCGATCGTCGAGTACGCCGAGGCGTGCGCGGAGCGCGACGCCGGCCGGCTCGAGGAGTGGCAGCGCCGCATCGACGCGATCACGGACTACAACCGGGAGGACTGCGTCTCCACCCTGCGGCTGCGGGACTGGCTGGTGACGCAGGCGACCGCGCTCGGCTTCCCGCCCGGCCCGGCCGTGCTGCCGTCGGCCACCCCCGTCGACGACGACGCTCCCGACGGCGACGAGCTCGCCGCCTCGTTGCTCGGCTTCGCCGACTCCCATGCGTCGCCGGCAGGACGGGACGCCGACCGCCAGGCGGTGGCGATGGTCGCCGCCGCGCTCGACTACCACTGGCGCGAGGCCAAGCCGTTCTGGTGGGCCCACTTCGACCGGCTCGCCACCGACCCGGCGGAGTGGGCCGACGCCCGCGACACGCTCCTCGTCGAGGAGGCCGAGGTGGTCGTCGACTGGGCGGTGCCCCCGGGCAAGCGGGCGGCCTACCGCTCGGTGCGTGTCGTCGGCCGGCTGGACCCCGGCAGCGACCTCACCCCGGGCAGCGCCCGGTGGCTGCTGTACGAGCCACCGCTGCCGGCAGGGGCGAAGAGCTCGGTCAACGGCCACCGTGGCTGGTCCACCCGGGCCGCGATCGGTGGCGTCGACCGGCTGCCCGACGGACGCGTCGCCGCACTGGTGGCGGAGTCGGCACCGGTGGGAGAGGCGGGGCAGACATCCTTGCCGACGGCGCTGATCCCCGCCGCCGGACCCGACACCCGCGGCCTCAAGGCAGCGATCACCGGCCTCGCGAGCCACCTCCAGGCGGGGCTGCCACAACTGCCGCAGCAGCCGGCGCTCGACCTCCTGCGCCGGCGCCCGCCCCGGCTGCGCGACGGCGGCGTGCTGCCGCAGCCCACGTCCCCGACCGGGTACGCCGAGGCGATCACGGCCGCGATCCTCGAGCTCGACGGTTCGTACATCGCCGTGCAGGGGCCACCGGGCACCGGCAAGACCTACGTCGGTGCCCACGTCATCGCGGCGCGCGTCGAGCGCGGCTGGCGCATCGGGGTGGTCGCGCAGTCCCACGCCGTCGTGGAGAACATGCTCGGCGCGACCGCCGCGGCGGGGGTAGCGCGCACCGCCGTCGGCAAGAAGCCCTCGGCCGGCACGGCGGCCGACCCGGACGCGCCGTGGACGTGGCTGCCGGAGAACCGGTTCGCCGGCTTCTTCGCCACCAACCCCGGCGGCTACGTGCTCGGCGGTACTGCCTGGGACTTCGTCAACGCCAACCGGCTGCCGGCCGAGCCGCTCGACCTGCTCGTCATCGACGAGGCCGGCCAGTTCAGCCTGGCCAACACGCTGGCGGTCTCCACCGCCGCCCGCAACCTCCTGCTGCTGGGAGACCCGCAGCAGCTGCCCCAGGTGAGCCAGGGACGTCACCCGGAACCGGTCGACCGGTCGGCCCTCGGCTGGCTCACCGACGGCCACGACACGCTGCCGCCCGAGCTCGGCTACTTCCTCGAGCGCAGCTGGCGGATGCACCCCGAGCTGTGCGCCGCGGTGTCCCGGCTGTCCTACGAGCGGCGGCTGACGAGCATGCCCCACACCGCCGACCGCTCGCTCGACGGCGTCACCCCCGGGGTGCGCACCGTGCTCGTCGCGCACGAGGGCAACGCGGTGGCCTCGGTCGAGGAAGCCCGCGAGGTCGTGACGCAGGTGCGCGACGTCGTCGGGCGGCGGTGGCGCGACCCGTCGGCCGACGTCGACCGATCGCTCACCGCGGCCGACGTGCTCGTCGTCGCGGCGTACAACGCCCAGGTCGGTGCCATCAGGGCCGAGCTGAGTGCCGCCGGCCTCGACGCGGTACCGGTCGGGACGGTCGACAAGTTCCAGGGCCAGCAGGCGCCGGTGGTCATCGTGTCGATGGCCGCGTCCTCGGCCCAGGACGTGCCTCGCGGGATGGACTTCCTGCTCAACCGCAACCGGGTCAACGTCGCCGTCTCCCGCGGCCAGTGGTGCGCCGTCATCGTCCGGGGGAACGCACTGACCGACTACCTGCCCGCCGGCCCGGGCCAGCTGGTCGAGCTCGGGGCATTCCTCGGGCTCGGCTGACGAGGTCGGCGTGGGAGCATCGTGCTGACCGATGACACCCGGCCGGTAGGAGGACCCGTGGACATGGCAGCAGCCGGCAGGTGGCGCGCAGCCGTCCCGCACGCGGTCGCGGCCCGCGCCGAGCTCGTCGTGGCGCTGAGCCGCGCCATCCACCTCGAGCCCGAGCTGGCGTTCGCCGAGCACCACGCCGCCGACGCGATCACCGACCTGCTCGCCCGCGAGGGCTTCGCCGTCGAGCTCGGCGTCGCCGGGCTGCCGACCGCCTTCACCGCCACCGTCGGCACCGGTCCGCTGACCGTGGCGATCTGCGTCGAGTACGACGCGCTGCCCGGCATCGGCCACGCCTGCGGCCACCACCTCATCGCCGGCGCCGGCGTGGCGGCTGCCCTGGGGCTGCAGCCGGTGGCCGGCGAGCTCGGGCTGCGGGTCAAGGTGATCGGCACCCCGGCGGAGGAGCACGGCGGCGGCAAGGTGCTGCTGCTCGAGCGAGGGGTGTTCGACGACGTCGACCTCGCCGTGATGGTCCACCCGCTGCCGGCCGACCACGGCTTCAACCCGCGAGGCACCACCTCGCAGGCGGTGGGTCGCTACCGGGCGACCTTCCACGGCCGCGGCGCCCACGCGGCGGCGTCGCCCCACCGCGGTGTCAACGCCGCGGACGCCGCCGTCGTCGCCCAGGTGGCGATCGGGCTGCTGCGTCAGCAGATTCCCGGGGATCACCGGGTCTCGGCCGTCGTCGCGCACGGCGGGGACGCGACGAACATCATCCCGGAGCGCGCCGTCGTCGACTTCGAGTGCCGGGCCTACTCGATGCCGGAGTTCGAGTCCCTCCTCGAGCGGGTCCGTCGCTGCTTCGAGGCCGGTGCGCTGGCCACCGGCGCCGGCCTCGAGATCGTGGCCACCGAGCCGGTGTACGAGCCGCTCGAGCACGACGACGTGCTGTGCGACCACTGGGCGGCGGCGCTGGAGAGCCTTGGCTACGACACGACGCCGGGGGCCGGCCCCAAGGGCGGATCGACCGACATGGGCAACGTCTCCCGCGTCATCCCCTCGATCCACCCCTGGGTGAGCATCCCGACGACCACCGCCTCGATCCACACCGCCGAGTTCGCCGCCGCGGCGATCGAGCCGGCGGCGCTCGAGGTCATGCTCGACGCCGGCACTGCGTTGGCGCTGACCGTCGCCGGAGCGGCGACGTCGGCCGAGGCCGTCACGCTGCTGCGGGCCAGGCGCGCCGAGCTGGCCAGCTGACCGCCCCTCAGCCCGCCGAGGGCTGGGACATGTAGAGGATCTCCCAGACGTGCCCGTCGGGATCGGTCACTGCCCGGCCGTACATCACCGCGCCGTCGGGCGCCTCGCCCTCGGAGACCATCCCGGTGGCGCGGTGCTCCGCGCCGCCGTTGGCCACCGCCGCCGCCACGAACGCGTCCACCTCGTCCCGCGTGGCCGCCGACAAGCAGTTGATCACCTGGCTCACCTCGTGGGCGTCGGCGATCGGGGTGGTGACGAAGTCGGCGAACCGGGAGTGGTCGAGCGCCATGACGTAGATGGTCGGCGAGATGACCACGCAGGCGCAGTGCTCGTCGGAGAACATCTCGTTGATCTCGAAGCCGAGCGCGCGGTAGAACGTGCGGGTGGCCAGGAGGTCGCCGACCGGCAGGTTGACGAAGATCATGCGGTCCATCGGGCTTCCTCTCGTCTCGGCCCAGCTGGGCCGGTGTACTCATGACCGACCCGGGGCAGGCGTCGAACTCATCGCGGCGGGCGGCGATGAGTTCCGCCACCGCCGGAGGTCGGTAGCAGGAGAGGGCCGTGGTGGCCCCGACGAGAGGAGACGACCTGTGCCCAGCACCGACGTGGGGGATGGCCGATGACCCTGGTACTCCCTGGCAGGCCGCAGTACCGTCGACCCATGCCACGCTCGACAGCGACCCGGACGACGACTGCGCCGAGCTCCGCGCCCACCACCGAGGACGAGGTCGCCGCGCTCCTGGAGCCGATGCGCCGCGAGATCCTCGCGCACTGCTACCGGATGACCGGGTCGGTGCACGACGCCGAAGACCTCGTGCAGGAGACCTACCTGCGGGCGTGGCGGGCCTTCCACGGCTTCGAGAACCGCTCCTCGCTGCGCACCTGGCTGTTCCGGATCGCCACCAACACCTGCTTGACGCACCTCGAGGGGCGGCGCCGGCGGCCGCTGCCGACCGGGCTGGGAGCACCCGCCACCGACGCCCGGCACGAGCCGCGGGAGGACCCGTCGACCAGCTGGCTGGAGCCCATGCCCGACGCGCTCCTGTGGGCGACGACGCCGGCCGACCCGGCCACCCAGGCGGTGGCGCACGACAGCATCCGGCTTGCGTTCGTCGCGGCGCTGCAGCACCTCACCGCCCAGCAGCGGGCCGTGCTGCTGCTGCGCGACGTGCTCGCGTGGCGCGCGCGGGAGGTGGCGGAGTCCCTCGACATGACCGTCGCCGGGGTGAACTCGACGCTGCAGCGGGCCCGAGCCCGGCTCGACGCCATCGACACCGAGGCGCCCCCGGTGCTGCCCGCGGACGACCGCCGTCGCCGGCTGCTCGATGCCTACGTCGCGGCCTTCGAGGCGTACGACATCGGGGCGATCGTCGACCTCCTCGCCGCCGACGTCGTCTGGGAGATGCCGCCGTTCCCCGGCTGGTACCAGGGGCCGCAGCAGGTGCGCACCCTCATCGCGACCTGGTGCCCGGCCCGCGCCCCGGGCGACATGCGGATGGTCCCGACCGCCGCGAACGGGCTGCCGGCGATGGCGCTGTACATGCGCGGGCAGGACGGCGTGCACCGTGCGTTCCACATCCAGCAGATCAGTGCCAGGCCCGACGGCGTGGCGCACGTGACGGCGTGGTTCACACCCGGCCTGTTCACCAGCTTCGGCCTCCCGGAGGTCCTGGCGACGTAGCCCGCCGCGGTACCGGCGCGGTCCGCGCGGCCCCTCGCGCGCCCGGCAGCCCGGCGTGGGCAGATGGCTCGCCAGTATCGCTCACGGGGGAGTGCCAGGACTGGCGACCGTTGAGCCATCGGGGCGAGGCGAGCGCAGGGGGCGAGGCGGACGAGGTGAGCGCCCGGGGCGAGGCGGGCGCTGAGTCGTGGGTGCCTGGGCCGTAGGCTATGGCGGGGCTGTGACGGCACACCCGTGCGCGGCCCCTCACACCCATCGGACGAAATGAGTACGGCATGGCCCGGACGAGGCCCACGGGACGACCTGGCGCGGGCAGTCGCTGGCGGACGCTCGGCTGGCTGCTGCCGACGGCGCTGGTGGCGCTCGTCGTGGTCGTCCTGCTCGCGAGGTGGCTGCGCACGGTGCCGGCGGTCGCTGACTTCCTGCTGGCGTACCCCGGTGAGACGGACCTGCCCGAGGCGGCGCCCGTCGGATTCCCGGCGTGGCTCGCCTGGCAGCACTTCCTCAACGCCTTCTTCCTGGTCTTCATCATCCGCAGCGGTCTGCTCGTGCGCAGCACCCAGCGCCCCAAGGGGCACTGGCAGCGTCGCAACACCGGCCGGTTGCGGACGGCGGGCAAGCCAGCACGGATCAGCCTCAACCTGTGGCTCCACCTCGCCGTCGACATCCTCTGGACGCTCAACGGCCTGGTGTTTATGGTGCTGATCTTCATCACCGGGCAGTGGTTGCGGATCGTACCGATCAGCTGGGAGGTCTTCCCCCACGCCGCCTCGGTCGCGATCCAGTACCTGTCGCTCGACTGGCCGGCGCACGCCAGCTGGGTCAGCTACAACGCGCTGCAGCTGCTCGCCTACTTCGTCACCACGTTCGTCGCCGCTCCGCTGGCTCTCCTCAGTGGGCTGCGGATGTCCCCGGGCTGGCCCAAGGGCCAGAGCGGCGTCGCAGGCGCGGTCAACCGGGTCTTGCCGGTGACCGCGGCCCGCGCGATGCACTTCCCGATCATGATCTACTTCGTGGCGTTCACGGTCATGCACGTGACGCTCGTGCTCAGCACCGGTGCGCAGGCGAACCTCAACCACATGTTCGCCGCCCGCAACGACGACAGCTGGCTGGGGCTGATCTTCTTCGCTGGTGCGGTCGTCCTCATGGTCGGTGCCTGGGTGGTCGCCAAACCCGCCTTCACCCAGCCGGTCGCGGCGCTCACCGGCAAGGTCACCCGGTGAACGACGTCCCCGCGCCCTGGGCGGCACGGGTGTTCGGGACCTGGATCGACCTGTTCGTCGTCGGCCTCCCGGCACTGGTGCCGGTGGCCTTCGCGATGGTGACGGCCGAGCCCAGCGACATCTACGGCGACGACGCCAGCCACCTCACTCCGGCGGGTGTCGCGGCGGCGTGGCTGGCCGTGGTGGTCTACCTCGCGCTGTGGTCCTGGAACCGCTACGCGCGCCAGGCCCGGGAGGGGCAGACGGTCGGCAAGCGCAGGCTCGGGACCAGGGTCGTCGATGCCGGCACCGGCGATGTCCCGAGCGGGCGCCGGCTCCTCGCGCGCGACGTTGCGCACGTGCTCGACGTGCTCCCGCTGTGCCTAGGGCTGCTGTGGCCGATCGGTGACCGGCGGGGGCAGACCTTCGCCGACAAGCTCACCGGCACCGTCGTCGTGCCCGCCTGAGTCAGGCCTTCGTGCCCGCCTGAGTCAGGCCTTCGTGCCCGCCTGAGTCAGGCTCGGGCGGGGGCCGCCCACTGCTCCGGGACGAGCTGGGTGTGCTCGACCGCCACGAGCGAGGCGGTCGGCACGGTCACCTCGTACACCCCGGCATCGACCTTCGGCAGCTGGAGCCCCTCGGCGAGGTCGGCGTTGTGGCCGGTGTAGCTCACGTGGGAGATCGACTCGCCGTCCTGCGCGGTCCACTGGTCCACGACCCGCACCGCGAGCCCGTTCCACTTGGCTGCCACGTACATCTCGAACAGCTCGGCCACCTCGTCGCGCGGCACCTCACGGCGCCACCGCCCGGCGCCGGTGGGCTGGAAGCCGTACTGCGCCGGCGGCTCGACCTCGGCGGCGACGACGACACGGTCGGCGAAGACGTCCGCGTTCAGCGCGGTGCCCGACCACATCGCCATCGGGCCGACGTGGCGCGAGATCCGCGGGCTGGCGGCGTGACCGATCTGCTCGGTCTGGGAGTACCAGCCGTGTCCGACGTCGACGTGCTCGGCGAGCACGCGGGAAGTACCGTCCGCTCCTAGCCGGACCAGCTGTGAGCCGGCCGGCACCCGGGAGTGGGCGAGCCAGTACAGCGGGACCACTGCCTCCGCGGTGGCGACGAAGCCGGTCCCGGTGAACGGCGGGCGGTCGATGAAGGTCCCGCCGGTTCGTGCCCGGCTCTCCTCGTCGATCCCGCCGACGGCGTTCTCGAACCGCAGCTGCGGCGTCGCCGGGAACCGGAGGACGTCGACGTGGTTGGCGTCGGGCCGGTGGGGGCTGCCCGGGAACCCGAGCCCGTGCGCCTCGAACACCGCGGCCGGCGTCGTGGCGTGCTCGACGTCGGGGGTCCGGACGACGAACCCGCCGACCCGGTCGAAGCCGCGCTCGAGGTACGCCGCGGACATCTGCGGGGTGACGGCCTTCTGCATGAGTGTCATGCCTGACTTGCTCCTCGGTTGCCCATCCTCGTGCCGGACTCTACAGCTGGAACTCCAGCACTTCCTCGTCGGCGTCCGACAGCGAGCCGACCGTCACACCCCCGGCCCAGACGCCGTACTCGCGCTGGGACAGCTCGGGCCGGCCGTCGATGTCGGTGCCGGTGTACTCGATGGCCGCGTCGTCGCCCAGGACGGCGTCGACCTTGACCCGCTTGCCCTTCCAGATGGCGGTCGTGCGCACGAAGAACACCCGGGACACGTCAGCCACAGTCACCCGGCGCCGCCACCGGCCGCGGTTGTCACGGGCGAACCCGTCCGGCTGGGGCTCGTCGACCGGGGCCAGCAGCAGGATCGCCGGGCCTTGCGGCCTCTCGCACCGGTACGTCACGCCATCGACGACGGCGTAGTGACCGGCCCTCATCGGGGCGCCGGTCCCGGCTGCTCGACGACGGTGTGCCACTCGCCGTCACGGAACACCGCGGCGACCTCCTGCGTGCCGTCCGGTGCGAGCCGCAGCAGCTCGGCTCCCTCCGGGACCGCCACCCTGCTCGGGCCGTAGGTGAACTCCGGGGCGTAGTGCGCGCCGGAGCCGCCGAAGCCGTTGCCCCGGAACGGGTTCGCAGGGTCGAAGGCACGCCCGGCCGCGTACGCGGCATCCGGGTAGTTCGTCTTCACCCAGTCCTGCATCGCGACCCGGCGGGCGGCCGGGTCGGCGATGTCGTAGATGCTCTGCGGCATGTGCTGCATCGCCTCGAGCGGACCGGCGGGCACCGACGGGTCCAGCCGCGGACCGGGAAGGCCGGTGTCCGACATGGTGAGGCCGTCGCCGGCCTGGTAGCGGACCGCGAACATCGACTCCCCGTTCTGGATGAACGGCGAGTCCTTGTAGTTGAGGCCGAGCTGGTCGAAGATCTCCGACGGCGACAGGTCCAGGACGTCCGCGGCGCGGGCGACGAAGCCACCGATGCTGTCGAAGGACCCTGCCGGGTTCACGTTGGTGCGGTTGAACAGTCCCTGCTCGGCGAAGTTGACCATGTCGTCGCCGAGGATGAGCCGAGCGTCGTCGGGCGTGACGATCTTCTGCAGGACGTCGCCGGCGCCGATCGGCGGCAGTGCGTCCCGGATCTGGACGAGGGTGGTGACCTCCTGCCGGGTGAGGTTCTCCAGCGGCGTGTCGACGAGCCTCGTCAGCTGGGTCTCGGTCATCCCGCGAGCCGCGAGCTCGGCCGCCAGTGCGTCCTGGTAGCGAGGTTGGCCGCCTAGCAGGTCGTCGCGGGTGTTGACGACGTGCGGCTGACCGGCGTCGTCGATGACCACGCGGCCGGGCCCAGGCGGGTCGACCGGCGTGCCCGCCGGGCCATCGCCGTCCGGGCGCGGGTTGGTGCCACCCTGCGCGGCATCGTCGACGAGGTTGCCACCGGGGTTCGACCCACCGGTGTTGCCGGAGCCGGATCCGCCGGTCTCGCCTGCGTTGGACCCGCCGGTGTCGCCGGAGTTCGTGCCGCCGGTCTCGCCGGGGGTGTTGTTGCCGCCGGGGTTGGGGCCGCCGTCGGCGATCTCGTCGACGATGCTGGTGCCGGGGTTGGTGCCGCCGGTGCCGGAGCCGGATCCGCCGGTCTCGCCTGCGTTGGACCCGCCGGTCTCGCCGGAGTTGGACCCGCCGGTCTCGCCGGAGTTGGAGCCGCCGGTCTCGCCGGAGTTGGAGCCGCCGGTCTCGCCGGAGTTGGAGCCGCCGGTCTCGCCGGGGGTGTTGTTGCCGCCGGGGTTGGGGCCGCCGTCGGCGATCTCGTCGACGATGCTGGTGCCGGGGTTGGTGCCACCGGTGCCAGAGCCGTTGGACCCGCCGGTCTCGCCGGAGTTGGCGCCGCCGGTCTCGCCGGGGGTGTTGTTGCCGCCGGGGTTGGGGCCGCCGTCGGCGATCTCGTCGACGATGCTGGTGCCGGGGTTGGTGCCACCGGTGCCAGAGCCGTTGGACCCGCCGGTCTCGCCGGAGCCTGACCCGCCGGTGTCGCCGGAGTTGGAGCCGCCAGTCTCGCCAGCGTTGGACCCGCCGGTCTCGCCTGCGTTGGACCCGCCGGTGTCGCCGGAGTTCGTGCCGCCGGTGTCGCCGGAGTTGGAGCCGCCGGTCTCGCCGGGGGTGTTGTTGCCGCCGGGGTTGGGGCCGCCGTCGGCGATCTCGTCGACGATGCTGGTGCCGGGGTTGGTGCCACCGGTGCCAGAGCCACCGGTGCTAGAGCCGCCGGTGTTGCCGTTGCCGGCGCCGCTGCCACCGTTGCCGGTGGGCGTGCCGTCGCCGCCGGAGCTGGTCCCGCCGCCGTTGCCGGAGGACGACCCGCCGGTCGGCGCGTCGGTGCCGCCGCCGGTGGTCTGGCCACCGGTGCTCTGTCCGGGGGAGCCGGGCCCCTCGGTGAACCCGTCGGGCCCGCTTCCGGTACCGCCGACCTGCGAGGCCGGCTGGCTGCCGCTCGGCTGCGTGCCGCTGCCGGAAGGAATCTCGTTGGCGGGGGTGTTCGACCCGACGCGGGCCGGCTCCGGTGCCTCGACCGGCGGCTGCTCGCGCACCGGCTGGGTGTCGGGGTCGCGCACCGGCGGGTTGTTCGCGCCCGGTGCGTCGTAGTTCGGGAGGTCCGCGTCGGGCAAGTTGGTCCGCGGCCGGAAGTCCGGCAGCTCGATGCCGCGAAGGCCGTCGAGGGTGCTGTTGAAGAGGGTCCGGACGGTCGGAGCGGCGAGCTTGCCGCCCTTGAGGGTGAGCCCGATCGGGTCGACGAAGTCGAGGATGTTCGCAGCCCGGGTAAGGGCCGTCGCCACCTTGCCACCCTTGCCGGCTGCCGCGCCGCCCTTGATGCCGGAGACTGCTGCGCCGCCGGGGATGAAGAAGGTCGCGACGTTGAAAATCGTGCCACCGGCGGCCTGGGCGTAGTTGCCGTCGGCCCACTCGTCCCACATGATCATGCCCTTGCCGAGGCCGGCCCAGGCCTCCCCGGGTGGGGTGTCGCCGAGCCCGACGAGGCTGCCGATCGAGTTCCAGGTGCTGCTGAAGACGTCCCACTTGGGCCAGTCGCCGTCGATCCCGACGAGCATCCCCAAGCCCTCGACGGTGCCCCAGATACCGTCGACGATGATGCCGTCCCAGACGAACCGCTTGGTCTGGACGGCGGCCGACTTCGGGCACTTGTCCCGCCGCTCGACCTCCGAGCCCCACGGCATCGCGGCATCGGTGCCCAGCTCGTCGACGCCGTAGCCCAGCGGGTCGTCCTCGCCGGTCATCGCGTGCCAGGGCTCGGCGCCGTACAGCGCGCGGATGGTGTTCGCGCAGGTGCGCTCGGCCTCCCAAAGCAGTACCTGCTGGGCGTTGACCTTACCGACGAGCTCGGTGTTCCGGTCGACGTGGCCCTGGTCGTATTCCCACTCGGGATCGCCGGCGATGTCCTCACGGAAGGTCACGGCGTCCAGCCGAACTGCGTCCAGCGCTGTCTTGATCGGGCGGATGTCGTCGGCGAAGGTGTTCAGTGCCGTGGCCACGGACTCGAGCGCGTCGCCGAAGGCGAGCGTGTCGGTCTCGACGGGGTCCATGACGGTGAGCAGGTCTGCTGACTCCGGGGCCTCGTAGTGCTCCGACAGCACGCGCCAGGCGGTGACGATGTCAGCACCGTGGTCGCGGATGTTGCCGCCCTTGGTGGACAACGTGCTGGCTGCGGTCTCGACGGCATCGGGGTCGAGGTTCTGCCCGGGGATCGCCGAGGGGTTGATCCCTGAGTCGTAGCACTGCGCGGTCATGATTCCTCCGGGTCCCAGAGCTCGTCGCCGCCGGCGGCGGCCGCTTCAGCCTGAATGCCTGCGGCGATCTCAATGTCCCCGTCGATGTATGCCTGGGTGGCGCCGCTGACGCCGTTGATCGAGTTCTGGATCCGGTTGGAGATCGACTCGAGGGTGGTTCCGTAGTGGTCGAAAAATCCGAGGAGGGCGTCTGCGACGACGGGGCTGTCACCGGTGGCGGCAGCGGCTTCCTGAGCAGCCAACGGCAGGGCGTCGATGTCGTCCGACAACAGCACCGCGTGCCCGTCGACGTTCGTAATCACCGTCGTCACCCCGGACGGGGAGATCTTCCACTTCGTCATCGGGTCAGGCAATCCCCTCGACGATGCCCTTGGCGCGGGTGACGGTGGACTTCGCCGTCGCGTCGGTCTGCTCGAGGGACGTGCGCATCGCCGCGATGATCGTGCGGACCTCAGTTGCGACGGTGTTCCACCGCATCTCCTTGGCGTGGTACTCCTCGGACACGCCAGTGGCCTCGTAGTCGGCCATGGCGGACTTGACGTCGCTGTCGCGCGCCGAGATGAGCGTCTCCAGACGGTTGGCGACCCGGTTGAAGTTCTCCTGCGCGGAGGCGGAAGCCGCCTCGTCGTAGTCCCGACGGTCGGCTGCATTACCTGGTGTTGCCATGGTGATCCTCCTCAGGCTCGGGTGGCGCCGAAGCGCGCGGCGTCGAAGTTGCTGGCGTTGGTCGAGGCGGTGATCTCCTCGCGGAGCTGCTCGTCGCCCTCGCCGAAGGTGCGGTCCATGCCGGAGATCCCGGTGAGCACCGCGTGGAGCGCGCCGTTGAGGTCGATGGCGATCCGGTCGGTCTCGGCGTGGAACCGGTCGAAGGCGCCACGGCCCGCACCGTTGAACTTGCCCTGCAGCGGCTCAGCGGCTGCGGCCAGCTCACGGACGAGGGTACCGAGGTCCTCGCTGGAGCTGGAGGTCTTCTTGGTCAGCGTCCCCAGGACGTCCGAACCCATCGCGAACTTCACGATCTGTCTCCTCCCGATCAGAAGCGTGCGGCCGGCAGGCCGCTACGGTGTCCGATGCTTGCACACTGCCGGGGACGACCCCAAGCGCTCAGGGCCGTTTCGGATGGGTAGTAGTCCCCATGCCCGTGGTGAGGCAGCGCAACGCTTCCGCCGCGATCGCGACGCCGGACCGGTGGGCGTCGGCGAGAGTGCGTGAGGCGCCCGGTGCGGGGATGTCACCGCCGGCCGCGAGCGGTGCGCTGCGGCGCACCGGTACCAGGGCCGCGGGGATGCCGAGCGCGTCGGCCCGCCGCCGGAGCTCGGTGCCGGTGAGTCCTGTTCCGGTGGTGGCGACGGGGACGACGACGCACCGGTGCCACGCGTCGTCCGGGCCGGTGGCGTACTGCTTCAGCGACGTCGCGACGTCGCGCAACCCGGCCTCGTGCGCGCCGCAGACGAGCACGAGGGGGGCGTGGTCGCGCAGCGCGGTCAGCGCGACCGCCCCGGCATCGTGCAGGGTGAGGTCCGGCGTGCGAGTCGGCGCGGCCACCGGAAGGCGCGCGTGCAGCGATCCGCCGCCGTGATCGACGAGCTTGACCGCATGGTCGCCGTAGGTCGTCAGCGCCCACCACAGCAGCCCGGTGACGGTCGTGACGCCGACGCCGCCGGCCACCCCCGCCACGGTGACCCGGGCCCCGGGTGGCAGGCGGGAGTCCAGCCAGCGCCGGGCCTCCGGTGCGAGGACGCTCACTCGCCGTCCTGGACCAGGCAGGCGCCCCCGAGCTGGGCGGAGAGCTCGTAGGCGAGCCTCACCCCGATGTCCCCCTTCGCGCCCCAGGGCGCCAGCGCCTCGATCCACCACAGCGGGTCCGGCATCGGCGGTGCGTCCGGCAGCAGCCGTTGGAGCTCGGCGGGGTTGGAGACGTCCTGCGGCTGGTAGACGCTCAGCACCGCGGTGTCGCCGTCGCCGTCTCCGCGGCAGAGCTCGTGCACCGAGCCGTTGTAGAGGGTACGGACCCGCAGCGTGTCGTCGACCGCGACCCCGGCACGCAGCAGCGCCTGCGCGTCGGGTGGGCTGGGGGACAGGATGACGATCTCACGTGGCACGGGACCCACCTCCGGGGAACAGGGCGAATTGCGCGAGGTGCGTGCGGTCACCGCGGCGCAGGATCTTGGCGCGGCCGGGTGGCAGCGCCTCGGCGTAGGTGCGGGGATAGATCTGCCCCTCGCTCCGCTCGCCCGACATGAGTACACCGGTACCCCCGGTGTCGCGCAACGTCTGCAGGATCGGGTCGTACAACGCCCGCGAGGCGCCGGCCACCGGCCGGGTGAGCAGGACGTGCAGCCGTAGGTCGCGCGCCGCCGGCAGGAAGGGCCGCAGCGGCGCCAGCGGGTCGGTGCCGCCCGAGGCGAGGATGTCGTAGTCGTCGACGACGACGACGATCCGTGGCCCGCTGCCACGTGCGCCGCCGGTGCGGCTCTCCAGCTCGGTCGCGATGGACGTCGCCAGCGAGCCGGCCAGCTGGGCACTGTTCGCCAGGCCACCGAGGTACTCCTCCGGGCAGCTATCCGCGAGCCCGCCGCGGACGTCGCAGATGGCCAGCACGAGCTCGTCCGGCGTCGCGCGGTCCACCAGCCCGCTGATGACGCCGCGCAGCAGCGTGGTCTTGCCGCTCGCGGTGTCGCCGAAGACGATGAGGTGCTGGTCGCGGTTTCCCAGGTCCAGCAGCTCGACACCCATGGTGTCCTGGCGCAGCCCCAGCGGCACGGCGTCCGGCTCGTCGAGCGGGTCCGGCAGCTCGTCCGGGGACAGCTCGAGGGGCAGCAGCCGGATGGGGGGCGCGGCCGGCCCGCCCCACGCCTCGGCGACGGACCGGGCGAGCTCTTCAACCTGCGCGCCGACCGGTTGCGCGTCGGAGTCCGTCGCGGCGGTTGTCAGTACCGGCAGGGCGACCTGGGCGAAGCGGTGCTCCTCGGTGAGGACCCGGCCGGGCTGGTCCGAGCGCAGCGTGGCGGACAGCTTGCGGCCGATGGTCGACTCGGCGGGGTCGTTGAGGCGCAGCTCGACCCGGGTGCCGACGAGGGACTGTGAAGCCATTCGCAGCTCGTTGAACCTCGTCATCGTCGCGACCACGTGGATGCCGTAGCTGCCCCCGCGCTGGAGGAGGTCGGTGAACGACTCGTCGAGCTCCTCGAACTCGGTGCGGGTGGCGCCGAGGCCGTCGACGAGCAGGACGACGTCCGCCGCGGCGAGCTCGGGGATCCGGCCGGCGGCGTGCTCGGAGCGCAGCATGGCGAGGGAGTCGATGTCGTGGGCGGCGAACACCCGTTCGCGCTGCGCGAGCATCCCGTGCAGCTCCTCGAGCAGCCGGCGCAGCCGGTCCCGGCTGGCGCGGGTGGCCACCCCACCGACGTGCGGGAAGCTCTGGATGCGGCCGAGCCCGCCACCGCTGAGGTCCATGCCGTAGATGGCCACCTCCCGCGGGGTGTGGCTCAGGGACAGCGACGCCGCCAGCGTCCACAGCAGCGTGGTGCGCCCGGACTGCGGGGCACCGGTGATCGCGACGTGGCCGCCGGCCCGGGTGAGGTCGAGCACCCACGGCTGCTGGCGTTGGCGGGCCGGGTCGTCGAGGGTGCCGAGCGCGGCACGCAGTCCGCCCCGGGCGGACCGGGCCTGCAGGCCGCGCTCGGGCCGGCGGACGACCGGCCCCAGGACGTCACCGAGCGCGAGGGAGGTGGGCAGCGGCGGCAGCCAGACCGGCCGGGTCAGGTCGGCGGCGCCGGCGAGGCGGTCGACGATGACGTCGACGAGCGTGAGGCCGGTCGTCGGCCGGACCAGCTCGGGCTCGCCCGAGGGGCTGCCGTCGTCGATCTCGTTCACCTGTGCCACGCCCTGGTAGATCGGCAGCAGCAGCGGGCGCGGGGTGATGTCGGAGGTGGGCTCGGCCGAGACGTGCACCGGGCCCGAGACGTAGGCGGCGCGGAAGCGCTGGTAGACCGTGGTGTCGACCTTGAGGTAGCCGAAGCCGGGCACCGCGGGCAGGTGGAACGCGTCAGGGGTGTCGAGCACCACCTGGCTCTCGCCCTCGGAGAAGGTCCGCAGCCCGAGCCGGTAGGACAGGTAGGTCTCCAGGCCGCGGAGCTTGCCGGCCTCGATCCGCTGGCTGGACAGCAGCAGGTGGATACCGATGGAGCGCCCGATCCGGCCGATGGTCAGCAGCAGGTCGACGAAGTCCGGGTCGGCGGTGAGCAGCTCGCCGAACTCGTCGATGACGACGAACAGGTGGGGCAGCGGCGGCAGGTCCGGGCGGGTCTGGCGCAGTTCGCGGTAGTGGGTGATGGACGGCGAGCTGCCGGCGTCGCGCAGCACCTGCTGGCGGCGCACCACCTCGCCGGCGATCGAGGACCGGGCACGCTCGGTGAGGCCGGCGTCGTCGGCAAGGTTGTCGATGATGCCCGCGACGTGCGGCAGCGACGCGAAGGGCGCGAAGGCGGCCCCGCCCTTGTAGTCGACGAGGATCATCGACAGGTCCTCGGGCGGGTGGGAGATCGCCAGCGCCGCCACCAGGGTGCGGAGCATCTCGCTCTTGCCGGAGCCGGTCGCCCCGACGCACAGGCCGTGCGGCCCCATGCCGAGCTGGGCGGACTCCTTGAGGTCGAGGAGCACCGGCCGGCCGCTGTCGTCCAGCCCCAGCGGGACACGCAGGAAGTCGCGTGAGGACCGCGGCCGCCAGTGGGTCGCGGCCTCCAGCGTGGTGGGGTCCCCGATCCCCAGCAGCTCACCGACCCCGATGGCGGCTTGACTGGCGGCGTCGGCGGAGTCGGTGATGCTCAGCCGCAGCGGCATGAGGGCGCGGCACACCCCGGTGAGCAGCGCGGGCGCGACGTCGTCGACGGTGGCCCGGACGGGCTCCGTCGTCTGGCGGGCCAGCCGGGCGTCGAGGTCCGGGTCACGGAGGTCCTCGACCTCGACCTGCCCCGCGTCGTCGACGGTGAGCCGGATCTTGACGTCGGAGGGCTCGTGCAGCCGGTCGGCGAGCAGGTGGACGATGGTGACGCCGAGGGCCTCGGGGGTGAGCGACTCGTCGACCTGCGGCAGCGTGCCGGCGACCTCGCCGTGCTCGTCGGCGATGACGAGCAGCCGCGGGCCGAACCGGGCGATCGCGCCACCGGCGCTGCGCTGGGCAGAGGCGGTGGCCATCGCCCGCTCGGTGAGCTGCGGGCCGACGACGCGTACCAGCGAGGGCAGGTCGCGGGCGACCCGCCGCACCGGCAGCGGGCCGTCGAACATCTCCTCGTCGACCAGGTGGGGCACGGCGCCGACCGCGGCCCAGTCCGGCGCCCGGTCCGGCGCGAAGGTCAGCGCCAGCATGAGGTCGTCGGGGGCGTGGAGGGCGACCGCCTGGGCGATCAGTGCCCGGGCCACCGCGAGCGTCTGGTCGCGGGGTCCGATGACGGCGACCTCTCCGGCGAGGTCGAGCGGGACGGTCACCGGCATCTGCCGGACGGTGGCGTAACGGCGGACGACGGCCTCGGCCTCGGCCTGCATGGTCGGGTCGAACGGCTGGGTGGGGTTCTGGTCGACCGGGACCTGGATCGGGAACCACGGCCGGTCGCCGGTGCCCACCCGCAGCTCGAGGAAGTCGCTGTCGCCGCGGCGTCGCTCCCACCGGCGGGCCGGGTTGCGGATGACGTCAGGCAGCGCGGCCGGGTCGGGATGGACGCTGCGGGCCCGCTCGCGGGCCTCGTCCTCACCGCCACGCAGCTCGCTGCGCAGCTTCTCGAGGTAGTCGAGGTAACGCTCACGCTGGGTGCGCCGGTTGCGGGCGGCCTGGCCGCGCTGGCTCACGGCCATCCCCACGCCGCCGACGATCGCGACGACGAGGATGACGATCCCGAGCAGCACGAACAGTGGGTTGTTGCGCAGCACCATCATCATGGTCATCGACGCAAGCGCACCGGCGACCGGCAGCAGCGACTGGAGCGGCAGGCCGCCGGCGGCCTCACCGAGCTGCGGGGGAGCGGCGACGTCGACGGCGGTCGCCGGCTGGACCGGCGTGACGACCCGGGCGGGGCGGTGCACCCGCTCGACGGTCATGCCGCCACCCCCACGGTCACGCGGACGAGCTCCGCTGCGACGGCGGCGTAGGCAGCCCGCGACCGCAGCCCGAGGCGCGCGGTCACTGGGCGGCCGTCGCGGAGCCCGGGTGCGTGGGGCACGGTGAGCACCGGCAGGTCGGTGGCCCGCGCGAGCATCGGCCCGGTGGGCCCGGCGCTGCCTGCGACGTCGACGAGCACGAGCGCGACGGGCACGGTGCCCTCGGCCGCCACCGACGCCGCGAGGGCGGCCGCTCGCTCGGCGGGACCACGGTCGGCGCGGGCCACGACGGCGACGACGTGCGACGCGGCCGCGACCCGGCGCAGGTCATCCTCGCCGCGGACCCCCCAGTCGGTGAGCACGACGTCGAAGAAGCGACCCACCCGGTCGAGCGCGGCGTGCCACTCCTCGGGGGTGGCAGGCACGGGCCCGCCGTCACCGACGACGATCAGCCCGGTCCGAGACCGTGGGGCGAGCTCGCGCGCCTGCGAGGCGCGGGTGATCCCGGCAGCGCTGAGCGCGACGTGCCCGAGGGCGGGCGGGGCGTCGACGCCCGCGGCGGCCGCCAGCGCGCCGTGCCCGCGCGCCGCGTCGACGGCGAGGACCTCGCCGGTGCGGCGGCCGGCGAGCGCGCTGCCGAGGCGCGAGGCGGTCACCGTCGCGCCGGCACCGCCGTCGGCCTGCAGGAAGGCGATGCGCCGGCTGGTGGGAACGGCGCGGCGGAGGCCGGCGTCCGCCTCCGACAGCTGCCGCACCAGGCCCGGGGCGCCGGTGGTGACACGGAGCAGGTCGGCCACGGCCCCCATCAGAACGTCTCCAGGAGCCGGCCGTAGACACCGAGCACGCCGAGCAGCACCGGCAAGATGCCGAGCACGCCGATGGTCTCGACGAGGTCGCCCAGGCGCCGGAAGCGGGCGCGCTGCCGGCCCGACGGGGTCAGCGCGGCAGCGATGGCGATGACCACGCCGAGGCCGGCTGCCACGGCGGTGGCGAGCGTCGGGCTCTGCGCCGCGACCGGGCCGAGCAGCAGCACGGTGACCGGGACGAGCACCGCGGCCCACAGCGCCACGACCTGGGCGCGCAACGGCAGGCTCCGGGTCCGCAGTGCTAGCACGACGACGGTGAGCAGGCCGAGGACGACGGCGGCGCCGGTGTCCGAGGTGAGCAGGCCCGCCGTCGCCCACGCGGCGGTGATGGCTACCGCGACGGTCGACCAGGTGAGGACGCGGTAGGCGTCGTCGATGGAGGTGCGCACCTCGGCGGTGGCGGGCGGGTCGCCGTCGAGCGCCTGGTCGTCGAGGCCGGTGAGCCCGGAGGACGTCATCGCGTACCAGGGCAGCAGCCCGGCGGCGATCGCGGTGATCGCCGCGACGATGGCGTCCGCCTCGACCGTGGGCAACAGGTGGCCCAGCGCGAGCGCCAGCAGGGTGAGTGCGATGCCGGCGATCGCGCCGGTGAGCGCGCCGCGTGACGCCCGGCCGATGCCGATCCCGGCGCCCAGCACGGCCCAGATCGCCACGAGCCCGAGCCGGAGCATGTCGGCCCCGTCGAGGGTCGCCAGGCCGGCGAGCACGAGGGCGGGAACCAGGCCCACGCCCACCGCGGTGAGGACTCCGCCGGCGTAGTGGCGACCGGCGCGGCCCAGCGCGGCAGCGACGACCGCAGCGACCAGCACGCCACCGGCGAGCAGCGGCAGCCCGTCGGTGTCGGCGGCCGCGGTCAGCACGAAGATGAGGGAGGCCACCGCGGTGGCGATCCCGACGGCCATCGTCGCCACCGCCTGCCGGGTCCGCAGCGTCCAGCGGTCGTCGCGCTCCGCGAGGTGGTCGGCGGCGGAGTCGGTGACGTCGGCGACCTGCGGCGGCGGGGGAGCGTCGGAGGTCCGGACCAGCCGCAGCACCTCGCCGTCGGGCAGGTTCTGGGTGAGGCAGTCGGTGCCGAGGTCGACCTGCTCCCCGGTCACCCGCACCAGGGACACCGACTGCGGCACCTCGTGCGGCTCCTCGCGCAGCAGGGCGAGGAGGTCTGGAACCATCGCGCCCAGCGCCTCGGTCGAGGGGACGACGACGTCGGCCCGGGTGCTGGTCCCCACGAGCGTCAGGCGGGTGTAGTCACTCATCGGGCATCCGTCTCGGTCTGGTGCGCGGTCGCTGCCTGGTCGCCGGTGTTGGCCTGCACGAACGACCACCCGGCGCAGCCGGCGCAGGCGAGCGCGGCGAACACGACGCTGCCGATGAACCGGCGGACGTTGTCCTTGGTCGGCCGCCGGTCGACCAGCTCGCCGTGGAGGAAGGCGCCGCGCAGCCGCTGCCGGTGGACCTTGGCGGACTCGAGGATGAGGGCATCGGAGTCAGCGGGCACGGCTGCTCTCCAGCCAGGTGCCCGCGAGGTCGACGATGCTCTGGACGCGGTCCCTGCCGAGGTGCTCGATGATGGCATCCAGCCGGCCCCAGCCCGGGTCGCTGAACCCGCCGAGCGGGAAGTACAGCCCAGGGATGCGGGGACGTCCGACGACGCGGGCGTCGAACCGTTCGGCCAGCGCCGGCACGTACAGGCCGAGCTGGCGCACCCCGGGCGGGCCGATGAGCATGCCGGCCACCGTCGGCGGCGCGGCGAGCGTCGAGTCCAGGGTGAGGTCGTGGCGACCGGTGCGCGCCATCACCAGCCCGAACTGCGGCATGTGGTGGGCGGCCAACGAGGCGAACGCCCCGGGCAGCGCCTCCAGCGCGCGGCGGGCGGAGTCGCTGCCGGGGGCACCGATCGGAAGCATGAGCTGGGTGGTCTCCTCCAGGCCGTCGGAGGTGCGGATGACCTGGATGGTGCCGCTCAGCGGCCGGTCGGCCGCGCCGGCGACGACCAGCGTGGTCTCGCGCGGCATCCGTGAGCGTGCCACCCCGGTGAGGGCGGTGCGGTCCCAGCGGCGCAGCGCGGGCTCGAACGGGCCCCAGCCGGTCGGGACGGCGCCGGCGAGCTCCTCGGCGAGGATCTCCACGGTGCCGCCGAGCAGGGTGGTGTCGGTTGCCTTGTGACGCACGGACTGGGAGATCACCAGCTGGACCGCCTCGGCCGAGCCCTGGCCGGGCCGCAAATACCTGACCGCGACGTCGTCCTTGGTCTGCAGCGGTGTCGCGTCGAGGACCTCGGCGATCGTGGCGAGCCGCCGGCCGTTAAGGCCGTTGCGCAGCGTGCCGTCGGTCGCTCGCACCACCCAACCGCCGTGGACGTCCTGGAGCAGCTGCTGCAGCGGGTAAGTGAGCCTGGTGACCTCGTCGCTGACGAGGACGACCCGGCGCCCCTCGGCCGCTGCCTGCACCAGCAGGCCGGCGCGCGACTCGCTGAGGTAGGCGATCTCGGCGCGTGTCTCGGTGACGAGCGCGCCACCCGCGCGGCCGTCCAGCGCCGGGTGACGAACGCTCATCGGGGGTCTCCTTCTGCGGTGGTGGTCACGGTCACCGGCTGGTCGCCGAGGTGGACGGTCGAGCCGGGCTCGAGCGGCGACTCGACCCGCGGCGCGAGGCGCCGCCAGGTGCCGGCCAGGTCCGTGACGGCGGTGCCGTTGGTCGATCCTCGGTCGGTGACCCACAGCGTGCGGCCGTCCCACCGCAGCGTGGCGTGCGTCTTGGAGACGGTGCGCTGGAGGTCGTTGACCGGAACGAGGGCATCGACGTGCTCGTCGTCGCGCGGCTGGGGGTTGCGGCCGAGCAGGGCGGTGCCGGTGGTGGTGAAGCGCCCGCCGTCGGCCGTGGTGACCACCATGGCGATGGGCTGAGCCGGACGTGCCGGCTCTCGGACGGGCGGCTCGTGGAGCATGGTCTGCTCGACGCGGGGTGCCCGGGAGCCCGGGGAGCCCGGGGCCGGCGGGTGGGGGGCGTAGGACGTGGGTGGGGCCGGCGCGGGCGCAACCGGCGCTGGTCCCCAGCTCCCGCCGCCGGTCGCGGCAGGCCTGCGCGGCGGCACCGGACGGGCGTGGCCCACGGTGCGGACAGGGTCGCGCCCGCGGCGGACGTCGAGGGTGATGCCGTCGGCCCGCCACGCGGCGATCACGCGGCCGAGGCCGAGGGGCAGGCCGGTGAAGAGGTCGACGGTGCGGGCCCCGGCGAGCAGCCCGCCGAGCGTGCGGCCGGTGAGTGCGACCGCGGTGAGCGTGAGCAGGACGTACAGCACCGTTGCCGCCCAGGCGGCCGTGGTCAGCCGCTCCGGCCCGAGAAGTGCTGTCACTGCCAGCGCGAGCGCGAGCGCGACGTCGACGCCGACCGCCAGCGCACGCGGCAGCGCGCCGGCTCTGCGGCAGCCGGCGAGGAGGGTGGGCAGCGGGCTGGGCGCCGCGGCCGGGGCCGTCGAGGTGGCCGCACCGCACGAGGGGCAACGCTCGGCGGATGGGCTCACTGGCGTCGCGCAAACCCCGCACGAGATCGCGGGAGCGACCGTCATGGACTTGTCCTGACCTTCCCTCGACGACTTGGCCGTGGGCGCACCGAGGTGACAACCCCCGCGCCCATGTCGGGACGATAGTTGCACACGAGTGGTGCTCCGGCGGAAATCGGACAGCGGTGACACGGCCGGCGCTCCACAGCTGGCCGCCGGCCGCGGTATGGTCCGGGGACGCGGGGGGTGCGCGGCAACGACGGACGTTGCGCGAAGCACGAAGGGCTTGCTCGTGGCTGCACCCGGTGGAGACGTGTCGTTGGTTGTCGGCGTCGGTCGCCGGCCACGGACCCTGACCTTGCTGATGGTGGTGTTCGCGGTGCCGGTCCCGATCGGCATCGTGCTGGCGCTGCTGCCTCAGCTGCAGCGGATCGGCGAGGTGTCTCACTGGCCGTGGGAGGAGTACGGCGTCCTTGGCTGGTGGCTCATCCCGCTGAGCCTGGCGCTGGCGGCGGGGTTCGCCGGCGCGCGGCCGGGCCGTGCCCGCGCCCGTGAGACCTGGGTGCTCGGTGCGCTCGCGGTGCTCACCACCGCGGCGCTGTTCTTCAACCCTTGAACAGACGCTCCAGCGGGATCGTGCCGTCCTGCCACGGCAGCAGCAGCCAGACCACGAGGTAGAGGCCGAACCCGATGCCGGGCAGTAGGAACAGGACGAGCGTCAGCACCCGGACAACGGTCAGGCTGGCTCCGAGGCGATCGGCGATGGCGCCGCAGATGCCGCCGAGGATGCGCTGGGGCCCGCGTCGGAAGCCGAGGCGGCGGATGGACTCGAAGAATGAGGACATGCTCACCACGCTAGGGGCCTGGCCGCCCGCACGGCTATCAGGTATCCCCCTGACCCGCCCCTGACCCCCGCCGCGACAGCCGAGTTGTCCCCGAGAGCAGAGTTGTCCGCGAGAGCAGCCTTGTCCGCGAGAGCAGCCTTACCCGCGACAGCAGCCTTGTCCGCGGGACTCAGCCCTCGGTCGGGCTGGAGCGGTAGGTGAACAATGCGACGTCGAGCAGACGCAGCCGACTGACGTCGAGCGGGTTGCCCCCGGACTCGCTCACCGCGGCCTGGTGCGCCGCGTCAATCGCGTGGATGACGTCCTGGTGAGCGATGACGTGCCGGAACACCTGCCAGTCGGCGCGGTGGTCGTCGTACTCGGTGGTGCCGAACAGCTCTCGGACCCCGGCGTCGCGGATCGGGTAAAGGTCGGGACGCTTGCGAGCGCACAGCTTGCTCGCGACGACCCAGCGGTCCGGTCGCTCCCTCTCGGGCGGGCTGACGGCGTCGAGCACCGCCAGGTAGAACTCGCCCATCGCTGCCAGTGCGTCAGTGTCGGCGGTCGCGAGCAGCGCGTCCGGAAGCTCACAGAGCGCGGTGGTGACCCGGTCGCGTGAAGGGCCGGGTTCAAGAAGCCGACGCACGTCGTGCGGAGTGAACGTGACGTCCAGCAGCGAGGTCGCGACGAGATCGGTCGCCGTGACGTTTCGCCACTCCTTCGGCTCCAGGTCGAGGAAAGTGGAAGCGGCGTTGGCGCCGGCTCGGTCGTAGTAGCGGGCGAGGCGCCGGTGCGCCGGGTTCGCCGTCGTCGTGCTCAGCGCGGCGAGGCTCAGGTCGACCGCCGCGTCCAGCAGCGCGTCGTCGACCGACGGCCAGTCCGCGGGGAGCGCCAGCCACGGCGGCACGGCGTCGTGCTCGACCGCTCGGTGAGTGCTCTCGACATCCATGTCTTGACCATGCCATGCCTGTGCGGGAGCCGGTAGTGGACCGGCAGCTGGCTGCACCGGCGCGGGTCTGCGCCGAGGCAGCCATGGCGCTCCGGGCCTCGGTCAGCCCACCGTGCGCCAGTAGGAGTCGAGCTGAGCGGCGACCTCGGCGGGGCGGCTGAGGGCCACCAGGTGCCCGCCACCGATCACGTCGACCGGTAGGCCGAGGCGCTGCTGGGCCGCCCGTCGCTGCAGGCCGACCGGGAAGAGCCGGTCCTCGCGGCCTGCCAGCACCCGGGTCGGCACGTCCGGCCAGGCACGCAACGGCCACGGCTCGGTGAACGGGGTCCCGGACTGGTCCCTCGTCCGTCGCCCGGCCTCGATGAACAGCTCCGACGGGACGTCGTGCCCGAAGAGCACCTCGGGATCCTCAAGATCGGCGAGGTCGAGCCCCAGGTTCCTGGCGTTGTCGGCCATCGCTGCCGCCTGTCCGGTCGCCGTCCACCACTCGCCCCCGGTCTCGCCGGGGACCGGGATCATCGCGTTGAGCATGACGAGCAGGCGGACGGCAACCTCCGTGCAGACGATGGGTGCGACGAGGCCCCCCATCGACTGGGCCACCAGCGCGACGTCGTCGTCCGCCGGCACAGCAGCGCGGACCACCTGGACGTACTCGGCCAGCCCGGCGGAGTCGTCGTCGGCAGGCAGCTCGACCGCGACGGCACGGTGACCGCGCGCCTCGAGGTGGGCAGCGACGAGGTGCCAGAACCAGGCCGATCCACCGGCGCCAGGGATGAGGACGAAGGTGCACATGCAGGGGTGGACCGGCCCGGCGCCGTGAACTCATCGGGCGATGTCAGTGGTCGGTGGTGGGGTGTGGTCAAGGAGGCCGATCCCCATGACGACCGAGACGATGCAGTCCCTCAACACCAACATCCTCATCGGCAACACGCGGTACCGCGGCACCGCCTGGCACTATCGGGCCGAGCACCAGGGCACCGAGCCGAACCACTACCCGGGCCCGATCCCACCCGGCGACGTCGAGCGGCGGCTCTTCGCCTGGCGGGCGGTGTCTGTGCCGATCGCCGTGGAGCGACCGGCCGACATCCTCACCATGACTCATCGGGGCGCCGACGGCATGCCGATGCGGTGGGAGGGCGTCGCCGGCCGTCAGGCGATCACCCGCAGCGACAACGGGCACGTCCTCGGTGTGTTCACCGACCGCTACGAGCCGCACCAGTACACCGACTACCTGCTGGCGACCGTCGAGAACATCCTCGACGACTCGCTCTCGATCAGCTCGGCCGGCGTGCTGCGCGACGGCGCCGCCGCGTGGGTGGAGGTGAGCGTTCCGGAGTCGATCACCACGCCCGAAGGCGTCGAGTTCCGGCCGAACCTGCTGGCGACCACCACGCTGGACGGATCGCTGTCGACCACCTACAAGCGCACGGTCACCGACGTGGTGTGTGACAACACTCGCGCGGCGGCGCTGCGGGAGGACGGCCAGCAGCTGCGGATCAGGCACTCGCGCCACTCGCAGGTCAAGCTCGCCTCGGCCCGCTCGGCGCTGAGCATCGTCCACACCGCGGCCGAGGACTTCGCCGCCGAGGTGGCCGCACTGTGCCGGATCGACATCGACGCTCGGACCTGGGACCGGTTCCTCGACTCCTGGGTGCCGCTCACCGGCGACGACGGCGACCGGCTGCGGCCGCAGGCGATGCGCAACGCGGAGGCGAAGCGCGCCGCCCTCGCCCAGGCCTACGTCGATGATCGACGGGTCGCGCCGTGGGCCGGCACGGCGCACGCGGTGCTGCAGGCGGTCAACACCTACGAGCACCACTGGAGCCCACCGACCCGTGACTCCCGCCCGCAGCGCAACATGCGCCGCGCGGTCACCGGGGAGTTCGAGAGCCTCGACCGCCGGGCGTGGGAGGTCCTGACGCGGGTGCGGCAGGTGTAGCGACCGGCTGGCATGCTGGACCGATGCTGCCGGTGCTCGCCATCGGTGCCCTCGGAGGCACCATCGCCATGTCCGACGCCGCACCGGGCGCCGGGGCGGCACCGTCGCACGACGCCGCCGCGCTCGTGGCCGCGGTTCCGGCGCTCGCCTCGTTCGCCACCGTCCGCGCCACCAGCATCCGCAACAAGCCGTCAGCGTCCATCGACGTCGCCGACGTTCTCGCCGCCCTCACCTGGGCACGCGACGAGGCGGACCGCGGCGTGACCGGTCTGGTCCTCACCCACGGCACCGACACCCTGGAGGAGACCGCCTACCTGCTCGACATGCTCTGGGACCGCGACCCGCCGATCGTCGTCACCGGAGCGATGCGCGCGTTCGACCAGCCCGGCACCGACGCCGCCGCGAACCTGCTCGCCGCTGCCCGCGTCGCCCTCAGCGCCGGCTCGCAGCAGCGCGGCGCGCTCGTCGTCCTCAACGAGGAGATCCACCTCGCGCCCCGGGTGACCAAGGCGAGCTCCACCGGGCCGGAGGCGTTCGAGTCGCCCGGATTCGGCGTCGCCGGCCGGGTGGTCGAGGGGGAGGTGAGGTATAGCGCGCCGGCTCCGCGCCGAGCGGAGGCGCTGCCGGTACCGGGCGGGGGACCGGTGGACGTGGCTCTCATCGAGGCGCCCCTCGCGGACGACGGGGCCGCCGTGCGGGCGCTGGCAGCGGCCGGTTTCGCCGGGCTGGTGGTCGACGCCTCGGGCATGGGGCACGTGTCCGCGGCCACCGCCGACGCCCTGGAGTCGGCCATCGCCGACGGCGTCGCGGTGGTGGTGGCCTCGCGCACGCTGCGCGGCGGGACGGGCCGGGTGACCTACGGCTACGCCGGCTCCGAGATGGACCTCATCGCGCGCGGTGCGGTGATGGCGGGGGAGCTGTCCGGGCGCAAGGCCCGGCTGCTGCTCCACGTGCTCCTCCAGGTGGGCCTGCGCGGCTCGCGCCTGTCCGGAGTGTTCGCCGAGCGCGGCCGGATCTGACCCGCCGGACCCTCGTCACGCGGCGGTGGGTGAGTCCTGCGCCTCGGTCGCCTTGGCCCCGCCCATCACCCAGCGAAGCCCGCGAGTGGCCACCTCACCGGCCAGCCGACCGACGGTGGCGTCCCGGCGCGGGTGGTTCGGCAGCCCCAGCGGCTCACGTGCCCACGACGGCAGCGTGGCGACCGCGCCGCGCCCGATGAGGGCGTAGCCGGCACGTGCGGCGCCCTTCACCGGCGGGCGGTGCAGGACGAAGTCGGCCGCCTCGAGCGCTGCCGGCGTGGCGGCCAGCTCGGACCGGTAGTCCTCGAGCATCGCCGTGAGCTCGCCCCGGGTCGTGGGCACGACCTCCGCGCCGAGCCGGTGGGCGACCCCGGCGGCCTGCGCGACGTAGCGGTCCGCCTCCGCCGCGGTCAGCGGCCGCCGGCCGAACCGCTCATGGGCGGTGAGGAAGCTGTCGATCTCAGCGACGTGCACCCAGCTGAGCAGGTGCGGGTCGTCGGCCCGGTAGGGGCGGCCGTCCGGCGTCGTGCCGGCGATGTGCCGGTGGACCGCCCGGACGACGGCGACGGCCTGCTCGGCGTCGTCGACCGTTGCGAACGTGGTCTCGGCGATGAACGTGCTGGTTCGCGCCAACCGGCCCCACGGGTCGTTGCGGTAGTCGGAGAAGTCGGCCACCGCCGCCATCGCCAGCGGGTGCAGCGACTGCAGCAGTAGGGCGCGCAGGCCGCCGACGTACATCGACGCATCGCCATGGACGCGTTGGATCGGGTCGTCGGCGTCGAACCACCGCTCGCCGGGCGTGTCATGGATGCGCGCCCGCGCGGTGTGAGCATCGGGTCCCGCCACCCGGGCGAGCAGCAGGTCGGCGAGGCGCCGTCGGGCAGTAAGAACCGGTTCCATACCTCCAGTAAACGTCGTGCGGGGACCTTCGGCTCACAGGAGGACGAGAATCACCCGCAGAATTGTCCCCATGAGGAGAATCTTCGCTGCCGTTCCGCTCATGATGCTCGCCCTCGCCGGCTGCGGGGGCGCCGGCACCGCACCCGCTGCGCCGGCGGCCGATCAGCTGCCCGCCGGCATCGAGGCCGCCTTCGCAGACCACGGCCTGTCCGATCTGAGCGGCAAGGAGATCGTCGACCACCTCGACCGGCTCGCCGGACCCGACCGCCCGACCGATCTCATGGCGTCGGTCCGCGTCGGCGAGCTCGTCGTCTCCGACGGCGTCGACGAGGTCGGCGTCCCGCTGCCCGACGACGAGTTCTACCTGTCGTTCTCGCCGTACGTGGACAGCACCCACGAGTGCTACTTCCACAGCCTCACCACCTGCCAGGGCGAGCTCACCAGGCAGGACATCGAGGTCCGGATCGTCGCGGACGACGGCGAGGTGCTGGTCCACGAGGTAGCCACCACGTTCGACAACGGCTTCGTCGGCTACTGGCTGCCGCGAGACATCGACGCCACCGTCGAGGTCGGCTACGAGGGCCTCACCGGCGAGCTGGACATCGCCACCGACGCCGACAGCCCCACCTGCCTGACGACGCTGCAGCTGGCGTAGCGGGCGCGTTCCTCGACCGTCACCTCACCCTGACCGTCCCCCCGCCTGGTACCGCAGCCAACCACGGGCGGTCGACCGAGGAGCGGGCTGGTCCTGACCGCGCTAGCGTCGCTGTCATCCACCCGACGAGAGGACCGTCATGTCGCCGAAGAACCGCTGGCGCGGTGATCCCGCCGCACTGCTGCGCCCCGGTGCCGACTTCTCCCTCGCAGACCTCGACCGGCGCGCCACGCCCGGATGGTCGGGCGACAAGGAGCAGGGCAAGGCGTTCGGCTCGGGACGGGGGACGTTGCTCTCCGAGCTGCAGGAGCGGCTGTTCGCCCATGGCCGCAGCGGTGGGAACAAGTCCGTATTGCTGGTCGTTCAGGGCATCGACACCGCAGGTAAGGGCGGCATCGTGCGGCACGTCATCGGGATGGTCGACCCGCAGGGTGTCGCGCTGCGGTCCTTCGGCCGGCCGACCGAGGAGGAGCTGAGCCACCACTACCTGTGGCGAGTACGGAACTCGCTTCCCGCGGGCGGCATGATCGGGGTCTTCGACCGCTCGCACTACGAGGACGTGCTCGTCGCACGCGTCGAGAACCTTGTGGAGCCGAAGGTCTGGCAGAAGCGGTACGACGAGATCAACCGCTTCGAGCAGGAGATCGTCGACGCCGGCACCACGATCATCAAGGTCGCTCTCATGGTGTCCCGGGAGGAGCAGGGCCTGCGCCTCATGGAGCGGCTCCAACGGACCGACAAGCACTGGAAGTTCAACCCGGGTGACGTCGACACCCGCCTGCAGTGGGACGACTACCAGCAGGCCTACGCGGACGTCTTCGAGCGCACGAGCAGCGACGCCGCGCCGTGGTACGTCATCCCCGCCGACCGCAAGTGGTACCCGCGCCTCGCCGTCACCGAGCTGCTCACCCAGGCGCTCATCGACCTCGACCTCCCGTGGCCCAAGCCTCGCTGGAAGGTGGCGACCCAGCAGCGCCGGCTGGCGGAGACCATGGACGCCGCCACCCTCGCCGAGGCCACCGGTGCTGCCAAGGGCATCAGGAAGAAGGTCCGGCAGAGCGAGGAACGCTTCGCCAAGGCGGTTGCCGCGGCCGGCAACGTCCCTGGCCCGGTGGCTTGAGGTCGGGACCTCGGCTCGGTGACCGGACCATGAACCCGATCGACGCACTCAAGCGGGTGGCCTACCTGCTCGAGCGTGAGCAGGCCGAGCCGCGGCGCCCGACCGCCTTCCGCCGCGCGGCGCGGCGGCTCGAGGAGCTGCCGCCGGGCGAGCTCGACGCGCGTCTCGCGGCAGGGACTCTCGGGTCGTTGCGCGACGTCGGGCCCCGGACGGCGCAGGTCGCGACCGAGGCCGCCGGCGGCACCGTCCCGGCCTACCTGGCGACCATCGAGGAGCGGGCGACCGGTCCGCTGGCCGACGGCGGGCAGCAGGTACGCAGCTGGCTGCGCGGCGACCTCCACGCGCACTCGGAGTGGTCCGACGGCGGGACGCCGATCCGGGACATGGCCGACGCCGCCGTCGCCCTCGGGCACGACTACCTGGCACTGACCGACCACTCGCCGCGGCTCACCGTCGCCCGCGGGCTGAGCGCCGAGCGGCTGCGGGAGCAGCTGGACGTCGTCGCCGGTCTCAACGAGGAACTCGCGCCGTTCCGGATCCTCACCGGGATAGAGGTCGACATCCTCGAGGACGGCTCGCTTGACCAGGACCCGGACCTGCTGACGGAGCTCGACGTCGTCGTCGCCAGCGTCCACTCCAAGCTGCGGATGGAGCGGCGCGCGATGACCCGGCGGATGGTGGCTGCGGTGGCCGACCCGAGGGTCGACGTCCTCGGCCACTGCACCGGGCGGCTGGTGACCGGCGGGCGGGGCACGCGACCGGAGTCGCAGTTCGACGCCGACGTCGTCTTCCGCGCCTGCCGGGACAACGACGTCGCCGTCGAGATCAACTCCCGGCCCGAGCGGCGCGACCCGCCCACCCGGCTCCTGGTGCAGGCGATCGAGACGGGGTGCCGCGTCGCGATCGACACCGACGCCCACGCGCCGGGCCAGCTGGAGTTCCTCGACCACGGCTGTGCCCGCGCTCAGCACCTCGGCATCCCACGCGAGCGGATCGTCAACGAGCTGCCGCTCGACGAGCTGCTCGCCTGGACTCACCGCTGACGCCGCCGCGTTGAGCTGACGGCGCGCGACGGGCATGCTGTGCGGGTGACCGGTCCCCTGCTGCTCCTCGACTCCGCCGCGATGTATTTCCGGGCGTTCTTCGCGCTGCCGGAGAAGATGACCGCCCCGGACGGCACCCCGATCAACGCCGTGCGCGGCTTCGTCGACACCATCTCCCGCCTGGTCGCCCGCTGGGAGCCGTCGCGCGTCGTCGCCTGCTGGGACGAGGACTGGCGCCCGGAGTTCCGGGTCGCGGCGATCCCGTCCTACAAGGCGCACCGCGTGGCGGCCGACGGCGGAGAGGAGGTCCCGGCGTCGCTGGCGGCCCAGGTGCCGATCATCGTCGATGTCCTCGCCGCGCTCGGCATCCCGCGCGCCGGCGCTGCCGGCTACGAGGCCGACGACGTCATCGGCACGCTCGCCACCCGCGAGGTGGCGCGGCCGCGTGAGCAGCGGGCCTCGCAGGTGCTCGTCGTCACCGGGGACCGCGACCTGTTCCAGCTGGTGGACGACGACGCCGGGATCGGCGTCCTGTACCCGGTGCGCGGCGAGAAGGAGATGCCGCTGATCGACCAGGCCTGGCTGCGGGAGAAGTACGGCGTCACCTCCGGCGGCACCTACGCCGACATGGCGATCCTCCGGGGGGACCCGTCGGACGGGCTGCCGGGCGTGGCCGGCATCGGTGAGAAGACGGCTGCGGCGTTGCTCGCCAGCCACGGCGACCTCGCCGGCATCCTCGACGCGGCGTCGCACGTCGGCGGCGGACTGACCGCCACCCAGCGCAAGCGGCTGGCCGAGGCCGACGAGTACCTCGCCGCCGCCCCCGGCGTCGTGCAGGTCGCCCGCGACGTGCCGCTGCCCCAGTTCACCGCCACGCTCGCCGACGTGCCCGCAGACGGCGACGCCGTCCTGCAGCTGGCCGAGCGCTGGGGCCTGGAGTCGCCGCTGCGGCGACTCGTCGACGCCTGCGCCGCCGTCAGCCGAGACTGAGCGCGCGGCGCGCTACCGGCGCACGCTGCACCATGATTGGCTACGGGGGCAGCACGCGCCACGCAGGCACGACACCAGGGAGCCGCACATGGACAGGCAGCAGGAGTACGTCCTTCGGGCCGTCGCGGAGCGGGACATCCGGTTCATCCGGCTGTGGTTCACCGACGTGCTCGGCGTGCTCAAGTCCGTGGCGATCGCGCCCGCCGAGCTGGAGAGCGCCTTCGCCGAAGGCATGGGGTTCGACGGCAGCGCCATCGAGGGCCTGGCCCGTGTCTACGAGGCGGACATGCTCGCCGTCCCCGACCCGGCGACCTTCCAGGTGCTGCCCTGGCGGGGCGACGAGCACGGCGTCGCCCGGATGTTCTGCGACATCCGCACCCCTGACGGCCTGCCCGCCCGGTCCGACCCGCGCAACGTCCTCAAGCGCACCCTGGAGAAGGCCGGTGAGGCCGGTTTCACCTGCTACACGCACCCGGAGATCGAGTTCTACCTCTTCGAGCAGCAGCAGAAGGCCGACGACCCGCTGGTGCCGATCGACACCGCCGGGTACTTCGACCACGTCGCCCGCGGCACCGCCCACGACTTCCGCCGCGAGGCCATCACGCTGCTGGAGTCGATGGGCATCTCGGTGGAGTACTCCCACCATGAGGCCGGCCCGGGCCAGAACGAGATCGACCTGCGCTACGCCGACGCGCTGTCCACCGCGGACAACATCATGACGTTCCGCACCGTCGTCAAGGAGGTCGCGCTGCAGCAGGGCATCATGGCGACCTTCATGCCCAAGCCGCTCATCTCGTTGCCCGGCTCCGGGATGCACACCCATTTCTCGCTGTTCGAGGGCGACGTCAACGCCTTCTACGACCCGTCCGGGCAGTACCAGCTCTCCAAGGTCGGCCGGTCGTTCATCGCCGGCCTGCTGCACCACGCGGCGGAGATCTCCGCCGTCACCAACCAGTACGTCAACTCCTACAAGCGGCTGTGGGGCGGGGGAGAGGCGCCCAGCTACGTCAGCTGGGGCCACAACAACCGTTCCGCGCTCGTCCGGGTGCCGATGCACAAGCCGGACAAGGGGCCCTCCACCCGCGTGGAGTACCGGGCGCTGGACTCGGCCGCCAACCCGTACCTCGCGTTCGCGGTGCTCATCGCGGCCGGGCTCAAGGGCATCGAGGAGGACTACGAGCTGCCCGAGGGCGCCGAGGACGACGTCTGGGCGCTGAGCGACGCCGAGCGGCGTGCGCTGGGCATCTCGGCGCTGCCCGGCAGCCTCGAGCAGGCGGTGGACGTCATGCGCGGATCGGAGCTCGTCGCCGAGACCCTCGGGGAGGACGTCTTCGAGTTCGTCCTGCGCAACAAGCAGCAGGAGTGGACGGAGTACCGCTCGCAGGTGACGCCGTACGAGCTGCGGCGCCTCCTGCCGGGCGTCTGAGTCGCCGACGTGCGCGCCCCGACCTCGAGCCAGGAGCTGCTGCGCCACGGCTTCAGTGACGTTCGGCGGTCCGCTCAGCTACTCGGTGACGCCACGCTCGCCGGCGTCCTCGGCCGCGCAGAGGACGCCGGCGCCCCGCTGACCCCGGCGATCGGCGCGACGGCGGACCCCGACCTCGCTCTCCTCGCCCTGCTGCGCCTGGTCGAGGCCTGGCAGCAGGCACCCGACGACGTCGACCTGCCGGCGGTGCTCGCCACCGCCGGCGGGCACCGGCGCCGGCTGCTCGCCGTGCTCGGGGCGTCGCGGGCGCTGGGCGACCGGCTCGTCGCGCACCCCGGCGAGGTGGAGCTGCTGAGCGACGTGCTCGCCGCCGGCGTGCTGTCAGCGACACCGGCCGACGAGCGGGCGACGGCGCTGCGGGCGGTCGGCGCGGATCCCGCGGCGATCACCCCGGCCGCTGCCGTCACCGGGGTCGCGGGCAGCGACGCGCTGCGCCGGTGGTACCGCCGCCGGCTGCTCCAGGTGACTGCCATCGACCTCACCAGCGACGATGCGCTGGACGCGTTCCCGCCGGTCGCCGCCGCGCTGTCCGACCTTGCCGGTGCGGCGATCGACGCCGCGCTGGCGGTCGCGCGGGCCGAGCTGCCCGACCACGGCGCCGGCGTCCGGCTGGCGGTCGTCGGGATGGGCAAGACCGGTGGCCGTGAGCTCAACTACGTGTCCGACGTCGACGTCATCTACGTCGCCGACGGCGCGAACGGTCTGCCCGAGGAGTCGGTGACCGACGCTGCCACCCGGCTCGCCACCGCCGCGGCACGGCTCATCGACGCGCCCCAGGGCGAGGAGCTGCCGCTGTGGCCGATCGACGCCAACCTGCGCCCCGAGGGCAAGGACGGGCCGCTCGTACGCACCGTCGCCTCCCACCGCGCCTACTACGAGCGGTGGGCCGCCACCTGGGAGTTCCAGGCGCTCCTCAAGGCGCGGCCGATCGCCGGGGACGTCGCCCTGGGGCAGGAGTACGTCGAGGTCGTCGAGCCCTTCGTGTGGCGGGCCGTGGAACGGGCGAACTTCGTCGAGGACTCCCAGGCGATGCGCCGCCGCGTCGAGGCGAACATCCCACCGGCCGAGGCCGACCGGCAGCTCAAGCTCGGCCGCGGCGGCCTGCGCGACGTCGAGTTCACGGTCCAGCTCCTCCAGCTCGTCCACGGCCGGACCGAGGACGCGATCAAGGCGCCCGGCACCCTCGACGCGCTCGAGGCGCTTGCCGACAGCGGCTACATCGGGCGCGACCCCGCCGGCCAGCTCGACCACTGCTACCGGCTGCTGCGGGTGCTGGAGCACCGGATGCAGCTGTTCCGGCTGCGGCGCACGCACGTCATCCCGGCCGGCGAGAGCGACCTGCGCCGGCTGGGGCGCTCTCTCGGCGTCGACGGCGTGCGGGGCGCGCAGACCCTCGAGAAGCGGTTGCGCGAGGTACGCCGCGACGTCCGCCGGCTGCACGAGGAGATCTTCTACCGACCGCTGCTGCCGCTGCTCGCCAGCCTCGGCCCGGCGGATGCCACGCTGAGCCCGGAGGCGGTCCGCGCGCGGCTCGCTGCGATCGGCTACGTCGACCCGGCCGGCGCGGTGCGCCACCTCGAGTCGCTGACCGCCGGCGTGAGCCGGACCGCCGCGATCCAGCGCCAGCTGCTGCCGGCGATGCTCGGGCTGTTCGCGGAGGGCGCCGATCCCGACGCCGGGCTGCTGGCCTTCCGTAAGTTGTCGGAGTCCCTCGGCAGCACCCCGTGGTACCTGACCATGCTCCGTGACTCCGGCGCGGCCGCGCCGCGCCTCACCTATCTGCTGGCGACGAGCAGGTACGTCGCCGAGGGGCTCGAGATGCTGCCCGAGGCGGCCCGCTGGCTCGGCGACGACGACCACCTGCGCGCCCGGACACCGGAGCAGCTCGACCGGGAGGCACGGTCGCTGGTCCAGCGGCGGCCCGAGCCGCACGCGGCCGCGCAAGCGATGCGGTACCTGCGACGGCGCGAGCTGGTCCGCTCCGCCGTCGGGGACGTGCTCGACGGCGTCACCTCACGGCGGGACCGGACGATGATCAGCGCGGTCGCCGACCAGGCGCTGCGCGTCGGGCTCGACATCGCGATCGGCGCGGCAGGCGCCGAGCTCGGGCTGGACACGGCACCGAGCCGGTTCCTCGTCGTCGCGATGGGCCGGCTGGGCGGGTCGGAGCTGACCTACGGCTCCGACGCGGACGTCGTGTTTGTCCACGACCCGCTGCCCGGGCAGCGCGAGGACCTCGCGCAGCAGTTCGCCGTCGCCGTCGCCGGGAAGCTGCGGGCGCTGCTGGGGGAGTCCTCGTCCGAGCCGCCGCTGCTCGTCGACGCGGCGCTGCGGCCCGAGGGTCGCAACGGCCCGCTGGTGCGGTCGCTGGCGTCGTACGCCCAGTACTACGAGCGGTGGGCGGAGCCGTGGGAGTACCAGGCGCTGCTGCGGGCACGGCCGGTGGCCGGGGACGACGGGCTCGCGGAGCGGTTCGTCGCGCTCATCGACCCCCTGCGCTATCCCTCGGCGGGCATCGACGAGCGGGCGGTGCGCGAGATCCGGCGGATCAAGGCCCGGATGGAGGCGGAGCGGCTGCCGCGCGGCGTGCCGGCCAACCGTCACCTCAAGCTTGGGCGCGGCGGGCTGACCGATGTCGAGTGGACGGTCCAGCTGCTCCAGCTGTGCCACGCCGGGGAGCTCCCCGAGCTGCGCACGACCGAGACCCTCGGGGCGCTGGCCGCAGCCGAGCACGCCGGGCTGCTGACGGCCGAGGACACCGAGCTGCTGGCCGACGCCTGGCGGCTGGCGTCACGGTTGCGGGCGGCCATCACGCTGTCGACCGGGCGCACCACCGGGGGGCGGCTCGACGTGCTGCCCAGCGCCGCGCGCGACCTCGCCGGCATATCGCGGCTGCTCGGCTACGGCCCCGGGGAGGCGCAGGACCTCGAGGAGGACTACCTGCGCACCTCCCGCCGCGCCAGAGGCGTCGTCGAGCGGGTGTTCTTCGGCTGACTGCCGCGGCGCTGCCGTGAAGACTGCAGTGACGCTCGCGTTGCGCTGCTGCGCGACGCTCCAGTGACTGCTGGGGAGCTTTCGTCAGGCTGGGCCTGACGGAAGTCACCCGCTGATCGGTTGCGGGCGGGCCACCCGACGGGCCAACCGGCGGGTGCGGGGTGCAAGGCGCACGCCCGAGGGTCGGACGGGCCTTCTCGGGGTGGTCTGGGCGATGATGGGGACATGCGATTGATCCTCATCCGACACGGACAGACCAGCTCGAACGTGCACGATCTTCTCGACACCGGCGCGCCCGGCGCCGATCTCACCGCCCTGGGGCGCGAGCAGGCGGCCGCCGTGCCGCGCAGCCTGGGGGATGAGGACATCGACCTGATCTACGCCTCGAACCTCGTCCGGACGCAGCAGACGGCGGCGCCGCTGATCGAGCAGCGCGGCCTCGAGCTGCGCGTCCGGCCCGGCCTGCGCGAGGTCAGCGCCGGCGACCTGGAGATGCGCGGTGACGAGGTCTCGCACCGCGCTTACCTCGGCGCGATCTTCGGCTGGGCCAAGGACCCCGCGGTTCGGGTGCCCGGCGCCGAGAGCGGTGCCGAGGTGTGGCGGCGCTACGACGACGTCGTCGCCGAGGCACACGCCGCGGGAGTGTCGACGGCGGTGATGTTCAGCCACGGGGCCGTCATCCGGTCCTGGTGCGCGGCGCGGGTGGAGAACGTCACCGGCGAGCACGCTGCGTACAACCCGATCACCAACACCGGTGCGGTCGTCCTCGAGGGCAGTCCGCGCGACGGCTGGTGGGCCCACCTGTGGGAGGGCAAGCCGCTGGGCGGCGACCGCCTCGACGCCGTCGGCTCCGACGGTCCCGCGGGGGAGAAGGCGCCGCCGGCTACGTCCACTCCGTGATGCGCCCGGCGTGGCGGACCATCTCGTCGAGCACGCTGAGGTCGATGACCTCCGCCGAGGCGAACGAGATGCTGGCCGATCCCACCTTGGTCTTCCCCAGCCGCTTGCCGTAGACCCGCGAGAGGTAGGCGCCGTCCTCGGCGGCGTTGACGTACAGGCTGAGGTAGTTCTGCTGCCGCGTCAGTCCGACGAGGAACCACTCGACGCGCTCGCCCTTGGGCCGCGGCTGCACCGTGGCGCCGTAGCCGATGATGGACTGCTCGGTGCCGCCCCAGAACACCCCCTGCCACAGCACACGGGTGGCGCCGGGCAGCGCGGCGGTGATCACGCCGTCGAGCACCGCGAGCGAGCCGTCAGGATCGTTTCCGGCAATGAACTCGTCGACCGACATGGTGGTCGGGCGCATCGCGGTGGAGTCAGCCATGGCCACAACCTACGCCGACGTCCGCCTCGTCGTCCGGCTCCGGCTCCGGCTCCGGGCCCGGTGTCAGGTGGTCGGTGGGTCGAACTCCAGGCCCAGCAGCGCGTTCTCGGTGACCTCCGGCAGTGCCGGGTGGATCCAGTACTGCGTGGTGGCCACGTCGCGGACATCGAGGTCGAAGGCCAGGACGGTGATCATCTGCTGGATAAGGGTGGCGGCCTGCGGGCCCATGTAGTGGGCGCCCAGGAGCTTGCCGGTGGACCGGTCGGCGACGAGCTTGGCGATGCTCGTGGTGTCCGCCATGGCCCAGCCGTAGGCGACGTCGCCGTAGCTCTGCACCTTGACGGTCACGTTGTGGCCGCGTGCCCGGGCCTGCTCCTCGGTCAGCCCGACCGTGGCGATCTGAGGGTGGGTGAACGTGGCGGCCGGCACGTGGTCGTGCGGCATGGCGCGCAGGTTGTCGGGGTGAAGCAGGTTGTGGCGCACCGCTCGCATCTCCGCGTTGGCGACGTGCTTGAGCAGGTACGGCGAGGAGACGTCTCCCAGCGCCCAGACTCCCGCGGCGGTGGTCGACCGGCCGTACTCGTCCACCGCGACCTGGCCCGCAGGCGTCATCTCGACGCCGCCGGAAGCCAGGTCCAGCTGGTCGCCGTTGGGGACGCGGCCGGTGGCCACCAGCAGCACCTGCCCGGTGACCTCGGAGCCGTCGTCCAGCCGGACGCTCACGCCGTCCGCGGACTGCTCGGCACCGATGACGGTGCCGCCGACGACGTCGTACCGCTCGGTGGCGAGGGCGTTGAACCGCTCGCGCAGGTCGTCGTCGAGGTGACGCAGCAGCGGAGAGCGCGAGACGATCGTGACCTTGGTGCCGAGCGCGTCGAAGACGTGGGCGAACTCCATAGCGATGTAGCCGCCGCCGACGATCACGAGCGACTCCGGCCGCTCCGGCAGCCGCATGATGTCCTCGTTGGTGTGGAAGTGCACGCCCGAGGTGGCGATGGACTCGGGGATGAACGGCCGCGAGCCGGCGGCGATGACGACCTGGTCTGCGGAGATGATCTTCTGCGCGGTGCCCTGGCCGGTGCGCAGCGTGCGCTCCCCGACGAACACGGCGTGCTGGTCGTAGACGTCGATGTTCGGGGTCTCGGGGCCGCGGCGGTAGGCCTCGCCGCCGCTCGCGATGGGGTCGATCCGGTCGTCGAAGACTCGGCTGACGAGCCCTGGCCAGTCCACGGAGCTGACCTGCGCGTCCAGGCTCAGCCGGCCCGCCTGCGCCGTCTCCAGCGCGACGTCAGCGGCGTAGACGTACATCTTCGTGGGGATGCAGCCGACGTTGAGGCAGGTGCCACCGAACTCCCCCTTCTCGATGATCGCGATCGACCTGTCGTCGAGCTCCGGTCCGGGGATCGAGTTCCCCGACCCGGTACCGATGATGATCAGGTCGTAGTGTGCGTCGACCGCGATGTCAGCGGCGGGGGAGTGCTCGTCCACCGCGACGTCGCTCGCAGGGGTCTTCATGGCAGCTTCTGTCTCCTTGGGCACAACGAGATGGGGCCGGGCGTATGTGGGCGTGGCCTACATATTGTCTAGCACGAGACCGTCGGCGGTGGGCTGAGCCGGCGACGTGTGGACGAGTCAGCAAACCGGTCCCTGCCCCGGGGTCACCGCAGGATCAAACGGGACGGCCCCTGACCTTGCGCCGTGGCGCAGATCAGGGGCCGTTCCGTGACGCCGCCCTACAGGTCGAAGTACAGCTCGAACTCGTGCGGGTGGGGCCGCAGCCGCATCGGCGCGATCTCGTTGGTGCGCTTGTAGTCGATCCAGGTCGCGATGAGGTCCGGGGTGAACACGTCACCCTCGGTGAGGAAGTCGTGGTCGTTCTCGAGCGCGACGAGCGCGTCGTCGAGGGACACCGGCAGCTGCGCGATCTGCGCGTGCTCCTCGGGCGGCAGCTCGTAGAGGTCCTTGTCGATCGGCGCCGGCGGCTCGATCCGGTTCCGGATCCCGTCGAGGCCCGCCATGAGCATCGCGGCGAACGCGAGGTACGGGTTCGACGACGGGTCGGGCACCCGGAACTCCACCCGCTTGGCCTTGGGCGACGTGCCGGTGACCGGGATCCGGATGCACGCGGAACGGTTGCGCGCCGAGTAGACGAGGTTGACCGGCGCCTCGTACCCGGGGACCAGCCGGCGGAAGGAGTTGATCGTCGGGTTGGTGAAGGCGAGCAGCGCCGGGGCGTGCGCGAGCAGCCCGCCGACGTACCAGCGGGCGAGGTCGGAGAGCCCGCCGTAGCCGTGCTCGTCGTAGAACAGCGGCTTGCCGTCCTTCCACAGGCTCTGGTGGGAGTGCATGCCCGAGCCGTTGTCGCCGAACAGCGGCTTGGGCATGAAGGTGGCGGTCTTGCCGGCGGCCCACGCGGTGTTCTTGATGATGTACTTGAACTTCATGACGTCGTCGGCGGCGCCGAGCAGCGTGTCGAAGCGGTAGTTGATCTCCTGCTGGCCGGCGGTGCCCACCTCGTGGTGGGCCCGCTCCACGAGGAGCCCGGACTGCTGCAGCACGGTGACCATCTCGTCGCGCAGGTCGGACATCTGGTCGTTCGGCGCAACGGGGAAGTAGCCGCCCTTGTAGCGCGTCTTGTACCCGAGGTTTCCGCCTTCCTCCTGACGCCCGGTGTTCCAGGCCGCCTCGTTGGAGTCGAGGTAGTAGAAGCTCGAGTGCTGGGTGGTGGCGAAGCGGACGTCGTCGAAGACGTAGAACTCGGCCTCGGCGCCGAAGTACACCGTGTCGGCGATCCCGGTGCTCTTGAGGTATGCCTCTGCCTTGGCGGCGACGTTGCGAGGGTCGCGGGAGTAGCTCTCGTCGGTGAAGGGGTCGACGATGGAGAAGTTGACGACGAGCGTCTTCTCCTTGCGGAACGGGTCGATGTACGCCGTCGTCACGTCGGGGATGAGCTTCATGTCCGACTCGTGGATCGCCTGGAAACCGCGGATCGAGGACCCGTCGAACATCAAGCCCTCGGTGAAGGCCTCGGCGGCGAAGGTCTCGATCGGGATGTTGAAGTGCTGCATCACCCCCGGCAGGTCGCAGAAGCGGACGTCGATGAACTTGACGTCCTGCTCCTGGGTGAAGGCGATGGCCTCCTCGGCAGTGGTGAACATGACCTGCTCCTTCGGGGCGGTGGCGGCGTCTTGCTGGGTCGGTGGGGTGGTGCGTGTGGGACGTTAGCCGGGCGATGCTTCGCAGGTGTCACCCGAATGTTTCGCGAGTGTTACGCGCTTACCGCCGCTCGATGGTGGTGCCGGCCCACGCGTCGTGCAGGCCACGCCCGTCGAGCCCCCACACGACCGCGGGGATGACCAGGCACAGGCTCACCGTGCGGATGAGTACCTGGGAGGGCCGGGCGGCGCCGCCGTGGACCGACCGGACCGTCAGTGACGTGAGGGTGTGCCCGATCGTCGAGCCGCGGGTAGCGAGCAGCAGCCATGTCATGACCGCGAAGACGCCGAGCGTCGCCATCGGGTGGGAGTCGAAGAACCCGGCCGAGATGGCCATCGCCAGCACCCAGTCGACGGCGAGGGCCAGCACCCGGCGTCCGAAGCCGGCCGAGACGGAGGTCTGCTGAGGCACCCGGTCAGTTTAGGGCCATCGTCGACGGGGCCACGCCGACGGCCGGGTGCTGGACGACGTCGCCTCAGCGGCCGCGGATGCCCTTGCGGTCGGGCCGGGCACGCATCGGGTCGATGCCCTTGGGCACGGCCGGGCGTGAGTGCCCCAGCGCGCGCAGGCGCTTGGCGACGGCGGCCACCTCGGCCTTGGTCAGCGACGGCTTGAGCTTCTGGATGGCCTTGACCAGCTTGGGCAGCGGGACCTGGTTCTCGTCGTTGCCGACCTGGACGAGGTGGATCTTGACGTTCGGCGCGACACGGGAGACGCGGCGACGCTCCGCCTCGAGCATCCGCTTGGCGCGGTGGGGCGGGCCTTCGCTGATGAGCACGACGCCGGGACGACCGATCGCACGGAAGACGACGTCCTGGTGCCGCGGGTCGATGGCGACCGGCTGCTCCTCGATGTTCCAGCCCCGCCGGATGGTGCCCAGCGCCGAGCCGGCTGCGCCGGGCGTGCCCTCGATGCGGGAGTAGGCGGCACGCTCTGCCCGTCTGGTGAGGATGAGCATGACGCCGATGAGCGCCACCGGCAGGCTGAGGAGCGGGACGTAGACGGGATGCCCGATGAACAGCCCGATGAGCAGCCCGAGGGCGATGACGCCGACGAACACCCCGAGGAGCACCCAGGTGATCGAGGGCTGCACCTCGCGGGTCATCTGGAAGACTTCCCACAGCTGGTGGTACCAGCGCTTCTTCTTCGGCTTCTTGGCACCCGCGTCGACGTCGGCGTTCTTCTTCATCCTGGCCATGATGAGTCATCCTACCGGCCGCACCGCCATGCCTCGGCGACCCGACCCGACCCAGGCCGGCCGGCCGGGGCTCAGCGCACCAGCGAGATCGCCTCCTGGCGGGCCGTCGTCGGCTCGGTCAGGTGCGCGAGCGCTGCGGGCACCTGCTCGCCCCGCTTGACCATCGCCCGCCCCCAGAGCCTGCCCGCCCGGTAGGAGGAGCGCACGAGCGGTCCGGCGAGCACGCCGAGGAAGCCCATCTCCTCCGCGGCGTCCGACAGGTCGACGAACTCCTCGGGCCGCACCCAGCGCTCGATCGGGTGGTGGCGCACCGAGGGACGTAGGTACTGGTTGATGGTGAGCAGGTCGCAGCCGGCCTCGCGGAGCATCTCCATCGCCTCGAGCACCTCGTCGATGGTCTCGCCCATGCCGAGCATGAAGTTCGACTTCGTGACGAAACCCTCGTCGCGGGCCGCCCGGATGACGCTGAGGGAACGTTCGTAGCGGAAGCCGGGACGGATCCGCCGGAAGATCCGCGGCACCGTCTCGAGGTTGTGCGCCAGCACCTCGGGTCGGGAGGAGAAGACCTCGGCCAGCTGGTCGGGCTTCGCGTCGAAGTCGGGGATGAGCAGCTCGACGCCGGTGCCGGGGTTCTGCTGGTGGATCTGACGCACGGTCTCGGCGTAGAGCCACGCGCCGCCGTCGTCGAGGTCGTCGCGTGCGACGCCGGTGACCGTGGCGTACTTCAGCCCCATCGTCGCGACCGAGCGCGCGACCTTGACCGGCTCGAGCCGGTCGAAGGCGGCGGGCTTGCCGGTGTCGATCTGGCAGAAGTCACAGCGCCGGGTGCACTGCGAGCCACCGATGAGGAAGGTGGCCTCGCGGTCCTCCCAGCACTCGAAGATGTTGGGGCAACCGGCCTCCTCGCAGACGGTGTTCAGCCCGTTGCCGCGCACGAGCTGCTTGAGGTCCTGGTACTCGGGCCCCATCGTGGCCTTCGTCTTGATCCAGGACGGCTTGCGCTCGATGGGCGTCTCGGCGTTGCGGGCCTCGACCCGGAGCATCCTTCGTCCCTCGGGGGCGATCGTCACGTGCGCACTCCATCTGTCGTCAGCTGTGCCGGGGCGTTGGTCGTCCGGCGGGCGGTCGGCGCGGGTGCGTCGGCCGGAGGTGGGGGAGCGGTCGCGGTGAGCGCGCTCAGCTCGGTGAGGATGTGGCGAGTCGTCGTCGCGGCCACGTCGAGCGGGGTGAGCGCGGTGCCGGTCTCAACGCTCAACGAGGTCACGCCGGCGTCCTCGATGCCGCACGGCACGATCGCGTCGAACTGCGACAGGTCCGGGCAGACGTTGATCGCGGTGCCGTGCATCGTCACCCCCTGCGCGACTCGGACCCCGATCGCCGCGAGCTTCCGGGCCGGCGAGCGAGGATCCCCGTGGACCCAGACCCCCGACCTGCCCGGGACCTGCACCGCCGCAACGTCCCACTCGGCGGCGACGGCGATGACCGCCCGCTCCAGCGCGCGGACGTAGGCGACGACGTCGACCGGCGTCCGCAGCCGGACGATGGGGTAGACGACGAGCTGCCCCGGGCCGTGCCAGGTGAGGCGGCCACCACGGTCGACGTCAATGACCTGCTGACCATCGGTCGGGCGTTCGTGGCGCGAGGTGCGCCGGCCGGCGGTGTAGACCGACTGGTGCTCGAGCAGCAGGAGCGTGTCCGGCCGGTCGCCCGCGATGACGTCGGCATGGACCTCGCGCTGCAGCGCCCACGCGTCCTCGTATGCCACGTGGGTCTCGCCCAGCCCCACTCGCTGCACATACATAGACGCAGTCTAACAATGGTTGGCGGTCGTTCCGGACATCACCCGGCCACCACGATTCTCGCCAACCTGAGCCTGTGGACAGCGTCAGCGAGAACTGCACGGGTGCGGTTGGCTGAGCGGTATGGCACGCGGCGGCGCGGGGCGTTCACGGACCCGGGCACGACGGCGCCCGGCGCCGCCGGAGCTCACCGGTCACCGCGTCGTCGGGCCGCTCGGCTTCGGGGCGAACGGCCCGGCGTGGGCGGCACGGAGCGAGACCGGCGACGACGTCGTCGTCAGCGTGCTCCCGTTATCGGCGGGAGCATCCGGCCGGAGCCGGCTTCGTCGCCTCGCGGCACTGCGCGACGGTTCGCACCCGCACCTCGCGCAGGTCCGGGAGGTGCAGGCGATCGACGCTAGCCGGTGCGCAGTGATCACCGACCGGGTCACGGGACCGGCCCTCGACACCGTGGTCCGCGCCCGTGGGGAGCTGACGGAGGCGGAGCTGTACGCGCTGCTGCAGTCGGGGGCCGGCGCGCTCGCCCACCTGCACGCGCGAGGCGTCATCCACGGCGACGTCTCGCCGAGCAACGTCGTCCTCAGCGGCGCCGGGGACCCGGTGCTCGTCGACCTCGCCGGTCAGCTGACCCACGAGGCCGGTACCGAGGGCTTCGTGGCACCCGAGCGCCACCACGGGCAACCGGCGACGCCGGCCGGAGACGTGTGGGCGCTGGCCAGGCTCGTGCAGTGGGCGGCCGGCCCGGCGCCACCCCGTCGCCTCATCGACGCCCTCGGCGAGGCGCTGCGAGCGGCCCCTCAGCGGCGACCAGCTGCCGCGGAGCTGGCGCGGGCCGCCGCCGCGCTGGGGGAGTACCGGCCGATCACGCTGCCGCCGGCGGCCGTGCTCGCCCAGGCGCGGATGCGCGCGCCGGACGCCGTCACCCGGCGTCGACCGTCGGGCCGGCGCGAGGTCCGCGCGCTGGCACCGCGTACCGGCGCGCGGGCACGGGCGGCCGGTACCCGGACGCGAACGGCCAGGCGCACCGTCATCGCCGCCGCTGTGGTGGCTGCTGCCGGGCTGGCGGTGGGCGGGCTCGTCGTCGGGCCGCGGCTGTGGCCCAGCGGCCCTGCGCCGGTACCGCCCGTGCCCACCGCGCCCGCTGAGGTCGCGGCGCCCCGAGCAGCGCCGGAGGGATCTGGGGCACGGACGTCGGACGGGGCGGCCGAGCCGCCGCCGCGGGCTCCATCGGTGGCAGCGCTGGACGACGCTCGGCTGGCCGGCATCCTCGCAGGCCTGCTGGAACGACGAGACGGCGCTCTCATGGCGCGTGACAGCGGAGCGCTGGCAGCGCTCAGCGTGCCGGGCGGGCCGGTCGCTCAGGCAGACGCGTCGCTGGTCGCGGCGTTGCGCGCCAGCGGCACACGGCTGACCGGCCTGGACACCGACGTGATCGAGGTCCGGCACGTCGCCGTCACGCCGGACGGGATCGTGGTGGACGCGGTTCTCGCGCAGGCGGCGCACGAGCGCGAGGTCGGCGGTGCCTCGCGGACGGTGGCGGCACCGGCGCCCGGCTGTGCACGGATAGTCCTCACCGCTGCCGCCGATGCACCGATGCCCACGGCGGCTCCCGCAGCCGACGCGCGGATCCTCAGCAGCGGACCGTGCGACTGACGCGCGCCGCACGAGAACGGCCGCGGGGCCCGTGCCGAGTGGCACGGGCCCCGCGGGAACGCTCTTGCTACAGGCCGAGCTCGGCCTCGAACGCGCCCTCTTCGAGACGCTTCTTCACCGTCTGCATGAAGCGGCCGGCGTCCGCGCCGTCGACCAAGCGGTGGTCGTAGGTGAGCGGCAGGTACACCATCGAGCGGATCCCGATGGTCTCGTTGCCGTCGGCGTCGGCCACGACGACAGGCCGCTTGACGATCGCCCCCAGCCCGAGGATCGCGACCTCCGGCTGGTTGATAATCGGGGTGTCGAACAGCGCGCCGTTGGAGCCGAGGTTGGTGATGGTGAAGGTCGAGCCGGCCAGGTCGTCCGGCTTGACCTTGCTGTCACGGGTCCGGGCGGCGAGGTCCGCCACGCGCTTGGCGATGCCGGCGATGGTGAGGTCGCCGGCCTCCTTGATCACCGGGACCATGAGACCCCGCTCGGTGTCCACCGCGATGCCGATGTTCTCCTCGGCGTGGTAGACGATCTGGTCACCGTCGATCGACGCGTTGAGGCCCGGGTGCGCCTTGAGCGCATCGGTCGCTGCCTTGATGAAGAACGGCAGGTACGAGAGCTTGACGCCCTCGCGCTCCAGGAAGCTGTTCTTCGCCCGCGCCCGCAGTGCGGCGATGCGGGTGACGTCGACCTCGATCACCGTGGTCAGCTGCGCGGAGGTGTCGAGCGACTCCTTCATCCGCGCGGCGATGACCTTGCGCAGCCGCGACATCTTCTCGGTGGTGCCCCGCAGCGGGGAGACGTCCGGGATGGTCGGCTGGCGCGTCGCCGGTGAAGCGGCCGCCGCGGGCTTCGCAGCCGTCGAGGCGGCCTCCTCGGCAGCCTTGGCTGCGGCGAGGACGTCCTCCTTGCGGATGCGTCCGCCGACGCCGGTGCCCTGCACGGCGCCGAGGTCGACGCCGTGCTCCTTGGCGAGCTTCCGGACGATCGGCGTGACATAGCTCGTCGTCGTGGCGTTGCTGCCCGACGGCGCAGGCTCGGCGGCCGGCGTGGCCTGGCTGGTCTCGGCGGGGCTGGGCGCCGCGACCTCGGCCGGGGCCGTGGCAGCGCTGTGGTGCTGCTCAGCGCGCTCCTCGGAGGGCTGCTCGGCCTCCTTGGCCTCCTCCTGGGTGTCCTGGCGAGTCTCCTCGGCCGGGGCCTCCTTGGGAGCATCCTGGGCCGGTGCCGCCTCGGCGGCCTGCTCGCCGCCGCTCTCGCCACCGATGTAGGCAAGCTCGGCGCCGACGTCGACCGTCTCGTCCTCCTGGACGAGGATGGTCGTCAGCTTGCCGGCGAACGGTGAGGGGACCTCGGTGTCGACCTTGTCGGTCGAGACCTCCAGCAGCGGCTCGTCGACGGCGACGTCGTCGCCCTCGGCCTTGAGCCAGCGGGTGACGGTGCCCTCGGTGACCGACTCGCCGAGCGCGGGCATGGTCACGGCCTGGCCGCCACCACCGGAGCCGCCGGCTGCCTGCTGCTGGGCTTCCTGCTGGACCTCCTCGGGCTCCGGAGCCGCCGGCTCCTCGGCCGCCGGCTCCTCAGCGGGAGCCTCCTCGGCCGGTGCCTCCTCCTGGGCGGGCTCGGAGGCGGGCTCGCCGCCGCCCTCACCGGAACCGATGACCGCGAGGTCGGTGCCGACGTCGACGGTGTCGTCCTCCTGGACGAGGATCTTCTCGAGCACACCGGCGAACGGCGAGGGCACCTCGGTGTCGACCTTGTCGGTCGACACCTCGAGCAACGGCTCGTCGACCTCGACGCGGTCCCCCTCGGCCTTCAGCCATCGGGTGACGGTGCCCTCGGTGACGGACTCGCCCAGCGCGGGCATCTGCACAGAGTCGGACATGACCAAATGTCTCCTTGGATCGAGGGGTCAGTTGTGGGAGTGCAGCGGCTTGCCCGCGAGGGCGAGAGCGGCCTCACCCAGGGACTCGTTCTGCGTCGGGTGAGCGTGGACCAAGGAGGCGACGTCGTCGGGGTAGGCCTCCCAGTTGACGATGAGCTGCCCCTCGCCGATGAGCTCGCCGACGCGAGAGCCGATCATGTGGACGCCGATGATCGGGCCGTCCTTCTGCCGGACCAGCTTGACGAAGCCGGTGGTCTGCAGGATCTGGCTCTTGCCGTTGCCGGCGAGGTTGAAGTCGACCGTCTCGACGCCGTCGTCACCGTGCGCGGCCTTCGCCTGCGCCTCGGTGAGGCCGACGGACGCGACCTCGGGCTCGCAGTACGTGACCCGCGGGATGCCGGACTCCTCGATCGCCGCCGGTGCGAGGCCGGCGATCTCCTCGGCCACGAAGATTCCCTGCTGGAAACCACGGTGGGCGAGCTGGAGGCCCGGGACGATGTCGCCGACGGCGTAGATGTTGCCGACACCGGTGTGGAGGCGCTCATTGGTGAGCACGAAGCCGCGCTCCATGGGGACGCCCTGCTCCTCGTAGCCGAGGCCGTCGGTCGCCGGGCCACGCCCGACAGCGACGAGCAGGAGGTCTGCCTCGTAGGTCTTGCCGTCCTCGGTGCTGACGACGACGCCGTTCTCGTTCTGCTCGACGCCGGAGAACCGGGTGCCGGTGGCGAAGGTGATCTTCCGCTTGCGGAATGCCCGCTCCAGCGCCTTGGACAGCGAGACGTCCTCGTTCGGGACGAGGTTCGGCAGTGCTTCGATGATGGTGACGTCGGCCCCGAAGGACTTCCACACCGAGGCGAACTCGACGCCGATGACGCCGCCGCCGAGCACGATCGCGCTCTTGGGCACGTAGTCCATCTCGAGGGCCTGCTCGCTGGTGATGACCCGGCCACCGATGTCCAGGCCGGGCAGCGACCGCGGGTAGGAGCCGGAGGCGAGGATGACGTTGCGGCCGCGGTAGGGCACGCCGTCGACCTCGACGGTGTCCTTGGCCACGAGCCGGCCCCAGCCGGTGATGTAGTCGATCTTGCCGGCCTTGATCAGGCCCTGCAGGCCCTTGTACAGGCGGCCGACGACGCCGTCCTTGTACTTGTTGACCGTGGGCATGTCGATGCCCTCGAGCGTGGCGCTGACGCCGACGGCGGAGCTCTCGCGGATCTCGTCGGCGACGGCGGCGCTGTGGAGGAGGGCCTTGGTCGGGATGCAGCCGCGGTGCAGGCAGGTGCCACCGACCTTGTCGGCCTCGATCAGTGCGACCGACAGGCCCAGCTGTACGGCGCGCAGTGCCGCCGCGTAACCGCCGCTCCCTGCTCCCAGGATGACCAGGTCATACACGTTGTCTTCAGGGCTGTCGGTCACAAACCTCTCCTCGAGCACGCGGTTCTCCCCGGCCAGGCCGGCTCAGGGACCATCTTGTCATCGTCTCATCGATGGGCACCACCGGCTGGTTGTGTCCGCCGTGTCACACCACACAGCCGAGGACGCTTAGGGTTGGGGGTTATGCGGTTGTTCTCCCGACGTCAGAAGGCCCCCGCCGACGCACCCTCCACCGGGCAGCGACGGGCGGAGGTCGCCGACCACTTCCGGGACTTCGTGGCCACCCGCGCCGGTGTCGAGGCGTACATCGAGCCGGCGACGCCGAACGACCCGACGACGCTCGTGCTCGTCGCCAAGACGGGCGAGTGGACGCGCCGCCGGGTGCCGGACGAGAAGGCTGCCCGCCAGCTGGCGCGCGAGCTGTCGATCCCGATCTACGAGGTCAACCTCACCGGCTACCCGTCGAGCATGCGGCGCTGGAGCGCCGCCCAGCGCCGCAAGTAGCCAGCGTCACGGCGCCCCCACCCGCCACCCGCCCGCCCATCCCCGCCGAGATGTCGTATCTCGGCGCACAGTGCCGCGGTGGGCTACCGGGGGGCGTTTTCTAGGAGCGTTAGCAGGGTGCGCAGGCCGGTGCCGGTGCCGCCTTCGAGGGTGTAGCCACGGGCCTTGCCCTCGTTGAAGGCGGGGCCGGCGATGTCCAGGTGCGCCCACGGCGTGTCCTCGACGAACTCCTTGAGGAAGAGCCCGGCGACGAGCATCCCGCCGAAGCGGTCGCCCATGTTGGAGAGGTCGGCGACCTGCGACTTCAGCGAGGCGGCCAGCTCCGTCGGCAGCGGCATCGGCCAGAACTCCTCACCGGCGACGTCGGCGGCGGCGAGGACTGCGTCGCGGATGTCCTCGGTGCCCATGACGGCACCGATCTGCGAGCCGAGCGCGACCAGCTGGGCGCCGGTGAGCGTGGCGATGTCGATGACGGCGTCGGGCGACTCCTCACGGGCGGCGACGATGGCGTCGGCCATCACGAGGCGGCCCTCGGCGTCGGTGTTGAGGACCTCGACGGTCTTGCCGCCGCGGATGGTAATGACGTCCGAAGGCCGCTGCGCGGTCCCGGACGGCATGTTCTCCGCGAGGGCAAGCCACCCGGTCACCTGCACCGGCAGCTCGAGGGCGGCCGCGGCGAGCACGGTGTGGAGCACGGTGGCGGCGCCGGCCATGTCCATCTTCATCGTCTCCATGCCCTTGGCGGGCTTGAGGGACAGGCCGCCGGAGTCGAAGGTGATGCCCTTGCCGACGAGCGCGTAGTGGGCCTTGGCGCGAGCGGGCGCGTAGGAGAGCTTGACCAGCCGCGGCGGGCGCTGCGAGCCCTGCCCGACGCCGATGAGCCCGCCGTAGCCGCCGGCGCGCAGCGCCTTCTCGTCCAGGACGGTGACCTTGACCTTGGTGCCCTTGGCAGCGGCCTTGGCGTCGTCCGCGAAGGTCTCGGGGTAGAGGTCTGCGGGCGCGGTGTTGACGAGGTCGCGGGTGGCGTTGACGCCGTCGGCGACGACCTGCGCCCGAGCGAGCGCGGCCTTGGCCTCCTTGGTCCGGGCGAGCGAGGTGATCAGCTCGAGGCGGGTCACCGGCGCCGGGTCGGCGCTGCGGTAGCGGTCGAAGCGGTAGGCACCGAGCAGCGCGCCCTCGGCGACCGCGGCGACCTGCTCGGGCGACTCGGCCGGCAGCGCCAGCGCGACGTCGCCGGTGCCGGCGAGCGAGCGCACCGCGGCACCGGCGGCGCGGCGCAGCGCCTCCGCGCTGGGGGCGTCGGTGGTGAGCCGCCCCACGCCGGTGAGGACGACGACGGTCGCGGCCAGCTCCTTGCCGGCGGCGGCCCGCACCACCTCGTCGGCCTTGCCGCTCACGCCCAGCGCCGGCAGCAGCGGCTGCAGCGCGGACAGCAGCGCGGCGGGCAGCTCGGCCCCGGCGAGGATCTCGGGGGTGCCGTCCCGGTCACCGACGGCGAGGACGACCGCCTCGGTCTGCAGGCGGGCAACGTTCTTGGTGGTCAGTGTCAGTTCAGTCACGTCGTCGATGCTATCCCGCGTCGCTGGGCGGCGGCCCGGGGCGGTTAGGATCGGCCGGTGCTGTTCACCGTCATCCTCGTCTGCGCCCTCGCCGGCCTCCTGGCGGTCTGGGCGCTGGCGTTCGCGATCGCCGACCGTGCCGTGGTGCTGCGCCAGCTCATCGGGGGCGGCGTGGTCGTGGCGGCGCTGGTGGTCCAGGCGGTCGTCGCCGGAGTGCTGCAGGCCGGCGGGACCAGCGTCAGCGACCCGCTGACCCTGTGGGGCTACCTGGTCGTCTCGATCCTGCTGCTGCCGATCGCGGCGGTGTGGGCCTTCGCGGACCGCACCCGCTGGAGCTCGGTGGTGCTCGTGGTGGCGGCGGTGGCGATCATCGCGATGGAGCTGAGGATATGGCAGGTGTGGTCTCTATGACGGCCCCCGAGGGACAGGTCCGCACGACGGACGCCACCGACACCCGGCCGCCGGCGCGCGGCTGGGGACGGGTGATCATCGCCGTCTACGGCATCTTCGCCATCTCGTCCATGGCCCGGGCGGGCGTGCAGCTCATCCGCGACGCCGCCGAGGCACCGCTCGCCTACACGCTGTCGGCGTTCGCCGCGGTGGTCTACGTCGTCGCGACGGTGGCACTGGCGCACAACGGCCGGCGGATGCGGCGTCTGGGGTGGACCGCCGTCGTCGTCGAGCTGGTCGGCGTGCTGGCGGTCGGTGCCCTCAGCCTCGTCGAGCCCGAGCTCTTCCCGCAGCCGACGGTGTGGTCGCACTTCGGTCAGGGCTACGGCTTCGTCCCGCTGGTGCTGCCGGTGCTCGGGATGATCTGGCTGTGGCGGTCGAGCCCGGGCCGGGTGGCACGGGCCAGCGAGGACCGCTGAGCTTCAGCTAGGCCAGCGCCCGGTTCATCGCGCCGGGCCAGCCGGGACCCTCGTAGATGAAGGCGGTGTACGCCTGCAGCAGGTCCGCGCCGGCGGCGAGCATGGCGCGCGCCTGGGCCGGCTCACCGATCCCGCCGACGCCGATGATCACCGGCTCAGGCCCCAGCCGGTCTCGCAGCCCGGCGACCACCTCGAGCGCACGGGCGTGCACCGGCTGACCTGACAGCCCGCCGGGGCCGTGGTCGTGGCGGATGGTGGTGTTCGTCGCGACCACGCCGGCCAGCCCCAGCTCGAGCACGAGATCGGCGACGGCGGTGACGTCGGCGTCGTCGAGGTCGGGTGCGACCTTGACGAGCACCGGCACCTGGCGGCCGGCGGCGGTGTCCGCGGCGGCCTGCACCGCGGCGAGGATCGGGCGCAGCGACTCCACCGCCTGGAGGTCGCGCAGCCCGGGCGTGTTGGGCGAGGAGACGTTGACCGTGATGTAGTCGCTCCACCGCGCGAGCAGCCGGGCACTGGTCTGGTAGTCGGCGACGGCGTCCTCGAGCTCGGTCACCCGGGACTTGCCGATGTTCGCGCCGACGACGATCGACCGGCCGCGGCGACTGCGGCGCAGCCGGCGCAGCGCGTCAGCGGCGGCCTGCGCCCCGGCGTTGTTGAAGCCCATCCGGTTGACCAGCGCACGGTCCCGCGGGTGGCGCCACAACCGTGGCCGGTCGTTGCCCGGCTGCGGGTGGGCGGTGACGGTACCGACCTCGACGTGCCCGAAACCGAGCATGTCCATGCCCAGGATCGTGGTGGCGTCCTTGTCCATCCCGGCCGCGAGGCCGAGCGCCCCCGGGACATCGCGGCCCAGCCGCGTCGGCCGGGTGGTCGGGGGACGCCGGCCGATGGTGGCGCGAACGACGTGGGACAGGCCCGGCACCGACGCGGCAGCGCGGATCGTGCGCATCGCGAGATGGTGCGCGACCTCCGGGTCGACCCGGGTGAGGACGGTGTCGAACAGTGGCCGGTAGAGCCCCATCAGCGCTGGTCGAACTTCTCGCCGCGCTTCACCTGCGGCTTGGGGGCGCGCAGGAAGCGCGGCTGGAACAGCCGGGTGAAGGCGTACAGCCCGGTCCACCGGGGGATCTCGGTCTCCTCGAAGCGGACCTTGAGCTTGCGGACGATGAGGAAGGAGTAGACGAGCGCGAACACCAGCGAGATCGCGAAGGCGCCGTACATGACGAGCATCGCGGAGACGGCGGCCTGCGGGAACTGCTCGGCGAAGAACAGCAGCACGATGGAGATCATCGCGAGGATGAGGAAGTACTCGCTCGGGCTGAAGTGCGAGTCGACGTAGTTGCGCACCCAGCGGCGCGGCTGGCCCTTGTCACGCACCGGCAGGTACCGCTCGTCACCGGTACGCATCGCCTCCTGCTGCCGGGCGTAGGCCTGGTTGCGCTGCTCGCGGTTCTGCTTCTTGGCGAGCTTGCGGTCATCGGGCACGAGGGGGCGCTGGTTGCGCGCCTCGGCCACCTTCCGCTTGGGCGTGGGGCGACCCTTGCCCGCGGCTACCGGCTCGGGGGCGGTCTCCGGGGGCGTGGGAATGTCCTTCTTGCTGCGACCGATCACCCTGCCAGGGTAGTCGACGGGGGCGGGCGGCCCGGCACCGTGACCAGCACCTAGGCTGGGCCACGTGACTGCACAACCGTTGACCCCCGACCTGCTCGCCGCTCGGACCGCCGCGGAGTTCCCGCAGATCCGCACCGACCTCGAGGCGCTGGTGCGCATCCCCAGCGTCTCCGCCGCCGCGTTCGACGCCGCGCACCTGGAGACCAGTGCGCAGGCCGTCGCCGGGCTGTTGCGCGGCGCGGGGCTGCCGGAGGTGGAGATCGTCCGTGTCGAGGGCCCCGACGGCGTCCCCGGCGCACCGGCGGTGCTCGCGCACCGGCCCGCCCCGGCCGGCGCGCCCACCGTGCTGCTCTACGCCCACCACGACGTCCAGCCCCCCGGGGACCCTGCCGCGTGGACATCACCGGCGTTCGATCCGACCGAGCGTGACGGCCGCCTGTACGGCCGCGGCGCCGCCGACGACAAGGCCGGCATCATGGCTCACGTCGGCGCCCTGCGCGTGCTCGGTGACGAGCTCGGCGTCGGCATCACGGTGTTCAGCGAGGGGGAGGAGGAGATCGGCTCGCCGACCTTCCGCCGCTTCCTCGAGACCTACCGTGACCGGCTCGCCGCCGACGTCATCGTCGTCGCCGACTCGGCCAACTGGCAGGTCGGCGTCCCCGGGCTGACCACCTCGCTGCGCGGCCTGGTCGACTGCACCGTCGAGGTCGCGGCGCTCGAGCACGGCGTCCACTCCGGCATGTTCGGCGGGCCGGTGCTCGACGCCGTCACGCTGCTCTCCCGGCTGGTCGCGACCCTGCACGACGACGCCGGCGACGTCGCGGTCGCCGGCCTCGTCGCGACCGAGGCAGCCGACCTCGACTACCCCGAGGATCAGTTCCGTTCTGACGCCAGCGTGCTCGACGGCGTCCGCCTCGCCGGGACCGGTGCGCTGACCTCCCGGCTCTGGACCCGGCCGGCGATCTCGGTCATCGGCATCGACGCCACCGACGTCGCACACTCGTCCAACACCCTCATCCCGTCCGCCCGAGCGAAGCTGTCGATGCGCATCGCGCCCGGGCAGTACCCCGCCGCCGCCGAGGAGGCGCTGCACCGTCACCTGCGGGACCATGCCCCGTTCGGTGCCCGGGTCACCGTCGAGCCGGGGGAGCGCGGCCAGTCCTTCGCCGCCCCCGAGGACTCCGCCGCGATGCGCGCGGCGCGGTGGGCGTTCGCGACGGCCTGGGGCGTCGAGCCGGTCGACCTCGGCATCGGTGGCTCGATCCCGTTCATCGCCGACCTCGCGGAGGTCTACCCGGAAGCGGCGATCCTCGTCACCGGCGTCGAGGACCCGGACTCACGCGCCCACGGCGTCGACGAGTCGGTCCACCTCGGGGAGCTGGTCAAGGTCGTGCACGCCGAGGCGCTGCTCCTCGCCCGCCTCGCCGGGCGGCTCTGAACCGGTGCGCGTCCTCGTCGCACCCGGGCCGTTCTCCGGCGCGCTGAGCGCCGTCGAGGCAGCCGCCGCGATCCGTCGGGGCTGGTTGGCGCAGGCGCCGGCCACGACCGTCGTCGAGCGGGCGATGAGCGACGGCGGCACCGAGCTGCTCGACGTCGTCCACGCCGCGCGGGGAGGACGGCTCGTCTCCCTCACCGGGCACGGTCCGCTGGGCTCGCCGGTACCGGCGAGCCTGCTCCACGTCGCCGGGGCTGCCGGTGGGACCGTCTACGTCGATGCCGGACAGGTGCTCGGCCGGCAGCTGACAGCTGCGGAGAACGCCCTGCCCGCCGCGGAGCGCGGGACCAGCCGGGGGCTGGGTGAGCTGCTCCTCGCTGCGCTCGAGCTCGGGGCGAGCCGCATCGTCGTCGGTCTGGGGGACGCCGCAAGTCACGATGCCGGCAGGGGAGTGCTCGAGGCGCTCACCGGGGACACCAGCGGGTCAGCCCTCGCCGCCGCGCGCGATCGACTCGCCCGGACCGATGTCGTCGTCGCCGCTGGGAGCACCGCCCCGCTGCTCGGGCTGCACGGTGCCGGCGCGATGCTCGCCGAGCGCCCCGGCATCGGCCCCGCGGAGGCGCAACGGCTCGACACCGCGATCGCCGGCTACGTCGCCGAGCTCGACCGGTCCGCCGCGGCACTCGCCGTCACCCGCCCGCCACTGGCGATGGCCAGCACCGCCGCGTCCCCGGCGCACAGCCACCGGCCGGCGGGGCGGGTCCGCCCGGGCGGGGCGGAGGGCTCGGGCGCCGGCGGCGGTGTCGGCTACCTGCTCGCGCTCCTCGGCGCCCGGGTGCTGCCGGGTGCGCCGGTCGTCGCCGGCAGCATCGGTCTTGCCGGCGCCGTCGAGGACGTCGACCTCGTCCTCACCGGTCGCTCGGTGCTGGACGCGCCGGCGCTCGACGGCGGTGTGCTCGCCGCCGTCAGCGAGGCCGCCATGAGCCTGGGGCTGCCGGTCGTCGTCCTCGCCGAGGAGGTCCACACCTCCCGGCGCGAGGTCGCCCGGGTCGGGGTGAGCTCGACCTACGAGATCGGCCGGCCCGCCGACGGCGCCCTCGCGGCGCTGGAGTCGTGGTCGGCGCGAGTCGCTCGCACATGGGCGCGGACGGCGTAGGCTGACGATCGGGAACAACCCGGCGCCCGCCGCGGTTGGCCCCGAAGAAGACCACCACCAGGACCAGCTGGAGATGAACATGAGCGAGACGACGGCAGCGAGCCAGACCGACATCGGCACCCACGAGATCGAACTCACCGACGTCGCCGCCACGAAGGTCAGGACCCTGCTGGAGCAGGAGGGCCGTGACGACCTCCGGCTGCGGGTCGCCGTCCAGCCCGGCGGCTGCTCCGGCCTCATCTACCAGCTCTACTTCGACGAGCGCCTCCTCGACGGCGACGTCGTGCGGGACTTCAGCGGCGTCGAGGTGATCGTGGACAAGATGAGCGTGCCCTACCTCGCCGGTGCGACGATCGACTTCGCGGACACCATCGAGAAGCAGGGCTTCACGATCGACAACCCCAACGCAGGCGGATCCTGCGCCTGCGGTGACTCCTTCAACTAAGTGCACCAGTACGACCGGCCGAACGGGCCGGGTGAGACGTCGGACACCGGCGCCTCGCCCGGCCCGTTCGCGGTCCTGGTGCCATAAGAGCGGTAGTGTTGGCCGAGGGACATAGGTCCCGTCTGATTTGCCCCATTCAGCGTTGTGTCGGAAGGTCTAGAACGTTGCGATCACCGTCGACCGGTCACAGGTCACGCCGCCCCAGCCGGTTGGTACTGCTGGCACTCGTGCTCGGCCTCGTCCTCTCGGGCTGCTCACTCGGTACCCCCGAGAACGGCTTCCTGCCGTCTCGCCCGGGCGTCACCGACAAGACCGGGATGATCATCGATCACTGGAACGGCGCCTGGGTCGCCGCTCTGCTGGTCGGCGTCATCGTCTGGGCACTGACGATCTGGTGCATCGTGGTCTACCGCAAGCGCAAGAACGACAACGCGCTCCCGGTCCAGCTGCGCTACCACGTGCCGCTCGAGCTCATGTACACCGTGGTGCCGATCCTCATGGTGGGCGTGCTGTTCTTCTACACCACCCGGGTCACCGGTGAGATCGTTGACACCAGCCCCGAGCCGGACCTCACGATCGAGGCCTACGGCAAGCAGTGGAGCTGGGACTTCAACTACATCGACGACGACGTCTACTTTCAGGGCGACCGCGTCCAGCTCACCGGTGAGGTGGGTGTCGAGGAGACGCTGCCGACCCTCTACCTGCCGGTCGGCGAGACGGTCGAGTTCATCGTCAACTCCCGCGACGTCAACCACTCCTTCTGGATCCCGGCGTTCTTGTTCAAGATCGACATGCTGCCCGGACACACCAACAGCTTCCAGGTGACTCCGATGGAGGAGGGGACCTACCAGGGCAAGTGCGCCGAGCTCTGCGGGGAGTTCCACTCCGAGATGCTGTTCAACGTCGAGGTCGTGGACCGCGCCACCTATGACGCCGAGATGGGTGAGCTCCGCGAGGCGGGCAACACCGGCGTCCTCGGTGAGGACTACAACCGGGTGTACGCCCAGGACCAGATCGCGGTCGAGGAAGGAACGGGTAACTGATGGCGACCACCGAAGAGGCACGGGTCGAGATCGTCCCAGGGCTGCCACCCCACCGTCAGAGCCTGGGCCGCAAGGTGGTCGGCTGGATCACCTCGACCGATCACAAGACGATCGGTTACATGTACCTCGTCACCTCCTTCGCGTTCTTCCTCATCGGCGGGGTCCTCGCGATGCTCATGCGCATCGAGCTGTGGGAGCCCGGGATGCTCATGCAGTCGAAGGAGCAGTACAACCAGCTCTTCACGATGCACGGCACGATCATGCTGCTGCTGTTCGCGACACCGCTGTTCGCGGGTTTCGCCAACGTCATCATGCCGCTGCAGATCGGCGCCCCGGACGTGGCCTTCCCGCGGCTGAACATGCTCAGCTACTGGCTGTTCACCTTCGGTGGGCTCGTCGTGCTCTCCTCTTTCCTCACCCCCAAGGGCGCGCCGAGCTTCGGCTGGACCGCGTACACGCCACTGTCCCTCGAGGCGTTCTCGCCCGGGCTCGGCGGTGACCTGTGGGTGATGGGTCTGGCGATGACCGGCTTCGGTACGATCTTCGGCTCGGTGAACTTCATCGCGACGGTCATCACCATGCGTATGCCCGGCATGACGATGTTCCGGATGCCGATCTTCACCTGGAACATCCTCATCACCGGGATCCTCGTCCTCATGGCGTTCCCGGTCCTCGCGTCGGCGCTCTTCGGGCTGGCCTTCGACCGGGTGCTCGGTGGCCAGATATTCAACCCGGAGAGCGGCGGAGCGCTGCTGTGGCAGCACCTGTTCTGGTTCTTCGGGCACCCTGAGGTCTACGTCATCGCGCTGCCGTTCTTCGGCATCGTCTCCGAGATCTTCCCGGTGTTCGCCCGCAAGCCGATCTTCGGCTACAAGGGCCTGGTGTTCGCCACCATCGCGATCGCCGCACTGTCGGTGACGGTGTGGGCGCACCACATGTTCACCACCGGTGGCGTGATGCTCAACTTCTTCGCGTTGATGACGATGCTCATCGCGGTGCCCACCGGGGTGAAGTTCTTCAACTGGATCGGCACCCTGTGGCGAGGGAAGCTCACCTTCGAGACGCCGATGCTGTGGTCGCTCGGCTTCCTCGTCACTTTCCTCTTCGGCGGGCTCACCGGGATCATCATCGCCAGCCCGGCGATGGACTTCCAGGTGCACGACACCTACTTCATCGTTGCCCACTTCCACTACACGGTGTTCGGCACCGTGGTGTTCGCGATGTTCGCCGGCTTCTACTTCTGGTGGCCCAAGTTCACCGGCCGGATGCTCAACGAGCGGCTCGGCAAGGTGCACTTCTGGATGCTGTTCTTCGGCTTCCACGGCACCTTCCTCATCCAGCACTGGCTGGGCGCGCAGGGCATGCCCCGGCGGTTCGCCGACTACATGGTCGAGGACGGCTTCCAGTTCATGAACCAGTTCTCGACCGTCGGCGCCGTGCTGCTGACACTGTCGACACTGCCGTTCCTGTGGAACATCTACATCACCCACCGCGGTCCGCGCACGCAGCTGGCGGACGACCCGTGGGGCTTCGCCAACTCTCTCGAGTGGGCCACCAGCTCCCCGCCGCCGCGGCACAACTTCATCACGCTGCCCCGGGTGCGCTCCGAGCGTCCTGCCTTCGACCTGCACTACCCGGAGGTCGCGGCGCTCGACCAGGCGGTGCCGGACGAGTCGGTGCTGGAGCAGGTGCTCGGCGGGGCGGACCACACCGGTGCCGGGACGCAGACCGACCAGCCGCAGCCCGGCCAGCGGCCGAGCAGGAGTGCGAACGTCGTCCTCGACCGTGAGGACGACGAGGACGACGAGAAGAAGGACGACAAGCGATGAGCGCGCAGCGCGAGGACACCCCGGCGGAGACGACGGCCACCGGCAAGCCGATGCGGGTCGAGATGTGGGTCTTTCTCGTGCTCGGGCTGTTCTTCCTGGTCGTAGGGATCGCCTACGCGAGTGTCACCGGGGGCGAGCCGGTCGGCACGTGGGGGCTGCTGCTGCTCGTCGGCCTCTACGCCATGGTCGGCTTCTACCTGATGCTCGTCGGACGGCGCATCGACCGCCGGCCGGAGGACGACCCGCTGGCCGACGTCGACGAGCACGCCGGCGAGGTGGGCAGCTTTTCCCCGCACTCGTGGTGGCCGCTCGTCCTCGGCGTGGCCGTCACCCTGGTGTTCGCCGGTGTCGCCATCGGCTGGTGGCTCACCGGGATCGGGTTCGTCGTCGCGATCATCGGTCTGGTCGGGCACACCTACGAGTTCTCCCGCGGTCAGCACGCGCACTGACGGTTGAGGGATGAGCGGGGCCGCACCGGTGACGGTGCGGCCCCGCTGTGCTCGGCGCACCGGCGGTGTCTAGGGTTGGCCCCATGCCGAAACGAGCGACCAGCTTCCGCCACCAGCCCGGCAACGGCGCCGTGCTCGACAAGGCGTACCAGGCCATCCGCGACGAGCTCGAGGTCCGGCAGGAGTTCCCGCCAGCGGTACTCGCCGAGACGGCCGCCGCGATCGCCGCAGCCGAGCTGCCCGACCGGGACGAGACGGGGGTGCCGTTCCTCACCATCGACCCGCCCGGTGCGATGGACCTGGACCAGGCGATGCACATCGAGCGTGACGGCGACGGGTACCGGCTGCGCTACGCGATCGCGGACGTCCCCGCCTTCGTCGTTCCGGGCAGCGCCCTCGACGCCGAGGCCCTGCTGCGCGGTGCCACCGTGTACTGCCCCGACACCCGGGTGCCGCTGCACCCGACACAGCTGAGCGAGGACGCCGCCAGCCTGCTGCCGGACGTCGTCCGTCCGGCCTTCGTCTGGGACATCGGGCTCGGTCCCGACGGTGCCCGCGACCGCGCTGAGCTGTACCGGGCGCGGGTACGCTCCATCCGCCGGTACACCTACACCGAGGCGCAGCAGACAATCGACGGCGACGGGGCGGCTGCGACGCTCCAGCTGCTCGCCGAGCTCGGTCCGCTGCGCATCGCACGAGAGTCCGAACGGGGCGGCGCGAGCCTACCGATGCCCGAGCAGGAGGTCCACGTCGACGCCGACGGACACTACTCACTGCGGTTCCGCCCGGTCCTCGCGGTGGAGGAGTGGAACGCGCAGGTGTCCCTGCTCACCGGCATCGTCGCTGCCCAGATGATGCTCGACGGCGGCGTCGGCCTGCTCCGCACGATGCCCCCGGCGCAGGACCGCGACATCGACCGGTTCCGGCGCCAGGCGCGAGCGCTTGGCGCCAGCTGGCCCACCGACCTGCCCTACGGCGACTTCTTGCGGACCTTGGACCGGACCGACCCGCAGCACCTGGCGATCATCCACGCCGCGACGGCGTTGTTCCGTGGCGCGGGCTACGAGGCGTTCGACGGCGCGGTGCCGGAGCAACCGGTGCAGGCGGCGATCGGCGCGCCGTACGCCCACGTGACGGCGCCGCTGCGGCGCCTGGTCGACCGGTACGCGCTCGTCGTCTGCGAGGCGCTGAGCCAGGGCCGTGAGGTGCCGCGCTGGGCGAGGGAGGCTCTCCCGGACCTGCCGGCGGTGGCTGCGACCACCGGGCGGCTCGCCGGCACGGTGGAACGAGCCTGCACCGATGCCACCGAGGCGGCCGTCCTGCGCCACCGGGTCGGCGAGGTGTTCGACGCCGTCGTCGTCGATGGCGCGGGGGAGCGCGGCGTAGACATCCAGATCACCGACCCGGCGATCAACGCGATCGCCGAGGGGTCCGCCGAGCCCGGCACCCAGGTACGGGTCAAGCTGCTCGCGGCCGACGTCACCACCCGGTCCGTCCGCTTCAGTCTCGTCCGCTGACCACCGGCCATGACGGAGGGCCGCCACCCGAACGGGTGGCGGCCCTTCGCCACGGCATCACCGGGTCACGGGACGATGAGGCCCGAGGTCTGGGTACGTGCGCGGTCGAGGCGCGCCGCCACGTCCTGCCAGTTGACGATGTTCCAGAACGCCTTGACGTAGTCCGCCTTGACGTTGAGGTAGTCGAGGTAGAACGCGTGCTCCCACATGTCGAGCATGAGGACCGGGGTCAGGCCCAGCGGCACGTTGCCCTGCTGGTCGAAGAGCTGGAAGACCGAGAGCTTCTGGCCGATCGAGTCCCAGCCGAGCACCGACCAGCCCGAGCCCTGGATGCTCGTGGCGTTGGCGGTGAACTGAGCCTTGAAGCCGTCGAAGGAACCCAGCTGGTCCTTGATCGCCTCGGCCAGCTCGCCCTCGGGCTCGCCACCGCCGTCGGGGGAGAGGTTGTTCCAGAAGACCGAGTGGTTGACGTGGCCGCCGAGGTTGAACGCGAGGTTCTTCTCGAGCAGGTTGATGCTGCCGTGCTCGCCGGACTCGCGGGCCTCGGCGAGCTTCGCCAGGGCGGTGTTGGCGCCGTCGACGTAGGCCTTGTGGTGCTTGCTGTGGTGCAGCTCCATGATCTTGCCGCTGATGTGCGGCTCAAGGGCGCTGTACTCGTAGGGAAGATCCGGAAGGGTGTACTGAGCCATGGGGCCTCCTCTGTCCGCTCGGCGCGGTAGTGCGCCAAGGATTGTTCAGCAACCAGTCCAACCTACGACGCGTCGGGGTTGTTCCGCTCTTCGGCGGCGGTGTGGGCTCCGACCCCGAGCGCCGCGGGCTCACCCGCGGCGGGGTTGAGGGCCGGGTCATCGGCGGGGCCCGCTGCCAGCTCGCCGTCGTGCGCGTGGTGGGCCGCCTGGGCGGCCGCCAGCTCGGACGGGTTCGCCGGCTCGACGCGGTCCTCGTAGAAGAACCGCGACACCCGCTGCAGAGCGCGGTCGAGACCGTAGCCGGGGCGACGGACACCGTTCTCGTCCTCGGGCGCGTCGATCTCCAGGAGACGGTCGGCGTCGTGCTGGACGAGGATCCAGCGCTCCTCGTCGGTGAGCGGCTGGTGGATCTCGAGGAACTCACCGGTGGGCATCCGGACGATCCGCCCGGTCTCGTGGCCGTGCAGGGCCAGCTCACGGTCGCGGCGCTGCAGGTTGAGGCAGATCCGTTTGGTGAGCATGAAGGCGAGGAACGGCCCGACGAGGAATAGGATCCGCAGCGCCCACGTGATGCCGTTGATCGACAGCTCGAAGTGGGTGGCGACGATGTCGTTGGACCCGGCGATGTTGAGGATCATGAACGCGGTGATGATCGCGACGCCGACACCGGTACGGGTGGGGGCGTTGCGCGGCCGGTCGAGCAGGTGGTGCTCGCCGCGGTCCTTGGTCACCGCGCTCTCGATGAACGGCCAGGTCGCGAGCAGCCCGAAGAGGATGCCGGGGATGACCACGCCCGGGATGAGGATGTTCAGCGACAGCGTGAAGCCACCGATGACGAACTCCGGCCAGCCGGGCATCAGTCGCAGCGAGCCTTCGAGGAAGAGCATGTACCAGTCGGGCTGGGCACCGGCGCCGACCGGGGTCGGGTCGTAGGGGCCGTGCGCCCATACCGGGTTGATCGAGATCAGCGCGCCCATGAGGGCGAGGAATCCGAAGACGATGAAGAAGAACCCACCGGCCTTGGCCGCGTACACCGGCAGCACCGGGTAGCCGACGACGTTCTTCTCGGTCTTGCCCGGGCCGGGGTACTGGGTGTGCTTGTGCACGACCACGAGGATGAGGTGCACGGTCACCAGCGCGAGGATGAGCGCCGGCACGATGAGGATGTGCACGGTGAACAGCCGCGGCACGATGTCCATCCCGGGGAACTCTCCGCCGAACAGCCCCAGCGAGAGGTACGAGCCGATGATGGGGATCGAGCGCGCGACGCCGTCGGCGATCCGCAGCCCGTTGCCGGAGAGCACGTCGTCCGGCAGCGAGTAGCCGGAGAAGCCGGCGAGCAGACCAAGGATGAGCAGCGTGAAACCGATGACGTAGTTGAGCTCACGGGGCTTGCGGAACGCGCCGGTGAAGAACACCCGCAGCATGTGCGCGACGATCGCCGCCATGAACAGCAGCGCCGCCCAGTGGTGGATCTGGCGCATGAGCAGGCCACCGCGCACCTCGAAGGAGGTGTAGAGGGTCGAGGCGAACGCCTCGGACATCCCCACGCCCTGCATGGTGACCGGCAGCTGGTCCATCGGGTAGGTGATGTGACCCATGCTCGGCACGAAGTACATCGTGAGGAAGATCCCGCTGAGGATGAGAACGATGAAGCTGTACAGCGCGATCTCACCCAGCAGGAAGGACCAGTGGTCCGGGAACACCTTGCGGGCGAACTCCTTGACGGCCCGACCGACCCCGGTGCGGCGGTCCAGGTAGTCGGCGACCGGGGCCGCCTTGCTCTTGCTCAGTGACGTGGTGCTCATCGTGCCCGCTCCCAGAAACTCGCACCGATCGGCTCGTGGAAGTCCTCACGAGCGACCAGGTAACCCTCGGTGTCGACGGTGATCGGCAGCTGCGGCAGTGCCCGCTTGGCGGGGCCGAAGACGACCTTGGCCTCGTCGGCGAGGTCGAAGGTCGACTGGTGGCACGGGCACAGCAGGTGGTGGGTCTGCTGCTCGTAGAGCGCCACCGGGCAGCCGACGTGCGTGCAGATCTTGGAGAACGCCACGATCCCGTCGTAGGACCACTCACGGCGCTCGGGGGAGATGTTGAGGACGGCGGGGTCGATCCGCGTCATGAAGACCACGGCCTTGGCCTTCTCCTCGAGGTAGTGCTCCTGGTCGGGCAGCCCGTGGGGGATGACCTGGAACGCCGAGCCGAGCGTGACGTCCGCGGCGCGGATCGGGCGGTCGTCCGGGTCGGTCGCCAGCCGGCGACCGGTGCCGCCACCGTCGATGGCGCCGCCGGTGCCGGTGGGGATGTCGCCCCACGCGGTCTGCCTGAACCGGCCGACGTCCCAGGTGTCGGACAGCCCGCCGACGAGCGGCACGACGAACGGCAGCGGTGCCAGCGCGACGGCGCCGGCAAGGGCGCCCTTGAGGACCGGGCGGCGGGCGACGTTCGCCTCCGCGGCACCGTCTTCGAGCATGGTGACGGCGTCCTCGCGAACCTCCGGCGGGGAGGCGACCGGCTTGCGCTGCTCGATGGACTCCTCGACGGACATCAGGGCCTTGGCCCAGTGGACGGCCGCGACACCGATGCCGAGCATGCCGATCCCCAGTCCCAGCCCGAGTGCGAGCGTGGAGAGGCGCACGTCCATGAAGTTGGTGCCGACCGGGATGATCGCGAAGCCGACGATGCCGCCGATGGAGGCGAGGATCGAGACGAGGAGGATGCCGGTGACCTGCCGCTCGGCGCGCTTGGCGGCCTTGGGGTCGCGGTCCGACATCCGCACGTGGTGCGGCGGCAGGCCCGGGTTCTCGAAGCGGTCGTCCGGCACGACCAGCTCCTCCGAGTGACGGTTGATGCTCACGACGACCTTGCTCCGATCCACACTGCGGCTGCGATGAGCCCGCCGATACCGATGATCCACACCCACAGGCCCTCGGACACCGGTCCGAGGTTGCCCAGGGTGATCCCGCCAGGGCTGACGTCGCGCTGCGCCATGATGTAGGCGATGACGTCGCGGGTGCCCTCGTCGTCGACCATTGCCTCGTTGAACACCGGCATGGACTGCGGCCCGGTGCGCATGGCCTCCCAGATCTGGGTGGCGGTGGCGTCGTCGAGCGGCGGGGCGACCTTGCCCTCGCTCAACGCACCACCGGCGCCGACGGCGTTGTGGCACATCGAGCAGTTGGTGCGGAACAGCTCCATCCCGTTAGCGGGATTGCCGTCCTCGGGGTCGACCTGTGCCTCGGAGGGGATCGCCGGGCCGGGGCCGAGCGAGGCGACGTAGGCAGCGAGATACGCGGTCTGCTCCTCGTCCATCACCGGGGGCTTGCGCTCCGCCTGCGGGGAGTTGCTGGCCATCGGCATCCGACCGGTGGACACCTGGAAGTGCACCGACGCGGCGCCGACCCCGACGAGCGACGGACCGACGTCGTTGCCCTGAGCATCGAGGCCGTGGCAGGTCGAGCAGTTCGCCCGGAACAGCTGCTCGCCGATCTCGATCTCCTCGGCCGTGGCCGTCTGCGCCGTCGCGTCGTCGGAAGTGACGACGGCGTATCCCACCCCCGTGAGGAGGAGGGCTAGGAGCAGCAGGACCACCGGGGCTGACCGGTGCCGTCTGCGGGCGGCGAGTGCCTTCACGGGTTGATTCCTCGTCTCGCGATCGTGGGGAAGTTTACGCCTCGGGGCGGTTACTGGATGAAGTAGATGATGAAGAAGAGGGCGATCCAGACGACGTCGACGAAGTGCCAGTAGTAGGACACGACGACCGCGCCGGTGGCCTCGAGGTGACCGAAGCGGTGCGCCCCGAAGGATCGGCCGAGGATGAAGAGGAACGCGATGAGGCCGCCGATGACGTGCAGCGCGTGGAACCCGGTGGTGATGTAGAACGCCGAGCCGTACGGGCTCGAGCCGACCGTGATGCCGTGCGCGACTAGCTCGGCGTACTCGAAGGTCTGCCCGGCGACGAACAGGGCGCCCATGATGAAGGTGAGGATGAACCACTCCTCCATGCCCCACTTGCGGATGTCGAGGAGCGATCCGGTGCGCCGCTGCTGGAAGCGCTCGGCGGCGAACACTCCCATCTGTGCGGTGACCGAGCTGGCCACGAGGATGATCGTGATCGTCAGCGCCCAGGGCACGTTGAGCAGGCTGGTGTTCTCCGGCCAGATGTCCGCCGAGACCGAGCGATGCGTGAAGTACATCGCGAACAGGCCGGCGAAGAACATCAGCTCGGAGGCGAGCCAGACGATGGTGCCCACCGACGTTGGGTTGGGCCGGTTGACACTCACGTGGGGGGCGCTCGGGGCAGCCGTAGTAGACGACACGTTGGCCATTATGGCCCGAAAACCGGTGGCGGGGGCCAACCGGGGGCAGCGCGTTTCGTCGGACCTGGATGTCGAGGCCGCGTCTTCGGCGGAATGGCGCGACTGGGGCGACGGTCGCGAAACGTTGATCCAGGGCGCGTCGCGGCACGGGTGGGCCCCGGCGAGGCCGGGCGTGACTACGATGACTGCAGGCCGCCACGGCAGTACGTGACAGGCCCCACACCGCGATACTCCTGGAGGACGACGATGACGCCCGCGCAGATCGACGCAGCGACCACCACTGGCACCGACGTGGTGGACGTCCTCGTCTACAGCGACGACGTCGAGACGCGCACGCAGGTGCGGCGCGCGATCGGCCGGCGCGCGGCCGCCGATCTGCCGAAGATCCGCTGGACGGAGGCGGCCACCCACGCCGGTGTCGTCGACAAGGCGATGTCCGGCTCGTTCGCCCTGCTCATCCTCGACGGCGAGGCCGCCAAGGTCGGCGGCATGGCGGTGAGCCGCCAGCTGAAGAACGAGATGTACCAGTGCCCGCCCATCCTCATCATCACCGCGCGACCGCAGGACGCCTGGCTGGCCACGTGGTCGCAGGCCGACGGCGCGATCCAGGCGCCGTTGTCACCCGTGGAGGTGCAGCGCACGGTGGCCGCCCTCCTTCGCGGGCAGGCGAGCTGAGTGTCGGAGCAGGACACGTGGCCTGACCTCATCACCGACCTCATCGGCGGCCGGGACCTGACCTCGGCGCAGACCGGCTGGGCGATGGACCAGGTGATGTCGGGGGTCGCCACGCCGGTCGAGCTCGCCGGCTTCCTCGTCGCGCTGCGCGCCAAGGGCGAGACGGTGGCCGAGCTCACCGGGCTCGCCGACGCGATGCTCGAGCACGCGGTGCCGATCGACCTGCCGCACGGGGTGCTCGACATCGTCGGCACCGGCGGCGACCGCGCCCGCACGGTGAACATCTCGACGATGGCGTCGCTGGTGGTGGCCGGGGCCGGCGTGCCGGTCGTCAAGCACGGCAACCGGGCGTCCAGCTCGGCCAGCGGCTCAGCCGACGTCCTCGAGGCGCTCGGGGTCCGGCTGGACATGCCGGTCGCGCAGGTCGAGGAGACGTTCCAGCGGGTGGGCATCACGTTCTGCTTCGCCAACTCCTTCCACCCCTCGATGCGCCACGCGGCCATCGCCCGGCGCGAGCTCGCCGTCGCCACCGCGTTCAACGTTCTCGGCCCGCTGACCAACCCGGCGCGACCGAGCTCCTCGGCGATCGGCGTCGCCGACCGCCGGATCGCGCCGCTGGTCGCGGGGGTGCTCGCGGCACGAGGGGTCCGCGCGCTCGTCTTCCGCAGCGAGGACGGCCTCGACGAGATCACGACGACCGCGCCCGCACGGGTGTGGCACGTCGAGGGGGGCGAGGTCGCCGAGCTCGTCGTCGACGCTCGCGAGGCGTTCGGCCTGGCACCGAGCACCATCGAGGACCTCCGCGGCGCGGACGCGACCTTCAACGCCGGCGTCGCCCGCGAGGTGCTGGCCGGCAGCGGCGGACCGGTGCGCGACGCCGTGCTGCTCAACGCCGCCGCCGGGCTGGTCGCCTACGGCCGCCTGCCGGGCACCGGCCCGGAGGACGGGGACCTCGTCACCCGGCTGCGTGCCGGCCTCGCTGCCGCGGCGTCGTCGATCGATGACGGGCGTGCCACGGCGCTGCTGCACCGGTGGGTCGATGCCACGCCAGCCGCGGCAGGGGCTGAGGGATGATGGACGTGGCACCGACCGGTGACCACCGCCGCGACGAAGGAGATCACATGCTCACCGCCATCGTGCTCATCGAGGCCGACGTCGACCGCATCCCGGAGGCTGCCCGGGAGGTCGCCGAGATCGACGGGATCTCCGAGGTGTTCTCGGTGACCGGCGACGTCGACCTCATCGCGATCGCCCGCGTCCGCCGCCACGAGGACCTCGCCGGGGTCGTTGCCGACCGGCTCGGCAAGGTCGAGGGGATCCGCGGCACGCAGACCTACATCGCGTTCCAGGCATTCTCCAAGCACGACCTCGAGTCCGCCTTCGCCATCGGCCTAGGCGACTAACCCCCACCCCTCTCCCCGACAGCAGACTTGTCCCCGACAGCAGACTTGTCCCCGACAGCGGGATTGTCACCGACAGCAGACTTGTCGCCGACAGCAGACTTGTCCTCGACAGCAGACTTGTCCTCGACAGCGGGATTGTCGCCGCCGACGGAGCCGGGCCAGCGCGTCGGTCTGCCGCAGGGCGGCTGTGTCAGGAGTCGTGTCCGGTGGGAGGCAGGGGGTGGCTCGCCGCGCCCTGGACAGGACAACTGAGCGTCTCCACACCAGCCCGGTGCTGCACGAGCCGGGTGGCCGGGTGCTCGATCCAGTCGGCGAGCAGCTCGGTCTCCTCGGGAGATGCCGCTCCCATCGCGACGGTCGGCTCGGGGATCTCCTCGGCGGCGGCGACGAGGGCGTCGATCAGCGGCATCGGATCGGTGCCCGGCGCCACCGACCCGCTCGCGGCCAGCCGGCCGAAGCGCACGACGACCACCTCCCAACCCCCGGCCTCGCCCCGTCGGGCGGCGACCAGCTCGGGGCTGCGCCACAGCGGCCGTAGCCGCTGGGCGCGCCGTGCGCCGACAAGGAAGGCCCGAAGCCGGTCACGCTCGGTGGCGGCGTCCTCGTACCGCTCGTCGGCGGCCAGCGCGGTGATCCGGCCGTGCATGTGCCGCACGACGGGGCCGACGTCGGTGCTCAGGCCGTGCCGTACCGCTGCGGTGATCTCGGCGTAGTCCGGCTCCGACTGGCGGCCGGTGCACGGAGCTCCGCAGCGGCCCATCTCAGCGAGTGCGCATGCGACGGCACCGGGCTTCGGTACCAGCGGGAGCCGTGGCGTGCATCGCCGCAGGGCGTACGCCTCCTCGATGGCCTCGAGGCTTGCCTGTGCCTGCCCACGTGAGGCGAAGGGGCCGAGCACGGCAGTGTCGTCCGGCGCCGGGGGAGTGCGAACGATCGACAGCCGTGGGTATGGCTCCTCGGTGAGCCGCAACCACGGCCGGCGCTCGGGGCTGCGTGACCTCCGGTTGTACGGCGGGGCGAGCTCGGCGATGAGCCGCAGCTCTCGGACGCCGGCCTCGATCTCGGTGGGGCACGGGACAACGGTGACGTCGCTGCTAAGGTCGAGCATCTCCCCGATCCGGCGGCGCTTCTCGGCCGCGGTGAAGTAGGAGCGCACCCGGCGTCGCAGGTTGACTGCCTTGCCGACGTAGAGCACCTCACGCGCCGGGCCGAGGAACTGGTACACGCCCGGCACCTGTGGCAGTCCGTCCGCGAGGGTGGACTTGCGGCGGCGGTGGTGGGGCACCGGGTCAGTGACGGTGGCGAGGTCCTCCAGGTGGGTGGCACCCAGCGGGGCGATCCTGGCGAGCAGCGCGTGCAGGACGTCCACAGTGGCGCGAGCGTCGTGCAGTGCGCGGTGGTCCGGGCTGGTGACCGCGCCGAAGAGTGCTGCCAGCGTGCCGAGCTTGTGGTTGGGAGCTTCGTCCCGGGTGACGACGCTGCGGGCCAGTGCCACGGTGTCGAGGACTTGCGGCGCGGGCCACGGGATGGCGAGGCGGTCGGCGGCGGCGCGCAGGAACCCGACGTCGAACCGAGCGTTGTGCGCGACCAGCACCGTGCCAGGACCTAGGCCGGCGAACTCGAGAAAGCTCGGCAGCACCTCTCCGATGCGGGGTGCGCCGACAAGCATGGCGTCGGTGATCCCGGTGAGCACGGTGATCATCGGCGGCACAGATGTACCCGGGTCAACGAGCGTCTGGAACTCCCCGAGGACCGCACCGCCACGGACCTTGACCGCGCCGACCTCGGTAATCTCGCTGCCCGTGGGCGAACCGCCGGTGGTCTCGAGGTCGACGACGACGAACGTCACCTCCGACAACGGCGTGCCGACGTCGTCCAGCCCCAGCTGCACCGGGGTCCCGGTGGCTGCCCGGGCGCGGTCGACGAGCGGCAGGCGGCCGCCCGGTCGGGTCCTGGTGAGCTCGGCAGTCATCGCTCCGACGGTACGTCGAGGTACTGACATCCAGTCGCGCCGCGCCGTCCCCTCCCGCCTCCGTGGACAATCCTGCTGTCGGTAACAAGTCTGCTGTCGGTGACAATCCTGCTGTCGGTGACAAGTCCGCTGTCGGTGACAATCCTGCTGTCGGTGACAAGTCTGCTGTCGCGCGGGGGAGAGGGCTAGTGGGAGGGGGAGGTGTCGGCGGGGCGGGGGGCGGAGTCGGCGTAGAGCTGCTCGATGGCGTCGGCGAAGTCGTGCTGCACGGCGTTGCGCCGGACCTTCATCGACGGCGTGAGGTAGCCGTTGTCGACGGTGAAGTCGGTATCGAGGATGTGGAACTTGCGGATCGACTCCGCGCGCGAGACCTTCTGGTTCGTCCGGTCGATCGCCATCTGGATGTGCTTGCGCACGACCTCGTTCTCGCGTGCCTCGGCCACGGTCATCGGCGGCAGCTCGTGGTTCTTCAGCCAGCTCGGCAGCATCTCCTCGTCGAGCGTGATGAGCATCGCGATGAAGTGGCGGCGGTCGCCGAGCGCCAGGCACTGCGAGATGAGTGCGTGGGCCCGGGTCGGGTCCTCGAGCTGGCTGGGGGCGACGTTCTTGCCTGCCGCCGTCACGAGGATCTCCTTCTTGCGGCCGGTGATCGACAAGAAGCCCTCGTCGTCGAGCGAGCCGAGGTCCCCGGTGTGGAACCACTCACCGCTGAACGCCTCGGCAGTGGCCTCGGGATTGTTGTGGTAGCCACGGAACACCGGGATGCCGGCGGTGAGGATCTCGCCGTCGTCGGCGATCTTGATCGCAGTGCCGGGCATTGGCGTCCCGACGGTACCGATCTTGGCGTTGGCGGGGCGGCTGACGGTGACCGGCGCGGTCGTCTCGGTCAGCCCGTAGCCCTCGAGCACGACGAGCCCCAGACCGCGGAAGAAGTGCCCCAGCCGCTCGCCCAGCGGGGCGCCGCCGGAGATGGCGTAGACGGCACGGCCGCCGAGCACGGCGCGGATCTTCTTGAGCACGAGAGCGTCGGCGACCTTGTGGAAGGTCTTGAGCCGCAGTCCCGGGCCGCCCGGCTCGTCCAGCGCCCGGGAGTAGGCGATGTTGACCTTCGCCGCCCAGCGGAAGATCTTCACCTTCCCGCCGGCGGCCGCCTTCTGCTCCGCGGCGTTGTACACCTTCTCGAAGACCCGCGGGACCGAGAGGATGAAGGTCGGCTGGAAGGTCCCCATGTCGGCCACGAGGTCCTTGGTGTCCGGCGTGTGCCCCAGGCTCACCCCGGCGGTGATGACGAGCACCTCGATGAAGCGGGCGAAGATGTGCGCCAGCGGCATGAACAGCAGGGTGCGGGCGCCGGGGTAGTCGAGCACCTCGGAGAGGTCGGCGACCGCGTTGCGGCACAGCTCGACGAAATTGCCGTGGGTGAGCTCGGCGCCCTTCGGCCTGCCGGTGGTCCCGGAGGTGTAGATGACCGTGGCGGTGTCGGTGAGCCCGACGCCGTCATGGCGCGCCTTGAGCTCGTCGTCGGAGACGTCCTTGCCACGGGCGGCGAGCTCGTCGAGCAGCCCGGAGTCGATGACGAAGACGTCGCCCAGGTGGGGGAGGCCTTCACCCTCGGTGCGCGCCTGCGCCACGACCTTCTCGTGCTCAACGGTCTCCACCGCCACGGCGACGCAGCCGGAGTCGGAGAGGATCCACTGCGTCTGGTCGGGCGACGACGTCTCGTACACCGGGACCGGGACGGCGCCGGCGTGCCAGAGCGCGAAGTCGAGAATGGTCCACTCGAAGCGGGTGCGCGACATGATGCCGACGTGGTCACCGGTCTTGACGCCGGAGGCCATCAGCCCCTTCGCGGTGGCCTCGACGAGGGCGAGCACCTGCGCGGCGGTGTGCTGGTGCCACACGCCGTCCTCCTGCTTCTCGAGCAGGATCCGGTTCGGAGCCTCGGTGGCTTGGGCGAGGAGGAGGTCGCTGATGCTCATCGTGGCGTCGCTGGTGACGGCGAGGGGGACACGGAACTCGTCCATACTGACTCCAGTGGCAGTGATCGGGGGGCTGCTCCCTCACACTACGGCACACCCGCCCGGGGAATCATGAGGCCGGGCGGGAGGCTTTTCGGACAGAACTCAGCGAATAGGCGGAACCGAGCATGACGACGATCGGCATCGACATCGGCGGCACCAAGATCGCCGCCGGGGTGGTCGAGGACGGACGGGTGCTGGCACAGACCCGACGACCCACCGATCCGCAGAACCCGGAGGCGATCGAGGCCGCAGTCATCGACGCGGTGGTCGAGCTCCGGCAGCAGCACGACGCCACCGGCGTCGGCGTCGCGGCGGCCGGCTTCGTCAGCCCGGAGCGCGACGGCATGGTGTTCGCCCCCAACATCGCCTGGCGGGACTACCCGCTGCGGGAGCGGCTGAGCCGTGGGATCGACCTGCCGATCGTCGTCGAGAACGACGCCAACGCGGCCGGCTGGGCGGAGTTCCGGTTCGGCGCCGCCCGGGAGGTCCGCTCGATGGTGTGCCTCACCCTCGGCACCGGTCTCGGCGGTGCGATCGTCATCGACGGCGCCCTCCTGCGCGGGTCGTTCGGGGCCGCCGCGGAGCTCGGCCACATGCGGGTGGTGCCCGACGGCCACTACTGCGGCTGCGGCCACGAGGGGTGCTGGGAGATGTACGCGTCCGGCGGGGCGCTGACCCGTGCCGCCCGGAAGTCGCTCATCACCGACGAGGACCGGGCGGACGAGCTGCGCTCCCGGGCGGCAGCCGACGGTGGGAAGGTCCGCGGCCAGCACGTGACTGCGGCGGCGGCCGACGGCGACCCGCTGGCACGCGACCTCGTCGCCGACCTCGGACGCTGGCTCGGCGCCGGCATCGCCGACCTCGCCGCGGTGCTGGACCCCGAGATGGTGGTCATCGGCGGCGGCGTCGCGGACACCGGGGACCTCGTGCTCGAGTCGGCCCGCGCGGAGTTCCGGGCGCAGCTGTCCGCCCGCGGCTACCGGCCCGAGCTGCGCATCGAGCTGGCCAAGCTGGGCAACGACGCCGGCATCGTCGGCGTGGCGGACCTCGTCGACCACTGACCGCGAGGTGAGCGGCTCAGACGACAGCGCCGTCGTCGTAGTCGTCGGGCTCGCGGTGGCTGGGCAGCCGCCACAGCAGGATCCCGATCCCGACGGCGAGCGAGCCGGCGGCGGTCAGCCAGACCAGCCCGGGTGCGGTGCGCCACGCCAGTACGCACAGCATCATGGCCGCCAGGCCGGCGAGCACCGCCAGCCAGCCGACGACGACGATCGGCTGGGCGTCGCGCAGCGGTTCTGGCTCGGGCGCCACGAAGCCGTCGACGACGTCGCGGTCGGGATCGTCGTCCTCGGACTCCGGCGCCGGGGAGAAGTCCCGGGGACCGACCGGAGCAGGCCCGCGAGGCGCCTGCTCCGCGGGCGGCGGGCCCGGGGGGACGTCGGCCTCCGGCGGCAGCCGGAGCTCGCCGAGACGTTCGGTGAGCTCGGCCCACCGCGCCTCGAAGTCGTCGTGCGACGACTCGTCGCCGTCGGAGTCGCGGATAGGTCCAGCCATGGTCAGCACTCTAGAGTGCTCGCAGCGGCCCGACCGGGCATCGCGGCCCGACCGGAGGTGTGGCAGGTGTTCTACGGCTTGATGAAGGCGACGCTCGGGACGGCGTTGCGTGCCTTCTACCAGCCGTGGATCCGCGGTGCGGAGAACGTGCCCGAGCAGGGGGCGGCGATCCTCGCGAGCAACCACCTCGCGGTCATCGACTCCTTCTTCCTGCCGTTGATGATGCGCCGGCCGGTGGTCTTCCTCGGCAAGCAGGACTACTTCACCGGCCGCGGCGTCAAGGGCAAGGCCGTCGCGACGTTCATGCGCGGCGTGGGCACCATCCCGGTGGACCGCAGTGGCGGCAAGGCCGGCGAGGCGGCGCTGCGCACCGGCCTGGCGCGGCTCCAGCGCGGCGACCTGTTCGGCATCTACCCCGAGGGGACCCGCAGCCCCGACGGCCGGCTCTACCGGGGAAAGACCGGCGTCGCCCGGCTGGCGCTGGAGTCCGGGGCACCGGTGCTGCCGGTCGCCATGATCGGCACCAACATCGCCCAACCCATCGGCACCCGCATCCCACGGCTGCGGCCGGTGGGCATCGTCATCGGTGAGCCGCTGGACTTCAGCCGGTACGCGGGGCTCAGCAACGACCGCTTCGTGCTGCGCTCGGTCACCGACGAGATCATGTACGAGATCATGCGGATCTCCGGCCAGGAGTACGTCGACGGCTACGCGGCGACCGTCAAGGCGAAGATGGGCGCTGCCGAGCGGGCCGCCACCCGCCCGGTCGCGCCCCGGCCGGTCGCCCCCGGGGGACGTGCTGCGCCGGCCACCACGGTGCCCGAGCCCACCGAGGCGGAGATCGCCCGCGGCAAGGAGCTGCTCGACGCCGCCGACGACGGCTCCGACCCCGACCGCCCCTCCGACGCGAACTAGGATGGCGGGGACGCGAACGGGATCCCCGTTCGCCGGGCCGCCCAGCGGCGGCCATCGAACCAAGAAGGGATCTTGATGTCGGTCCGTCGTGTCGCACTGCTCACCGCAGGCGGCTTCGCCCCCTGTCTGTCCTCCGCCGTCGGCGGCCTGATCGAGCGCTACACCGCGGTCGCCCCTGACGTGGAGATCATCGCCTACCAGTACGGCTACCACGGCCTGCTCACGGGTACGAAGATCGTCATCGACGACGAGGCCCGGGCCAACGCCGGCGTCCTCCACGACTTCGGTGGCAGCCCGATCGGCAACAGCCGGGTCAAGCTGACCAACGCCAAGAACCTCGTCGAGCGCGGCCTGGTCCAAGAGGGCCAGGACCCGCTGCAGGTGGCGGCCGAGCAGCTCCGCGCCGACGGCGTCGACGTCCTGCACACCATCGGTGGTGACGACACCAACATCACCGCGGCAGACCTCGCCGCGTACCTCGAGGACAACGGCTACCACATGACGGTCGTGGGCCTGCCGAAGACCATCGACAACGACATCGTCCCGATCAAGCAGTCGCTCGGCGCGCTCACCGCCGCCGAGCAGGCGAGCCGCTTCGCGCAGAACATCATCGGCGAGCACCGCTCCAACCCGCGGATGCTCATCGTCCACGAGGTCATGGGCCGCCACTGCGGCTGGCTCACCGCCGCGGCCGCCGAGGACTACCACGACTGGGTCGCACAGCGCCCCCAGTGGAACCCCAGCTCCGGGCTGAGCAAGCAGCGCTGGGACGTCCACGCGGTGTTCCTGCCCGAGCTCAAGCTCGACCTCGAGGCGGAGGCCACCCGGCTCCGCGGCATCATGGACGAGATCGGCAACGTCAACATCTTCCTCTCCGAGGGTGCCGGCGTGCCGGAGATCATCGCCGAGCTCGAGGCCAAGGGCGAAGAGGTGCAGCGCGACCCGTTCGGTCACGTCAAGCTCGACACCATCAACCCCGGGCAGTGGTTCGCCAAGCAGTTCGCCGAGCTCATCGGGGCCGAGAAGGTCATGGTGCAGAAGTCGGGCTACTTCTCCCGGTCGGCCCCGGCCAACGCGCAGGACCTCGAGCTCATCCGCTCGATGGTCGACCTCGCCGTCGACAGCGCGCTGGGCGACGTCTCCGGCGTCATCGGCCACGACGAGGAGAACAACGACGAGCTGACGACGATCGCCTTCCCGCGCATCGCCGGTGGCAAGGCCTTCGACATCAGCCAGCCGTGGTTCGGCGAGCTCATGGCGAGCATCGGCCAGGACGTCGTTGCGGGCGCTCCGGTCGAGCACTGATCGTCGTCGCCCGTGCCCGGGAACGCCACGTCGGCACCCCGGGCACGGGCGAACTGCTCAGCCTGCGGACCGCGGGCGTCCCACGTCTCGGGACTCGCGTATCCTGACGGCGTGAGCGTAGAAGCAGATCCCGCTGTTCTCAGCGGTTTGGACCACTGGCGTGAGCTGAACGCCAAGCAGCAGCCGGCGTGGCGCAGCACCGAGGAGCTGCGCGCCGTCACCGATGAGCTCGCCGCGTCTCCGCCGCTGGTGTTCGCCGGCGAGGCGGACAGCCTGCGCGGAGAGCTCGCGGCCGCCTCTCGCGGCGAGGCGTTCCTCCTGCAGGGAGGTGACTGCGCCGAGACCTTCGCCGAGTCCACAGCCGACAACATCCGCAACAAGATCCAGACGATCCTGCAGATGGCGATCGTGCTGACCTACGGCGCGAGCATGCCGGTGATCAAGATGGGCCGGATGGCCGGGCAGTACGCCAAGCCGCGCAGCAGCGACAACGAGCTGCGCGACGGCGTCGAGCTGCCCGCCTACCGCGGCGACGCGGTCAACGGCCACGCGTTCACCCCGGAGTCCCGCACGCCGGACCCGAACCGGCTGCTCGGTGCCTACCACCGCTCCGCGACCACCCTCAACCTCATCCGGGCGTTCTCCGGCGGCGGCTTCGCCGACCTGCGCCGGGTGCATGAGTGGAACCGCGGCTTCACGTCCAACCCGGCCTACAAGCGCTACGAGCAGCTCGCCGCGGAGATCGACCGGGCAGTGCGGTTCATGGCCGCCGCCGGCGCCGACTTCGACGCACTGCGCACGGTGGACTTCTACTCCAGCCACGAGGCACTGCTGCTCGACTACGAGCGCGCCATGACGCGGATCGACTCGCGCACCGGGCTGCCGTACAACACCTCGGCGCACTTCCTGTGGATCGGCGAGCGTACCCGCGACCTCGACGGCGCCCACGTCGACCTGCTGTCCCGCGTGCGCAACCCGATCGGGGTCAAGCTGGGTCCGACCACCACCCCGGAGGTCGCGCTGGCGCTGCAGGAGAAGCTCAACCCCGAGGGGGAGCCGGGCCGGCTCACCTTCATCACCCGGATGGGCGCGGAGAAGATCCGCGAGAAGCTGCCGCCGCTGCTGGCCAAGGTCAACGCGGAGGGCAGCCCGGTCACCTGGGTGTGCGACCCGATGCACGGCAACACCTTCGCCTCACCCAGCGGGTACAAGACCCGCAGGTTCGCGACCATCTTCGACGAGGTCAAGGGCTTCTTCGAGGCCCACGACGAGGCCGGGACGGTCCCCGGCGGCCTGCACGTCGAGCTCACCGGCGACGACGTGACCGAGGTGCTCGGTGGTAGCGAGGAGATCGACGAGGGCGCGCTGAGCAGGCGGTACGAGACTCTTGTCGACCCGCGGCTCAACCACCAGCAGTCGCTGGAGATGGCCTTCGCCGTGTCGGAGATGCTCCGGGGCGCGTGATGACAGGTCCCGGTGCGATCGAGCTGCCACCGGAACGGAGCTTGCCGCCGGGACAACACCTGCTGCCGCAGGCGCCGGTCATGCACTACGGCCCGGTGCCGCGACCACGGCCGGAGAGGTGGCGCTTCACCATCGGTGGTGCGACCCACGACGGCGTCGAGCACACCCTGACGATGCCGGAGCTGCTGGCGCTGTCGCCGCTCGACGTGGTGGCCGACCTGCACTGCTCCACCCGGTGGAGCACGTTGGACGAGCGGTGGTCGGGCGTGGCGGCCCGCGACGTCCTCGCGGCGGTGCCGCCGGCGGACGGTGCTGGTGACGTCGTCGTGTTCGCCGAGTTCGGGTACAGCGCCAACATCCGGATCGAGGACCTCGCATCGGCGCGGGCGGTGCTCGCCACCCATCACGACGGCACGCCGCTGAGTGACGAACGCGGCGGGCCGCTCCGGCTGATCCTGCCGCACCTGTTCAGCTGGAAGGGACCCAAGTGGGTCCGGGGCTGGAACTACGTCACCGAGCCGGAGGCGGAGCGTGGCTTCTGGGAGTCGCGCGGCTACCACCTGCGGGGTGACGCGTGGCGTGAGGAGCGGTACTCCCACCAGGAGTAGCCGGCGGCGAGATATCAGCTGGTCGAAGGCACTGCCGCTCGTTAACGTGGGCCGTCACACTGTGGCACCGTCACACCGTGACACCTGACGAGGAGCAGTTCTCCATGGTCCACCTCTCCACGGCGACACCCGAGCGCTTCAGCGAGCTCGCGCCCGATCCGGCGGCGGACCTGGCGCGGCTGCAGGGACACCTCGCCCGCGGTTCGGTCCGTCCTGCGCATCTGATGGTCGCCGACATCGACGGCACAGACGTCGCCCGGGTCACGATCATCAGCCTGCCGGGCGGTACCAACCTCGCCCACGCCTTCCAGGTCCCGCCCGACCGATCCGACATCGAAGGCGTTTACCGCGTGCTGCTCGACGGCGTCGCAGAGGCAGCCCGGTCGGCAGGCCTTGCGACCGTGGAGACGACGGTGGTCGACGCCGACGAGCCCGCACCGCGGCAGAAGCGTGCGGCGCTCGTCGCTGCTGGCTGGTCACCGGACGGTGACCGCCTCGAGCTGACGGCGCAGCCGGTCGTCACGGCCCGGCCGGACGACGTCGTCGAGGTGGATCCTTCCGACCCGCGGGTGGTGACGGTGATCGCCGCCGCGATGGCTGAGAGCCTCGACGACTACGACCGGGACCAGGTTGCCGCGCTGGGCGCCCGGGACGCCGCCGTCGCGTACCGCGACATGATGTCGGGTGGCGCGTTGTCGGTACCGTGGCTCGCCCACCTCGGACCCGAGGGGCTCGACGGCATCGCCGCGATCCAGCCGTACCCCGACGACTGGTGCCTCGGATACCTCGGGGTGGCGCCGGTGGCCCGCCGCCGGGGCGTGGGCGTGGCCCTGAGCAGGGCGATGCTCGCGGCGACGTCGGCGGCCGGAGTGGGCGAGGCGACCGCGAGCGTCGCGGTGGCGAACGACCCGATCCGCGTCACTCTCGAGCGAGTGGGGTTCACGCTCCGCTCACCGCGGACCGACTTCGTGCTCCAGGTCGCTGGCTAGGCTCGGGTCAGGGCGTGGGGCTGAGCACGGCGCTGTGCTCGGTCTGTTCGAGGAAGCCGCGGATCGTGTCGCGGCTCTGGGTCAGGCAGGCGATCCGGCTCTCGATCTCCGCCAGCTCCGCGGCGAGCTGTTCTGCGACGTTGCGGGAGCAGGTCGCGGCCAGCTCCGCGGAGCCGACGTTCTCGAGGTCGAGGATCGCCCGGACCAGCCTGGTGGGAACACCGGAGCGGACGAGGCCAGCGACCCGCACGACCCGCTCGACATCCGACTCCGCATAGGCGCGGTAGCCGTTGTCCGAACGCGCCGCGGTGATGAGGCACTGCTGCTCGTAGTAGCGCAGCAGCCGGGGCGCTACCCCGGTCCGGTGGGCCAGCTCGCCGATCTTCATCGCCGCACGTCCTCGGGGCTTGACATTGACATTAATGTCAGACTTTAGCATCTGGGTCATGGACGCACAGCAGCAGGACGGACGGCGCTACACGCAGCCCGCCGCCGATACCCGGCCCGCGGTCGACGCCGTGGAGCGACTGCCGTGGGCAGCGTTGGTGACCATGGCGCTGACCGTGCTCGTCGTGGTCAGCGGCGAGATGATGCCGACCGCCGTGCTCCCGGCGATGGCCACCGACCTGGACGTGTCGCTGGCTCGGGCCGGGCTCCTCGTCTCGGCCTGGGCCGCGACGGTGGTGGTGGCGAGCTTCCCGCTGACCCGGCTCACGGCGCGGCTGGACCGACCCACCGTGATCGCCGGTGCGCTCACGGTCTTCGGGGTGGCCACCCTGGTGACCGCGACGGCGGACACATACGGCTCGGCCATGGCCTCGCGCCTCGTCGCAGCAGGGGCCACCGGCCTGCTGTGGTCGACGATCAACGCCCACGCCGCCTCGATCGTGCCGGAGCAGCGGATCGCCCGCGCCACGGCCATCGTCCTCTTCGGCGGGATGCTCGGCACCGTCGCCGCCATCCCGGCTGGGAACGCCGTCGCCGAGCTCGCCGGCTGGCGGGCCCCGTTCGCCGGGATCGGTGTGCTGGGCCTGATCGCCGCGGTGGCCGTCGTCGTGGTGCTGCAGCGGTACCCGGTCGTGGTGGGTGACGACGACGACAAGGTCGCGGCAACGTCGTCGCGCCGAGCGCTGTGGCCCGTCCTCGCCACCGCAGGAGTGGGTGGGCTGCTCCTCGTCGCGCACTTCGCGCCGTTCACCTTCGTCGCGGAGCTGCTCGAGCCGAGTGCCGTACCCACGCCTGTCCTACTGCTGCTCTTCGGGCTGGTCGGGGCCGGTGGGGTTGGGTTCGTCGGCGTCACCAGTGACCGGTACCCCACTGGCGTCCTGGTCGTGGTCGCGCTGGCGATGGCCATCAGCCTCTCGGGGCTGCCGGCGCTCGGGCACCACGGCGCTGTTGACGTGCTCGTCATCGCGGTATGGGGGCTTGCGGTCGGCGCGGTCGGTCCGGCGGTGCAGGCAAGGGTGATGGCACTGGCGGGTAGCGAGCACCGCGCGACCGCGGGCACGCTCATGCCGGTCGCGATGAACCTCGGACTGGCCCTCGGGGCGGCCGCCGGCAGCGGTGCGGTCGCCCTGTGGTCGACCGCTGCGCTCCCGCTGCTGGCTCTGGCTCCGGCGCTGCTCGCGGTCATCGGCTCCGTGCTGCTCGGCCGAGGTGTCCCGTCGCGCCACAAGGCGGGTCACCGCGCCGATCTCGCACGGTCGACGGCGTGACTCCCCAGCCGTCGTCCGGCGCGGGCACGCGGCCCGCGCCGGACGACGGCCGCCTCACCACTCGCGGTGCGGCGGGAGGATCGTTCCGGGGTTGAGCTGACGGTCCGGGTCGACGCCGCGCATCAGCGCCACCTGGAGGTCGACGCCGGCGGGGGAGATGTCTTCCTCGAGCCACGGCGCGTGGTCGGTCCCGACCCCGTGGTGGTGGGAGATGGTGCCGCCGTGGTCGACGAACGACTGCTGGATCGCCCGCTTGACCACCCAGTACTGCTCGAGCTGCTCCTCGGCGCCCTCGTGGCCCGGCGCGAACGCGAAGGTGAAGTAGAGGCAGGCCCCGGAGTGATAGCTGTGCGACAGGTGGCACATGACGTACCCCTGCACCCCCAGCGACGCGTAGGCCTCCTTCGCCGCCCGGACGGTCTGGCTGTAGAGGTTCATGATCCGAGACCACGGCATGGCGGTCTCGGACACGTCACCGAGAGCGCCGATGTCGAGCAGGAAGTCACGCAGGTACGGGGTGTCGAACTTCTTCTGGTCGTACAGCGCGCCGGGGCCGCGGCCGAGCTTGATGCCGCCGTGCTGCCGGATGATCTTGCCGATGATCGCCTTCTCGGCCTTGGTCTTCGCGGTGCCGCCCTCGTAGCCGACGTAGGACAGGCACGCCTTGGTCAGGTCCCAGCCACGGCGCTCGAGGACGTCGAACAGCGCGCCCTGCACCTTGCCCTTGACGCCCTTGGACGCCTTCTGGGTGGCGAGGGAGAACGACGTCTCGTTGGAGTCCGAGACCCGGGTGACGGTGGGCGCCGCGTCGGAGACCGAGATCGCGTGCATCGCCTTGATCGCGTTGCCCCAGTTGGGGAAGAGGTAGGCGATGATGTCGCGGTTCTCCGGCATCCGGTGCACGTTGACCCATGCCTCGGTGATGACGCCCAGGCGCCCCTCGGAGCCGAGGATCATCTCGCGGACGCTGGGTCCGGAGGAGTAGCTGGGCAGCGGCCGCAGCACGACGACCTTGCCGGGCAGCACCGCGCGCAGGCCGCGGGTGATGTCGGCGATGTCGCCGTACTTGTCGGACTGCATGCCCGAGGACCGCGTCGCGATCCAGCCGCCGAGGGTGGAGTGGCGGAAGCTGTCGGGCTGGTGACCCATCGTCCAGCCGCGGTTGTTGAGCTGCTCCTCGAGGTCGGGGCCGAGCGCACCGGCCTGGATCCGGGCCAGCCCGGCGTCCTCGTCGATCTCCAGCACCCGGTTGAGGCGCCCGAGGTCGAGGGACACGACGGGGCGCTCCTCGTCGACCGGGGGCGTGAGCGACCCGGAGATGTTCGAGCCACCGCCGAACGGGATGAGCACCGCACCGGCGGCGACCACCGTGTCCACCACCGCGCGGACCTCGTCCTCGTCGGCGGGGTAGACGATGACGTCGGGCACGCGGGGCAGCACGCCGGCCCGGATCTTCACGAGGTCAGCCAGGCCCTTGCCGTAGGTGTGCACCACCCGGTCGAGGTCGTCCACCACGACGCGGTCGGCGCCCACGGCGTCGGCCAGCGCCGCACCGAGGTCCTCGGGAAGTCGGGAGGCCGGCACCTGCAGGTCCTCGAAGGACGGTGGCGGGGTGGCCGGCTTGCCGAGGTCCAGGCCGATCTTCTCCAGGACGAACGGCGCCATCTTCGGCTTGTCCCGGTAGTTGAAGGCAACGCCCTCGACTCCCCATCCCCACCACTTCTGGTGCGCGACACCCTTCACGAGGCCTCCTCCTGGGCGGTCCCGGTCTCCCCGGGCCGCGGTGTTGAACCGTCGTCGAGGACGTACGGCGTCTGCATCGTCATCATCGTCGAGATCCGGGCAGCTACCCGGTCGCTGAACTCCCGTGGCCGCTCCCCGGGGCGGGGGCGCATCGGTCGGCCGACGAGTACCCGGACGTCGGGGCGTCCCGGTGCGGGCCAGGCCCTGCCCACCGGCATCGCCTCGTGCGTGCCCAGCAGCGCGACCGGCACGCAGGGGATCGTCGCCGTGATCGCCAGCGCCGCAGCACCAGGCTTGAACGGCCGCATCGACCCGTCCCGGGAGCGGGTGCCCTCCGGGAACAGCATGACCGGCACCCCCTCGCTCACCAGGCGCCAGGACATGCCCTTGCCGCGCCGCTTCGCTCCGCCGCTGCGCGCGATGGGGTAGGTGTTGAAGAACAGCGAGGTGGTCGCCTTGATCCACCAGCGCGCGTAGAAATAGTCCGCCGCGGCGCCCACCGCGAGGTGCTTGACCAGCCGGTAGGGCAGGTGGGCGACGATGACGGCGGTGTCGAGGTGGCTGTTGTGGTTGGCGACCAGCACGAACGGTCCGTCGACGCCGTCGACGTTGTCGGTGCCCTCCACCTTGGTGCTCGTGACGGCCGAGACGACCGGGCGCAGCACCATCCGCTGCGCGACGAAGCGCAGCGACCGGTGCCACCCGGCGTGGTAGCGGCGCAGCGTCTCCCCGGGGCTGGGGTCCTCGCGCCGAGGGTCGGTGGCGTCGTCGTTGCTCACGCCCGTCCTCCCTTGATCAGCTGCGTCGCGCGGCGCACGAGCGGCCGCGGGGCGTGCTCGGCGAGGAACGCGAGCACGGCGAAGCGGGTCGAGGGGACCGTGCGGATCTTGCCCTTCTCGACGGCGGTGAGCGCGTCGGCTACCACCCGGTCGGCCTCGAGCCAGAGGACGTTCGGGATGGACCCGGTGCGGATGCCGGCCCGGCCGTGGAACTCGGTGCGGACCCAGCCGGGCAGCAGCGCGGTGGCCTGCACCCCGGTGCCGGCGAGCTCGACCGAGAGCGACTCGGAGTAGGTGCGCACCCAGGCCTTGAGCGCGGAGTAGGCACCCATCGGGATGAGGCCGGCGACCGATCCGACGTTGATGATGACGCCGCGGCCACGCGCGACCATCGCCCGGCCGGCGGCGCCGCCGAGGACGAGCACCGCCCGGATCATGACGTCGTGCGCCTGCTCGATGGGGCTGGTGTCCTCGGCGAGCAGCGGGACGTGCAGGCCGTGGCCGGCGTTGTTGACGAGGATGTCCACCGGGGAGCCGGCGTCGGTCAGCCGCGCCGCGACCACGTCGACGTCGTCGCGAGCGGCCAGGTCCGCCACCAGCGTCTCCACCTCGACACCGTAGCGCCACCGCAGCTGGTCGGCCGTCTTCGCGAGCCGCTCGGCGTCTCGGGCGACGATCACCAGCGAGCAGCCCCGCGCCGCCAGCGCACGAGCGAACTCCAGGCCGAGGCCCGACGTGCCGCCGGTGACCAGCGCACGCCCGGTGAGCACCGTCATGACTGCCGGGCCCGGCTCAGGCTGCGCACCACCGGGGTGAGGCGGCCCTCGAGGGTGGTGGTCCAGGTGTGGACCGGCCACCGCTGGGCGCGCGCGTAGCGGTAGAGCTGGGCATCGGGGTTGACCACGTTCGGCCGGCCGACGACCTCGAGCCACGGCCGGTCGGCGTAGGCGTCGCCGTAGGCGTAGGACGCCGAGAGGTCGAGCCCCTCGTCGCGGCCGTACCGGGTGAGCCACGCGGCCCGGGCCTCCCCGACGAGCGGTGAGGTCTCCAGGTGACCGGTCCAGCGGCCGTCGTCCCCAGTCTCCATCGTGCCGGCGACGACGACGTCGAACAGTCCCGCGAGAGGCTCGACGAAGACGCCGATCTCCCCGGTGACCAGCACGGTGCGGTGCCCGGCGGCACGGTGGGCACGGATCCGCTCGACGGCCTCGGTGAGCACGTCACGGCGCAACGAGTCCTGCACGTGCTCGGCGATCGCGGCACGCAGCTCGGCCTCGTCGATGCCCGCGTACCGGCGCATGAAGGTGCGGATGAAGTCACCGCGGTCGCGCTGCTCGGCCTGCAGGTATCGCGGGCCCAGCGCCACGAGGTTGGCCAGCGACTTCGGCCAGGACGCGGGCGGCTGCGTCGCGAGCTCCACCCAGAGGTACTGCTCGACGAGGGTGGCGGCGAGAACGGTGCGTTGCAGGTCGAAGACCGCCACGACGTCGTCGCGCTGCGGCAGCGGCTGCTGGGCCGCGGTGGTGGCGCTGCCGCGCGACTCACGCATGAGGCCGGGCACGTTCGGGATGTGGACCTGCTGCAGGTAGTGCGACCAGTCGATGTCGTTGACGTCGAAACCGAACTTTGCCTGCCGGTCGGCCGGCAGCGAGGCGTGCAGCTCCCGGGTGCGGGCGTCGTCGAAGATCACCTCGGTCTGGGTGTACGGCTGGTAGAGCGAGGTGAACTTGCGCAGCGTGCCCAGGTCACGCCGGGCCTTGTACAGCGAGGAGATCCACTCCCGGGTGCGCGGGTTGGCCGGCAGCCGCCCGACGGCGCGGTCGGCGATGTCCACCAGCTGCTCGCGACGGCCGAGGGCGCGCTCGACCGCACCGCGGTGCGGGAACGACCAGGACGGCACGGAGACCAGCGAGCCGGTGGCGTCGCGCAGCGGGTGCGCGGAGAAGTACTCGCGGACGAGCTGGTAGAGCTGGCCGAAGCGCAGCGGGTTCGTGATGCCCGAGGACACCTGGTAGTAGCTCGCCTCCCCGGCGGCCGGCGGTGCTGCTGCAGCCGCGAGGATCGCGTTGACGACGAAGTCGACCGGGATGACGTCGAGGATGCTGTCCGCGAGTGCCGGGAACTCCGGCAGCAGGCCGCGGCCATAGGCGGCGATGAGCGGGTCGGCGACCTTGAACCCGTCGATCCAGCCCGGGTACGGCGTGCGCAGCGAGGACTCGATGATGGTCGGCCGGACCACCGAGAGCCGGTGCCCGGCGCCCCGCCAGAGGTCCTCGGCGACCCGCTCGCCCATCGCCTTGGTGAAGGTGTAGATGTCGGTCCAGCCGAGCGACTGCGCACGGGTGAGGCCGTGCTCGACGAGCTGGTCGTGCACCCAGCCGCTGCGGGCGTCCTCGGTGGCAGCGGCGACGGCGTTCGCCCCGGCGCGCCGGTGCTCACGCTGCGCCTCTCGCAGCAGCGGGCCGAGGACGTCAGGCCGGCGGGAGGCCTTCTCCGCCTGGGCGCGGGCCGCGAGTGCGGAGCGCATCTCTGCTTCCCGGTCCACGGTGTGGCTCAGCGCACGCTCCTCGGCCACGCCCTTGCGCAGCCCGGCGACGTAGCTGGTGGAGACGTGGACGACGTGCGGTGAGGAGCCGGTCCGCGCCAGCGCACCGTAGAGCGACAGGGCGCCGCCGACGTTGGCCTGGAACGCCTCGTCGACCGGCGGGTCGAAGGAGACCGTCGAGGCGGAGTGGATGACGACGTCGAGGTCCGTGGGCAGCTCCGGCACGTCCTCGAGGTCGCCGGAGATGACGTTGACGCGCTCGGCGAACCGGGCAGCCGCGACGTCCTCACCGACGTGCCGGCGCCAGTTCTTGAACACCGGCTTGCGCAGCAGCTTCTGCGCACGACGCTCGGCGGTGAGCTCCTTGCGAGGACGGATGAGCAGGCTCACCCGGGTCGTGGGGTACTCGGCCAGCAGCTGCTCCAGCACGGCCTGCCCCACGAATCCGGTGGCCCCGGTGATGAGGACGTGGGCGTGCTCCAACGGTGACGACATTTGGTGAACTCTAGCGTCGCCCGCGCCCCGGACCGAACGCTCGCCCCGGGTGATGCCACCGGACTGGCGCCCGGTCAGGCGTCGCGGAGGGTGTAGTGGGGGAGGCCGAGCGCGCGGATCTCCTCGTCCAGGCGTGCGACGGTGGCTCGCCACGCGCGGTGGTCGGCGCGCTCGTAGTCGGCGACAAACTCCTCGCGGGTGCCGGCGGTCCGCACCACCTGCAGCACGAAGGACCGCGCCCCGGCGTCGCGCGCCCGGCGGGCGATCGCGACGGCGTCGCGCGCGGCGGGGGAGCCGGGCGCGATGGTCGTGCGTACCTCGTGGGCCACCTCGGCGGCGACGACGGCGGTCAGCGACTCCCAGGCGAGCTTCTCGGCGCCCGGCCGGCGCACGACGTCGTCGTAGTCGGCCGGCAGCGCCTTGAGGTCCAGGCCCACCCAGTCGACGTCGTCGAGCACCGCCGCCAGCCGGCGCGGGTACGGGCCGGCCGAGTGCAGCCCCACCTGGAAGCCGAGCGCGCGGACCTGGCGCATCGCCGGGCCCAGCGAGAGCTGCCGGGTGGCCTCGCCGCCGGAGAAGACGACGGCGTCGAGCAGCCGCCGTCGTCGGCCCAGCAGGTCGAGCACCTGCTGCCACGGCACCCTGCCCGGGGTGCGGGCCGGGATGAGCGTGGGGTTGTGGCAGTAGGAGCAGTCCCACGGGCAGCCCTGGCAGAACACCGTCGCGGCGAGGCGCCCGGGCCAGTCCACCGTGGACATCGGGGTGAGGCCCGCGATCTGCAGCTCGGCCGCCCGGTGCCGGCGGGGTGAGCTGCCGGTGCGCGGCCCGGCGCCTGCCGCGACGGCGCTCATCGCGCGCTGCCCACCGGTAGGGCGTGGCCGGAGCCGGCCGCGGCGTCCTCGGTGAACATCGTGCGCTCCGCGTACTCGCCCTTCTTGCCGATGTTGAACGAGCTCACCGGCCGGAAGTACCCCATCACCCGGGTCCACACCTCGCAGCCGACCGGCTCGGCGCCGGGGTTCTCGGCGGCGCACCGCGGGCAGCCGTGGTGCTCACCGGTGAGGTAGCCGTGGTTCGGGCACACCGAGAACGTCGGCGTGATGGTGATGTACGGCAGCCGGAAGTTCTCCAGCGAGCGGCGCACGATCTCCTTGCAGGCGGCCGCCGAGGAGATCCGCTCGTTCACGTACAGGTGCAGCACCGTCCCACCGGTGTACTTCGACTGCAGCTCCTCCTGCTGCTCGAGCGCCTCGAACGGGTCGTCGGTGAAGCCGACCGGCAGCTGGGAGGAGTTGGTGTAGTACGGGTTGGTCTCGGTGCCGGCCTGGAGGATCCCGGGGTAGCGGCGGCGGTCCTCCTTGGCGAAGCGGTAGGTCGCCCCCTCTGCCGGGGTGGCCTCGAGGTTGTACATGTGCCCGGTGGCTTCCTGCAGCTCGACCATCCGGTCCCGCACGTGGTCGAGCACCCGCACCGCCATGTCGTGCCCGCGGGGGGCGGTGATGTCGAGCTCGCCGAGGGTGAAGTTGCGGACCATCTCGTTGAGGCCGTTGACCCCGATGGTGGCGAAGTGGTTGTCGAGGTTGCCCAGGTACCGCTTGGTCCACGGGAACAGCCCGCCGTCGATGTGCTGCTGGATGACGACCCGCTTGACCTCGAGGGTCGCCGAGGCGATGTCGATGAGCTCGTCGAACCGGGCGATGAGGCCGGCCTCGTCTGCAGCGTGCAGGTAGCCCAGGCGTGCCATGTTCACGGTGACCACGCCGAGCGAGCCGGTCTGCTCCGCCGAGCCGAACAGGCCGTTGCCGCGCTTGAGCAGCTCGCGCAGGTCCAGCTGCAGCCGGCAGCACATCGAGCGGATCATGCCCGGGTCGAGGTCGGAGCTGATGAAGTTCTGGAAGTACGGCAGGCCGTACTTGGCCGTCATCGCGAACAGCCGCTCGGTGTTCGGCGCGTCCCAGTCGAAGTCCTTGGTGATGTTGTAGGTGGGGATGGGGAAGGTGAACACCTGGCCGTTGGCGTCGCCAGCGGTCATCACCTCCATGTAGGCCCGGTTGATGAGGTCCATCTCGGGCTGGAGCTCGCCGTAGCTGAAGTCGCACGGCTCACCGCCGATGAGCGGCACATGGTCGCGCAGGTCCTCCGGGCAGGTCCAGTCGAAGGTGAGGTTGGTGAACGGGGTCTGGGTGCCCCACCGCGAGGGCACATTGAGGTTGTAGATGAGCTCCTGCATGCACTGGTGGATCTCCTCGTAGGACATCGCGTCGAGCCGCACGAACGGCGCCATGTAGGTGTCGAAGGAGCTGAACGCCTGGGCGCCGGCCCACTCGTTCTGCAGCGTGCCGAGGAAGTTGACCACCTGCCCGACGGCGGAGGAGAAGTGTTTGGCCGGGCCGGCGGAGAGCGCGCCGGGCACGCCGTTGAAGCCCTCCTCGAGCAGGCGCCGCAGCGACCATCCGGCGCAGTAGCCGGCGAACATGTCGAGGTCGTGGATGTGGATGTCGCCCTCGCGGTGGGCGGTGCCGGCCGCGGGCGCGTAGACCCGGCTCAGCCAGTAGTTCGCGATCACCTTGCCGGACGTGTTGAGCATCATGCCGCCCAGCGAGTAGCCCTGGTTGGCGTTGGCGTTGACCCGCCAGTCGGAGCGGTCGAGGTACTCCTCGATGGTGGGGACGACGTCGACGGCGATGCGGGTGTCCTCGGTACTGGTCATGGTGGTCCTTCGGTCGATCGGCTGAAGCTGACGACTTCGAGCCTTCTCGCCGGGACCTCGACGAACCACTATCCGTAGGGGTGTGTCGCGGCGTCGACCACAAGATGTGGGGTTGCAATAGCCGGAAGAAATCCGCGGGCGAGACCTAGGTCCCAGCCCGGGGTGCGGTGGTGCCCGGGGCTCAGACGTACCGCAGCGTGACGGTCGAGCCGGGGACCGCCAGCTCTCCGGCGCTGGGGGACATGCTGTGCACGGTGCCGAAGATGCCGCCGAGCAGGCGCTGGTCGTCGACGACGAAACCGGCTGCCTCGAGCTCTTCGCGTGCGGAGCCGATCTGCTCGCCGACGACGTCGGGCAGCGCGATCGGCTCGGGGCCGAGGGACACGACGACGTCGACGTTGTCCCCGCGGTAGAGCTGGACGTCCTCCCCGGGGGCAGGGTCCTGCCGGACGACCCGGCCGGCGACCACCGAGTCGCTGTACTCCTCGCTGACCGCAGCCGTGAGGCCGGCGTCCTCGAGGTCCGACTCGGCGGTGGCCTGCTCGGCGCCGACGACGGAGACCAGCTCGACGGGCTCGCGGCCGGCGGAGATCTCCAGGTCGACCGGCTCGTTGTGCGGAACCGTCTCGGCGGCGGCCGGCGCGGAGGACATGACGGTACCCTCGGCGACGTCGTCGGCCCATGGCCGTGAGATCTCGCCGACGGTGAGCCCGGCGTCCTCCAGTGCCGCCAGTGCCTCGTCCTCGGTGAGCTCGGCCAGCGGCGGCACCTCGACCATGAGGATGCCGCGTGAGACCTGGACGACGACGGTGCCGTCGGTGCGCACCGGCTCGCCGGGGGCCGGCCGGGACGCGAAGACCTCGCCCTGCGGCGCGGTGTCGTGGTGGTCGCGCTCGAGCTCCGGCGCTAGTCCGGCAGCAGCGAGCAGCTGGACGGCCTGGTCCTCGGGCAGCCCGAGCAGCTGCGGGACCTGGGTGTAGGCGCCGGGCCCCTCGTTGAACCACCACCACGTCCCGCCGGCCCCGATACCGATGATGAGCAGCAGCGCGGTCATCGAAAAGATCCGGCGTCGTCGTCGACGGCGGGTGCGAGCGGTCGCGAGCTCCGCAGCCCCGGGGTCGGGCACCGGGATCGCACCGATCGGCAGCGCGACGGTACCGCTCACCGGTGTGGCGGTGGTGACATCGCCGTCGTCGTGGTCGACGGGCGGCGGCGCCGGTGCGACGTCCGCGCGCCGGGCGAGGGTCGCCGGGTCCAGTGCGGCCTCGACCCGGCGGAGCAGCTCGAGGGCGTGGTCGGCGTCGGCCGGGCGGTCGACCGGGTCGGTCTGGGTCATCGCGGTGACGAGTTCGTCGACCTCGGCGGGCAGCCACGGCTCGCGCGCTGACGGGCGCGGCACGCTCTCGTTGACGTGCTGGAAGGCCACCCGGATCGGCACGTCGCCGACGAACGGCTGCGAGCCGGTGATGAGCTCGAACAGCATGATCCCGGTGGCGTAGACATCGGCGCGCATGTCAGCAACACCGGAGGTGACGATCTCCGGGGCGAGGTACGCCACCGTGCCGAGCACCTGGCCGGTCGCGGCGGCGGTCGCCTCGGTGACCGCGCGGGCGAGCCCGAAGTCGGTGACCATCGGCTTGCCGCCGGGGCCGAGCAGCACGTTCTCCGGCTTGACGTCGCGGTGGACGAGCCCGGCGCGGTGGGCGCAGCCGAGCGCGTCGAGCACGCCGGCGATGAGCTCGAGCGCCTTGCCCAGCGGAAGCGCACCGGCCTCGCGCAGCACGGTGCGCAGGTTCGGCCCGGCGACGTACTGCATCGTGAGGTAGCTGGCGTCGTCGGCGTAGCCCTGGTCGTAGATCGCCACGATCCCCGGGTGGGTCAGCCGGGCGGCCGAGCGTGCCTCCCGCCGGAAGCGGGCGACGAAGTCCGCACTGTCGGCCAGGTGCGGGTGCATCACCTTGAGCGCGACGGTGCGGTCGAGCCGTCGGTCCTGGGCGCGGTAGACGGTGGCCATCCCGCCCCGCGCGATGCGGGCGGTCACCTCGTACCGGCCGTCGACGTGACGGCCGATCATCGGATCGCTCGCGGTGCGCTGCACGTGCCGGATTCTACGGCGAGGGAGGCCGAACCGAGGTCAGGACACCCCTGACGAGCCTCAGTACTGCCCCATGAGGTTGCGGATGCCGGCGACGTAGTTGCGGGTGTCGGGGTACATCCCGTTGCGGGTGACGCCTGCGAGGCCCTGGTAGTAGCCGGCGATCGCGACGTCGAGGCTGGGTGCCGCGCGGCGCAGCTGACGCAGGATGGCCACGCCGGCCACGACGTTGTCGCGCGGGTCGAGCAGGTTGAGCTCGCGACCGACGAGGTCGGAAGCCCACACGCCGGAGCTGGGGATGACCTGCATGGTGCCGACCGCGTTGGCCGGGGAGACGGCCCGTGCGTCGAAGCCCGACTCCTGCTGGGCGACCGCCAGCGCCAGCGCCGGGTCGACGCCCATCTGGACCGCGGTCTCGCGCACGATCTGGCGCATGCTGTCGCGCGACGGCACCGTCATCGAGTTGAGGGTGGCCTTGTTGGTGTTCGCGGCGCCGACGACGGCGCTGGCGTAGGTCCGGCCGAGGAAGGTGTCGCCGACGAGCTGCTCGCCGCTCGACGAGCTGCTCGCGGAGGAGCTGCTGCTGGACGAGCCGCCGCCGGAGGAGCCGGCGGGGATGGTCAGCCGCTGGCCGACGAAGATGACTGCGCCAGAGCTGAGCCGGTTGGCGGACGTGATCGCCGAGACGCTCGAGCCGTAGCGCTGAGCGAGCGCGGAGACGGTGTCTCCGGCGGCCACGGTGTGGCTGCGGGCGGCCGACGACGAGCCGCTCGACGAGGACCCGCTCGACGAACCGCCGCCCGCCGTGGAGACGATCGACGAGACGGGGACGACCGACGAGCTGCTCGGGATGGTCAGCCGCTGCCCGACCCGGATCATGGCGCTGCGGCCGAGGTCGTTGGCGGACGTGATCGCCGAGACGCTCGAGCCGTAGCGCTTGGCGAGGGCGGAGACGGTGTCCCCGGCGGCCACGGTGTGGCTGCGGCCGGCCGACGACGAGCCGCTCGACGACGAGCCGCTCGACGAGGAGCCTGCGGACGAGACCGCCGAGGCGGAGCCGCCGCCCGACGAGCGTCCCGGGATGGTCAGCTGCTGCCCGACGATAATGAGCGCGCGGGAGTCGAGCTCGTTGGCCGAGACGATGCTCGAGATGCTGGCGCCGTAGCGCTTGGCGAGCGCGGAGACGGTGTCCCCGGCGGCCACGGTGTGGCTGCGGGACGTGGCCGCGGTGGATCTCGACGGCGAGCTCGACGGCGCGGCGGCGGTGGCGCCCGGTACCGGGATGCGCAGCAGCTGGCCGGCCTTGATGAGCGCGCGGGAGTTGAGGTTGTTGGCGCGCACGATCGCACTGACCGAGGTGCCGGTGCGAGCGGAGATGTGGCTGACCGTGTCACCAGCCTGGACCCGGTAGCTCATCGCGGTGGGCGCTTGGGGGAGGGCGGTCGGCGCGGTCACCCGCGGCATAGCGAGCGCCGTCGCTCCGAGCGTCGCGGGCTGGTGGCCGGTGACCGGCGCGGCAGCGGCGGGGACTGTCATCGCGGCGACGGTGGTGGCGGCCAGTGCGAAGCCGACGCCGGTACGGCCAGCGGTCCAGGAGCGTGCCTTCATCGTTGTCCTCCGCCCGCAAGCCGCAGACGCGTAGAGACGCCTGAGGTCAATGGGGTAGTTGGTGTGCATGTGACTGATGTGATCGCTGTGACACTAGCGTTATCTTTGCGTGGCGTAAAGCGGAGCGGCGGTCAGGACGACTAGGGTGCTCGGGTGACTTCTGACGACACCTCCTCGACCGGCTGGCTCTCTCTCCCCGAGGTCGCCGAGGCGATGGGCATCAAGCTCCGCGATGTCCGCAACCTCCTGCGTGACAACGTGCTCGCCGGGATGCGGCAGCCCCCGCCGGACGGGCCGTTCCTCGTGCCGGCGTCCTTCCTCGTCGACGGCGACGATCCGCTGTCGGTCCACAAGCGCGCGCTGGCGTCGTTGCGCGGCACCGTCATCCAGCTGCAGGACTCCGGCTTCACCGTGGACGAGGCCGTGCACTGGCTGCTGTCGGAGGAACCCGCGCTGGGGACGACGCCGATCCAGGCGCTGCGCGACAAGCGGATCCACGAGGTGCGCCGGGTCGCTCAGACGCTGTAGCCCGGCGGCTGTCGCGCGACGGCCAGGTAGCCCGACTGCTGTCGCGCGGCGGGCAAAGGAGCCCGACACCGTGCCGGCCTGCCTGCGCTGCCGCGGGAACCGACCCGCATCGGCGGCGGTGCCGCCGTCGCTCAGGCCTGGCGGCTCGTCAGTGCCACGGCCAGCTCGGTGAGCACGTCCCGGCTCTCGGCCGCGAGATCCATGGCCGCCAGCGCGGCGAGCCCGGCGTCGCGCTGAGCGGCGATGAGGTCCTCGTGCGCGTCCACCGCACCGGTCTCGTGCAGGATCGCCCGGATCTCCTCGACCTCGTCGTCGCCGAGGTCATCGCGGCCGACGGCGCCCTCGAGGGCGGTGCGCTGCGCGTCGTCGGCGTGGCGCAGCGCGAGCGCGAGCAGCACGGTGCGCTTGCCCTCGCGGAGGTCGTCGCCGGCCGGCTTGCCGGTGACCGCCGGGTCACCGAACACGCCCAGCACGTCGTCGCGCAGCTGGAATGCCACCCCGAGCGGCAGCCCGACGCCGCGCAGCCGCTCCAGGGCGGCGTCGTCGGCACCGGCGAGGGCCGCCCCCAGGACGAGCGGGTGCTCGACGCTGTACCGGGCGGACTTGTGGCGTACGACGGTGAGTGCCCGCTCGACCGCTTCGTCGTCGTGCTGCCACGGCAGGACCTGGGAGCGCACGTCGAGGAACTGACCGACGGCGACCTCCGCCGTCATGAGGTCCCACTCCGTCCGCGCCCGGTGCGACGCCTCGGCGGGCAGCTCCGCGCGCGCGACGTCCATCTCGGTGGAGGAGATCGACAGCAGCAGGTCGCCGAGGAGGATGGCGCCGGCGGCGCCGTGGCTCTCCGAGCTGCCGAGCCAGCCCCGCTCGGCGTGCTCGGCCGCGAACCGGCGGTGGGCCGCGGGCAGGCCGCGCCGGGTGAGTGAACCGTCCATGAGGTCGTCGTGCGCGAGCGCGGCGCCCTGGAAGAGCTCGAGCGCGCTGCCGGCGAGTACCGCGGGGCTCTGCGCCGAGACCGCAGCGCCACCGAACGCACGCCAGCCGGCGACGCAGAACTGCGCTCGCAGCCGCTTGCCTCCGGAGAGCAGCGCCTCACCGGCGCCAAAGAGCTCGGTGATGCCCTCGAGGTGGGTGAAGGGGGCGGTGTGGGTGACGAAGGCGGTCGCCAGGCGGGAGGAGACAGCGCTGACGACGTCGATGGCTACGGGCATGACGGCAGCCTACGGGTGCTCCACATCGGTCAGCCGCACTGTCCGTATCCACAATCTGTTGCTCGGGCGCAGCGGACCCAGCGGGTCGGGGTGTGCCATGGCGCCATGAACACCGTCATCCGGACCAAGAACCCCGTCGATCTCCTCGCCTACGCGCCCTACCGGCTCGGCTTCCGGCCCCGTGAGTCGGTCGTGCTGCTGGGGATGCGACCGCCACGGTCCGCGGTCGGACTTGTCATGCGGCTGGACCTCGCGCACGTGGGCGACGAGACGCACGGCGGGTCCGCGCTGGCGGAGTCGGCGGAGCTGATGGGGGTGGACGGCTCCACCGATGCCCTGGTCGTGATCTACACCGACCTGCCGCGGCACCAGCTCGGCGCCGCTTCGACGCCCGGCCGCGCGGTCGCCAGGCTCCGGGAGGAGACCACCTGGTGCGAGGCCCCGGGGCCCTGGGTGGTGGGCGCAGAGGCGTACGGGGTGTGGGGTTCCGGACCGTCGTGCGAGCCGCTGGTCTCGCCGCTGAGTGACCTGGAGTACGGCTCGATGGCGGCCACGCTCGTCCTCGAGGGGCTGACCGTGGTGGCCGGCCGCGACGGCCTGCGGGTCGCGCCTGCGGCGGACCCGGTCCACCGCGATGCCGCCGGCCGGGCCTACCGCAAGGGCCGTCGTCAACGGCTCATGCTGCAAGGGAGGGTGGCGGGGGACCCGGGGCACGACGCCGCGGCAGTCATCGAGGCCGTCGCCGAGCTGGCTGCGTGGCGGCGCAGCCAGCACCACCTGTGGCGGCGGATGGTGGCCCGGACCAGTGAGGGCAAGGGGGTCAGCGCCGGGGAGCTGGGCCGCCTGCTCGCCGGCCTCGAGGACGTCCAGCTGCGCGATGCGGCGATGTGCGTCGCGCTCGCGCCCGGGCCGGCCTGGCTGCCGACGATGCGCGAGATCGACCACGCGTTCGCCGGCGCCATGGGCCCGGGCGGCAGTCCGCCGGACGCGCAGCGGGTCGATCCGGTGGCCGCTGTGCTGCGTCACGCCGCGGCGTCAGTCGGCGGCGTCGCGGCCGCGCCGGCACTCGGGATGCTCGGCTGGCTGGCGTGGTGGTCCGGCGACAGCGCCCGGGCGGACGTGCTCAGCGACCAGTGCCTCGCCGTCGCCCCGGACCACCGGCTCGCCCGGCTGGTCCAGCAGGCCGTGGCCAACCACCTGCCACCGGGGTGGGTGGTCGACGACGCGGCGAGTGCCTGACGTCACACCACTCGCGGTTCCATCCGGTAGCGTCACTCGGACAGGCAGCGAGGGCACGGCACCGGCCGCGCGGGATGGAGCATCGGATGGCGATCGTCGTCGGTTTCGTCGCCACACCTGAGGGAGAGGCCGCGCTCGAGGCAGGTATTGCCGAGGCACGACGGCGCGACGCGCGCGTCGTCGTCGTCATCTCGCGCCGGTCCCGGCAGGAGGAGCACGCCGACGTCGACGCCGAGCTCGACGCGTTGCGCGACCGCCTCGACGACGCCGAGGTCCCGTACGAGGTGCGGCTCCTCGGGCGCGGCAACGACGTCGCGTCGAACCTCATCGAGGCTGCTGAGGAGTTCGACGCCGAGCTCATCGTCATCGGGCTGCGGCGGCGGTCCCCGGTGGGCAAGCTCATCCTCGGCTCGAACGCGCAGCGGATCCTGCTCGACTCATCGTGCCCGGTGCTGGCCGTCAAGCCGCCGAACGAGCCTGAGGCCCGGCGGTTCTTCGGCTAGGACGGCGCTCGGTCCCGCCGGCGAGGGACGGCGGGTCGGAATTCCAGGGGACCGGGTGCTGTTATCACAGGCGTACCGGACAACGCGTCGCTTGTCACGTCGGTCCCGGTGCGGTTGGCAGGGCAGTGTGACTCCTAACGGGTACAATTGTAGGAGCGTCACCGGCCCTGCGGCCTGGTCCACCATCCCCCTCCGAAAGGTTCTCTGTGTCCTCGCACGCCCAGAACACACCTCGTCGTGCCCCCGGCACCCAGGCCGCGGCTGCGGCACGGACCGAGAGCACCGTCGCCATCGACGAGTCCCCGGCGAAGCAGGGATCGGCGAAGACGACGACCTCGGCCGCCACCAAGGCCACCGGCGCGAAGACCGTGAAGGCACCGGTGAAGAGCGCCGCCAAGACCCCCGCGAAGAGCACTGCCAAGGCGCCCGCGAAGGCCCCCGCGAAGAGCGCGACCAAGGCCCCCGCGAAGAGCGCCGCCAAGCCTGCTGCCACCAAGACCGCTGCCGCCAAGGCGCCGGCCAAGAGCGTTTCGGCCAAGGCTGCTGACGAGAAGCCCGCCACCAAGGCGGCTGCTCGTCGCACCACCGGCAACGCGTCGCTCACCGCGGTCCCTGACGTCGAAGAAGCTGCCGAGGAGACCCCGGAGACGACCGCGGCATCGCCCACGGCGGCCGACACCGGCTTCATCGTCTCGGACGCCGACGACGACGACTCGCCGGTCCAGCAGGTCGTCACCGCCGGGGCCACCGCGGACCCGGTCAAGGACTACCTCAAGCAGATCGGCAAGGTCGCCCTCCTCAACGCCGAGCAGGAGGTCGAGCTCGCCAAGCGGATCGAGGCCGGTCTGTTCGCCGAGGAGACCCTCGCCGGCGAGGAGAAGATCGCCGCCAAGCTGCGCCGCGAGCTCGAGTGGATCGCGCACGACGGCCGGCTGGCCAAGAACCACCTGCTCGAGGCGAACCTGCGCCTGGTGGTGTCCCTCGCCAAGCGGTACACCGGTCGCGGGATGCTGTTCCTCGACCTCATCCAGGAGGGCAACCTCGGCCTCATCCGGGCCGTGGAGAAGTTCGACTACACCAAGGGCTACAAGTTCTCCACGTACGCCACCTGGTGGATCCGCCAGGCGATCACCCGGGCGATGGCCGACCAGGCCCGCACCATCCGGATCCCGGTCCACATGGTCGAGGTCATCAACAAGCTCGCCCGCGTGCAGCGCCAGATGCTCCAGGACCTGGGCCGCGAGCCCACGCCGGAGGAGCTCGCCAAGGAGCTGGACATGACGCCCGAGAAGGTCGTCGAGGTCCAGAAGTACGGCCGCGAGCCCATCTCGCTGCACACCCCCCTCGGTGAGGACGGCGACAGCGAGTTCGGTGACCTCATCGAGGACTCCGAGGCCGTCGTCCCCGCGGACGCCGTCAGCTTCACGCTGCTCCAGGAGCAGCTCCACCAGGTCCTCGACACGCTCTCCGAGCGCGAGGCCGGCGTCGTCTCGATGCGCTTCGGCCTCAGCGACGGCCAGCCCAAGACCCTCGACGAGATCGGGAAGGTCTACGGCGTCACCCGGGAGCGGATCCGGCAGATCGAGAGCAAGACGATGTCCAAGCTCCGCCACCCGAGCCGCTCGCAGGTGCTGCGGGACTACCTGGACTGAGAAGTCCGGGGCTGACATCCCGCTTCCGTTGCAACTACGCGGATTGTGGGTGTCTGACCTAGTCAACGTAGCAGAGCACAGCGCTCTTAGTCCAGATATCAACGGCGGCGATTCTCGAGCAATCGGGGGTCGCCGCCGTTGTCGTCGGTGCCTGCCACACCTCGACGCGGGGGCCGGCGGCCTCGTCGTGACGGCCACGGCTTTGCGCCGACCACCCATCGCGGGCACCAGCTCGCCGCCTCGACGCGCCGCTGTCGTGGGTCGCCGTCACGGGCCTTGCTGGCCGTCGCGCACCTGGCCGCCGCCGACCTCTACGTCGTGCGCCCGCTCACCGTGCTGCCATCGTCCCGCGCGTCATTGTCGCCGCTCTCGGTGTCGTGGCCGGCCCGTCGTGGTGGCTCGTCGTCGGTGTCGTGGCCGTGCTCGGCTTTCGTGCTCGTCGTCGTGGCTGCCCTCGGTGTCGCGGCGCTCGTCGCCGCCGTCGTTGTCGTGGCTGTCGCTGTTGTCGTCGACCCCCACGGGGGTGACCCCCACGGCGGCCCCCCACTCACCGTTCCGCATAGCATCTGAGAATGCGGGTGGGCTGAAACGTCCCTAGGGGGGCGGCCCGACTGCGCCCACCTACCGGTGATCCGACCTGTTCCCCTCGATCATCGCTAGGGCATCCTGCTGGAGGAAGATCGCGCCGATGTCTTCCGGTCCGAGGGTCTTGTTCTTGTGCCCGAAGTCCTCGCGCATCGTCAGCATGAGGGAGATCAGCGACGCCATTTGGTCGGCGGCCCTCACCTTGGGATCTTCGATCGCCATCCAGTCTTTGGAGCGCCATCGTGCCCAATCTCGAACCACTCTGTCCGAGCCGTTGAGTACGACGGAACGGCCGAACTCGTTCATGAGGGCGAGGTCATCACCGTCAACCTGGCGGCCGGGCCTGGTCTTGACCTTCACTAACATCCCGAAAAGCATCACGGTGAACTGCTCGTACGACTCCCGGTACAGCAAGCGCAGCTCCTGACGCACCTCGCGCCTGGCCTCGAGCGTCCTGGTGACGATCACTGTGATGGATGCCGCCGCGATGGTCGCCGCTGCACCGATCGAAGCTTGTGCGATCGGGCCCTCGGCAGCCGTGAACCAGCCTACGACCGTGCGGATCACGAAGTAGAGGAACGCGATAGAGGCTCCGACCAGTGCGAGCAGCAGGATGAGCCCCACCCAGAACTCGCGCGTCCGCCATGTCGTCCCAGTGGTCTTTGCCATGTTTGGAGCGTATCGAGGGCTGCGCACAGTTGGGCCAAAATGGTCGAGTGCCAGGGCGGTTGCAAGTAGCAATGCTCGTGATGCAGGTGACGTAGAACGTCCCTAGGGCCTACGCCGGGATAACAGGCCCCGCTGGCTCGTCCGCCGGCTCCTCCGCTGACGTCTCAGGCTCCCCAGGAGTCGCCGGCAACTCTGCCCGTAGGTTGACGGTCGGCACAACAGGCGTTGCCTCGCCCCAGACCCGTTCGGCGTGCTCGCGCCATGGCCGGCCAGCGACGTCGGGCAGTGGGACGACCGCCGTCAGGTGAGTGCCGATGCCGGTCAAGGAGGTGCCCAAGAGCGAAACGTCACCATTCTCGTGAACCAAGCCGCGGTCGTGGAAGGATTTGTCTTCGGTGATGCGGATTTCGATACGCCCTGCCTGGGAATACGCGCCGAGGAAGATGGGGAAAAGTTGATCCTGCTCCTCGCGCTCCTTCTTCGGGCGAGGCCTCGTGACGAGGACTCGACTGATCGAGGTCGAAGAGCTGAGCCATTGGAGCATGTCTGGCTTGAAGTAGGGGTCACACAACAGGCCGGCACCGGCCTCGGCGACTACCCGGGTCAGCATTGCGTACTGGAGCGGGTTATCCGGCCCAATGATGACGGCCTCGCTCTCAACTTGCTCGGTCTCCTCGAGCCGCAGACCGCGCAGGACCGCTCGGCCGAGATCGGTGAGAGTGAGCCGTTGTCCAGCGTCCTGACGTGCCCAGCCGAGTCCGGACATACGCGTCGGGACATCGTCGACCGGAGCCTCTCCAGCGAGTTCGGCGATCATTCTCTGCATGGAGCCACGGAGCGTCTGGCTGAGTGATGATCGAGGATTGTCCACGAACGCGATGAGCTCGTCAGGGGTAGGGCCGCTTCCACCTCGGTTCGCGATGTTCACGTAGGAGAGGGCGCGCACGAGTCGCTCTGAGATGGGCTGGAAGGACATGGGGCCAAGCATGGCATCGGATGTTGATGTCCGTGGCTGAACCCCATCCAGCGATTTTGACGGCCTCGACCGCCTCCGCGGCCACGTACCCGTTGACGAGGGCGACGCCGCCGTGGACGCCCCAGCCCCAAGTCTTGCGCCCGAGGACCAGGCAGGCGGCGCGTACGGGGCAGAGCATGCACATGGCCCGCCACGGCAGCGCATCGTCCTGGTAGCGAGCCTCGGTGAGCTCGTCCTCGCCGTGGCACCGCGCACCGCGGTGGACGGCGTCGGTGAGCTGGCTGTCGGCCTTGCCTGGGCCCCACGCTGGCCGCTCGGCGCCCACGCCCCGCAGGAGTGCCCGGGTGGCCGGCACCGTGGCGTGGGTGGCCCGCGCGGCGACCAGCGCCTCCTCGTCTCGCTGGCTCACGTGGCTGGCTCCCACGAGGCTGCAGCCCGGATGATCTCGGTTGCCCGGTCAGCTGGCAGCTCGAACGCCTCGATCTCGCTGATAGCCGCGTGGGCCACGGCCCACCGCTCGCTGCCGTCCACGTGGGCATCGGCCCAGTCCCGCATCGCTGCCAACCATTCGGTGCGGGTGAGGCCGGGTGCGAGGCGCGGAAGGGGCACGACGACCTCACCGCGTGGCCGGCGGCGGCGCATGTCAGCTCACCGCCCGAGGGCCGTAGGCGCCGCGCGCTGCCCCGCGCCGCTGCGGGCGCTTCTCGTCGCCCTCGTCGCCCTGCGGCAACCGGAGCGAGGCGAGCGTTCGGAGGAACACGACCTGTTGCTGGCGGGCCTCGACGAGGTACGGCGACGCCACGGTGTCGCCGCGGGAGTTGGTGGTGGTCAGCTCGGCGCCGGCCTGCGCATCGGTGAGGTCTTGGAGCCGGTCGGCGATCCGGCACGCCTCGAGCAGCGTGAGCTGCTCGTGGGTCTCGAGCTCGTAGTCGTCGAGGATCGACCGCCAGAGCCTGCGCCCGGCGGTGCCCAAACCCTTCGGCGTCCTGGTGGTGGTGGTCATCGTCCTGCTTCCTTCGGGTGGTGCCGGGCGGGCGAGGGGTCTACCCCGCCCGCCCGGCGGGGGTCGCGATCAGTCGAAGATGCCGGCGAGGTCGTCGTCGGTCTCGGCGGTGTCGAGGATGCCGTCGTCCTCGTCGTCGTCGCGGGTCTGAGCGGTGATCGTGGCGATCAGCGCGGCCTTCTGCTCCCCGGTCAACCTCGAGCTGTGCTTGGCGAATGCGTCGACGAGTGCGGTGGTGAGTGCGTTGGTCATGGTCGTGGCCTTTCTAGGAGTGAGACCGGCGGACGAGGTTTCGCCGCCGGCGTTGTGGTCAGTGGCGGTCGTAGGAAGCGATCAGCGCGGGCTGGTGGCCGCGCGTAAACTCGCTGACGGCGAAGCCCTCGGCGAACTCGACGTTGTAGAGCGCGTCGAGGTCGCCGGCCTGGGCCATCTGCTTGCGGATCTGCATCGACGGCTCAACATCGCGAACGTCAATCGTCGGCTCGTTGATCGGGTCGGCCGCTGCGGTCAGCCACTTCTCGACGGCGTCGAGAGCCTCGTTGACCGGTCCGTGCCACGGCAGGGAGCGAACGACGTAGTCGGGGTTGCCGCCCAGCTGGCTGATCCAGGCGTCCCGAGCCTCCAGCAACCGCGCGAAGCTCGCCCGAGCGGCCTGGACGGCTCCGAGCGTCTCGGAGTACAGCTCAGGCACCCGGGCGGCGTCCTTGGCGGCCTGCAGCTCGCTGTCGGCGGCAGCCTGGGTGTCCAGGCTGCGCCGTGCCGCGAGGACAGCGCCGAGCCGAGCCTTGACCATTGCCTCAGCCTTTTCCCGAGCTTCGTCGAAGTCGGGCTTCTTGAGAGCCTTGGGCGCCCTACCCTCATCGACGGAAGCCTGGGCCTCGCGGTCTACCTGGCGCTTGTACTCGGCCTCGGCGGCGTCGATCTCCTTGACCTTGCCGGCGGCCTCGGCGTGCGCGTCGGCGGCAGCCTCAAGGGCCGTGACGAGGGCGGCGCACTCCTCGGTCTCGGGGATGGCCACGGTGAACAGCAACGCGCGGAAGGCGGCGCTGTGCAGGCTATAGAAGCTGACCTCGTCGGGCGCGATGATCTGAATCTTCTTCATGGTGGATCTCCTACTTCTGGGTGGTTGCGCGACGGAGGGCCGCACAGGTGTTGGACAGCGCGCGCTCGGTGATCGCGTCGCGGTCTGCGGTGGGTACGTTGTCGATGGCCCGGTAGACGTCCTCGTAGGACTCAGGGAGCCAATCGAGCTTGAGCAGGTCCGCCGCGGCGCGGAAGAACGTCTCCGGCGTCGTCGGCTGGAGGATGACCAGGCTGTAGCCCGGCGCCGAGGGGTCGCACGGTGGCCGGTAGAAGCCGTCGGAGGGGCTGCCGGCGATGCAGGAACACACCGTGCTACCGGCCACCGACTGGCAGGCGTCGTCGCAGGGGCGACGGGCGTGCTCGTGGGACAGGCCGCAGTACGGGCAGCGGGCGACGATGGCGACCTTGCCGTGGAGGTGAGCGGGGACGAGCGGTGGCTGGCTCACGAGGTTGCCTCCCCGTCCTCGGCGCTCATGTTCCAGTAGGGCGGCCGGCTGTCGGGGGCCGTCCACACGTCACCGCTCTCCCCGGCAGGAAGGACAGCGAGTGCTGCTGCGATCGCCTGGGCGGCGGCTGCGTAGGTGCGGGCGAGGTCGTGCTTGCCGTGCCCGCGAAGCGCGGCGTCCATGTCGTCGAGGTGGCTGAGCAGGCGGGCGCGCAGCTGGTCCGTGGTCGGTCCGGTGGTCGTGCTCATCGATCTGTCCCTTCGTTGGATCTCGGGCTGTGCAGGGCTTGAACGCGGTGAACGTGCTTGTTTATAAATTGCTGTAGGACGTATCTACATAGAGAGATTTAGTAGCGACCCCGTTCACCGCGTTCACATCGCGTTCGCGCAGGTCAGAGCGTCGTCCACGCCCCCTCTCCTTCCTCGTCGATGCGAAGAAAGCGGAGTCCGACCCACACATCGGGGTAGACCTGGTTCAGTGGCTGGCCCCCGGTGATCGGGTCGCGTGAGAGGCCGTCGGTGCCGCGCTTGCGTGCCTTCGTGAGGCGCTTGCCGATCTCGTCGTGGTTCTTCAACCGGCTGGCGAAGGTCCTGTCACCCCACGCGCGCAGATTGTGCTGGGCGAGCCAGCGGTTGAAGGCGTCGAGCAACTCGGCACTCAGCACCCGCGCGCCGGGGTCCGGCACCGTGGTGTCATCGAGGAAGCCGAGCAGCAGGTCGCTGGACCGGCGCCACGCTCCGGTGTCCTTCTGGACCCTTGCCGGCAAGGGGGACATGATCCGACCGCCTGCGTACCAGCGGCGGGCCCCGTCGACGATCCACGCCAGCGCGGCGGCGTGAACGTCGGGGTCGTGCTTCACCCTGGAGCGCAACCGCGGGTCGCCGGGGCGGTCGTTCGGCTCGGTCACTTCATCCGGCCGACGGAAGGTGTAGGGGAACTCGACGAGCACCAGTCGCCGCCACGTCCCCAGGTCGACCTCGTCGATCTGGGGGAGGTAGTTGGAGGTGACGAAGAGGGTGTGCGTGGAGGTGAACTCGACGGGGTCCTTGTGCATCCGCCGCGCCTTGATGGACGGTGCGCCGACAGTGTCCTTGATCCGGGTGACGTCGAGGCGGTGATCCTCGGGGAGCTCCTCCATCACCGCGAGACGGGCTCCCATGAGGTCCATGAGCTCGGTCGGGTGCTGGTTGGGGTTGGTGAGCAGAGCCCGGCGGGACAGCAGCGTGGCGTACTCGCCGAGCGCCGCCTGCGCGCCCGTCAGCAGGGTGGTCTTCCCGTTCGAGCCGCCCCCGCGCAAGATCACGAGCGTGTCATCGTCCGGGATCTCGCCCGTGGCGGCCTGCCCCAACCGCTCCTGCATCCAGGCGTGGTCACTGGACGGCAGGGCGCCCATTGCGGCGGTCCACGCAGGATGGGCGTAGCCGGGCCGGTACTCAGCGCCAGCGATCCGGCGCATGTACAGCTCGGGGTCGTGGGGCATTATCTCGCCCGTGCGCAGGTCAACGACGCCGTTCTGGGTGTTGACGAGGTGAGTGTGGGTGTCGAACTCGGCGGCAGGCTTCAGCACCTTGCCGCGGGTCAGGCCGACGACGGCGCCGATCTTCCGCGCAGAGAAGAGCGTCTTGAGCGCCTTGATCTGGCCGCCGATCTCCTCACGGACCTTGTCGCTCGTCGACTCCCCCATCTTCCGCATGAGCGTGGCCGCCCGCTGGGTGGCGTACTCGCGGAGGAAGTCACTCACGGCCGCGATAACTTCGTCAGCCGCCGCGTTCTCCCAGCGCTTGCTCGTCCACTTCTGCCAATCGAGACCAGGGGAGTAGACGAACCTGCTACGCAGGACGTGCTCGACGACCGTGTCCCGCAGGAACACGTCGGCCTCGCTGAGAATGTCTTCCGCGAACTCCCTGCCGCGCTGTTCGTCGTCCGTGGGGACGCCGACGGAGGCCGGCGCGGCATTCTCCTGCGGCTCGGTGTCGAAGATGCCGAAGCCGTCGTGGAACTGCGGCTTGGGCCTGCCCTTCGTGCCAACCTTTCCCACCGCAGAGCGCCACTTGTCGGTGATCTGCTGCTCGCCAAAACCGACGTCGCGCGGAGCGTTGTCGAGGATGAGGTTCAGCGCCGTCTCGCCGTCCAGACGGTTCCAGGGCGAGTTCGCCAGCTCAAGCACGGTGCAGCACTCGCGGAACACCGTGGCGTCCCACGGCGGGCCGTCATAGTCGCGCGGGTCGGCCTTGGCGCGAGCTTGCATGTCCCGCAGACGGGCGGCGACGCCGTCGAGCACCGATGCGACGTAGCGGTCGCCGGCGTCCAGGTCGGTCTCGGTGACAGTGGAGGACGGCGCGGTGGCCGGCGTCGGGGCCATTGGGCGCTCGACGACGGGCACGCGGGCGAGCCCCTCCTCGACCTCCGACATCGTGTAGGGGCGCCCGGGGCGCCGGCGAGCGAGCACGAGCGGGCGGTGAGCGTACTTGTGGTTCCGCGTGCCGGGCATCCGGTGCAGACGGTCGAGGTTCGCCACGCTGTCGAGCTCGGCGCCAGGGTGGAGCTCGGCGGCAATCGCTCGCATGACGTCCAGGTGGCGCCGTGCCAGCCGCTGCGCACGCTCACGCTTGCCCGGGTTGTCCAGGGTGGCCTCGTCGTCCTCGGGGTCGATCTGGACCATGTACTGCAGGCCGCCGCCGGTCTCGACGGAGATCGGCGCGTACAGGCCGGTGCGCCGTTCGAACTCCCCGATGATCCGGTAGCAGGCGGGGAGGTCCGGGATCGCGCTCGCCTTGCGCTCCGTGCGGTGGTCGATGTCGCTGGGGAGGACCGACAGGCGCGAGATCTCCTCCGCGGTGCCCTTGCGGCGCTCATCGACGGGCAGCACCGTCGCGTTCGGCGTGAACCACATGTCGAGGTCATCGCGCACGGCGAGGTGGAGCTTCTCGGCGGGGCCGACCTTCGCCATCAACGGGCCGGAGCCCTGCCAAGCGACCGCCGACCGCTCACCGGGCTTGAGGAGCGCGGCGAACACCTCGGCAGGATCGAGGACGTCCTTGGGCTTGTCGGTCGACCGCGCTACGGTGATCTCGACCTCGGGAAGGGTCCTCTCCGGCGCCCCAGCTTCAAGCGGCTGGGGCGTCGCCGCGTTCATGATGCGCCTCCGGCGGCCTGGAGCTCGGCCTCGGCGGTCTCGGCCTGCTCGGTGTACTCGCGGGACTTGCGGCGAGCCTTGGCGGACTTGAGCGCGAGGCGCTGGAAGTACGCCTTGCGGGCGTGCCCGGCACGGCGGGTGCGCTCCTCGATGGTCAGGGCGCCCTCGGGATCGACCTCACGCTCGAAGCGAGCGAGCATGGCGGCCCGGGCAGGTGCGGTCCGTGCTGCGCGGTCGGGCGTGTTGGCCCATGACTCGTTGGCTGCGATCTGCGCGACGAGGCGCCGCTCGGATGGTGTCGCAGTCATCGCACACCGCCGAGAGCGGTCGAGGCGATCCGGTGAAGCTGGCTGGCATTGAGGTCATGAGCGTCGAGGGCTTGACGGATCTCGTGCTCGATTGCCAGCGTGGCCAGCTCGGCCTTGAGCGCGCAAATCTCCTCGGTGCGCTCAGGGTGCCAGTGGGAGAGGGACGCCAGGCGACCGCGAAGGGTCTTGAAGGTCTCGGCGCCGGGAGCGCCGCGGGTCACCGTTGCCACGGTGATCGCCTTGTTCGTCGTTCCACACCCTGCGATAGGGCGTCTGATCGCATCCGCGACCCTGACAGCAACCGCCCGGACGGGCTGGCCGTGTCACGTTGAGACTACATGGGTGTGATTAGCGATCCAAACGGCCAATGGTTAGCGTCGAGCCGCTGGGAATCGAGGAGCCGTCGCGCACCCGCAGGTGGGCGACGCCGTCGTGCTCGCTCACCTGTAGGTCCGCGATGGGCACCTGCTGGCGGCGCCTACACGTGGGGCACCGCAGGACGAACTGGCCTCCGTCGCGCTTAACGTGGTCTCGGGCTTGCCAGTCTTCCGCGGGCGCCTTCGGATCGGACGCGCGGCGGTTCTCGTAGACCTTGACGGCCCACAGTCCGCCAGACGGCGCAATCGGCTCCTCGGCCTCGAAGCGGTGCCCGAGCACCCGGGCGGCGAGCTCCTGGTGGGCCTCCTGCCGAGCCGGCCAGGGGTCGTTGTGCGCGCTCATGAGTCCGCCAAGCGGCGTCGGATCATGTGGGCGGCTTGGGCCGCCATCGCAGTCGAACCACCACACGGGTCGATCGTCCATCACAGGTCTCCTAGATTCAGGGCGCGGGCCTCGGCGGCTGCGCGCTCGGAGGCGCGGGCGCGGGTGTAGCGCATGAGCATGTCGGGCTTCGACCAGCCGGCCACAGCCATGAGCCCGCCCTCAGAGCCACCTGCGGCCAGCCACCGGTGAGCGGCGGTGTGTCGGAGTAGGTGGGGATGGAAGCCGGTGATCCCCGCGGCTCGGGCGCGCTCGCCCAGCGACTTGTGCAGAGCATCGTAGGAGAACGCCTTTCCACGGTCCCCGAGCCAGAGGCCCGGGGTGCCCGCGAGGCGGTGGCCGGCCCGCAAACGCTTATAGCGGTCGACCGCACGTGAGGTCTGCGGCCCGAAGGGGATCACGCGCCCCTTGCCGCCCTTGCCTCGTCGCACGACAGCGAGCCCCTTAGTGAGGTCGACGTCCTCGACTCCCAGGGAGACCACCTCACCGGCGCGGGCGCCCGTCTCGATCATGAGCCGCACGAGAGCCTCGTCCCGGCGGTCACGTAGGTCTCGGCCCGCGCACGCCTTGAGGAGGGCCTTGATCTGGTCCTCGGACAGCGGCTCGATGACCTTCTGATCCAGCTTGGGCGACTTGAGCCCGAGCAGTGGGTCGACGTCCAGCTCGCCCTCGTCAGCGAGCCACGAGGAGAACCGCCGTAGGGCGAGCTGGCGGGCGCGCACGGTCGAAGCCTCGCGGCCGAGGTCGTCGAAGAGGTGGGCAGTGAACGCGTTGGCGGTCGCCCGATCCAGCACGGCCGGCTTGCCGCTCGCCTCGCAGTAGGTGAGGAACGCCCGCACGCCGTCGCCGTATGACTTGATCGTCTGTGGTGACTTGCGCTCGGCCCGTAGAGCGATCTCCCAGGAGGGCAGGAGAACGCCGAGATCCGGCGCCTGCGGTGTGCTCCTGGTCATCGGGACATCGTCCCACGGTACTTCGCCATGCTCGTCCGCCGGCGGGCGACGGTCCAGGCGGCCCAGGCGCCGGCAGCCGGCACAAGCACGGGGAGTACGAGGACGGATGCGAGGGCGACGGAGAGGAACACCGCCACGGCGACCCACCAGTCGCGGGCGAGCATCACGCGGTGGCTGGGAAGCTCCATCGCCAGCGCGCCGTGGCGGCGGCCCTTCTCGTAGGCCAGTTCCATACCCTCGTCGAGCTCTCGTGCGTGCGCGCGCAGCATCGCTAACTCGCGGGCGGTGTGGCCGAGCGCGGCCAGCTCCGTCGTCGGCTCCTCGGCAACCGCCGTCGGCACCACGGGCCGGTACGTGGCCGGCTCCTCGGGTGTCTCTGCCGTCGGTGCCGGCTCGGCGGTCGGCGCGGTAGCCGCGGCGATGCCAGCCTCGCGGGCCTCGCGGTTGGCTTCCATCCGGGCCCTGCTGGCTGCCTTGAGGCGCTCGATGTTGTTGAAGGGGTGGTCCTCGGGCTCGGCCGGCTGGGCGCGCTTGAGAGGTGCGAGCATCTCGTCGAGATCGTCGGTGGACAGGTAGGGCGACTGGATGCGCTCGGGCTGGCTGGCGCCGCTGGGCCACCACAAGCCATCGCCGCGGCCCAGGAGAGCCTCGGCGCCGGACTGCCCGAGCGCGACGCCGGAGTCGACGTGCGACTGCACGGCGAACGTGAGCCTCGACGGCGCGTTGGTCTTGATCAAGCTGTTGACGACGTCGGCGCTGGGCCGCTGGGTGGCAAGGATCGCGTGGACACCTGCGGCGCGACCGATCTGCAGGATCCGCACCAGAGACCGCTCGGCGCGCTTGCCGCCTTGCATCATGAGGTCGGCCAGCTCGTCGACGACGAGGAGGAGATAGGGCGGGGCGTCGTCGAGATCCTCGACGCTGCGCTTTCCCGCGCTCTCCAAGCGCTCATAGCGAGCGTCGACCTCGACGACGATCTCCTCGAGCACGGTCACGGCCGCCTCGACGTCGGTAGCGACGGGGCGCCAGAGATGAGCGAGGCCAGCGAACGGCGCCAGCTCGACGCGCTTGGGATCGACCAGAGCGAGCTGGACGCGGGCCGGCTCTGCGCGGGTGACGAGATGAGCGAGGATCGCCGTCGTCCAGGTCGACTTGCCCGAGCCCGTCGTGCCGGCCACGAGCAGGTGCGGCAGGCGGTCGAGGCGAGCGGAGATGCCGTGGCCCTCGACGTCGAGACCGACCGGGACACGTAGCGGGTGGTCCTGCTCGAGGGGGTCGGAGATCTCGGAGAGAGGCACGGTGCGCCGCTCGGTGGCCGGCACCTCGACGGCGACGTGCCCACTGGCTCCCAGCACGCGGACGTGCGGCACGTCGAGCGCGAGCGCGAGATCGTCGTAGAGCTTGGCGACCTGCGCCACGCGCACGCCGGGGCCGGGCCTGAGCATGTAGCGATCGACGGTCGCCCCGCGGATGACGCTGGCGACGGTCGCAGAGATATCGAAGTTGGCCAGCGCGGAGACGAGAGCGCGCGAATGGTCGGTGGTGGGCACGGGTGGCTCCTCGGTAGTGGTGGTGTGTGTGGCGACGTCCTCGGCGGCCGGGGCGTCGTCGGGCACGGTGACGTCCTCGACAGGCTCGGGCTGCTTGGGAGCGTCGTTGGGGGGCTCGGTGGCGGCGGGTGGCGTGCCGGCGGCGGGCTCCTCGGCGTCGTCGTCGGGAGGCTCGGTGGCGGCGGGCGGTGTGTCGACGACGTCCTTGACGGGCGGCGCAGTGGTCGACTCTGCGACGGCGGGCTCGACGCCCTTGGCGCGCGGCTCCGTGGTCGGCTCCTCGGCGGCCGGGGCGTCCTCGAGCGGCTCGGCGGCGGCGACGTCCTCGGCGGGTAGGTCGTCGCGGGTGCTTGCGTAGGCGGCGCGGCCGGTGCGGGTGTCCAGCACTGCCCACCACGTCCGGCCGCGCTCATCTCGGAGCCAGGCGTGCTCGCGGTGCTCGACGGGGATCTCGCGCGCCGCCTCGCGGGCAGCACGGTCGCCGCCAGGGTCGCGGCCCGGGGCGAGCGACCACCAGCCCGCGGGGGAGCCGTCGGGCAGCGTCCAGGCGCGCTGCGACAGTTCGATTCGGCCGCCGCGACGGCCGCTCATCTTCGCCGTCACCGGGCCGCACCTCCCACAGCGGGCTCGGCGCCGCGCCACGCGGTCGCGTCACCGGGCAGCGGAGACGTGGACCAGTCGACGAGACCAGCGGGCGTGAGGAACACCCCGCCACGGTCGGCGCGCCGGTAAGTCAAGGTGGCCGCGCCGTCGCCGTCGGACAGGGACGCGAGGAACGCGCGGCGCGTGCCCGTCAACCGGGCTGCGAGGATCGCGGGAGAGTCGACGTCGCTCATTGGGCCGCCTCCCGCGCCCGGACGGTCTCGGCGGCAACGATCATGCCGTGCGCGATCCCGCGTAGCGTGCGCTCGGCTTCGGTGCGCGTGGTGCCGAGGTAGTCGCTCGCGCCGTAGAGGCCGCCGGTCTCGGGGTCGCGGCAGTAGATCCGCCACGCGCGGCCGTAGGTCTTGCTGCCCTCTTGGAGGACCCAGCGATCGGCGCCGTCGACGCCTATCGACTCGGCGGTGCGCTTCGCGTGGGCAAAGGTGGCGCGGACATCTGCCAGCGTGGCGCTCATCGGGCCACCTCGCAGACGTGGCTGACGATGAACATCTGCGCGTCGAAGAGCGCGCGCTCGACGTGCTCGGGACGGGTGCGCTCCCACACCCACAGCCCGGCGCCGTCGTCGCACCAGATGTCGCCGTGCTCGTCCAGGTGGCGGGCCGCCACGGTGACGTGCTCCTCGTCGTACTCGCTCACGTCGACGACGTATCCCGCGCGGGTCGGCGAGGGTACGTGATAACCATGCACCCGCCGCCGGTGTTCTTTGGGTCGCGCTTGGTCATCTGCGCGACGGTGTCCAGTGCTCGCATGGTGACGTCTCCTCATTCCGGGATATTCACACCCACAGCGCTCGCCGCGTACCTGCTGATCTGCGGTGATGCACAGCGCATAGTCGCCGACAGTGCGGGACTACCTGGACTGATAGGTCCGACCCACCACGCACGTGTGCCCTCCGGCAGCCTCGGCCGCCGGAGGGCACACGTCGTTCGTTGCCCGGGACGCATCGTCGCGGCTGCGCCCGTACGATCGTGCGGTGACCGACCTCGACACCGCCTTCCCGCCCAGCCCCGCACCCGACCGGCTCACCGTCGACCTCGGTGTCGCCGCCGCGACCGGTGCGCTGACGCTCGTCGACCCGGCGCGGCTGGGACCGCTGGGCCGGTTCGCGTTCCGCAGCTCCGAGGCCGCCGTCGTCGGTGGGATGACGTGGTTCGGCCTCAAGCAGTCGAAGGACCTGGAGTGGCAGCCGGAGCTGCGGGTCGCCGTCACCTCGGGTGTAGTCGCGGTCACCTATGCGTTCGCCGAGCTGTCTGAGGTGTTCGACGCGGCGGTGGTGCGCCAGCTGCGGCGCCGCGGTGTGCGCCGTCCGCGGGTGGCGATGGCCGTCGCCGGTGTCGGACTCGCGCTCACGATGTCGCTGCTCGAGCGCCGGGCCGACGCCCGGACCGCCGCCGCTGACGACGATGGTGACGCCGATGAGGCGATCGTCCGCGAGCTGCCGCAGCAGGTTCGGGACATCGTCGCCGCGATCCTCGAGCAGACCGAGGACCATGACTCCCTGCGGTTGCGCGCTCAGCTCGCCGTCGCCGGCGAGGAGGTCTGGGGCGACGACGACGGGTTCGGACGGATGCTCGAGCTCGCGGTGCCCGACGACGTCCCGCTCGCCGTGCCGCACACCTTCACCTTCCCGGTGAGCGGCCGCTTCCTCTCCTCGCGCGGCGTGCCGTGCGCCGTCCAGCTGCTCGTCGACGGTGGCCGGCTCAGCGCTGTCGTCATCGACGTCGCCTCGGACGAGTGGGACGCGATCGCGGACGATTGGGACGACGCCGGTGGCGACCCGGACCCGCTCGGCGACATCGACGGCTGGCCCGCCCACCAGGAGCTGCGCTTCGTCCAGGAGACCGCCGGCCGGCCGTGAGGCCCGCTCAGACGTCCTTGCCGTAGGTGACCGTCCGGCGCGTCGGTCGGTAGCCGAGCGCGGTGTACAGGTCCAGCGCCCGGCTCGAGTTGTCGGTGTCGACGTCCAGGTCGGCCCGCTCGATACCGTCCGCCCGCAGCGCGGCCATCGTGGCGGCGAGCAGCGCGGACGCCACGCCCTGCCGGCGCCAGGCACTGCGCACCCCCAGCACGTCGGTCCACCCCGAGGTGTACCCCTGCGCCTCCCAGTCCTGCTCGTAGGCGGACGTCAGGCTGTAGCCAGCCACCTCCTCGCCGTCGAGCACGACGAAGCTCCACGCGGCGCGGAAGCGACGGCTGCCGGTGACGCCTCGGTCCCAGCTCTCCTTGGTGCGCGGCTCGCTGCCCCAGTGGCCCGCGAAGGCCTCGTTGTGGGCGAGCCTGACCTGCTCGCTCAGTGCCGGGTCGAACGGCACCAGCCGCAGGCCGTCGCGCAGCGGGGCGGGTGCCACCTGCTCGTCGAGCGGCCGGCTGAGCTCGACGAAGTACCTCATCTCGCGAAAACCGGCCCGGTCGAGCAGCCGGCACACCGACACCATCCGGTCCTCGGCGGACACCAGCAACCGTCCCGGCGCACCTTCTCGGTCGGCGGCGGCGATCTTGGCCCGGCCGAGCTCCTCCTGCCACGCCAGCAGCGCGCGCCCGATACCGCGCTCCCGCCACTGCGGGTGGACGCCGCCCCAGCAGAACGCCCGGACGGTACGGACGTCCCCAGGCAGCACCTCGACCTGTCCGAACGCCCGCGCCTCGCCGTCGGCGTCGACGCCGAGGATGCTGTCGCGGGCCGGGTCCTTCCACGAGCCCTCGAGCAGCTCCTCGCGCAGGTCGTCGGGGGTGTACCGCTCGCCAGGGTCGTCGGCGAGCTCGATCGCCTCGACGAGCCGGTGCCAGGCCGGAACGTCCTCAGCGGTGATCGGACGCCAGCGCAGCGCCTCGTGGGCCGGGGCAGTGACGGTGGTCATGGCAGGAGACTAGAGAACGGGCGCCGTCGGCGTCGCGCCGATTGTTCGGGGCTTCGCCTCACGAGCCGCTGCTGGAGACCCCGGCCGATGATCGGAACCACCGTTCCACCGGGGCCCGGCGGCCGGGGCCCGGCGCCCGGGGCGGGGCGCGGGAACCGGTCCGGCGGCCACGGCGCAGAACAGCGACGGCGCCGGTGACCTCAGAGGTCACCAGCGCCGTCGTCAATCGCGGAGGATCAGTCCTCGGGCTGGCTCTCGGTGAGCTTGTGGGTCTCGTCCTGGATGCTGGTGGCGACACCTTCGAGGGCGTCGGCGTGCTTGCGGGCGTGGTGTGCGCAGAAGAGGAGCTCGCCGACGGGCAGCGCCACACGCACATAGGCCTGGGCGCCACAACGGTCGCAGCGGTCCAGGGCGGTCAGTGGGGCAGTCATCGTTGCGTTCACATCATCATGTAACCACGGTCGGGCTCGGTGCATGCCCCGGGGGCGCAGCAGTTCGCTGCCAGCGGACTGTCGCTGTGCGCCAGGTCTCCGCACCGGCCCGCCCGCCGCCGGATTTGTCCACCGCCGGCGGGGAGCCTCCCGGGCTGGCGCCGGCGAGTTCGTATGATCTGTGGGTGCCACCCAAGTCAACCGCGTCCCCCGCGCAGTACACCGCCCGCCACCTGTCCGTCCTCGAAGGGCTCGAGGCGGTCCGCAAGCGACCCGGGATGTACATCGGCTCGACCGACTCCCGCGGCCTCATGCACTGCCTGTGGGAGGTCATCGACAACGCCGTCGACGAGTCGCTCGAGGGCCACGGCGACGCCATCGAGATCGTCCTCCACGAGGACTCCTCCGTGGAGGTCCGGGACAACGGTCGTGGCATCCCGGTCGACACCGTGGCCTCAGTCGGCCTGTCCGGCGTCGAGGTGGTCTTCACCAAGCTGCACGCCGGCGGGAAGTTCGGCGGCGGTTCCTACGCCGCCTCCGGCGGGCTGCACGGCGTCGGCGCGTCCGTCGTCAACGCGCTGTCCGCGCGCCTGGACGTCGAGGTCGACCGTGGCAGCAAGACCCACCGGATGACCTTCCACCGGGGTGAGCCGGGCACCTTCGACGACCGCGCCGGCGTCGGGCCCGACTCGCCGTTCACGCCGTTCATCGAGCAGAGCGAGCTGTCCATCGCCGGCAAGGTGCCCAAGACCCGCACCGGCACCCGCGTGCGGTACTGGGCCGACCCGCAGATCTTCCCGTCCTCGGCGGCGTTCTCCTACGAGGAGCTCGTCATCCGCGCGCGGCAGACCACCTTCCTCGTGCCGGGCCTGCGGATCACGGTGCGCGACGAACGGCGGCTGCCAGGTACCCCGGGAGCCGACGGCCCGGTCGAGGAGGTCTTCCAGCACGACGGCGGCGTCATCGACTTCGCCGACTTCCTCGCGATCGACCCGCCGGTGACCGACGTGTGGCACCTCACCGGCAGCGGCACCTTCACCGAGACCGTGCAGCAGCTCGACGACAACGGTCACCTCGCGCCCAAGGACGTCGAGCGCACCTGCGACGTCGACATCGCGCTGCGCTGGGGGACCGGCTACGAGACCACGGTGCGCACCTTCGTCAACATCATCGCCACCCCCAAGGGCGGCAGCCACCTCGCCGGCTTCGAGCAGGGCCTGCTGCGCACCGTGCGCAAGCAGATCGAGGCGAACGCCCGGCGGCTGAAGGTGACCGCCAAGGACCCGAAGATCGAGAAGGACGACGTCCTCGCCGGGCTGACCTCCGTCGTCACGGTACGGCTGCCGGAGCCGCAGTTCGAGGGCCAGACCAAGGAGGTGCTCGGCACCGCACCGGTCCGGGCCATCGTCGGGCGGGTCATCGACAAGGAGCTCGGCGCGCTGCTCACCTCGACCAAGCGTGGCGTCAAGCAGCAGTCCTCCGACGTCCTCGAGAAAGTCGTCGGCGAGATGCGCGCCCGGGTACAGGCCCGGTTGTCCAAGGAGATCTCGCGCCGCAAGAACGCCCTCGAGACATCCACGCTGCCGGCCAAGCTCGCCGACTGCCGCACCGACGACGTCGAGCGTTCCGAGCTGTTCATCGTCGAGGGGGACAGCGCGCTGGGCACGGCCAAGCTCGCCCGGTCCAGCGACTTCCAGGCGCTGCTGCCCATCCGGGGCAAGATCCTCAACGTCCAGAAGGCGTCCCCGGGGGACATCCTGCGCAACGCCGAGGTCGCCTCGATCATCCAGGTCATCGGCGCCGGTTCGGGTCGCACCTTCGACCTCGACGCCGCCAGGTACGGCAAGGTCGTGCTCATGACCGACGCCGACGTCGACGGCGCCCACATCCGCACCCTGCTGCTCACGCTGTTCTTCCGGTACATGCGCCCGCTGGTGGAGGCCGGCCGGGTGTTCGCCGCGGTCCCGCCGCTGCACCGGGTGGAGCTCGCCGGTTCCGGCGGCAAGAAGGGCGAGAAGCTCTACACCTACTCCGAGGCCGAGCTCACCACCCTGCTGCGCAAGCTCGAGCGGCAGGGCAAGCGCTACAAGGAGCCGATCCAGCGCTACAAGGGCCTGGGGGAGATGGACGCCCATCAGCTCGCCGAGACGACGATGGACCCCGCCCACCGCACGTTGCGGCGGGTGACGATGGACGACGCCGCCGCGGTCGTCGAGGCGGAGCGGGTCTTCGAGCTGCTCATGGGCAACGACGTCGCCCCGCGCAAGGAGTTCATCGTCGCCGGCGCGGAGCACGTCGACCGGGAGCGGATCGACGCCTGACCGGCGCCGACCTCTAGGATCCAAGCCATGCCCGAGCCACTCGCCACGCGCGCTGCGCCCCCGACCACCGCCGCCGTGCCGGGGCCGCACCTCGGCCTCACCTGGCGCCCGCTCGCCGCCGACGACGCCGCGGCCCTTCACGCGCTCGCGCAGCGCTGCGAGGCCGTTGACGAGCCACTCATGCGCACCAGCCCGCTGGACGCCGAGAAGATCCTGACCAGGCCGGCGGCCACCGCTGACAGCCTCGGTGGCTTCGACGGTGCCGGGCAGCTGCGGGCAGCCGCCTTCGTCCACTCGCCGCTCGGTGACGAGACCACCGCACGGGTGTTCATCAGCGCGTCGATCGACCCGACCTGGCGCGGGCGCGGCGTCGGTCGCGCGCTGCTCGAGTGGCAGGACGGCCGAGCGCGGCAGATCCTCGCCACGCTCGACCAGGCACTGCCTGGCCGGATCGGCGCCTACATCGACGAACACCTGCACGACCGCCGTCGCCTCTACGCGGCCGCCGGCTTCAGTCCCAAGCGGACCTTCCGGCAGATGCGCCGGCCGCTGTCCGGCGGCCCCGAGCCAGTCCCCGCGCCGGTGCCCGAGGGCATCGAGATCCGCGGTTGGGACCCGGAGATCGACGACGCCGTCCGCGTCGCCCACAACGAGGCGTTCCAGGACCACTGGGGCTCGCAGCCGGTGAGCGAGGAGTCCTGGTCCTCCTCGCTGTCTGACATCGAGCCGGGGTGGAGCATGGTGGCGGTGGACACCTCGTCCGGCGAGGTCGCCGGCTACGCGCTCACCGCCCGTCACGACTACCAGTGGCCGGCGCTGGGCCACAGCGAGGGTTTCACCGAGCTCATCGGTGTGCGCCGTCCCTACCGGGGCGGCGGCCTCGCGAGGGCGCTGCTCGGCACCGTGCTTGTCGCGCTGCACCGTGACGGCGTCGACGTCGCCGGTCTCGACGTCGACGACGCCAACCCGTCCGGCGCGCACCGCTTCTACGAGCGGATGGGCTATGAGGCGGGCGGCGCCCGGATCCTCTACACGATCGAGATCTAGCGTGGCTGCGGCGGCGATATGGGTGGTAGCGGGTCGAGGCCGTATCGTCGTGCCATGCTCGAGGAGACGGTGACGCCCACGGCCGGCGACGGCCTGTCCTGGCGCCCCCTGCTGCCCGCGGACAACGATGCCCTCGTCGAGCTGCTCGCAGCGATCGAGGCGCACGACGACCCGCCGTACCGGACCACCGCCGAGGAGTCGGCCGAGACCTTCGACCCGGTCTCCGGCGGTATCGGGTCGGCGATGACGATCGGCGTCGACGCCGACGGCGTGCCTCGCGCCTACGGCATCGTGCGGGTACGCGCCGGCGGCCCGCAGGACCGCGCGCAGTGCGACGGCGGCGTGCACCCGGCGTGGCGCAGCCGCGGCATCGGCACCGCACTCCTCGAGTGGGAGGTGCGCGCCGCCCGGCAGATCGTCGCGGCCGCCGGCCACGACGCCGCCGAAGCGGTGATCCACGTCGAGGAAGGCCTCGACGACGTCCACGACATGCTCGTGCGGGCCGGCTTCCACCAGACGCGCTGGTACACCGAGATGCGCCGCGACCTGGCAGTGCCGATCCCGGACGTCGTCCCGCACGGCAGGGTCACCGTGGAGCCGTGGACCCCTGAGCTTGACGACGCCGTCCGGCGTGCCCACAACGACGCCTTCGCCGACGCCCGCGCCGGGGAGCAGCACACCACCGAGACGTGGTCCCAGGGCCGGACGTTCTTCGCACCGACGTGGAGCTTCGTCGCACTCGACCGCTCCAGCGACCGGGCGCGAGTGGCGGGCTATCTCATCTCCGGGCGCTACGAGGGCGACTGGGAGGCGCAGGGCTGGACCGAGGGCTACACCGAGATCCTCGGCGTCCGCCGCGAGTGGCGCGGGATGCGGGTCGCCACCGGGCTGCTCGCCACCGCGATGCGCGCCTACGCCGCGGACGGCATGGGCTACGCCGGCCTGGGCGTCGAGATGGCCTCCCCGCACGCCGACCTCGGGCTCTTCGGCCACCTCGGCTACGAGCCCACCCGCGGCTCCGCCGTCTACACCCTGACGCTCTAACCCCCGCCCAGCCCTCCCGCCTGTCCAGCCCTCTCGCCTGCCCCGCCCAGCCCTCAGCGCCGAGAGCGGGATTGTCCACCGCTGCGGACAATCCCGCCGTCGGTGACAAGTCGGCTGTCGGTGACAAGTCGGCTGTCGGGGACAATCCCGCTGTCGGTGACAAGTCGGCTGTCGCGGACAATCCCGCTGTCGGTGATGGAGGGCGGTGTGGGGAGACGAGTTTGGGGGTCAGCCGATGGCTACGACGGGGGCGGCGAGGGGCCGGCCGGAGCCGTCGCGGCGCTCGTCGACCTCCGGCAGGTCGACCGGCTGGCCGCCGGAACCGGTCGCCCGGATCGGGGCGAGACCGACCCAAGCGGAGGTGAGCGTGTCCTCGCCGCGCAGCAGGCGGTGGGAGCGCACGCCGCCGGTGGCGCGTCCCTTGCCGGGGTAGCGGTCGAAGGGGGTGACCTTCGCGCTGCCGGGGACGGTGCCGGGCAGCGCCGCGGCGGAGCCGGCGACGGTGACGACGAAGCTGCGGGAGACGTCGTCGGGGTGGATGACGTTGAAGGCCACCACCTGGGCGTCCGCCGACAGCTTGATGCCGGCCATCCCGCCGGCGGTGCGGCCCTGCGGCCGGACGGTCCCGGCGGCGAAGTGCAGCAGCGAGGTGTCGTTGCTCACCAGCACGAGACGGTGGTCATCGGTGGCGTGGGCCGCACCGACGACGGCGTCGCCGTCCTTGAGGGAGATGAGTTCCCAGCTGTCCCGGTTGCCGGGGCGGTCACCCGGGCCGACCCGCTTGACCGTGCCGCGGGCGGTGGCCAGCGCCACCGGCGGGGCGTCGTCGTCGAGCCGGACCAGGGCGACGACCCGCTCACCGCGCTCCGGGGGCACCAGCTCGGCGAGCGGGGCGCCGCCGGCGAGCCCGGGTGCGCTGTCGGTGGGCGGCAGGGAAGGGACGTCGAGCACGTCGAGCCGCACGCAGCGGCCGCTGCTGAGCACCACGCCGACGGCGCTGCGGGTGGTCGCCGGGATGGCGGAGACGATCGCGTCGTGGGCGGTGCGCGGCCCGTGCCGGGAGGGCTCGTCGGCGGCGCGGGCGACGAGCCCGGTGCCCGAGAGCAGCACCCAGCACGGCTCGTCCGGTACCTCGAGCGGCATCGCGGTGGACGCCGCGCGGCCGGTGGCCGCGCTGGTCGCCGGTCCGCCGGCGTGCTCGAGCAGCACGGTGCGGCGCGGGGTGCCGTGCTCGGCCGCCACCGCGGCGAGCTCGTCGGAGACCGCGGTGCGCAGCAGCGTCTCGTCGGCGAGCATCGCCGCGAGGGCCTCGATCTCACGGGCCAGCTCGTCGCGCTCGCCCTCGAGCTCGATCCGGGAGAACTTCGTCAGCCGGCGCAGCCGGAGCTCGAGGATGTAGTCCGCCTGCAGCTGGGACAGCTCGAAGATCACCCGGAGCCGCTCACGGGCGGCGTCGGCGTCGTCGGAGCTGCGGATGACGGCGACCCCCCCCCCCACCACGCTGATCCGGTGCTCGACGTAGACGACGAGCAGCTCGCGCAGCCCGAGGGTGCGGGGCTGGCCGTCGACGAGCGCGACGTTGTTGATCCCGAAGGAGTCCTCCATCGGGGTGTACCGGAAGAGCTGCTCGAGCACCGCCTCGGGGTTGAACGCGTTCTTCACCTCGATGACGAGCCGCAGGCCGTGCGACCGGTCGGTGAAGTCGTCGACCCGGGTGATCCCCTGGACCTTCTTGGCCTGGACCGCCTCCTTGATCTTCTCGATGACCTTCTCCGGGCCGACGAGGTAGGGCAGCTCGGTGACGACGATCGCGCGGCGGCGCGCGGTGACGTTCTCCAGGTGTGTCGTCGCCCGGGTGCGGAACGAGCCGCGGCCGGTGGCGTAGGCGTCGCGGATGCCGTCGAGGCCGACGATCTTGCCGCCGGTGGGCAGGTCCGGGCCGGGCACGAACCGCATGAGCTCGGCGAGGTCCGCCTCGGGGTTGGCGATGAGGTGGCGGGCCGCCGCGATGACCTCGACGAGGTTGTGCGGCGCCATGTTCGTGGCCATCCCGACGGCGATCCCGGAGGCACCGTTGACCAGCAGGTTGGGCATCGCCGCCGGCAGTACGTCGGGCTGCTGCAGCTGGTTGTCGTAGTTCGGCACGAAGTCGACGACGTCCTCGTCGAGCCCGGCCGTCATCAGCAGCGCCGGCGCGGCCAGCCGGGCCTCGGTGTACCGCGGCGCGGCGGGGCCGTCGTCGAGCGAGCCGAAGTTGCCGTGGCCGTCGACGAGCGGCACCCGCAGCGAGAAGTCCTGTGCCATCCGCACGAGCGCGTCGTAGATGGCGGTGTCGCCGTGCGGGTGGAGCTTGCCCATGACGTCGCCGACGACGCGCGCGGACTTCACGTGGCCGCGGTCGGGGCGCAGGCCCATCTGGTCCATCTGGAACAGGATCCGGCGCTGGACCGGCTTGAGGCCGTCACGCGCGTCGGGCAGCGCTCGGGAGTAGATGACCGAGTAGGCGTACTCGAGGAACGAGCCCTCCATCTCGGTGGAGACGTCGATGTCGACGATGTGCTCGGTCTGCGGTGCGGGGGTGGTGCCTCTGGCCATGGCGCCATTGTCACCCGGCGAGCCGCCGTCGCCGTGCCCAACCCGCCATGCGGGCGGACATCACGGTCCGGGACGCCGCGGTGGAGCGGGCCGCGCCGGAGCACGGGAGCGACGGGCAACTAGGCTGGGGGAGTGAGCGTGGAGGGCGAGGGCTCGACCGGACCGGCCTACCCAGGGCACTGGGAGGCCGACGTCGTGCTGCGCGACGGGCTCACCATGCACATCCGTCCCATCCTCCCCTCGGACGCCGACGCGCTGCAGGCGATGCACCAGCGGCAGTCCACCACGTCGCAGTACTACCGGTTCTTCGCCCCGATGGCACGGTTGAGCGAGCGCGACCTGCACCGCTTCACCCACGTCGACCATGACGACCGGGTGGGCCTGGTGCTCACCGACGGCGAGGACATCGTCGCCGTCGGCCGCTACGACCGGTACGAGCCGGAGACCGCCGAGGTGGCGTTCTACGTCGCCGACTCCGAGCACGGGCGCGGCGTGGGCTCGGTGCTCCTCGAGCACCTCGCCGCGGCCGGCCGGGAACGTGGCGTGGTGCGCTTCGCGGCCGACGTGCTGCCCGCGAACGCCCGGATGATCAACGTGTTCCGCGACGCCGGCTACGACGTGGCCCAGCAGATGGACGACGGCGTGCTCCGGGTCGAGTTCGACATCGAGGAGACCGGCCGGTCCTGGGCGGTGATGGCCGAGCGCGAGCAGCACGCCGAGTCCTCGAGCATGCGGGCGCTGCTCGCCGCCGGCTCGGTGGTGGTCGTCGGCCTGGGCGGTGACTGGCAGGTGTACGCGCAGCGCGCCGCCGAGACGATCACCGCCGGCACGTTCCACGGGCAGGTCCATGCGGTGGGCCTGGCACCCGCGACGCTGCCGGGCGCCCAGGTCCACGACTCGCTCGAGGACATCGTCCCGGGCAGCGCCGACCTCGCCGTGCTCGGCGGTGACCCTGACGCCGTCATCGACGCCGTCGGGCGCCTCGAGCGGCTCGACGTCCACGCCGTCATCGTGCTCTCCGGCGGGTTCGCCGAGGCCGGCGACGACGGCCTCGCACGGCAGCAGGAGCTGGTGCGTCGCACCCGGGCCGCCGGCATGCGGCTGCTCGGTCCGGCGTCCTACGGGCTCATCGCGCACGGTAGCCAGGGCCGGCTCGACGCGACGCTGCGGCCCGGCGTCGCCGACGGCGGCCTCGGGCTGTTCTGCCAGTCCGCCGCCATGGGCAGCGGACTGCTCGCCGCTGTGCAGGCTCGCGGCATCGGGCTGCGTAACTTCATCTCCGCCGGCAACCGCGCCGACGTCTCGGGCAACGACGCCATGCAGGCCTGGCGCGACGACCCGGAGGTCAAGGTCGCCGCCGTCAATCTCGAGTCGATCGGCAACCCCCGCAAGTTCTCCCGAATCGCGCGCCGGCTGAGCGCCAGGGTCCCGCTCATCGCCGTCGTCAGCGGCCAGACCGGCCAGCTCGCGCCCCCCGGGCACTCGGTGCGCCGGACCCGCGAGCCGCACCGCGCGCTGGCCCAGATGTTCGACCAGGCCGGCGTCATCCGGGCGACCGGCCGCCAGGAGATGCTCGACCTCGCCCAGCTGTTCGCCTCCCAGCCGCTGCCCCGCGGCCCGCGCGTGGCGATCACCGGGAACTCTGCCGCGCTGGTGGCGATCGTCGGCGGTGAGGCACGCGCGCGTGGGCTGCAGCCGGTCGACGGGCTGACGGCGCTGGCACCGACCGCGTCCGGCGACGACTACCGCCGGGCGCTGCAGTCGCTGGCGCGCGACGACGCGTGGGACGCGCTCATCGTGCTGCACCACCCGCCGCTCGGTGACCCTGCACCGGACGTGTGGCACACCGTGGCAGGGGAGGCTGCCGGCCTGGACCGCCCGGTGCTCGCCGCCGTCGATGACCTGCTCGGCCTCACCGCCGAGCTCACTGCCGACGGGCGCACGGTGCCCGCCTACGCGACCCCGGCCGACGCCGTCGCCTCGCTCGCCGGTGCGGTCGGTCACGTCCGGTGGCGCGAGGCGGACCGCGGCACGCTCGTCGATCCCAGCGGCATCGCGCCGGCGCGCGCCCGCGAGCTGCTGGCACCGTACGTCCGTGGCCTCGCGGCCGGCGAGCACACCCGGCTGCCGGCCGAGCTCACCGAGCAGCTCCTCGGCTGCTACGGCCTCAGCGTGCTGCCGGCTGTCCCGGTCGCCGACGCCGACGAGGCCGTCGCTGCCGCCGAGCAGCTCGGCTGGCCGGTCGCGCTCAAGACCCGCGACGAGGTGCTGCGCCACCGCGCGGACCTCGGCGGGGTGCGGCTCGACCTGCGGACCGCTGCCGAGGTGCGGGCCGCGGTCGCCGGCATGACCCACGACCTCGAGCAGGTCGCGCGGACCGGGGCCGGCTTCGAGGTGCAGCGGATGGCACCAGCGGGCGTCGCATGCGTCGTCCGCGGCAACGAGGACGAGCTCTACGGCCCGGTGGTGTCCTTCGGGCTCGGGGGAGACGCCGTCGAGCTGCTCGGTGACGTCTCCTACCGGATCCCGCCGCTGACCGACGTCGACGTGGCCGAGATGATCCGCGCACCGCGCGCCGCCCCACGGTTGTTCGGCCACCGCGGCCTGCCGGTGCTCGACACCCGGGCGCTGGAGAACGTCGTCGCGCGAGTGTCGGTGCTCACCGACGACCTGCCGGAGGTGAGCCGGGTCGTGCTCAACCCGGTGCTCGTCGGGCGGCGCGGTGCCGCCGTTCTCGCGGCCACCGTCGACGTCGCGTCACCGGGCCGGACCGACTCCGGCCGACGCGTGCTGCCGGGAATGGTCGCCGGTGGTGCCAAGATGGAGCCGTGGCGAACCGCAACATGAGCTCCGACCTGCAACAGCGGCTGCGTGCCGACCTCGATCGCGCCGGGTACTACCCGACGCTCGTCTCCGGGGTGCTCGACGTCGCACTCGCCGGCGAGGAGGTCCGCGCCTACCTCGTGCACCCGGAGACCACCTTCGACTCACGCGAGGTCCGCCGGCACCTGACCGCGCTCGCACTCACCCCCACCCGGCTGGTGATGGCGCACGTCGACGACGTGCCGACCGACGACATCCCCACCGCGGCGGCGACCACCGAGGCGGTGCCGCTGCACCGCATCGCGTCCGTCGCGCTCACCCACGGCGTCAGCGACCCAGCCGAGACGCACGGCGGGATCCAGGTCGAGGAGCTGACCATCGCGGTCACCTGGGGCGGCGCCCAGCAGGTCGAGATCGCGCCGGCCAGCTGCGGCGACCCCGACTGCGACGCCGACCACGGCTACACCGGCTTCCTCACCCCCGAGGACGTCGTCATGCGGATCAGTGCCCAGGCCGAGGGCGCCGACGCCCTCGACAAGGCGCTGGCCTTCGCCCGGGAGCTGTCAGCCGCCACGGTGTCGGCTCAGTGACCGAGCTGCCGGCCGACTTTCGGCTGCCCGACTACGACGGCGCCTCGCTGCGGGCCGTCATGCCGGCCGCACTCGACGCCGTCGGTGCCCCGACCACCAGCCACGGGCGGTCCTCGGCCGCGGACCGTGAGCTGCTCGGGCTGCCGCGCGCCCGCAAGGCCTGCGTGGTGCTCATCGACGGCCTCGGCGCCCAGCTGCTCGCCCAGCGCGGTGGGCACGCGCCGTTCCTGCGCGGCCTGCGGCCCGACTCGCTCACCCTCACCAGCGGCTACCCGTCGACCACGGCCGCCAGCCTCACCATGTTCGGCACCGGCTGCGTCCCCGGGCAGACCGGGATGCTCGGCTACAGCGTGCGCAACCCCGCCGACGGCCGGCTGCTCAACCTGGTCAGCTGGGAGGACGCCACCGTCGCGCCACGGGACTGGCAGCCGGCCGACACCCTCGTCGAGCAGCTCGGTGTGGAGTCGTGGGGCCGGCGGGTCACCAGCGTCGGGCCCAGCCGGTTCATCGGCTCGGGCCTGACCGAGGCGGCGCTGCGCGGCCCACGGTTCGTCGCGGGGGACTCGCTCGCCGACCGCGTCGACGCGACCTGCGAGCTGCTGCGCGGCGCCGACACCGACCTCGTCTACCTGTACTGGGGCGACGTCGACAAGGTCGGCCACCAGCAGGGCTGGGGCTCGTCCGCGTGGGGCGAGGCCGTCGAGCTGGTCGACGCCGAGCTCTCCCGGCTGGCGAGCCGGCTGCCGCGCGGCACGCTGCTGCTCGTGACCGCCGACCACGGCATGATCGACCTCGCCGCCGACTCGCGCGTCGACGTTGCCGAGGTGCCCGAGCTCGCCCGCGACGTCACGCTCGTCGCCGGCGAGCCCAGGGCGTCTCACGTCCACACGCTGCCAGGGCGCGCCGAGGCGGTCGCCGCCCGGTGGCGTGACGTCCTCGAGGACAGCGCCTGGGTGCTGCTGCGCGAGGAGGCCGAGGCCTTTGGTCTCTTCGGCCCGCTGAACGAGCGCCACCGCGCCACCGTGGGCGACGTCGTCGTCGCGGCTCGCGGCTCCCGTGCCGTCGTGGACTCACGGACGCAGACGGCGGCGTCGATCGCACTCGTCGGGGTGCACGGCTCGCTGACGCCGCAGGAGCTCGAGATCCCGCTGCTGCGGCTGGTGGTCTGAGGTGGCCGAGCTCGTCTTCTTCTTCGGCACGATGGACTCCGGGAAGTCGACGCTCGCGCTGCAGACCGACTACAACCACCGCCGTCGAAGCCTCGCCGGCATCATCTTCAGCCGCGACGACCGTGCCGGCAGCGGCCGGCTGTCCTCCCGGCTGGGGCTCGCGGTGCCGGCGGTCGAGGCGACCGCGGAGACCGACTTCTGGCAGGAGGTCGTCCGGCGCCGCACCCACGGCGAACGGGTCGACTACCTCGTGTGCGACGAGGCGCAGTTCTACTCGGCGGCACAGGTCGAGCAGCTCGCCCGGATCGTCGACGACATGGCGATCGACGTCTACGCCTTCGGTATCGCCACCGACTTCCGCACCCAGCTGTTCCCCGGCTCCGCCCGGCTGGTCGAGCTCGCTGACCGGATCGAGCGGCTGCAGGTGGAGGCGCTGTGCTGGTGCGGGCAGCGCGCGACCCACAACGCGCGGACGCAGGACGGCCGGATGGTGACCACCGGTGAGCAGATCGTCATCGGCGACACGGTCGGCGCCGACGCCGACGCCGACCCAGGCGTTTCCGGGTACGAGGTGCTGTGCCGGCGCCACCACCGTCGTGAGATGACGGCGGCCAGCACCGCAGCTCCCGCCCTCAGCCCGCCGACCCTGCTGGGCTGAACGGCCCGGCGCCGGTCAGTCCGGCTTGGCCCCGAAGACGATCTCGTCCCAGCTCGGCACGCTCGCGCGGCGCGAGCGTGAGGTGCGGCGGCGCTTGCTGGGCTCCTCACCGGCCCCGGAGCGCTCGGCCGCCGGGGGCGTCGGTTCGGCCGGCGCTGCGGGCTCGGTGGGCTTCGCCGGCTCGGCGGCGGGAGTCTCCGCGGTGATGGGACGCGCCCCGCGGGGCAGCGGGAAGACGTGGGCATCGGTGGCCTCGTGGCTCCGCGACGCCGGGGGGTGCGCCGCGGGGGGCATGTCCCACAGCGTCAGCGGGTCGTCCTCGGGCAGGGCATCCTCGACGTCGTGGCGGGTGCCGCGGTTGGCGCGCAGCTCGGCGAGCAGGTCGTCGGTGCTTGCCGCGGGCAGGTCCCCGAAGGCGTGGTCGTCGTCGCCGGAGTCGTGGGCGAGGTCGGCGTCGACCGCCGCGATGGCCGGGCCGACGTCACCGTCGGCCTCGACGTCGTAGGGCCGGACCGGGGACAGGTGGCGGCGGGCCGCCGGCCGGGCGGGGGCCACCTCGGTCTCGGAGAGCCAGCGGCTCTCGTCGTCGAGCGCGACGCTGCTGCGCGAGCCGAGGTCGACCTGCCACCGGGCGGTGCGGTCACGATCGCCGGCGGTGAACCGCAGCACGAGCACCCAGGTGCGGTCGCTGCCACGCACGGCGTCCCACTCGATCCGCTGGTGGTCGACCTCCCTGGTGGCGAGCCGGTCGACGACGAGGTCCCCGAGCAGCGGGGCGTCCCCGCCGTGGCCGATGGTGAAGCGGCGTGCCTGCTCGGTGACCCACTGCCGCTCGGCCACGACCGGGCCCTCGTAGCGCTGGACGTGCTCGATCGGCAGGCCGGCCTCGTGGGCCACCTCCGCGGCGGTGGCGCCGGCCCGGATGCGGGCCTGGATGTCCTTGGGGCGCAGCGGTGCCTGGCCGGCGCGGATCTGCTCCATCTGCGGACGGTCGCGGCGGACCGCGGCCCGCAGGGCGTCGTCGAGGCGGAGCTGGTACCGCTGGCCGTCGGGCCCGGCGAGCGTGAGGCTCTCGCCGTCGCCGTGCAGCCCGACGAGTTCGAGCTCGAGCATGGTCGTCCCCCTTCGAGGTGTCCCCACGAGGGTGCCACCGCCGCGGGGTCAGATGCCGGATTGGACTCGGTGTGTTCGCCAACCCCTGCAAGGATGGTGGGTCGCTCACGTCGCCAGGAGGCCGCAACCGATGTCCCACGATCCGATCCCCGCCAGCGCGGACGCCACGCCCGCCGACCTCATGGACCTGGCGGAGCGTATCGCCCGCGAGGCCGGGCAGCTCGTCCGCGAGGCTACCCACGGCACCGTCTCGGTGGCCGCCACGAAGAGCAGCGGCGTCGACCTCGTGACCGAGGTCGACCGCGCCGCCGAGGCGCTCATCCGCCGCCGGCTCGCCGAGGCCCGACCGGCCGACGCCGTGCTCGGTGAGGAGGAGGAGGCGAAGCTGGGAACCTCCGGTCTCACCTGGGTGGTCGACCCGATCGACGGCACGACGAACTTCGTCTACGGCCTCGCCGACTACTCGGTGAGCATCGCCGTCGTCTCCGGTGAGCCGGACCCGGACACCTGGACGCTGCTCGCGTCGGCCGTCCACGCCCCGGCCACCGGCCGCACCTGGACCGCGGCGCGCGGCGGGGGAGCGTTCGCCGACGGCGTGGCGCTGCGGCTGGGGGAGGCGGCGCCCCTCGGGCGGTCGCTCGCCGGCACCGGTTTCGCGTACACCGCCGACCGGCGCGCCGCGCAGGCGCAGCTGCTCACCGTGGTGCTGCCCGAGGTCCGTGACATCCGCCGGCTGGGGTCGGCGGCGATCGACCTGTGCCTCGTGGCGGAGGGTCGGCTCGACTTCTTCTACGAGCAGCACCTCAACCCGTGGGACATGGCCGGGGGCGCGTTGGTGCTCGCCGAGGCCGGTGGCGTCGTCCGGCGCCGGGGCCACGGGGAGTCCGCGCTGACCGTCGGTGGTCCGTCGGTCACGGTCGAGGCGTTCCTCGCCCTGCTCGACTCCCACGGCATCGGCGACGCCGGCTGAGAGGTCAGTCACACGCACTGACGGGGGTGGTGGAGGTTTGTCGCGGAAGTACGCGGAACCTCATCGTCTGATCGAGCCCAACGGGTTACGCCGAGAGGTTCCATGAGGCACAATCCGGGTGCCTCGGGAACATCGGCAGCGGCCGGACGTTTCCTAGGTACGGCACGAGCCGTACCCCCCTATCGACACACAACCAGTGGAGCGTGACGTCTACATGGCGACCGACTACGACGCACCGCGTAAGAACGAAGAGGACCTCTCCGAGGACTCGATCGAGGAGCTCAAGGCCCGTCGGGCCGAGAAGAACTCTCCGGCCGTGGACGAGGACGAGGGCGACGCCGCAGAGGACTTCGAGCTTCCCGGCGCCGACCTCAGCAACGAGGAGCTCTCCGTGCGGGTGCTGCCGCGACAGGCTGACGAGTTCACCTGCTCGCGCTGCTTCCTCGTCCACCACCGCAGCCAGCTCGCCTACGAGGACGGCGGCCAGCTGGTCTGCTCGGAGTGCGCTGCCTGACCAGCCTGCCGCAACGCCTGCGCCAGCGCGGCCGGGCGCCGACTGGCGACCAACCAGTACGGGGCCGGGTCCCTCCGGTCGGTCACGGCGACCTTCACGCCGCGACTGATCCAGGGACGTTGGCACACGTACGCCCGCAGGTGCGCCTGCGGGCCCATGGCCAGACGCATGCCGTCGGCATCGAGCACCTCGGGCTCCCCGAGGTGCTCGAGCTCGATGTGGGCGGGGCCGGCTTGCAGGCTCGGTGGCTGGCCAGCGGCGACGTCACCGACGTCGACCACCACCAGCGGCGAGCTCGCCAGGAGCAGGCCGACGAAGACGACCGCGGCGAACGCCCCGACGACGTAGCCCGCCGTCGTGCTGAAGACCCACGGGATGGCACCGACGGCAGCGCCGCCGAGCACCGCCAGCGCGAGGGTGGTCACGCGGGGCAGCAGCCGTTCACGGTAGAGTGGCGCCGACGACGGCGCGGAGTTCCTGGTCACCGGCCTACTGTGCCCCACCCGACGCGGCGTGGTCGATCCGGACGGACCGATGCGGTCAGGCGCGCCGAACATCACTACAGTCGCACCCGTGACCGACCACAGCCTCGTTGACATCCCCCTGCAGCTGCTCGACCCGGACCTGCCGGTACCGCACTACGCGCACGCCGGTGACGCCGGCGCCGACCTCTACGCACGCCACGACGTCGTCCTCGAACCGGGCGAGCGGGCCGCGGTGGCGACCGGCGTCGCGCTGGCGCTGCCCCCCGGCTGGGTGGCGCTGGTCCACCCGCGGTCCGGGCTCGCCGCCCGGCACGGCCTGACGGTGGTCAACGCGCCGGGTACGGTGGACGCAGGGTTCCGCGGCGAGATCGCGGTGATCCTGCTCAACACCGACCGGCAGCACACCGTCCGGCTGGCGCGGGGCGACCGCATCGCCCAGCTGGTCTTCCAGCGGGTCGCGACGGCGCGCTTCACGGTGGTCGACGAGCTACCGGACTCCGCCCGCGGCGCTGGCGGTCTCGGATCCACCGGCGGCTGGGAAGCCGCCCATGCAGGAGGCAACTGATGGCACTGTTCTCCCGTCGGCGCAAGCGCGACGAGCCCGCGGACACCCCCGCGGCGGTCGATGCGCCCGGCACCACCGCTGACGAGCAGCCGGCGGCCGAGCCGGCGCCCGACCGTGGGCCGTGGGACGTCACCCACGTCCCCGAGCTCGGCACCCGGATCGACCTCGGTGCACTGCGCGTGCCCGCCCGCCCGGGCCTCAAGCTGCGGATGGAGGTGGAGAAGAAGACCGGCAAGGTCGTCGCCACGAGCATCTCGGTGGCCGGCTCCGCCCTCCAGGTGCAGGCCTTCGCCGCACCCCGCACGCAGGGGCTCTGGGACGAGCTCCGCCCGGAGATCGCTGCCTCCGTGGAGAAGCAGGGCGGCACCGCCGACGAGGTCGACGGACCGTTCGGCCGCGAGCTCCTCGCCCGGCTGCCGGTCACCACTCCCGAGGGGCGCAGCGGGCACCGCCCGGCGCGGTTCCTTGGCGTCGACGGGCCGAGGTGGTTCCTCCGTGGTGTCATCAGCGGCCGCGCAGCGATCGACCCGGACGCCGCCGCCCGGCTCGAGGAGCTGTTCGCCGACGTCGTCGTCGTGCGCGGCACCGAGCCGCGGGCGCCCCGTGACGTCCTCCACCTGACGCTGCCGACCACGTCCGACGCGGCGACCGAGGAGACCGCAGCTACGGACGAGCCGGACTTCGACCCGACGCGTCGAGGCCCGGAGATCACCGAGATCCGCTGACCGGCCGTGCCCGACCTGACGACCGCCGCCACCGCGCGGCCCCGTCACCGGGTGACGGTCAGCGGCGCGGTCGCCGCGGTGACCTACCCGGCAGCCGGTAGTCCGCCGTCGCTGGTGGCCCGGCTGTACGACGCCACCGGCAGCATCGACCTCGTCTGGCTCGGTCGGCGCACGGTTCCCGGCGTCGCGCCGGGCCGGCGGCTGCGGGCCGAGGGCATGGTCTCCGCCGGCCGGCACCGCCCGGTCATCTTCAACCCCGTCTACCAGCTCTTCAGTGAGGACTCCCCATGAGTGCACCGTCCGGACCGTCCCAGGACGACGGCGTGGTGGCGGGCGCCGAGCCGGCAGCCGCCGGTGCTGAGCCGACAACCGCCGGCGCCGCGCCGGGTGGCGGTGGGCTCCGGCAGGTCGTCGGTGAGGACTTCTCGCTCGCCGAGTCGATCGGCGGGGTGCGCGGGCTCATCGAGTCGGTGCTGCCCGGTCTCGTCTTCGTCGTCGTCTACATCATCACCCGTGAGCTGGCGCCGCCGCTCGTCGCGTCGCTGGCGGTGGCGCTCGTGCTCGTCGTCGTCCGCCTCGTCGGCGGCACGCCGGTGACCCAGGCCCTCGGCGGGATCCTCGGGGTCGGGATCGGCGTGTTCTGGGCATGGCGGTCGGGGGAGGCGCAGGACTTCTACGTCTTCGGCCTGCTGACCAACGCCGCCTACGCCGTGGTCCTGCTCGTCTCGATCGCGGTGCGGTGGCCGGTCATCGGCATCATCGTCTCGCTGCTGCGCCAGGAGGGCTTCGGCTGGCGCACCGACCCGGCGCTGCAGGTCCGGCGGCGGCGCTACTACTGGGGCACCTGGCTGTGGGTGGGGCTGTTCGGCGCGCGGCTGGCCGTGCAGCTGCCGCTCTACCTCGACGCGTCGGTCGGCTGGCTGGGCACCGCCCGGCTGGTCATGGGTGTGCCGCTGTGGGCCCTGGCGCTGTGGGCGACGTGGGTCCTGGTGCGGGAACCAGCTGCCGTTGCAGCGCCGCGGGATCAGCCGACCGGCTGAGCACGAAGAGCAGCCGGTCGCCGGCGACGAGCTGGTCGTCACCGACCGGGTCGATGGGCTCCTCGCCGCGGATGATCGCGGCGAGGAAGGTGCCGGCCGGCCACGTCAGGTCACGGACGAGGCTGCCGACGCCGGGGCTCTCGAGCGCCAGCGTCACCTCGTGCATGCTCGTGCCCGAGCCCTGGAAGGTGAAGATAGGGACGACGTCGCCGACCGAGACGGCCTCCTCGACCAGCGCCGCCATGATCCGCGGTGTGGAGACCTGGACGTCGACCCCCCAGGCCTCGTCGAACATCCACTCGTTCTTCGGGTTGTTCACCCGCGCAACGACCCGCGGCACCGCGAACTCGGTCTTGGCGAGCAACGAGATCACCAGGTTCGCCTTGTCGTCCCCGGTGGCTGCGACGACGACGTCGGCCTGGTCCACCCGGGCCTCGGCGAGGCTGGAGATCTCGCAGGCGTCGGCGAGCTGCCACTCGGCGTCGGCGACGCTGGCGATCCGCATCGCGGCCGGCTGCCGGTCGATGAGGGTCACGGTGTGGCCGTGCCCGAGCAGCTCGCGCGCGATGGAGCGCCCGACGCTGCCGGCACCGGCGATGACGACCTGCATCAGTCCACCCCCGGCGGGTCGGCCAGGACGCGCTGCACGGCGTCCACCCGGTCGACCGGGACGAGCACGTGGACGTCGTCGTTCTCCTGCAGGACGGTGGCGCCGTCAGGGACGGTGCCCACGCCGAGGCGGGTGAGGTAGGCCAGCCGGGCGCCGGAGGCCCGCTCGAGGTCGGCCGTCGGGCGCCCGACCCAGTCGTGGTGCACGTCGACGCGCACGAGCGCCACCCGGCCGGAGGCGTCGCGGAACTCGGCGACCGCCCCCATCGGCAGCAGCTGGCGCAGCACCTGGTCCGACGTCCACCGCACGGTGGCGACCGTCGTGATCCCCAGCCGCTGGTACACCTCGGCGCGCCGCGGGTCGTAGATGCGGGCGACGACGTTCTCGACGCCGAAGGTCTCGCGCACCACCCGGGCAGCGAGGATGTTGGAGTTGTCACCGCTGGAGACGGCCGCGAAGCCGTAGGCGTCCTCGATCCCGGTCTGCGAGAGCGCGTCGCGGTCGAAACCCAGCCCGGTGACCCGCTGGCCGTCGAACTGCTCGGGCAGCCGGCGGAACGCGTCCGGGTTCTGGTCGAGGACCGCGACGGAGTGACCGGCGGCGTCGAGCTGGGTGGCCAGCGAGGCGCCGACCCGGCCGCAGCCCATGATGACGAAGTGCACAGCAGAACCGTACCGGTACCGGGCGCCGCGGCGGCGGGTCTGCGGCCTAGCATGGCGCGGTGAGTGAATCGACGGGGTACCGGCGCGCCCTGCTCGGTGGCCCCGACCCCTGGGAGCGGGACGCCACGCGGCCGGTGCCGCCGGGTGGCGCCGCCCTGCACGCGGCGTCGCCGGTCGCCTACGCTCCGGAGGCGGTTCTCGCGGTGCTCGCGACCGGCACCGCCGCCGCGCACGACGTCGCGGTGTGGGTCGCGCTGCCGGTCGCGCTGGTGCTCGCCGTCGTGCTCGTCGCGCTGCGGCAGGTGCGCCGGGTGGCCGGGCCGGGCGGGGACGTCGCCCTCGTGCGCGCCGAGCTCGGGCCCCTGCCCGCGATGGTGGCCGCCGCCGCGCTGCTCGTCGACCACGTCCTGCTGCTGAGCCTGTCGGTCACCGCCGCCGGCCATCTCCTCACCGGGCTCGTGCCCCAGCTGCGCGGGGCCGAGACTCTCCTGGTCATCGGCCTCCTCGTGCTGCTCGGGGCCGCCCAGCTCGGCCCGCGGCTGCCCCGGGACACCGTCGACCGGATCTCGTGGCGGGCGCTGTGGTGCTTCGTCGCCGCGCTGCTGGCCGTCGTCGTCGTCGGGCTCGTCCGGCTGGCGTCCGGCAGCCTGCCCGCCGCGCCGGCGGCCCCGGAGCTGCTCGCCGACGGCTCGGCCGGGCGGGCTGCCGGCGGGCTCGCCGTCGCCCTCGTGCTCGCCCGCGCGGTGACCGCCGGCAGCGTCGTGCTGGCCGGGGTCACGACCACCGGTGCCGGGCCACGGACCGGGCGGCGCCGACCGGGGAACGTCGGACGCAACTTCCTGCTGCTGGCGGTGGGGGCCGCCGCGACCCTGCTCGGCCTCCTCGCGCTCGCCCGGGAGGTCGGCGCCGTGCCGCCGGACGTCTCGGGCCAGGACGGCAACCCGCCGGTCGTCCACCAGGTCGCGGTCGCCGCCCTCGGGGACGTCGTCGCCACGGTGGCGGTCACGGTGATCGCGCTGTCGCTGCTGCTCGCCGGCGCCGTGGCGCTGCGGCGGGTCCCCGACGTGCGGGCCGCGCTGCTCGGCCGCGACGCCGTGCCCGGCGACGCCGTCGCCCCCCGCCCCGTCGTCCTTGCCTCCGTCCTCGGCGCCGCGGTCGTCGTCACCGCCGCAGATGCCTCGGTCGCGGTGCTCGTGCCCGGCTACGTCGTCGCGGTGTTCACGCTGCTGACCCTCGGCCAGGTCGCCGGGTCGCGGCGCTGGCGGCGGGCGATGGAGCGGCACTACGAGCCGCGGCCGCGCGCCGCAGCCCGCCGCGCGCGGCTCGTCACCGCCGCCGGCGCAGCGGTGACCGTCGTCGTGCTGCTGCTCGCGCTGCTGAGCGGCCTGGGGGAGGGGAGCTGGGTGGCGGTGGTGGTGATCGGCGCGATGTTCGCGATGATGTGGCACGTGAGCCGACACCGTCGCAGGATCGAGGCCGAGCTGGCCGTCGCGCACCTGCCCGAGGACCGCCCGCTGCCCGCGCTGGTCCGCTCGATCGTCGTCGTCACCCGGTTCGACCGGGCGACGATGCGCGCGGTCGCCTACGCCCGATCGGCGCGCAGCACCTCCCTCGAGGCCGTGACGGTGCCGCTCGGTGAGGCGGAGGCCGCCGAGCTGCGCCGCCAGTGGCTGGCCGCCGACCTCGACGTCCCCCTCGTGGAGCTGGCCGCCCCTCTCGGTGACCGCGGCTCCGCGGTGGCGGAGTACGTCCGCGAGATCCATGCCGCCGACCCCACCTGCCTGGTGGCCGTCTACGCACCGGAGGTCCTCGCCGGCGGCGGGCTGCGACGCCTGCTGCTCGGCGGCGCCGAGCGACGGCTGCGCCACCGGCTCCTCCAGCTGCCGCGCACCACCGTGACCACCGTGCCCTGGCAGATCGGCCCCGGGCCCCGCCACCCCACCCAAGGAGCAACCAGCGATGAGTGACCACACCCCCGAGATCCTCACCGGGGTCAGTGTCGGTGCGCCGGCGCACGGCGGCCACTGCGTCGCCCGCGTCGACGGCCGGGTCGTGTTCGTCCGCCACACGGCACCGGGTGAGGTCGTCGACGTCCGGCTGACCGACGCCGGTGACGGCCGCCGGTTCTGGCGGGGCGAGGCGGTGACCGTCCACGAGGCCTCGCCCGACCGGGTGCCGAGCGTGTGGCCCGAGGCGGGTCCCGGCGGCGTCGGTGGCGGGGAGCTCGCGCACCTGTCGCTGCCGGCCCAGCGTCGGTGGAAGGCCGAGGTGCTGCGTGACGCGCTCACCCGGATCGGGCGGTTCGCCCCGGACGCCTTCGGCGACCTGACGGTGGCCGCGCTCGGCGCCGACGACGAGACCGGCGGTCTCGGCACCCGCAGCCGGATCGACCTCGTGCTCGACACCCACGGGCGCGCCGGGATGTTCCGCCACCGCAGCCACGACGTGGTCGCGCTGGAGGAGATGCCGCTGGCCGTCTCGGCGATCGGCGACCTCGACCTCTTCGCCGACGGCCGCTGGGCAGGCCTGCCGCCCGGCACCCGGATCGACGTCGTCGCCCCCGCGGACGGCGCCCCGCTCGTCATCGCCGCCGGCCAGCTGCTGCTGCCCGACGGCAGCCCGCCGCGACCGGTGACCGAGCACCGCCCGGCGGGCCCGCGCCCCGGCCGCCGCGGCGCGCGACGCGACACCCGCGGGCGTGGCGGGCGCCGCGACCAGCGCCGCCCGGCGCCGGTGCCGGACGCCGGCCTCACGGTGCGCGAGATGGTGACCGGGCCCTTCGGTGAGCTGCGCTACGAGGTCGGGGCCCAGGGCTTCTGGCAGGTGCACCGCGACGCGCCGGCGACGCTCGTCGGCGCGGTGCTCGACGCCGTCGGGCCGGTCGACGGTGGCCGGGTCGTCGACATGTACTCCGGGGCGGGGCTGTTCACCCTCCCGCTCGCCGTCGCCGTGGGCACCGGCGGCCAGGTGGACGCCATCGAGGTCGACCCCGGCGCGGTGCGCCACGCCCGTCGCAACCTGCGCGACGTGCCGCAGGCCGAGGTGCACGTGGCACCGGTGACGCCCGCCGTCGTCGGCGAGCTCGGCGCCGACGGCCGGGCGGTCGACGTCGTCGTGCTCGACCCGCCGCGCTCGGGCGCCGGGGAGGCGGTGGCGGCCGCGGTGGCCGCGCTGCGTCCGGCCCGGATCGTCTACGTCGCCTGCGACCCGGCCGCGCTCGCCCGCGACCTGCGGGCGCTCGGCTCGCACGGCTACCGCGCCACGTCCCTGCAGGGGTACGACCTCTTCCCGCACACCCACCACGTCGAGTGCGTCGCCGTCCTCGAGCGCACCGCCGGCTGACCACCCCCGCGGGATCATCGCCGAGAGCAGGATTCTCGCCGAGAGCGGGATTCTCGCCGAGAGCGGGATTGTCACCGAGAGCGGGATTGTCCGCGGTGCGCGCGACTGGCGCACGAGGCCGCACGTGGACAATCCCGCTCTCAGCGAAGGGGGTGGCGCGGAGGGCGTGGATAATCCCGCTCTCGGCGAGGGGGGGGTGGGGGCGCAGGGCGTGGACAATCCTGCTCTCGGCGAAGGGGGGGCGCTGGCCAGCCACGACACGCCCGGCAGCGCGTGACATCGGCCCGAGAACAAAGTATCTTGACATCAAGATACTTTTGGTTCACGAGATCGCGACGCGGGGCCGCCGCGGTGCCGGCATGGAACGATGACGCCGGCACCAGGGACCGCAGCAGCAAGGAGCAGATGATGAGCAGTATCGACAGTTTCGGCGCGAGGTCGACGTTGACGGTGGGGGAGAAGGAGTACGAGATCTTCCGGCTCGACGCCGTCGAGGGTCTCGACCGCCTGCCCTACAGCCTCAAGGTGCTCGCGGAGAACCTGCTGCGCACCGAGGACGGCAAGAACGTCACCGCCGACCACGTCCGTGCCTTCGCGTCGTGGGACCCGGCCGCCGCGCCGGCGACCGAGATCCAGTTCACCCCCGGCCGGGTGGTGATGCAGGACTTCACCGGCGTGCCCTGCGTCGTCGACCTTGCCACCATGCGTGAGGCGATGGCCGACCTCGGTGGCGACCCGACGAAGATCAACCCGCTCGCCCCGGCCGAGCTGGTCATCGACCACTCCGTCGTCATCGACGTGTTCGGCCGCGCCGACGCCTTCGAGCGCAACGTCGAGATCGAGTACGAGCGCAACCACGAGCGCTACCAGTTCCTGCGCTGGGGCCAGACCGCCTTCGACGACTTCAAGGTGGTGCCCCCCGGCACCGGGATCGTCCACCAGGTCAACCTCGAGTACCTCGCCCGCACCGTGATGACCCGCGAGGTCGACGGCACCCTGCAGGCCTACCCCGACACCTGCGTGGGCACCGACTCCCACACCACGATGATCAACGGCCTGGGTGTCCTGGGCTGGGGCGTCGGCGGCATCGAGGCCGAGGCCGCGATGCTCGGCCAGCCGGTGTCGATGCTCATCCCCAAGGTCGTCGGCTTCAAGCTCTCCGGAGCGATCCCGTCGGGCGCCACCGCCACCGACGTCGTCCTCACCATCACCCAGCTGCTGCGCGAGCACGGCGTCGTCGGCAAGTTCGTCGAGTTCTACGGCGACGGCGTCGCGCAGGTGCCGCTGGCCAACCGCGCCACCATCGGCAACATGAGCCCGGAGTTCGGCTCCACCGCCGCGATCTTCCCGATCGACGACGTCACCATGGGCTACCTGCGCCTCACCGGCCGTGACGACGAGTCGCTCGCCCTGGTCGAGGCCTACGCCAAGGAGCAGAGCCTGTGGCACGACCCGAGCACCGAGCCGGTGTTCTCGGAGTACCTCGAGCTCGACCTGTCCACCGTGGTCCCCTCGATCGCCGGCCCGAAGCGGCCGCAGGACCGGGTCGCGCTGAGCGACGCCAAGGGCTCGTTCGCCTCGACGCTGCCGGACTACGTCAGCAACGGCAACGGCGTGGGTGACCAGCTCGACGACGCCATCGCCGACTCCTTCCCGGCCTCCGACCCGGTGAACTTCGACGGCCTCGAGGACGAGCTCCAGCCCGAGCACGCCACGGTCGCCACCGCCGAGGAGATCTCCCACCGGCCCAGCAACCGGGTCCCGCTGACGATGGCCGATGGCACCGTCACCGAGCTCGACCACGGCGCCGTGGTGATCTCCTCGATCACCTCGTGCACCAACACCTCCAACCCCTCGGTGATGCTTGCCGCCGCGCTGCTGGCCAAGAACGCCGTCGAGCGGGGACTGCAGGTCAAGCCCTGGGTGAAGACCTCGATGGCGCCGGGGTCCAAGGTCGTGACCAACTACTACGAGAAGGCGGGCCTGTGGCCCTACCTCGAGGCGCTGGGCTACCACCTCGTCGGGTACGGCTGCACCACCTGCATCGGTAACTCCGGGCCGCTGCCCGAGGAGGTCTCCGAGGTCATCAACCACAACGACCTCGCCGTCGTCTCGGTGCTGTCGGGCAACCGGAACTTCGAGGGCCGGATCAACCCGGACATCAAGATGAACTACCTGGCGTCGCCGCCGCTGGTCATCGCCTACGGCCTCGCCGGCACGATGGACTTCGACTTCGTCAGCCAGCCGCTGGGCCAGGACCAGGACGGCACGGACGTGTTCCTCACCGACATCTGGCCCACCCCGGCCGACGTCCAGACGACGATGGACAACTCCATCAACCAGGAGATGTTCGTCGACGACTACGCCGACGTGTTTGCCGGCGACGAGCGGTGGACCTCGCTGGACACCCCCGAGGGTGACACCTTCGAGTGGGTCGAGGACTCCACCTACGTGCGCAAGCCCCCGTACTTCGAGGGCATGGGCCTGGAGCCGGAGGCGGTCACCGACATCAGCGGCGCCCGCGTGCTTGCCAAGCTCGGCGACTCCGTCACCACCGACCACATCTCTCCGGCGGGCTCCATCAAGCACGACAGCCCGGCCGGCAAGTACCTGGCCGAGCACGGCGTCGCGCGCCGTGACTTCAACTCCTACGGCTCGCGCCGCGGGAACCACGAGGTGATGATCCGCGGCACCTTCGCCAACATCCGGCTGCGCAACCAGCTGCTCGACGGCGTCGAGGGTGGGTTCACCAAGAACCTCCTCACCGGCGAGCAGACCACCATCTTCGACGCTGCGCAGGCCTACGCCGAGGCCGGCGTGCCGCTGGTGGTGCTCGGTGGCACGGAGTACGGCTCCGGCTCGTCGCGTGACTGGGCGGCCAAGGGCACCTCGCTGCTCGGGGTGCGCGCCGTCATCACCGAGAGCTTCGAGCGGATCCACCGCTCCAACCTCATCGGTATGGGTGTGCTGCCGCTGGAGTACCCGGCCGGCCAGAACGCCGAGTCGCTGGGCCTCGACGGCACCGAGACCTTCGACATCTCCGGCATCAGCGCCCTCAACGACGGGCCGACGCCGCGGACCGTCTCCGTCGTCGCCACCCGGACCGACGGCTCCACGGTGGAGTTCGACGGCACCGTGCGGATCGACACCCCCGGGGAGGCGGAGTACTTCCGCCACGGCGGCATCCTGCAGTACGTGCTGCGGTCGCTGATCCCCGCTGCCTGACCTCACCACATCAGGTCCCCAAGGCCCCGCCCGGCACGCCCGGGCGGGGCCTTGCCCGTCCCACCCCCGTCCCCACCCCCTCCCCACCCCCTCGTGACAGCGGACTTGCCCGCGACAGCCGACTTGTCCGCGACAGCCGAGTTGTCCGCGGCGTACCGTGGTCCCTCACGCACCGTCGCGAGAGGAGTCAGCGATGACCGAGCCCGACGCCGACATCGTGGGGGAGTACGGCGACCCCACATTCGACTGGTCGATCCTCGAGATCCCGACCGCGCGGGCGATGGGGATCGGCCAGCTGGGCTTCTCGTGGCTCGAGCTGCAGGCCCGGCTGGCGACGGTGACGCAGGCCGAGCTCGAGTGGCTGCCTGCACCGGGCGCGCTACGGGTGGTACGACGAGGCACCGAGCGCACGGCGCGCACGGTCGGCACCGGGGACTGGGTCGCGGAGTGGCCCGACGGCCCCGACGACCCCGGTCCGCGGACCATCGGCTGGCTCGTCGCCCACCTGACCGAGACGTTCTTCGAGCGGTGGGAGTGGACGTTCGGCGAGCGGCACCGGCGGCGCGAGGACATCGTGCTCCACGGTGACGCTGCCGCCGCCCGGGCCGAGCTGGCGCACTGGGTCGAGGCCTGGCGGCGCGACGTCACCGCCCTGGATGATGACCAGTTCTTCACCGTCGGGCTCAGCCAGGCGACCCCGGTCGACGCCGCGGCGCCGTTCGGCCACCTCGTGCTCCACCTCAACCGTGAGCTGATCCACCACGGTGCCGAGATCTTCACCCTCACCGACCTCGCGCGCCGATGACGGGCCCTCGCGCGCGGCACGACGTCGTCGTACAGTGGGCCACTGTCGCGCAGGACGGAAGGTGACCCGATGAGCCAGCTCGGACGCATACGCCAGCCGGCAGACCTGCGGCGGCTGACCGTGGCAGAGCTCGAGGTCCTCGCCAAGGAGCTGCGCAGCTACCTCGTCGACTCCGTCTCGCGCACCGGTGGGCACCTCGGCCCGAACCTCGGGGTGGTGGAGATGACCATGGCGATCCACCGGGTGTTCGATTCCCCGCGCGACCGCCTCGTCTTCGACACCGGCCACCAGGCCTACGTCCACAAGCTGCTCACCGGCCGGCAGGACTTCGCCCAGCTGCGCAAGCGCGGCGGCGTCTCCGGCTACCCGAGCCGGGCGGAGTCCGACCACGACGTCGTGGAGAACTCTCACGCCTCCACCGCACTGTCCTGGGCGGACGGGATCGCGCGGGCCAACCGGCTCGCCGGGCACCACGACCGCCACGTCGTCGCCGTCATCGGCGACGGCGCCCTCACCGGCGGGATGGCCTGGGAGGCGCTGAACAACATCGCTGACGGTCAGGACCACCGGCTGGTCGTCGTCGTCAACGACAATGGGCGCTCGTACGCCCCCACGATCGGCGGGCTCGCCCACCACCTCGACGCGCTGCGCACCACCCGCAGCTACGAGAAGGTGCTCGGCTGGGGCAAGCGCACCCTGCAGCGCAGCGGTCCGCCCGGCCGGATGACCTACGACGCGCTCCACGGGCTGAAGAAGGGCGTCAAGGACGTCATCGCGCCGCAGGGCCTGTTCGAGGACCTCGGGATCAAGTACATCGGCCCGGTCGACGGCCACGACGTGGCGGCGATGGAGTTCGCGCTGGCCCGGGCCAAGGCATTCGGCGGCCCGGTCATCGTGCACGCCATCACCGAGAAGGGCCGCGGCTACGTCCCGGCCGAGTCCGATGCCACCGACCGGTTCCACGCCGTCGGGGTCATCCATCCCGAGACCGGCCTGCCGGTCTCCCCGTCCCGGTTCGGCTGGACCTCGGTGTTCGCCGAGGAGATCGTCGCGATCGCCCGGCAGCGCAGCGACGTCGTCGCCGTGACGGCGGCGATGCTCGCGCCGGTCGGTCTGGTGCCGCTGGCCGAGGAGTTCCCCGACCGTGTCATCGACGTCGGCATCGCCGAGCAGCACGCCATCACCTCGGCCGCCGGCATGGCCTTCGCCGGGCTCCACCCGGTCGTCGCGCTCTACGCCACCTTCCTCAACCGCGGCTACGACCAGCTGCTCATGGATGTTGCGCTGCACCGCGCGGGCGTGACCATCGTGCTCGACCGGGCGGGTATCACCGGCGACGACGGCGCGAGCCACAACGGCATGTGGGACCTCGCGCTGCTGCGGTCGGTACCGGGCCTGCGGCTGGCGGCCCCGCGGGACGAGCCGACGCTGCGTGCCGAGCTGCGCGAGGCGGTCGACGTCGCCGACGCCCCCACCGTGGTGCGCTACCCCAAGGGCGCGCTGCCGCAGCCGCTGCCGGCGATCGGCCGCGAGGGCACCGTGGACGTGCTCGCCCGGAGCATCGGCGACGGCGGCCCGCGGGTGCTCGTCGTCGGTGTCGGCGCGATGGCCACCACCGCGGTCGAGGTGGGGACGGCACTGGGGGCGCAGGGGATCGGCTCGACCGTCGTGGACCCCCGATGGGTGCTGCCGGTGGGCCCGGACCTCCTGGGGCCGGCCGCCAAGCACGACCTCGTCGTCACCATCGAGGACGGCCTGGCCACCGGCGGCATCGGCAGCGCCGTGCGCGACAGCCTCGCCGCCGTCACGCTCACGGTTCCGGTGCAGAGCCACGGCCTGCCGCTGCAGTTCCTCGGGCACGCCAGCCGCGCCGAGATCGTGGCGGAGCACCAGCTGCGGTCCCAGGACATCGCGCGGCAGGTGGCCGGCGCGGTTGCCGCTCTCGCGAGCGCCACCACCTCCGCCCCCGCTCAGCTGGCCGACGACGACGCCTGACGCGCCGTCGTCGGTGGCGCAGGTCACTAGTGCGCTGTGAGCGGTGTTACGTGGGTATCCGGTCCTAGGTCCCACGGTTGCCGCCGGCGGCCTCCATACGGTGGGGTGACCGGGGAGATCCCCGTCGATCAAGGAGGCAGCCATGACGACGAGCACCACGCACGAGGCACCGCGGACCGTCACCGCCGAGGGGCCGTGGCGCGGCTTCGCCCCCGGACCGTGGCAGCACTCCATCGACGTCCGTGACTTCATCCAGCGCAACTTCACCGGCTACGACGGCGACGACGCGTTCCTCACCGGCCCCACCGACCGCACCACCCGGGTGTGGCAGATCCTCAGCGCAATGTTCCCCGAAGAGCGGGCCAAGGGGGTGTACGACGTCGACGCGACGACGCCGTCGACCATCACCGCCCACCGCCCCGGCTACATCGACGAGGCGTCGGAGATCATCGTCGGGCTGCAGACCGACGCGCCCCTCAAGCGGGCGATCATGCCCTACGGCGGCTGGCGGATGGTGGCGACCTCGCTGGCGACCTACGGCTACGAGGTCGACCCGACCCTCGAGCACATCTTCACCACCTACCGCAAGACCCACAACGACGGCGTCTTCGACGTCTACCCGCCCGACGTCCGACGGGCCCGCAGCGCCCACATCGTCACCGGGCTGCCCGATGCATACGGCCGCGGCCGGATCATCGGTGACTACCGCCGGGTGGCGCTCTACGGCGTCGACGCCCTCATCGCCGCCAAGCAGCGGGAGCGGGCAGCGCTCGACCAGCAGCGGTCGGTCGAGGACGTCATCCGCGACCGTGAGGAGAACGCCGAGCAGGTGAGGGCGCTGGCCGAGCTCAAGGAGATGGCCGCGAGCTACGGCTTCGACATCTCCGGGCCGGCGACGACCGGCCGTGAGGCGGTGCAGTGGCTCTATTTCGCCTACCTCGCCGCGGTGAAGGAGCAGAACGGTGCGGCGATGTCGCTCGGCCGGACCTCGACCTTCCTCGACATCTTCCTCCAGCGTGACCTCGACGAGGGCCGGCTGACGGAGTCGCAGGTCCAGGAGATCGTCGACGACTTCGTCATCAAGCTGCGGATCGTCCGGTTCCTGCGCACCCCGGAGTATGACGACCTGTTCTCCGGCGACCCCACCTGGGTGACCGAGTCCATCGGCGGCGTCGGCGACGATGGGCGCCACCTGGTGACCAAGAGCTCCTTCCGGTTCCTCCAGACGCTGTACAACCTGGGCCCGGCGCCCGAGCCGAACCTCACCGTGCTGTGGAGCGACGACCTGCCCGACGGCTTCAAGCGGTTCTGCGCGAAAGCCTCGATCGACACCTCGGCCATCCAGTACGAGTCCGACGCCCTCATCCACTCCCAGTGCGGCGACGACGGCGGCATCGCCTGCTGCGTCTCGGCGATGGCGATCGGCAAGCAGATGCAGTTCTTCGGCGCCCGGGTGAACCTCGCCAAGGCGATGCTCTACGCCGTCAACGGCGGCAGGGACGAGATCACCGGCCGGCAGGTCGCCCCGGTCTCGGAGCCGGTGACCGGCGACGTCCTCGACTACGACGACGTGCTCGCCCGGTACGACCTCCTGCTGGACTGGCTCGCCGCGACCTACGTCGACGCGCTCAACTGCATCCACTACATGCACGACAAGTACGCCTACGAGCGCCTGGAGATGGCGCTGCACGACGGCGACGTGCAGCGGACCATGGCCTGCGGCGTCGCCGGCCTCTCGGTGGCGGCCGACTCGCTGTCCGCGATCAGGTACGCCACGGTGCGACCGGTGCGGGGCGAGGACGGTCTGGTCGTGGACTACGACGTCGAGGGCGACTTCCCGATGTTCGGCAACGACGACGACCGCGTCGATGACATCGCCATCATGCTCGTCGAGCGGTTCATGGCCAAGATCCGTCGGCTGCCGACCTACCGCGACGCCCGGCACACCCAGTCGGTGCTGACAATCACCTCCAACGTGGTCTACGGCAAGCACACCGGCAGCACCCCGGACGGCCGGCGGGCCGGCGAGCCGTTCGCTCCGGGCGCCAACCCGATGAACGGCCGCGACAGCCACGGCATGCTCGCCTCGGCGCTGTCGGTGGCCAAGCTGCCCTACGCCGACGCGCAGGACGGCATCTCGCTGACCAACACCGTGGTGCCGTCGGGCCTGGGGCGCACGCCGTCGGAGCAGACCACCAACCTCGTCGGCCTGCTCGACGCCTACATGGGCTCCGACGGGTTCCACATGAACGTCAACGTGCTCAACCGCGACACCCTTCACGACGCCATGGCGCACCCGGAGAACTACCCGCAGCTGACCATCCGGGTCTCGGGCTACGCGGTGAACTTCGTGCGGCTCACCCGCGAGCAGCAGCTGGACGTCATCTCCCGCACCTTCCACGGGAGCGTCTGAGCGATGGCCGGCGTCGACGTCGTGCCACGGCTGCGGCAGGCCGCGGGGACGTCGGGTCTGGCGACCGTCGAGGCGATGGACCACGGCGAGCACCTTGCCGCGGTCCGCGCCGGGGACATCGGCTCGCTGCACTCCTGGGAGCTGGTCACCGCCGTCGACGGTCCTGGTACCCGGCTGACCGTCTTCCTCGCCGGCTGCCCGCTGCGCTGCCTGTACTGCCACAACCCCGACACGCTGCGGATGCGTGACGGGCAGGCGGTGCACGTCGACGAGCTGCTCGCGCGGGTCCGGCGCTACGTCCCGGTGTTCCGCGCCACCGGCGGCGGCCTGACCGTCTCGGGCGGCGAGCCGCTCATGCAGCCGGCCTTCCTCACCCGGCTGCTCGAGGGCGCGAGACAGCTGGGGGTGCACACCACCATCGACACCTCCGGCTTCCTCGGCTCCCACGCCTCGGACCGGCTGCTCGACGCCGTCGACCTCGTGCTGCTCGACGTCAAGTCCGGCATCCCGGAGACCTACCAGCGCACGACCGGCCGCGAGCTCGGGCCGACCCTGAACTTCGGCCGGCGCCTCGCCGACCGCGGCGCGGAGATCTGGGCGCGGTTCGTTCTCGTGCCCGGCCTCACCGACGCCCACGAGAACGTTGCCGCCGTCGCGGACTACGTCGCGACCTTGTCCACCGTCACCCGGGTCGAGGTCCTGCCCTTCCACCAGATGGGGCGCGACAAGTGGGAGCGACTCGCCATCCCCTACCAGCTGGGCGACACCGAACCGCCGGACCCGGCGATGGTCGAGCGGGTCCGCAGCCAGTTCCGTGCCCGCGGCCTGACCACCTTCTGACCGCCCCCCTCTCTCGCCGAGAGCAGGCTCGTCCTCGAGAGCAGGGGCGGGCGGTCAGGGGAGGTCGGCGATGCCGGGGTCGAGGAATCGGACACCGGTGACGGCCACCGAGGCACCCATCCGGTCGAGGTAGGGCGCCAGCCCGCCGTTGTGGAGTGGCCAGCCGGCGCCGAGGATCATCGCGAGGTCGACGTCGCGGACGTCACTGACGACGCCGGCGTCGAGCAGGGCATGGGTCTCCTGGGCCAGTGCCCGCTGCACCCGCGCAAGGACGCCGTCGGCGTCGAGCGGCAGCGCCAGCGGCCGGGAGCCGAAGTACTCGTCCAGCCCCGGCACCAGCCGGGACGCGGCGTTCGGCCGGGCGTCGGCGGTGAACCGGGCGCCCTCCTCGACCATCCGGCGCAGCCCGGGTGAGTCGGGGTAGCGCTCGCCCAGTCCTGCGCGCAGCTCGTCCAGCACGTGCAGCGCGACGGCCGGCCCCACCAGCTGGAGCAGCTGGAACGGCCCCATCGGCAGCCCCATCGGCACCAGTGCGGCGTCGGCCTCGACCACCGGGGTGCCGTCCTCCAGGCTTCCGAGCACCTCGCCCAGCATCCGCACGAGCAGCCGGTTGACGACGAAGCCCGGCGCGTCGGCGCAGGCGATGGCGGTCTTGCGGGCCCCGGCGGCGACGGCGAACGCGGTCGCGTAGGCGGCGTCGGAAGTGTGCGGGGTGCGGCTGACCTCGACGAGCGGCATCTGTGCCACCGGGTTGAAGAAGTGGAGGCCGACGACGCGGCCAGGGTCGCGCAGGCCGGCGGCCATCTCGGTGATGGACAACGCCGAGGTGTTGGTCGCGAGCACGCACTCCGGGCCGACGACGTCCTCGAGCTCGGCGAACGCCCGCTGCTTGACGGACAGCTCCTCGAACACCGCCTCGACGACGAGGTCGGCGTCCGCGAGGTCGGCCAGCGTGCCGGTGGCGGTGATGAGGTGACGCAGCCGGTCGGCGGCGTCCTCGTCGAGACGTCCGCCGGCGAGCTGGGAGTTGATTTGCTCGTGGACCACTGCCAGGCCGGCGGCCGCCCGGTCGGCGTCGAGGTCGCGCATCGTCACCGGGACCTGGAGCGTGCGGGCGAGCAGCAGCGCGAGCTGGCCGGCCATCAGCCCGGCTCCGAGGATCCCCACCCGTCGCACCGGTCGGGCCAGCGATGGGTCGGGCGCACCCACCGGGCGCCGGGCGCGCCGGATGGTGAGGTCGAAGGCGTACAGCGAGGCACGCAGCTGGTCGGACATGACGAGGTCGACGAGTGCCTCGTCCTCCGCCGCGAAGCCCTCGTCGCGGCTCGCGGTACGGGCCGCTACCAGCTCCAGCGCCCGCCGCGGGGCCGGGGCACCACCGGCGTGCCGGTGCTCGACGGCGTCGCGACGCGCCTCGACGGCCTCTGCCCAGGCGGCGGCGTCGGCGGTGTGGTCCGGACGCGAGGGGGTGATCGCCCCGGCGACCACCTCGGTGATCCATGCGTAGGCGCCGTCACGGAAGGCGGCGTCACCACCGGCCCGCTGCACGCTGTCCACCAGCCCGAGGTCGAGCGCATTCTGCGCGTCGAGGGTCCGCCGCCGCGCCGGCCGGTCGATGATGACGTCCAGCGCCGCCTCGGGCCCCACGAGCCGGGGGAGCAGGTAGCAGCCGCCCCAGCCGGGCACCAGCCCGAGGGACGTCTCCGGCAGCCCCAACGGCGCGGCGTCCGCGGCGGCCACCCGGTACCGGCAGGCGAGCGCGAGCTCGAGCCCGCCACCGAGCGCGAGGCCGGTGAGCAGCGCGAAGCTCGGCACCGGCAGGTCCTGCAGGAGCGCGACGATGCGGTGACCGGCGTGCGCGACCGCCCGGGCGTCGTCGGTGTCCGCGATGCCGCCCAGCGCCCGCAGGTCGGCGCCGGCGGCGAAGCACCCGGGCACCCCGGTGAGCCCGACGGCGGTGATCTCACCTGCGGCGGCCCGCTCGCTGACCGCGGACACCGCCGCCGCGAGGGCGGGCAGAGAGGCCGGGCCTAGCGTCGCGGGCCGCTCACCGGGACCCTGCAGGGTGATGACGGTCATCGTACCGGTGGCCAGGGAGACGTCCTCGACCGAGATCGTCGTGTGGTCGCTGGTGGGCATGGTCACTCCTTCGTCGACTGGTCCGGACGTTACCGGTTGCCGACGACGGTTCACACCTGGCGCGCGTACGGCGCGGTGCCCGGCGTCAGTCGACGCGCAGCGCCGCCGCCAGCACCGGGGCGGTCAGCTCGACCTGCCAGGGCCGCGCGCCCTGCGCCTCCAGTGCCTCCCGCACCGCGGTGGCGTCGACGGTTCCCTCGGGCGGTGCCCAGGCGAGCTGCCGCTGGATCGCGGGGGCCAGCAGGTTCTCCTGCGGGACGGTGAGGGACTCGGCGAGCTCGCGGACCGAGCCGCGCACCGCTTCGAGCCGGCGGGCCGCGTCCGGGTCCTTCTCGGCCCACACCCGCGGCGGCGGTGGTGTCGTGCGCGAGACCAGCTGGCGGCGCGGCGGCAGGTCGGCCGCCGGCAGCGCGAGCGCGCGTTCCACGGCCTGCCACCAGTAGGCGAGGTTGCGGTGGGTGCCCCGGCCGGAGAACTCCGGCAGCGCGCCGAGGTCGGCCATCGTGCGCGGCAGCGCGTGCGCGGCAGCGACGATGGCACGGTCCGGCAGCACCCGCCCCGGGGCACGGTCCCGGCGCTGCGCGAGCTCGTCGCGCGCCTGCCACATCTCCCGCACGAGACCGATGCCGCGAGCGTCGCGCAGGGTGTGCAGGCCGGAGGTGCGCCGCCACGGGTCCTCCCGCGGCGGTGACGGGGGAGCGATGCGGACGGCGTCGAACTCCTGCTGGGCCCACTCGAGCTTGCCGTCCCGGGCCAGGTCCGCGGCGAGCACGTCGCGCAGGTCGAGCAGGAACTCCACGTCGAGCGCCGCGTAGCGCAGCCAGTCCTCGGGCAGCGGCCGGGTGGACCAGTCCGCCGCCGAGTGCTCCTTGGCCAGCTGGTAGCCCAGCTCGCCGGCGAGCAGCGCGCCGAGGCCGACCTTGGGCCGGCCGAGCAGCCGGCCGGCCAGCTCGGTGTCGAACAGTGCCGCGGGGAACATCCCGAGGTCGTGGAAGCCGGGCAGGTCCTGGTCGGCCGCGTGCAGCACCCACTCGGCGTCGCCGGTCGCGGCGGCGACGGCGTCCAGCTGGCCGACCGCGATCGGGTCGATGAGCAGCGTCCCGGCGCCCTCGCGGCGCAGCTGGACGAGGTAGGTGCGCTGGCCGTAGCGGTAGCCGGAGGCCCGCTCGGCGTCGGCGGCCACCGGTCCGGTGCCGGCGGCGAGCGCGGCGACCGCGGCGTCGAGATCGGCGGCAGTGCTGATGACCGGCGGCGTCCCCTCCCGGGGCGCGACGATCGGGACGAGGGTCGGCTCGTCGCCCGTGGGTGAGTCGGTCATGGGATCACGCTATGCCCGCCACGCCGCGGGGATCGCGGCGGCGCGCGGGTACCGGCACCATCGTGTGCTGCCTCACCGGCGGGGGGCCAGCGCCGTCACACCTTGCGGCAGCGGCTCGAGGCCCGTCGTGGAGCCGAGCAGCGCGACCCACGCGGCCAGGTGCGGGCCGAGGTCGGTGGTGTTGGGCGACCAGGAGGCGCGGACCTCCAGCTCGACGTCGCGGTCCTCCAGGGCGATGCCACCGAAGCTCTCCGACAGCACCCGGGTGACCGTCCCGGACAGCGAGTGGTAGCCGACGCCGCAGTCCCGCAGCGCGTCGACGAGCCAGGTCCAGCCGACCTCGCCGAGCATCGGGTCCCCGCCGAGCTCGTCCTCGAGCTGGGCGCGGGCCATGACGACGACGCGGAAGGTGCCCTTCCACGCCGGCTGGCCGTCCGGGTCGTGGAGCACGACGAACCGCCCGTTGCCGAGCATGGTCTCCGGCTCCGGGCTGGGGTTGACCTCGCCGGTGAGCGCCAGCGCGAACGGTGAGATGCGGGTCGGTGCCGGGACCTCCTCGAGGCGGATCTCGGGCCGCTGGCGGTGGCCGCGCAGGCTGAGCAGCGCCTCTTCGAAGTCCGGCGGGATCGCTGCACCATCGCTGTTCACGACCTCAGGTTAGGTCTGCGGCCCTCGTTGCCGGTGGGGGCGCGCCGACGCCCCGCGGCTAGACTCGCCGGCGTCCCGACCGACAGGAGTGTGCCGAGTGCCCGAGTTCCGTCCCGTGCTCATGGGCACCGACCTGGGGGTCTACTCCATCGCCCGGTCGTTCCACGAGGCCCACGGCGTGCGCTCGATCGTCGTCTCCAACCAGCTGCGCGGACCGGTCGACCACTCCCGGATCATCGACAACGTGCTCGTCGGTTCGGGTGCGAGCGACCAGCAGACCCTCGACGCGCTGCTCGGGGTGGCCGCCGCGCACCCGGGGACGCCGCTGCTGCTCATCGTCAACGCGGAGCACGAGGTCGAGTTCGTCGTCAGGCACCGCGCGGTGCTCGACGAGCACTTCGTGGTCCCGTTCGCCGACGGCGGGGTGCTCGCCGCCGCCGCGGACAAGAACGTCCTCGAGGAGGTCTGCGCGCGGCTCGACCTGCCGGTGCCGGTGACCCAGCGGGTCGAGCTGCCCGGCAACGACGACGCCGGCTGGCAGCCGCCGTCGTTCACGGTGACCTTCCCCGTCGTGCTCAAGCCCGCGGTGAGCGCCGAGCACCTGCTCGCCTCGTTCCCGGGCAAGCGCAAGGTCTACGCGGCCGGCACGCCGGCCGAGGCGGAGGCGGTGCTGCGGCGGCTGGCGGGCGCCGGCCTGGGCGGCACCGTGCTGGTGCAGGAGCTGGTCCCGGGTGACGACACCCAGGGCCGCACGGTCACCTGCTACGTCGACCGCTCCGGCGAGGTCACCATGATGGCCTCCGGCCGGCTGCTGCTCGGCCTGCACGCCCCCACGATGATCGGCAACTCCGCGACGATCCTCACCGAGCCCTACCCGGAGCTGGAGGAGCAGGCCGCGGCGATCCTGCGCGAGCTGGGCTTCACCGGTTTCGCGAACTTCGACCTCAAGGTCGACCCGCGCGACGGGACTGCCAGGTTCCTCGACCTCAACCCGCGTATCGGGCGGCCGAACTACTACCTCAACGTCGCCGGCCGGAACCCGGCCCGCGCCGTCGTCGACGACTTCCGCACCGAGCTCGGTCTGCCGCCGCGGCCCGACGGCCCGCTGTACCCGCCGGCCCAGGAGGTCGGGGTGTACTCCTACCTCCCGTGGTTCCTCGTCAAGCGCTACCTGACCGACCGCGCGCTGCGCCGCCAGGTGGGGCGGGTGCAGCTGACCCGGCGGTTCAGCCACCCGCTGGCCTACCCGCTCGACCGCGACCCGCGGCGCTGGTGGTACCGCGCCGCCTCGACCATCAACCTCGTGCGTGACTTCCGTCGGCACTACCCGCGGCCGACGGCGACGGGCCTGTAGGCGTCAGCGCACGCGGTAGGTGCCGACGGTCACCGACACCGTGACGACGACCGGCTCCGGCAGCTCGGCCACCCGGGCGGTGAGGTCCGTCGGGGCAACGTGGTGCGCGGTGGGGCCCATGAGGGCCTCGTGGGCGACGTCCTCGTGGGTCATCTCCACCTCGTAGCTCAGCTCGCGGCGGTCGACGACGTCGAACTCCTCGAGCTGCCGGGCGAGGCGGCCCTCCTTGTCCGGGTCCACGGTGAGCAGGCCGAGCGGACCGACGAGCTCGCGCAGGTGGTCCTGCCCGGGGGAGACGACCACGAGCCGGCCGTGCTCGGGGTCCAGCACCCGGGCGATCTCCTCGGGGTTGCGCGGCCCGAAGACGCTGAGCACTGCGCCCACGCTGCGTGCCCGCAGCGGCAGCGGCTGCCAGACGTCGGCCCGCACCGCGACCGCGCGCGGGTGGCAGCGGGCGGCCCGCCGGGCGGCGAACGGCGAGATGTCCACGCTCACGCCGCGCAGCGCCGTCGCGTGGTCGAGCACGGTGGCGAGGTAGTAGCCGGTGCCGCCGCCGAGGTCGACGACGGCCGCGCCGTCGGGCATGTCGAGGGCGAGCACGGCGTCCGCGAGGGCCGAGGCGACCTTCTCGAAGTGGCCGCGCTCGAGCAGGGCCGCGCGGGCGGAGACCATGTCGGCGGTGTCCCCGGCGCCGGCGGGCCGGCTGCCGGCGAGCAGCGAGACGTAGCCCTGACGGGCGATGTCGAAGGCGTGCCCGGCCCCGCACCGCAGGACGCCGTCGACCAACGGCAGCTCGCGGGCGCACACCGGGCAGCCGAGGACGTCGTGCAGGGCGGCGAACGCGGGGGAGGAGGAGGTCATCGCGCCAGCCTACGGCGCAGCCTCACGGCGCCGGTCATCTAGGCTGCCGTGGTGCTCATCCTGCTACCCCCGTCGGAGTCCAAGACCGCCCGATCCCGTGGCACGGCGACCGACCCGGGGTCGTTGAGCTTCCCCGAGCTCGCTGCGCAGCGCCGGGAGCTGAGCGAGGCGCTGGCCGCGGTCAGTGCCCGGCCCGACGCCGCCGAGCTGCTCGGGGTGAGCCCGAACCTCGTGGCCGAGATCGCCCGCAACACCCGGCTGTCGACCGCGCCGGCCGTCCCTGTCCGCCGGCTCTACACCGGTGTGCTGTTCGACGCGATGGACCTCGCCGGTATGGACACCGGTGCCCGACGCCGGGCGACCCGCCGGATCGTCGTGGTGTCCGCGCTGCACGGTGCGCTGCGCCTGGGCGACGCCGTCGCGCCCTACCGGATGTCGATCGGTGCCCGGCTGCCCGAGGTCGGACCGCTGGCAGCGTTCTGGCGCCCTCACCTCGGTCCGGTGCTCACCCGCGAGGCCGGCAGCGGCGTCGTCGTCGACTGCCGCTCGTCGGGCTACGCGGCTGCCGGCCGGCCCACCGGACCCGCCGCCGAGCGCTGGGTCCAGGTCCAGGTGCCCGGCGCCAGCCACCACGCCAAGTACACCCGGGGCCTCGTCGCCGGTTTCCTGTGCCGCACCGACGCGCGGGTGAGCAGCGTCGAGCAGCTGGCAGCCACCCTCGCCGCCGCCTTCGACGTCCGGCTCAGCGCGCCGGCCCGAGCCGGCGCACCCTGGCAGCTGGCCGTCACGCCCGTCCCGCCGTCGGCCGTGGCCGCCACGACGGGATGAAATCCGGGCCGCCGGACGTTCAGTCGGCAGGTGTCGCCCGACCGGCGACACGACTGTCCCGATGAAAGGTGCTCCTGCCGTGGCTCTTCCGCTCTCCATGCTCGATCTCGCGTCGGTCGGCAAGACCGAGTCCATCGCCGACGGGCTCGCCGCCACGGTGGCGCTCGCCCAGGCCGCCGAGAAGCACGGTTATCGCCGGGTCTGGTACGCCGAGCACCACAACATGGCCACCATCGCGTCCTCGGCGACGTCGGTGCTCATTGCCCACGTCGCGGCCCACACCTCGACCATCCGGCTCGGCTCGGGCGGCATCATGCTGCCCAACCACGCACCTCTCCTCATCGCCGAGCAGTTCGGCACGCTGGCCAGCCTGCACCCGGGGCGGATCGACCTGGGGCTGGGCCGCGCGCCGGGCACCGACCAGAACACCCTGCGAGCACTGCGACGCGACGCGAACTCGGCCGAGACCTTCCCGCAGGACGTCCAGGAGCTGCAGGGCTACCTCACCGGCAACAGCCTCATCCCCGGGGTGAGCGCCTACCCCGGCGCGGGCACCGACGTGCCGATCTACATCCTCGGATCGTCGCTGTTCGGCGCCTCGCTCGCCGCTGCCCTCGGGCTGCCCTACTCGTTCGCCTCGCACTTTGCGCCGGCGGCGATGCACGACGCGATCGCGCGCTACCGGCGCGACTTCGAGCCCTCCGAGCAGCTCGCCGAGCCGTACGTCATCGCCGCGATGAACGTCGTCGCCAGCGACAACCAGGACGACGCCGAGCGCCAGGTCGAGGACCTCATGCGCAGCCGCGTCGCACTGCTGCTGCGGCCCGGGACCAGCTACACCGACGAGCAGGCCGACTCGCTCCTCCGGTCGCCCCAGGCGCAGCACCTGCACCAGATGATGACGCACAGCGCCGTCGGTACCCCGGACCGGGTGCTCGAGCAGGTCGAGGCCTTCGTCCAGAGCTCGGGAGCCGACGAGCTCATGGTGGCCCACCAGGGCGGCACCGTGGAGCAGCGGGTGCGGTCGGTCGAGCTGCTCGCCGACGCCTACCTCGGCTGAGCCGGGAGACGCACCTCACGCAGCGCGGCGGCGGTTCCGGGCACCGCGCCCGGGCCACCTCGCGCCCCCAGGCGGAGGGTCGACCTAGGCTGGGGGCCGAAAGGACGGTGATGTGGTGGAGCGCAACCGGCTCGTACCGCTGAGCAACGAGGAGTTCGAGGCGCTGACGGCGACCGTCGACCTACCGGTCGAGCAGTCGCTCGTCTGGGACGACTACGACCGCGCGGTCCCCGGCCGGCGGCCGTGGAAGCGGTTCGCGTTCTACGTCGACCAGGACCTCACCGCGGTCGTCGCACTGGCGGAGTACGTCGCCCGCGGCTTCCGCTTCCTGTGGGCCAAGAATGGACCGGTCTGGTTCGTCGAGCCGACGCCGGAGCTCGAGCGACTGCTCGAGGACCGGCTCGTCGCCGGGGTGCGGGCGGTCGACCCGCGCCTGGTCTTCGTCCGCCTCCACGCCGCGCACCCGACCGAGCACCACCACCGGCTGCTGCAGTCGGTCACCTACGACCGGACCGTCGTCGTCGACATCGACGGCCGCGACGACGACGAGATCCTCGCCGCGATGAAGAAGCGCGGCCGGCGCGACCTTCGCAAGGGGCTGCGCGAGCAGCCGGTCGAGTGCACCGAGGAGACCGGGCTGCCGGCGGCGGACTTCGCCGAGATGTACGACGTCCTCCAGGAGACCGCGGAGCGCGACGGCTTCGGCCTGCACCCGGCCTCGGTCTACACCACCATGCTCGACGCGCTGGGCCCCGACGTCGCCCGGCTGTTCGTCGGCCGCCACGACGGCGTCGTGCAGGCCTGGACGATCGTCACCGTGCACGACGGCGCCGCGACCGCCTACTACGCCGCCAGCACGGCGGCTGGGCGCGCCCACGACGCGCCCACCCAGCTCTACTGGCACATCATCCGTACGCTGCGCGACGAGGGCGTACGGACCTTCGACCTCATGGGGATCGGCTCCGAGCTGGCCCCGTCGCTGGAGGCACTGACCACCATGAAGACCAAGTTCGCCGAGGAGATCACCGAGGTCCCCGCCGCGTGGGACGTGGCCGTGCGGCCCCGGACCTACGCGGCCCTGCAGACCGCCCTGCGTACCAAGCGCCGCACGCTGGACACCGCCCGCCGGGCGCTGAGCTCGGTGCGCGGCGAGGTGTCGGCATGACGGCCGGGCTGCGTCCGGTGGACGACGCCACCTACCGGCAGCTGGCCAGCGGAACCCCGCTACCGATCGAGCAGGCACCGGTCTGGTCGCGGTTCGACGACCGGGTCGCCGGCCGGGAGCACTGGGGACGGCTGGCCTACTCCGACGACGCCGGTCCCGCCGCCGTCGTCTCCCTCACCAAGGTCCACGGCCCGGGTGGGCTGAACTACCTGTGGGCGAAGAACGGGCCGGTGTGGCTCGTCGAGCCCACCGCCGCGCGTGAGGCGGACCTGCGCCGCCGGCTCGTCGCGTCGCTCAAGGAGATCGACCCGCGGCTCGTCTACGTCCGGCTGCACGCCCGGGCGGAGGCCACCGACCTGCGCCCCGTCCTCCAGGGCATCACCTACGACCGCACCGTCGTCGTCGACCTCGACCGCAGCGAGGACGACGTCTTCGCCGCGATGAAGCAGCAGGGCCGCCGCGCGATCCGCAAGGCGATGAAGGACGAGTCCCTCGTCGCGACCGAGGAGACCGGACTGGGCCCGGCGGAGTTCGCCGAGCTCTACGACGTCTTCGTCGAGACCGGCGAGCGTGAGGGCTTCGGGCCGCACCCGGCGCAGCGCTACCTGGACATGCTCGAGACCCTCGGGCCGGAGCACGCGCGGGTGTTCGTCGTGCGCCGCGAGGGCCGGGTGCTGGCCTGGGCACTGGTCGTCGTCAGCGACCGCGCCGCGCTGTACTCGGTGGGGGCGTCCAGCGCCGAGGCACGGCAGGCCTACGCCGCCGACTTGCTCCACTGGACCATCATCCGCACCCTGCGCGACGAGGGCGTGACGAGCTACGACCTCGCCGGCGCCGGCTCCGAACGGTTCCCCGGGCTCAACGGGCTCACCCAGTTCAAGACGAAGTTCGAGAAGGAGATCACCGAGGTCGCCCCCGCGTGGGACCTGCCGGTGCGGCCGCGGGTCTACGACGCCCTCGTGCGGGCGCTGGCCGCCAAGCGGTGGGCCGCGGTGAAGGCGGGCGAGCTCCGGTCCCGGCTGCGGGGCGCCGCCGGCTGACGTTGCCCGCGGGCTGACGTTGCCCGCCGGCTGACCACAGCGCCGCGGGCTGACCACAGCCCGCGGCCGCCGGCCTCAGCCGACGATGCTGGACCCGGTGTAGAGGTGGAGCACCGGGACACCGAGCTCGCGCCGGGCCCGGGAGGCCCAGTCCCGGCGCAGCGTGTCGCTCAGCAGCTTGGGCGTCGTGACGACGACGACCTCCGCCGCACGGTGGTTGTTCACCGCCTGCACCAGAGCGGGCAGCGGGTCGTCCTGGACGACGACGCCCTCGGCGTTCGCGCCGACGTCGTCGAACCGGGACAGCGAGGTCGACACCGACTCGCTGGCCTCCAGCCGGGCGGCGGGGGCGTCGGGCTCCTCGGTGAGGTCCTCCCACGCCTCGCGCAGGTCGAGCATCCCGAGGGCGTCGATGACGTCGACGAAGACGTTGCGCTCGGTGTCCGCCGGTACGAGCACCTGGAACGTCACGTCCCGGTCCCCGAAGTACTCCACGATCTGGCGGGCGTCACTGGGACGCAGGGCGTCCTCGGTGAGGACGACGACGGTCTCGGTCACAAAAAACCTCCGGAGTAGGTGTGCGCGTCCAGCCTAGTGAACTCGGCGCTGCCCTCAGCACCGCACGACGAGCACGTCGTGCCCCGGCAGACCGACCGTCGAGCCGTTGACCACGGCGTCGCCGGACCAGCCGAGGAGCGTCTCGCCCACCGGTGCGCCGAGGTCCACCTCGACCGTGGCGGCGTCGAGATTGACGACGACGGCGACGCTCCCGCGCCGCAGCACCAGCCACCGACCTGCCGGGTCGGTGTCGACCCGGGTGGCGGAGCGCTCACCGGAGGCGACCTCCGGCTCGGCGCGGCGCAGCCCGATGAGGTCGCGGTAGAAGCGCAGCATCCGGGCGTGGCGCGGGCGGCTCGGCTCCGACCAGTCCAGCCGGCTCGCCTCGACGGTGGCCGGTGACTGTGGGTCGGGCACCTCGACGTCGCCGCCGTAGATCTCGGTCCAGCCGTGGGAGCTGAACTCCGCGGTCCGTCCCCGGCGGATCGCCTCGCCGAGCTCGGCGTCGTGGTCGGTGAAGTACTGGAACGGGGTGCGCGCCCCCCACTCCTCGCCCATGAAGAGCATCGGGGTGAACGGGCCGAGGATGACAAGCGCGGCAGAGACCGCCAGCTGACCGTCGTCGAGCACCCGGCTGGGCCGGTCCCCGACGGCGCGGTTGCCGACCTGGTCGTGGTTCTGCGCGAAGACGACGAACCGGCGGGCGTCGACGTCCGCCGGCACCGGCGCGCCCCACACCTTCCCGCGGAACTCGGAGTAGCTGCCGGCGTGGACGAACACCTCGTCGATCGCCTGGCGCAGCACCTCGGTGGGACCGAAGCTCACGTAGTAGCCGTGCCGCTCCCCGGTGAGCCGGGCATGCAGCGCGTGGTGGACGTCGTCGTCCCACTGGGCGGTCATGCCCAGGCCGCCGTCGGCGGTGGGGGTGACCATCCGGGCGTCGTTGAGGTCGGACTCGGCGATGAGCGACAGCGGCCGCCCCACCTGCTCGGACAGCTCTGCGACGGCGTCCGACAGCTCGGCCAGCAGATGGCGGGGCGAGTCGTCGATGAGCGCGTGCACGGCGTCGAGCCGCAGCGCGTCGATGTGGAAGTCCCGCAGCCAGCGCAGCGCGTTGCCGATGAGGTAGTCGCGCACCGGTCCGGCGTCGGGGCCGTCGAGGTTGACCGCCCAGCCCCACGGCGTGTGGTGGCGGTCGGTGAAGTACGGCCCGAACTCCGCGAGGTAGTTCCCGGCCGGCCCGAGGTGGTTGTAGACGACGTCGAGGCAGACCGCCAGGTCGCGGGCGTGGGCGGCGTCGACGAAGCGCTGCAGCCCGGCAGGCCCGCCGTACGGGTCGTGGACCGCGTAGAGCGAGACGCCGTCGTAGCCCCAGCCGTGCTCGCCGGGGAACGGTGCCACCGGCATGAGCTCGACCATGTCCACGCCGAGGTCGACGAGATGGTCGAGCCGCTCGATCGCGGCGTCGAAGGTGCCGGCACCGGTGAAGGTGGCGACGTGCAGCTCGTAGATGACCGCGCCGAGGCTCGAGCGGCCGCGCCAGTCGCCGTCGGTCCAGCGGAACCCGGTGGGGTCGTAGACCCGGGTGGCGTCGTGGACGCCGTGCGGCTGCCAGCCGCTGCGGGGGTCGGGCCGGCCGGGTCCGCCGTCGAGGTGGAGCAGGTAGTCGGTGCCGCCGGCCAGCTCCTCGGGCGCGGTCCACCAGCCGTCGCCACCGGCGACGAGCGCGGTCCGCGCGTCCTCGCCGCGGCGGCTGAGCTCGACCTGCGCGGCGACCGGTACCCACACCGTGGGCCGGTGGCCGGTCATCGGTCCACCCGCTCGAGGAGGGCGACCGGCAGCTGGTCGAGGACGTCGGCGAGGCGGCAGGAGCCGGCGTCGAAGGTGTTGCCGGTGAGCACGTTGCGCCAGGCACCCTCCGGCAGCACGAGGGTGTGCTCGGCGAAGCCGCCGTGCACCTCGAGGCTGACGCTGAGGCGGGTGGCGACGGTGACGGCACGGGGGCCGGTGGCGTCGGTCCGCGCGAACGCCACGACGTGCCCGCTGCTCGTCGGCAGCGGCAGGTAGCCGGCCTCGGCACCGACGAACGCCGCCGGCTCGCGCCGCCGGAGCCGAAGTGCGGCCGCGGTGAGCGCGAGCTTGGTCTCGTCGAGGTCGGTGGGGGAGGCGCCGGAGTCCAGCCGGGCGAGCCGGGTGGCGAGCTCGGTGAAGTCGACCGGGCGCCGGTTGTCGGGGTCCACGAGCGAGGTCTGGGTGATCTCGCTGCCCTGGTAGACGTCGGCGACCCCGATGAGCGTCAGCTGCAGCAGCTTGGCGCCGAGGACGGCGGCCCGGACCGGCGAGGCCGTGCGGCTCACCCAGTCGGTGAAGCCGGCGACGACGTCGGGGTGCTCGAGTAGCGCCTCGGCGTAGTCGAGCAGTGCCTGCTCGCGCGGTTCGTCCGGGTCGGTCCAGGTGGTCCACGACTTCTGCTCGCGCACCGCCTTGGTGAGGTAGTCGCGCAGCCGCTGGGCGGTGATCGGGCCGTCGTCGGTCCATGTCCCGGCGAGGGTCTGCCACAGCAGGTTCTCGGCGCGGCCGTCGATGTCCGCGGGGCGCAGCTCGGCGGTGGCCTCGCGCAGCTCACGCACCAGCGTCTCCCAGTCCTCGCCGAGCTGGGACAGCACCCCGAGGCGGGCGCGGACGTCCTCGCCGCGCTTGGTGTCGTGGGTGGTGCCGGCCGTCATCGTGGCCGGGTGGGTGAGCATGGTGTCGCGCACCCAGGCGTGCAGCTCGTCCTCGCTGATCCCGAAGCGCTTGGGCGCTCCGCCGACCTCGCACAGGCTCACCAGGTGGGTCCACCGGTAGTAGGCGGTGTCTTCCACCCCCTTGGCCATGACGGCGCCGCTGGTCTGCTGGAAGCGGACCATCAGCTCCTCGCGGCGGGCCTCGCGGATGCGTCCGGCGGTGCCGACCTCGTGGCCGAGCAGCAGCTCGATGACGACGTCGAGGGTCTCGTGGCGCTCGGCGTCGAGCCGGGCGCGGGCCAGCTCGGCCGCGTCGCGCAGCGCCCGCTCGCTGGCGCCGGGCGCCGGCTCACCGGGAACGATGTAGGCCCGGTAGCGGTCGAAGGCGACGAGCAGCTCGACGACGCAGTCCTCGAGGGAGCGCAGCGTGTGGTCGCGCAGCCGGACGTCCTCCTCGCACAGCTCGCGCAGGATGGTCGCCACCCGGTGCACCTCGGCGTACAGCGACGTACCGATGATCTGGCGCTTGGCCTCGTCGATCATCGCGGTGAGCTCGCCACGGCTGTCCCCGGCGACCTCGGTCATCACCGATCCCAACGGCCCGGAGCCGTTGGGATCGGTCAGCAGCGCGTGGATGCGCCACGCGGCGTCGTAACCGGTGGTGCCGGCAACCTGCCAGTCCGCCGGCAGTGTCTCCTCGCCCTCGAGGATCTTCTCGGCCACCACCCACGCGCCCCCGGTGACGGCGTGGAGCCGCTGGAAGTAGCCACGGGGATCGGCGAGGCCGTCCGGGTGGTCGATCCGCAGGCCGTCGACGTGACCGTCGGCCATCAGCTCGAGGAGGACCCGGTGCGTCGCGTCGAACACCTCGGGGTCCTCGACCCGCAGCGCGGCGAGCGTGTCGACGTCGAAGAACCGCCGGTAGTTGAGCTCCTCGTCGGCGACCCGCCAGTACGAGAGCCGGTAGAACTGCCGGTCGAGCAGCTCGGTGAGCGGCAGGTTCTCGGTCTGCGGCCGGACCGGGAAGACGTGCTCGTAGTACCGCAGCACGTGCTGCTCGCCCAGCTCGGGCTCGGTGGGCACGACCATGGTGTCGACGGTGAGCTCGCCCGACGCGAGGACGGCGCCGATCCGGCGGCCGAGCACCGGCATGAGGATCCCGGCGCTCTCGTCGAGCTGCCCGACGTCGAACCAGGACGCGTAGGGGGACTGCGGCCCCTCCTTGAGGACCGACCACAGCGCCTGGTTGTGCCACGCCGGGGTCGGCACCGCCATGTGGTTGGGCACGACGTCGACGACGACGCCGAGCCCGGCGTCGTGCGCCTGCCGGCACAGCCGCTCGAGGGCCCCTCGGCCGCCCATGACGTCGGAGATGCGGGAGTGGTCGACGACGTCGTAGCCGTGGGTGGACCCCGGCGCCGCCTGCAGGACGGGGGAGAGGTAGAGGTCGGTCACGCCGAGGTCGGCAAGGTAGGGCAGCAGCGCCGCGGCGGCGTCGAAGCCGAGGTCCGGCCCGAGCTGCAGGCGGTAGGTGCTCACCGGCAGCCGGCGGCCGGCGGCCGGCAGGTGGCTGGTGGCGGCGGTGTCGGTAGCGGCGTCGTGGCCGGTGCTCATGCGTCCTCCTCGAAGGGGGAGACCAGGATGATCATGTGGTGCGACATCACCTGGACGGTGTCGCCGGGGACGTACTCGTTCTCGTCGTCGTCCTCGTCCCGGGTCGGGTCGGTGTCGATCGCGGTCCGCCAGACGCTCGCGAAGCTGGCGTCGGGGATGGTGAAGTCGACCGGCTCGCTGTCGACATTGAGCAGGAACAGCAGGGAGTCGTCGGTGATGCGCTCGCCGCGGCTGTCCGGCTCGGTGATCGCCTGCCCGTTGTAGAAGATCATGATCGAGCGGGCGAACGAGAGGTTCCAGTCGTCGTCCTGCATGGCCGTGGCCGTCGGCGTGAGCCAGGCGATCTCACCCTTCTCCGACTGCCCGCCGTGCGACGGGTCACCGGCGAAGAACCGGCGGCGGCGCAGCACCGGGTGCGCAGCCCTGAGGGCGACCATCCGCTGGGTGAAGTCCAGCAGGTGCTCCTGGTCCTCGGTCAGCTCCCAATCCACCCAGGACAGCTCGTTGTCCTGGCAGTAGACGTTGTTGTTGCCCCGCTGCGTGCGACCGAGCTCGTCACCGTGGGAGATCATCGGCACGCCCTGGGAGAACAGCAGCGTGGCGAGGAAGTTGCGATGCCGGCGGAGCCGCAGCGCGTTGATCTCCGGGTCGTCGGTCTCGCCTTCGGCGCCGCTGTTCCAGGACCGGTTGTGGCTCTCGCCGTCGTTGTTGTCCTCGCCGTTGGCCTCGTTGCGCTTCTCGTTGTAGGAAACAAGGTCGCGCATGGTGAAACCGTCGTGTGCCGTGACGAAGTTGATCGACGCCACCGGGCGGCGCCCCGAGTGCGCGTACAGGTCTGCCGAGCCGGTGATCCGGGTGGCGAACTCGGCGAGGGTGGAGGGTTCGCCACGGCCGAAGTCACGCACGGTGTCCCGGTACTGCCCGTTCCACTCGGTCCACAGCGGCGGGAAGCCACCGACCTGGTACCCGCCCTCGCCGAGGTCCCACGGCTCGGCGATGAGCTTGACCTGGGAGATGACCGGGTCCTGCTGGATGATGTCGAAGAACGAGGACAGCCGATCCACCTCGTGCAGCTCGCGGGCGAGCGTGGAGGCGAGGTCGAAGCGGAAGCCGTCGACCCGCATGTCGGTGATCCAGTACCGCAGCGAGTCCATGATCATCTGCAGCGTGTGCGGGGAACGCATGAGCAGCGAGTTCCCGGTGCCGGTGGTGTCGAAGTAGTGCGCCTCGTCGCCCTCGACCAGGCGGTAGTAGGACGCGTTGTCGATGCCCCGGAAGGACAACGTGGGCCCCAGGTGGTTGCCCTCGGCGGTGTGGTTGTAGACGACGTCGAGGATGACCTCGATGTTCGCCTCGTGCAGCGCCTTGACCATGGTCTTGAACTCCTGCACCTGCTGACCGGCGCCGGTGAGGGAGCTGTAGGCGTTGTGCGGGGAGAAGAACCCGATGGTGTTGTAGCCCCAGTAGTTGTTCAGCCCCTGCTCCTGCAGGTGGGGGTCGTTGACGAACTGGTGCACCGGCATCAGCTCGATGGCGGTGATCCCCAGCGCGATGAGGTGCTCGATGATCGCCGGGTGCGCCAGCCCCGCGTACGTGCCACGGATCTCGTCGGGGACGTCCGGGTGCAGCTGCGTGAGGCCCTTGACGTGCGCCTCGTAGATCACCGACTGGTGGTACTCGTGCCGCGGCGGGTGGTCGTGCCCCCAGTCGAAGAACGGGTTGATGACCACCGAGGTCATCGTGTGCGCGGCGGAGTCGTCCTCGTTGCGCTCGTCGGCGTTCTCGAAGCTGTAGGAGTACAGCGACGGGTCCGCGTCGATGCTCCCGTCGATGGCCTTGGCGTAGGGGTCCAGCAGCAGCTTGCTCGGGTCGCACCGGTGTCCGGCCGCCGGCTCGTAGGGGCCGTGCACCCGGTAGCCGTACCGCTGCCCGGGCTGCACCTCGCGCAGGTAGCCGTGCCACACGTGCCCGTCGACCTCGGTGAGCGAGATGCGGTTCTCGGTGCCGTCGTCGTCGAGCAGGCACAGCTCAACCTTGTCCGCGACGCTCGAGTAGAGGGCGAAGTTGGTACCGGTGCCGTCGAAGGTGGCGCCGAGCGGGTAGGGCTTTCCTGGCCAGATCTGCATGAGCGCTAGGTTCTCATTGCTTCGCCGGTTTTGCCGCTCCATCGCCCGGAGCGGCAACGAGCAAGGCCCCCGACGCTTGGTCAGGGGCCTTGCTGCGCGGTGGGCGATACTGGGTTCGAACCAGTGACCTCCTCGGTGTGAACGAGGCGCTCTACCACTGAGCCAATCGCCCGCAGTGACCGATCGTAGCCCACCGCGACCGGCGGCAGGAACCTCGACCGGCCGTCGCGGCCGGTTTGTGGCGAGGGCCACATCCGCTACGGATCCATGTCCTGCGCGAACCGGCCGGCGAAGACGTCCGCCATCTGCCGCGTCGCCCCTCCGGTGGCTAGCGGCCGACCGTCGATGGAGCGCACCGCGACGATCCCGCGCATGCTCGACGTGACCGCGGCGTGGCCGGCAGTCTGGAAGTCGCGGAGCGGGATCGGCACCTCCTCGATCGGCACGCCGGCGTTGCGCCCCCACTCGAGCACCAGCTCACGGGTGACCCCCGGAAGGCAGCCCGAGCTCAACGGGGGAGTGAGGAGCACCCCGTCGCTCTCGACGAAGACGTTGGTCGCCGCCCCCTCGCACAGCTCGCCGCGGGTGTTGGCCAGCACAGCCTCGGTGCCGCCGTGCCGGCGTGCGTGCTCGAGCGCGAGGACGTTCTCCGCGTAGGACGTCGACTTCACCCCGACGAGCGGGGACCGCTCGTTACGCACCCACGGCACGACGACGACGTCCGCGCCCGCCGGGCTGCCCGAGGGCCGGGCCCCACCCTCGGGGACGAGGGTAACGACGAGCGTCGGCTCGCCGTCGGCCCGGGCTGACCCGACGGCGCCGGTGCCGGCGGTCCAGGTGACCCGCAGCCGGCCCGGACCGTCGTCCGCGTGCTGGATGAGGTCGTCCACCGCGGCCCGGATCGTGCCGAGCGACGGCTCCGGCAGCCCGACGGCCGCTGCCGAGCGCAGCAGCCGAGACAGGTGCCGGGTGAGCGCGAACGGCTGCCGGTCGACAACGGCGCAGGTCTCGAACACACCGTCCCCCACGGTGAAGCCGCGGTCGAGGGGAGACAGGAGGTGGCGACCGGCCGGGACGACGGCGCCGTCGAACCACACGAGGGTGCTCATGGCACGAGCCTGCCACGGCGGTGGACGGGAGCGGCGCCCGAGGCGAGCGCGACGAGGCGGGCGGCCTTGAGCTCGGTCTCGCGCCACTCCGCGGCCGGCTCGCTGCCCCAGGTGATGCCGGCCCCGGTGCCGAAGCGCAGCGTGCCGGTGCCCGGAGCGTCACGTGTCCACCAGAAGGTGCGGATGCCGACGGCCAGCTCGGCGCGCCCGGCGTCGGCGTCGATCCACCCGACCGCCCCGCAGTACGGGCCGCGCGGCGCGGTCTCGAGCTCCGCGATGAGCTGGAGCGCGCTGGACTTCGGCGCACCGCTGACCGAGCCGGGGGGCAAGGTCGCGGCCAGCAGTGACTGCCAGGCCGCGGCGGTTCCCGACTCTCGCAACGTCGCGCCCACCCGTGAGACGAGGTGGACCAGCCCGGGATGGTGCTCGACGACGCAGAGGTCGATCACCTCGACGGTCCCCGGCAGCGAGACCCGCTGCAGGTCGTTGCGCATGAGGTCGGTGATCATCACGTTCTCCGCGCGGTCCTTCTCCCGGAGGTCCGCCGCCGTCGCCCCGGTGCCCTTGATCGGGCCGGTGAGTACCCGGTCCCCGGCGACCGAGAGGAACAGCTCGGGCGAGGCGCTCACCACCCAGGCCGGGGTCAGCCCGGTCGAGGCGGGCACGTGGATCGCGCCAGCGTGCGGGGCCGGGTTGCCGGCCGCCAGCAGGCACGCGAGCGCAGCGGCATCGGGCTCGTCGCCGCCGGTGTCCAGCGGCGCCGAGAGGATGCGGCAGATGTTCGCCTGGTAGACGTCCCCGTCCCGGATCGCCCGCCGGGTGGCCTCGACGGCCGCGACGTACGCGTCCTCGTCCAGCGAGGACTGCCAGCTGCCGGCCGAGGGCCCCTGCCAGGGGGCGACACGCTCGGGTTCGGCAGTCGTGTCGAGCGTCACACTGGTGTAGTTCTGGGCATCACTCTCAACCTCGGCGAACCGCCATCCCGTGATCGCTCCCTCGAAGGTCGCAACGACCGCCCACCAGCCGGATTCCAACACTTCCGGGTGCTTGCGGAGGTCGACCGAGGCCACCGGACGGCGGGCCGTGACGCCGGGGAATGTGGCCTGGGCCACGCACGGCGGAGGCGTTGAAGGGGCTGCAATCACGCCTGTCACGCTACTGCCCGGGGTGGCGAGTTGGACGACCGCGTTCATCCTCGGTTAGAGTTTGGATCGCACCAAGCGAGGCGCAAGCCAAGCAGGGTGCGTGCGGATGTGGCTCAGCTGGTAGAGCATCACCTTGCCAAGGTGAGGGTCGCGGGTTCGAATCCCGTCATCCGCTCGGAGGCACCACCACCCGGTGGGCGCATAAGCCTCAGGGTGGCGTGGCCGAGAGGCGAGGCAGCGGCCTGCAAAGCCGTATACACGGGTTCGAATCCCGTCGCCACCTCGGTTTGGGTGCAACATGGGCGATTGGCGCAGCGGTAGCGCGCTTCCCTGACACGGAAGAGGTCACTGGTTCGATCCCAGTATCGCCCACCACCACGGAATGGCCCTTGCCGGCGGAAACGCCGGCGAGGGCCATTTGCGTTCCCCGGGCCACCCGCCGCTCCCGCGCGGCCCACGCCGCCCCCGCGAGATCCCCGCGCATGGTTCGGGGGTTTCGATCATCGCTCGGGGGTCCCAGCACTCGGATCTGAGCGAAACCCCCCGAACCATCGCGCGAGAAGGCGCGTGGCGCGCCATCCGTCGCGGGAGAAATCGCTTGCCGCGCCTGGCTACGCTCACCCGAGCAGCAGCCACGCGCACCGGTCGGGGGACCAGATGATGAACTACCACCGCATGTACCGCTTCGGCATGACGCCGTGGGAGGGGTACCGCAGCGCGGCGGGGTCGAGCATCGACGCGCTGCTCGACCGTGAGGTGGCCGGGCGCACGCCGCCGCTCGGCCGTGCGCTGGACATCGGCTGCGGGCGGGGCCAGTACACGCCCGAGCTGGCCCAGCGTGGCTGGCAGGCGGTCGGCCTGGACTACGTGCCGCTGGCGATCGACGCTGCCCGGCGGCGCGGACCAGCAGACGTCACCTACGTCGTCGGCGACGCGACGAAGCTGGAGCCGATCGGCCTCGGCCGCTTCGACCTCTTCCTCGACGTCGGGTGCTTCCAGGGCTTCGACGCCGACCAGCGGCGGGCCGAGGGCAGGGGAGTGACGGCACTGGCCGAGCCGGGCGCCACCCTCCTCATGCTCGCCTTCGGCCCGACCCGGTTGCGCTCCCTCATCGGCGGGGTCTCCCAGCGTCAGGTCGAGGCGGCGTTCCCGGGGTGGGACCTGGTCGCGGTCGAGCCGGCGCCGACCACGGGTCTCGGGTTCCCGATGAACCGCACCTCGCCGCACTGGTACCGCCTGCGCCTGGCCGGGCCCCATACCGCCCCGGAAGTCTCGAACGTGACCTAGGCAACACCGGCAACAGATCGGTGACGATTGCGTCCGCCACGCGTACCGGAGCGAATAGGCAAGGACCGACTGAGTACCATCGAGCGGTCATGTCCGATCGACGGCGGGAGCCTCGAGTGTCATCCGTGCCAGAACGAGTCCTTGTCATCGACGGCGCTGAGCGCACGGTCACCGAGGGCACGACCGGCACCGACGTGTTCGGTACCGACCGCAGCATCGTGGCGATCCGCGTGGACGGCGAGCTCAAGGACCTGGCCACCGACCTCGGCACGCTGCCGGCGGGCGCCACCGTCGAGCCGGTCGACATCGCGAGCGACGACGGCCTGTCGATCCTGCGCCACTCCACCGCGCACGTGCTCGCCCAGGCGGTGCAGGACGTCCACGGCGACGCCCGGCTCGGGATCGGCCCGCCCATCACCGACGGCTTCTACTACGACTTCGACGTCGAGACGCCGTTCACCCCCGAGGACCTCAAGGCGCTCGAGAAGGCGATGGCCCGCATCGTCAAGGAGGGCCAGACCTTCGTGCGCCGGGTGGTGTCGGACGACGAGGCCAGCGCCGAGCTGTCCCACGAGCCCTACAAGCTCGAGCTCATCGAGCTCAAGGGCACCAGCGCGCAGGACGACGCCGAGGGCGCCTCCGTCGAGGTCGGCGCCGGCGATCTGACCATGTACGACAACGTCCGCCGCGGCGGAGAGGTGGTCTGGACCGACCTGTGCCGCGGCCCGCACCTGCCCTCGACCCGGCTCATCGGCAACGGCTTCTCGCTGCTGCGCTCGGCGGCCGCCTACTGGCGGGGGAGCGAGAAGAACCCGCAGCTGCAGCGGATCTACGGCACCGCGTGGCCCACCAAGGACGAGCTGCGTGCCTACACCGAGCGCCTCGCCGAGGCCGAGCGCCGCGACCACCGCCGCCTCGGCAACGAGATGGACCTGTTCTCCTTCCCCGAGGAGATCGGCTCCGGCCTGCCGGTGTTCCACCCCCGGGGCGGAATCATCCGGATGGAGATGGAGAACTACTCGCGCCAGCAGCACCTCGCCGCGGGGTACTCCTTCGTCAACACCCCGCACATCACCAAGGCACAGCTCTTCGAGACCTCCCAGCACCTGGACTGGTACCGCGAGGGCATGTACCCGCCGATGCACCTGGACGAGGAGCGCGACGCGGAGGGCAACATCCGCCGGCAGGGGCAGGACTACTACCTCAAGCCGATGAACTGCCCGATGCACAACCTCATCTTCGCCTCGCGCGGCCGCTCCTACCGCGAGCTGCCGCTGCGGCTGTTCGAGTTCGGCACCGTCTACCGGCACGAGAAGTCCGGCGTGGTCCACGGCCTCACCCGGGCACGTGGCTTCACCCAGGACGACGCGCACATCTACTGCTCGCGCGAGGACATGCACACCGAGCTGACGACGACGCTCACCTTCGTGCTCGACCTGCTCAAGGACTACGGCCTGGACGACTTCTACCTCGAGCTGTCCACCCGGGACCCGGAGAAGTCGGTCGGCAGCGACGTCGAGTGGGACGTGGCCACGAACACGCTGCGCGAGGTCGCCGAGGCCTCCGGCCTGGAGCTCGTCCCCGACCCGGGCGGCGCCGCGTTCTACGGCCCGAAGATCTCCGTGCAGGCACGCGACGCCATCGGTCGCACCTGGCAGATGTCGACCATCCAGCTGGACTTCTCGCTGCCCGAGCTGTTCGAGCTCGAGTACACCGCCGCCGACGGCAGCCGGCAGCGCCCGGTGATGATCCACCGTGCGCTCTTCGGCTCGATCGAGCGCTTCTTCGCGGTGCTCCTCGAGCACTACGCGGGAGCCTTCCCGGCGTGGCTGGCTCCGGTGCAGGTCATCGCGGTGCCGGTGGCCGACGTCTTCGACGACTACCTCGCCGACGTCGTCGCCCAGCTGCGCGCCCACGGCGTGCGGGCCGAGCTCGACACCAGTGACGACCGCTTCAACAAGAAGATCCGCAACGCCACCAAGGAGAAGGTGCCGTTCGTCCTCATCGCCGGCGGTGAGGACGTCGAGGCCGGGGCGGTGTCGTTCCGGTTCCGGGACGGCTCGCAGCGCAACGCGGTGCCCGTCGCGGAGGCCGTCGACCTCATCGTCTCGGCGATCGCCAGCCGCCAGCAGGTGTCCTCGGCGTGACGGGACCTGACCAGCCGGGCGTGGGGGCGCCCGGGGGCGCGGAGGACGCCGCCGCCCTGGCCGGCGCGCCCGACGCGTTCGGCCGGCTCTGGACGCCGCACCGGATGGCGTACATCGGTGGGGAGAACAAGCCCACCGGCGACGGCGCGGCGCAGTGCCCGTTCTGCCGGGCGCCGGAGCAGGACGACGCCACAGCGCTCATCGTCCACCGGGGGCGCGACGCCTACGTCGTGCTCAACCTCTACCCCTACAACCCAGGACACCTTCTGGTGTGCCCCTACCGTCACGTCGCGGACCTCACCGACCTCACCGACGCGGAGCGTCACGAGGTCACCGACCTCAGCGCGACCGCGATGCGGGTGCTGCGCCGGGTCAGCGCGCCCGCCGGGTTCAACCTCGGGATGAACCAGGGCGAGGTCGGCGGTGCGGGGATCGCCGCCCACGTGCACCAGCACGTCGTGCCGCGCTGGGCCGGGGACGCGAACTTCCTGGCGATCGTGGCGCAGACCAAGGCGCTGCCGCAGGTCCTGGGGGACACCCGCGAGGCCGTCGCGGCCGCGTGGCGCGAGGAGGCATCGTGCTGAGCACCTCCGGCCGTCGGTTCACCGACGCCGTCTTCGGGCCGGTCGCCCGGGCACTGGTGCGTGCCGGGGTCAGCCCCGACGCCGTCACCGTGGTCGGCACCGTGCTCACCGTCGGCCTGGCCATGTGGCTGCTGCCGCTGGGGCACTTCATCATCGCCCCGTTCGCGATCGCGGCCGTCGTGCTCGCCGACAGCGTCGACGGCCTCATGGCGCGGGCGCTGGGCCGCTCTTCACGGTGGGGCGCGTTCCTCGACTCCACCCTCGACCGGCTCTCCGACGCCGCGATCTTCGCCGGCCTGCTGGTGTGGGGCGTGCGCGAGGACCAGCCGTGGATCGTCGCCGGCGCGCTCGCCTGCCTCGTGCTCGGCAACCTGGTGTCCTACGCGCGAGCAAGGGCCGAGGGGCTCGGCCTCACCGCCTCGGGCGGCATCGCCGAGCGGGCCGACCGGCTTGTCGTCGTCCTCGTCGCGGTGCTGGTCGTTGGCCTCGGTGCACCGGTCTGGGTGCTCGTGGTCGCGCTCGGGCTGCTCGCCGCGGCCAGCCTGTTCACCGTCGGCCAGCGGATCGCCGCGGTGCGCCGGCAGACCCTCGAGGACGGGACGGGCACGCGATGAAGGTCGACGGCGCCGCCCTCCTCCTGCTGGCGGCACGTGTGGTTCCCCGGCTGCCCCGCGCCCTCACCGGCGCGATCTTCGCGGCGGCCGCGGACATCGCGACGCTCGCCGGGATCGGCGGCGTCCACCAGCTCCGGGCGAACCTCGCCCGGGTGGTGCCGGACGCCGGACCGGCGCGGCTGCGCCGGCTCACCCGGGCCGGCATGCGCTCCTACCTGCGGTACTACGAGGAGTCGCTCCGGCTCTCCGGCGTGACCCCCGCACAGCTCGCGCAGCGGGTGAGGTGCAGCAACGACGGCCCGCTCCGCGAGGAGTTCGCCGCCGGCCGCCCGGTAGTCGCCGCGCTCGGGCACAACGGCAACTGGGACCTCGCCGGCGCCTGGGCCACCCAGTTCCTCGCGCCGGTCGTCACCGTCGCCGAGCACCTCGAGCCGGAGGAGCTGTTCCAGGGATTCCTCTCCTTCCGCCGGTCGCTCGGCATGACGATCATCCCGCTGGAGAAGGGCGGCTCGACGTTCCGCGAGGTCCTGCGCGCCACCCTCGGCAAGCCGGTGATCACCCCCCTGCTCGCCGACCGTGACCTCTCCCGGGGCGGCATCGAGGTGCAGATGTTCGGTGAGCCAGCACGGGTCGCGCCCGGACCGGCGGCCCTCGCGGCGGCCACCGGTGCCCCGCTCGTCGCCACGATGATCTCCTACGAGCGGCTGCGCGGCGTCCGCCGCCGAGCCGCCGGCACCCCGTGGGGCATCCACATCGCCTTCGGCCGGCCGCTTCGGGCACCGGCCGGGATGGACCGCGCCGACGCGGTGGTGCACCTCACCCAGCTGTGGGTCGACGAGCTCGCCGCCGCGATCGCCGAGCACCCGGAGGACTGGCACATGCTGCAGCCGGTCTTCGTCGCGGACGCCGACCCGGACCGGCTGGCGTCGGTCCGCAAGGCGGTGGCCTGATGCGCGTCGGGATCGTCTGCCCCTACTCCTTCGACGTCCCCGGCGGGGTCCAGTTCCACGTCCGTGACCTCGCCGAGGAGCTCATCGCCTCCGGCCACGACGTCAGCGTGCTCGCGCCGGCGGAGGACGCCACCCCGGTGCCGCCGTACGTCGTTCCCGCCGGCCGGACAGTAGCGCTCCCGTACAACGGCTCGGTCGCCCGGCTGAACTTCGGGCCGGTGTCGGCGGCCCGCACCCGGCGCTGGCTCGCCGAGGGCGACTTCGACGTCCTCCACCTGCACGAGCCGATCACCCCGAGCCTGTCGATGCTCGCGCTGTGGATCGCCCGCGGCCCGATCGTCGGCACCTTCCACACCGCGATGGACCGCTCCCGCGCGCTGCAGGTCGCCTCACCGATGGTGCGGCCGCTCCTGGAGAAGATCAGCGGGCGCATCGCCGTCTCCGAGGAGGCGCGGCGCACGCTCGTCGAGCACCTCGCCGGTGATGCCGTCGTCGTGCCGAACGGGGTGTTCGTCGACCACTTCACCGAGGCGACCGCCGCCGAGGCCTGGCGCGGCACCCCGGAGCGGCCGACGATCGCCTTTCTCGGCCGGCTCGACGAGCCGCGCAAGGGCCTGCCGGTTCTCGCGGCCGCCATCCCGCAGGTGCTCGCAGAGGTCCCCGGCGCCCGCTTCCTCATTGCCGGACGTGGTGACGCCGTCGAGGAACGGGCCGCGCTGGCACGCTTCGGCGACGCGGTGACGTTCCTCGGCCCCCTCACCGAGGCCGAGAAGGAGTCGTTGCTCGCCTCGGTGGACGTCTACGTCGCACCGCAGACCGGCGGGGAGAGCTTCGGGATCGTCCTCGTGGAGGCGATGAGCGGCGGCGCCCACGTCATTGCCAGCGACATCGCGGCCTTCCGGGCCGTGCTCGACGGCGGTCGCTACGGTCGGCTGTTCCGTAACGGCGACAGCGCCGACCTCGCCGCGGTCCTGCTGCGCGCGGTCCGCGACCGCGAGGAGACCGCGGCGCTCGACCGTGCCGCGCGCGTGGCGGTGCGGCGGTACGACTGGTCGCGCGTCACCCGCGAGGTGCTCGCCGTCTACGAGATGGTCACCGCCGACGCCGGGCACGTCCGTGAGGACGCCGGCTCCCGGACGGTCGTCGGCCGGCTCCGTGCCGCGATCGACGGCGACGACCGAGCGGAGGGCAGGTCATGACCTGGGAAGCCTGGGCACTGGTGGTCGTGCTGCTGCTCCTCGTCCTCGGCTGGGTGCTGTGGCTGCTCGCCTCGCGCGTCGACCGCCTGCACCGCAAGGTGCTGCGGTCACGCAGCACGCTCGACCTGCAGCTCGCGCTCCGCGCGGTCGCCGCGCACGAGCTCGCGCTCTGCGGCGCCCTCGATCCCGTCGAGGCGGTGCTCGTCGCCGACGTCGCGCAGCGTGCCACGGCCAGCGCGCCGGTGGCGGTCGTCCGGGACGGGCTCGGCGGCAGTACTGAGGTCGACGAGGAGATCAGCGACGTCGACCGTGGCCTCGTGGAGAGCGAGCTGTCACGCGTGCTCCGGGCTGTCATCGATGCCCGTGGTGGTGAGCAGACGCTCGCCGACGACGCCATCGCGGCCGATCCGCTGCACCGGCTCGACGCCGCTTGGTACCGCCTGGAGCTCGCGCGCCGCTTCCACAACGCGCACGTCGTCGAGGTCCGCCGGCTGCGCGCCAACCCGGTCGTGCGGCTGCTCCGCCTCGCCGGGCGCGCCCCGATGCCCCGCGGCTTCGACATGGACGACACCCGCCCGGCCTGACACCGACAGGAAGTTCTCCCCCACGAGGGGAGAACTCCCCATCGGGGCGGTCGCCGGGGTGCGCTGAGCGCACGACGACGGCCGTACGCTGGTTCTCATGGCCTTTCCACCCGAGCCCTACCCGCCTGCCGGCCGCCCGCTGGCAGGGACCGGCGTCGTGCCGCCTACCCAGCACCCGCCTACCCACGTGCCGCCTACCCAGCAGCCGCCGCACACCGCTCCGTGGGGCGCCGGAGGGCCACCCGGCGCGCCGTCAGCGCCGTGGCAGGTTCGCCCGCAGCGCCGGGGGAGCACGGTGTGGGCCGTGCTCGGGATCCTCGTCGCCGCCGTCGCGCTGCTGGTCTCCGTCACGCTCATCGCGGTGATGACCGGCCCCGGTGCTGCGTTCGTCGGCGCCGTCGTCGCGCTCGTGCCGCTCGTCGGTGTGCTCCTCGGGATCCGCTGGATCGACCGCTGGGAACCGGAGCCGCGCGGCGCGCTGATCTTCGCCTTCCTCTGGGGAGCGGGCGTCTCCACGCTCGTCTCGCTCCTCGTCAACACCATGTTCACCGAAGCCGTCTTCATCAGCACGGGAAGCGTGGAGACCGCCGAGCTCGTCGGCGCCTCGGTCATCGCGCCGCTCGTCGAGGAGACCGCGAAGGGCGTCGGCGTCCTCGTGCTGTTCCTCGCCCGGCGCCGGTACTTCGACGGTCCGGTCGACGGCCTCGTCTACGCGGCTACCGTCGCGGCAGGCTTCGCGTTCGTGGAGAACATCCTCTACTTCGGCCGCTCCATCGAGGTCCTGCCGCAGATCTTCATCATGCGCGGCCTCATGTCGCCGTTCGCCCACGTGCTGTTCACCGCGGCCATCGGGATCGCACTGGGGATCGCCGCACGCAGCCGGTCCCGCAACGCCTGGTTGCTGGCGCTGCCGGTCGGCTGGCTGGTCGCGGTCGCGCTGCACGCGCTGTGGAACGGCAGCACTTTCACCGACGCCTTCTTCGGAATGTACCTGCTCGTCCAGCTGCCGCTGTTCGCCTGCGGCATCGTCATCATCCTGTGGTTGCGGCGCAGCGAACGGCGGATCATCGAGCACCGCCTGGTGGACTACGCCCGGGCCGGCTGGTTCGCGCCCCACGAGGTCGCAATGCTCAGCTCGTTCCCGGCACGGCGCACCGCGCGCCGGTGGGCCGGGCGCGGCGGGCCGGGAGCCGTCCGTGACATGAAGGTCTTCCAGCGTGCCGCCACCGATCTCGCCTTCCTCCGGCAGCGGGCCGCCACCGGCCGCGCCCAGCACGACTTCCCGCACGAGGAGCGCGCGCTGCTCGAGCGGGTGACCGGCAGCCGTGCCGCGTTCCTCCGGACCGTGGCCGGGGCGCGCGCCTAACCCGGGCGGGCCGGCCGTCGGGAGGTCGGTGGGCTGCGCCGCCGCGACGGGTAGGATTGTGGGGTACTCATCCACCTACGCTCCGAGGTCAACGTGTCACAGCAGCCCACCGCCCCCGCCACCGCATCGGCCGCCACCCCTGAGGCCGGAACGGCACGGGTCAAGCGCGGGATGGCCGAGATGCTCAAGGGCGGCGTCATCATGGACGTTGTCACCGCCGAGCAGGCCAAGATCGCGGAGGACGCCGGCGCCGTCGCCGTCATGGCGCTCGAGCGGGTCCCGGCCGACATCCGCGCCCAGGGTGGCGTCTCCCGGATGAGCGACCCGGACATGATCGACAGCATCATCGCCACCGTCTCCATCCCGGTGATGGCCAAGGCTCGCATCGGCCACTTCGTCGAGGCCCAGGTGCTCGAGAGCCTCGGCGTCGACTACGTCGACGAGTCCGAGGTCCTCACGCCTGCGGACTACGCCAACCACATCGACAAGTGGAACTTCACCGTGCCCTTCGTCTGCGGCGCGACCAACCTCGGCGAGGCGCTGCGCCGGATCACCGAGGGCGCGGCGATGATCCGCTCCAAGGGCGAGGCCGGGACCGGTGACGTCTCCAACGCCACCACCCACATGCGCCAGATCCGTCAGGAGATCCGCCGCCTGGCCAACCTGCCGGAGGACGAGCTCTACGTCGCGGCCAAGGAGCTGCAGGCGCCTTACGACCTCGTCAAGGAGGTCGCCGAGACCGGTGAGCTGCCCGTCGTGCTCTTCACCGCGGGCGGCATCGCGACCCCGGCGGACGCCGCGATGATGATGCAGCTGGGGGCCCAGGGAGTCTTCGTCGGTTCGGGCATCTTCAAGGCCGGCAACCCGGCGCAGCGCGCCGCCGCAATCGTCAAGGCCACCACCTTCCACGACGACCCCGGCGTCATCGCCGATGTCTCCCGTGGCCTCGGCGAGGCGATGGTCGGCATCAACGTCGACGACATCCCGGTGCCGCACCGGCTGGCGGAGCGTGGCTGGTAGTCCGCCGGCTCCCCGCCAGCCGGCGCCGCCGCTGACGTACGGCCTGGACCCGGAGTGGGTCCCAGGCCCCGACGGCCTGCCGTTCCGCCGGGCGGCGCGCGTCATCGTGCTCGACGACGCCGACCGGCTGCTCCTGGTCCGGGGCCACGACGCGGGGGAGACCTCCCGCAGCTGGTGGTTCACGGTCGGCGGCGGCATCGGTCCCGACGAGCCGGCCCGCGCCGGGGCGCTGCGCGAGCTGCGGGAGGAGACCGGGCTGCAGCTGGCCGACGACGCGCTCGTCGGCCCGGTCCTCACCCGCAGCGCGGTCTTCGACTTCGCGGCAGTCACCTGCCGCCAGGACGAGGAGTTCTTCGTGGCCCGGACCGCCTCCACCGCGCTCGATACCTCGGGCTGGACGAGCCTCGAGAAGGACGTCCTCGACGAGCTGCGCTGGTGGCAGCTCGACGACCTCGAGACCGAGCTCGCCGCTGGCACGGTCGTCTACCCGCCCGAGCTGCCCTCGGTGGTGCGCGGGCTGCTCGACGGCTGGGACGGCACCGTCCCGCACCTCGTCCAGTGACCGCGCCTCTCCCAGCCACCCACCACGAGGGAGACCGCCAGTGACCGGCCGACCCACGATCGGTGTCCTCGCCCTCCAGGGTGACGTCCCCGAGCACCTCGCCGCGCTCGAGCACGCCGGCGCCCACGGCGTGACGGTGCGCCGCGCTGCCGAGCTGGCCCGGGTCGACGGCCTCGTGCTGCCCGGCGGCGAGTCGACCACCATCATCCGGCTGCTCGACGCCTTCGACCTCTACGAGCCCGTCCGGGACCGGATCGCCGCCGGGCTGCCGGTCTACGGCTCCTGCGCCGGCATGATCCTGCTAGCCGACCGGATCGCCGACCGGCCGGAGCAGCGCACCCTCGGCGGTCTGGACATCACCGTGCGGCGCAACGCGTTCGGCCGCCAGGTCGACTCCTTCGAGGCGGCCCTCGACGCGCCGGCGCTCACCGGCGACGGGGGCCCGCTGCACGCGGTGTTCATCCGTGCGCCGTGGGTCGAGGAGGCCGGACCTCAGGTCGACGTGCTTGCGAGGGTGAGCACGGCCGGCGCCACCGGTAGGATCGTGGCGGTTCAGCAGGGCTCGCTGCTCGCCACCGCCTTTCATCCAGAGGTCGGCGGCGACCACCGCGTGCACGGACGTTTCGTCGATCTTGTGCGTGGGTCGCGCTAGTACCTGTCCACCGTCGCCCTCCGGGGCGCAACGCAGAGCAAGGAGCATCCATGGCCGGCCACTCCAAGTGGGCCACGACCAAGCACAAGAAGGCCGCGATCGATGCGAAGCGGGGGAAGCTGTTCGCCAACCTCGTGAAGAACATCGAGGTCGCGGCCCGCATGGGTGGTGGTGACCTCGCTGGCAACCCGACGCTGTTCGACGCCGTGCAGAAGGCGAAGCGGAACTCGGTGCCGGCCGACAACATCGACCGCGCGGTCAAGCGCGGGTCGGGGGACGAGGCCGGCGGCGCCGACTACGAGACGATCATGTACGAGGGTTACGGCCCCGGCGGGGTCGCCCTTCTGGTCGAGTGCCTCACCGACAACCGTAACCGTGCCGCGTCGGACGTCCGGGTCGCCTTCACCCGTAACGGCGGCAACCTCGCCGACCCGGGCTCGGTGTCCTACCTGTTCCACCGGCGGGGTGTGGTCCTCGTGCCGAAGGCCGAGGGGCTCACCGAGGACGACGTCCTCGGCGCCGTGCTGGACGCCGGCGCTGAGGAGATCTCCGACCTCGGGGAGAGCTTCGAGGTGCTGAGCGAGGCCACCGACGTCGTCGCGGTCCGCACCGCGCTGCAGGACGCCGGCCTGGAGTACGACTCGGCCGAGGCACAGTTCGTGCCCTCGATGGTGGTCGAGGTCGACGTCGACGTCGCCCGCAAGGTCATCACGCTCATCGACGCGCTCGAGGACTGCGACGACGTCCAGAACGGACGCCGGTGTGGCGTCCGCGCGGTGTCCGAGGTCGCTGAGAGAGTGTGGCCATGCGCGTCCTCGGGGTCGACCCCGGCCTCACCAGGTGCGGCGTCGGCGTCGTCGAGCGCGGGCCGGGCCGTGAGCTCCGCCTCGTCGCCGTCGGGGTGCTGCGCACCGCACCCGACCAGCCCCCCGAGGAGCGGCTGCTGGCCATCGCCACCGGCATCGACGAGTGGGTCGCCGATCACGGCGTCGAGGTCGTCGCGGTCGAGCGGGTGTTCGCCCAGCACAACGTGAGCTCGGTGATGGGCACCGCCCAGGTCGCCGGGCTCGCGATGGTCGCCGCCGCCCGTGCCGGGCTGCCGCTGGCGCTGCACACCCCGAGCGAGGTCAAGGCCGCCGTCACCGGGTCCGGGCGCGCGGAGAAGGCGCAGGTGCAAGAGATGGTCCGGCGCATCCTCGGGCTCGCCGAGCGACCGCAGCCCGCCGATGCCGCGGACGCCCTCGCGCTGGCCATCTGCCAGCTGTGGCGGGGCGCCGGGCTGGCGGCCGTCGCCGCCGGCGGCACCGGGACCGCTACGGCCGCCCAGCGCGCCTGGGCGGCGGCGGAGCAGGCGGCGCGTCGTACCGCCACGCCTCGCCGTCGCGGTTAGGCTGTTCGTACACCTGTACACCCCGGTCCGGGACCGGCAGAGAGGAAGCTGCGTGATCGCCACCGTCCACGGCACCGTGACCTCGGTGAGCCTCGACTCCGCCGTCGTCGAGATCGGCGGCGTCGGCATGCTCGTGCGTGCCACCCCCGGCACCCTCGCCAGGCTGCGGGTCGGGCAACCGGCCCGGCTCGCGACGTCGCTCGTCGTGCGGGAGGACTCGCTCACCCTCTTCGGCTTCGCCGACGACGACGAGCGCGACGTCTTCGAGATCCTGCAGACCGTCTCCGGCGTGGGCCCTCGCCTGGCGCTGGCGATGCTCGCGGTGCACGAGCCGGACGCGCTGCGGCGCGCACTGGTCGCTGAGGACGTCAGGACACTGACCCAGGTGCCCGGCATCGGCACCAAGGGTGCCCAGCGGATCCTCCTCGAGCTCGGCGACCGGCTCGGACCGCCGCACGGGACCACCGCACCGCCGCAGCCCGCCGGCACCATGCCCGCCGTCGTCGACGCCCTCGTCCAGCTCGGCTGGTCGGCCAAGGCCGCCGACGACGCCGTGGCCACCGTGCTCGACGACCACACCGACGGCGCCCCGGTCGTCGCCGACGTCCTGCGTGCCGCGCTGCAGACGCTGGGTGGCACGCGCCGTGGCTGAGGATGACGTCCTCAGCGCGGAGGCCGACGAGCTCGAGCGGGCGGCCGAGGCCGCGCTGCGTCCCAAGCGGCTGACGGACTTCGTCGGGCAGGAAGTGGTGCGCAGCCAGCTCTCGCTGGTCATCGACGCGGCCCAGGCCCGCGGCTCGGCGCCGGACCACGTGCTCCTCTCGGGACCGCCCGGCCTCGGGAAGACCACGCTGGCGATGATCATCGCAGCGGAGGTCTCCGGCGCCCTGCGGCTGACGTCCGGGCCGGCCGTCCAGCACGCCGGCGATCTCGCCGCGATCCTGTCCTCGATGCAGGAGCACGACGTCCTGTTCATCGACGAGATCCACCGGTTGGCGCGGCCGGTGGAGGAGATGCTCTACCTCGCGATGGAGGACTTCCGGGTGGACGTCATCGTCGGCAAGGGTCCGGGCGCCACCGCGATCCCGTTGACGCTGCCCCGGTTCACCGTCGTCGGCGCCACCACCCGCGCCGGCCTGCTGCCCGCGCCGCTGCGCGACCGCTTCGGCTTCACCGGCCACCTGGAGTTCTACTCACCGGCCGAGCTCGAGCAGGTGCTGCACCGCAGCGCCCGGCTGCTCGGCGCCCAGCTCCACGCCGACGCCGCTCGCGAGCTGGCCACCCGCTCGCGCGGCACGCCACGGATCACCAACCGGCTGCTGCGCCGGGTGCAGGACTGGGCCCAGGTGAGGGGGACCGGCGTGCTCGACCTCGCTGCCACCCACGCCGCCCTCGACCTGTTCGAGGTCGACGAGCTCGGCCTCGACCGGCTCGACCGGTCTGTGCTGCGGGCGCTGTGCGAACGGTTCGGTGGGGGACCGGTGGGGCTGTCCACCCTCGCGGTCGCCGTCGGGGAGGAGCCGGAGACGGTCGAGACGGTCGCCGAACCGTTCCTCGTGCGTGAGGGCCTCATGGGCCGGACCCCCCGAGGCAGGGTCGCCACCCCGGCCGCCTATGACCACCTCGGGCTGTCGCGCCCGGCCGACGGCACGTTGTTCGGCTGACCGACCCACGGTTTCGATCTGGGGCGTGGGTCACCTAGACTCGCTACTTGCCGTTCCGTCGTTAAGGGAGTTTCACCGTGGGACCAGAGTTCCTCATCCTCATCGCAGTCTTCGCACTCATGATGTGGCTGATGTCCCGTGGGGCAAAGAAGCAGCGGCAGGCCGCCGCTGATCTCCGATCGAACCTCGAGCTCGGCCAGCAGGTGATGACCGCCTCCGGCTTCTTCGGCACCGTCGTCGACATCGACGGGGACGTCATCACCCTCGAGTCCAGCCCGGGTATCGAGACGATGTGGAAGCGCGAGGCGATCCACGCGGTCACCGAGCCGCCTTTCGCGGTCGTGGCCGAGGACGACGACGTCGAGGACGACGCCGACCAGATCGAGGTGCCGGACGACGCGTCCTCGCTGATCGCCAGCACCGAGGAGCCCGTCGAGCGCCCTGACACGGTCGAGCGCACCGACACCCCGGACGACGCCGGCCGCCAGGCCTGACCTACCCCGCACGGCCCGACCGCCACCGCAGTCGCGACCACCGATGAGAGAGAAGACCGCGTTGGCGACCACCGCCCGACCCGCGCGCAGGATCGTCCTGCTCGTCGTGCTCCTCGTAGCCATGTTCGGCTCCATCGTCCTGGGCCAGCAGCTCATCGACGACCCGGAGGACCAGCCCGGCTTCTCGCCCGGCCTGGCGCTGGACCTCGAGGGCGGTGTCCAGCTCATCCTCACCCCGCGGATCGACGAGGACGCGACCACCGAGGACCTCGAGATCACCAGCGAGGACATCTCGCAGGCGATCGGGATCATCCGCCAGCGGGTGGACGCCTCCGGTGTCGCTGAGGCGGAGATCACCCGGCAGGGCGCGGCGAACATCGTCGTGGGCCTGCCCGGTAGCCCCGACGAGGCAACCCTCGACCTCGTCCGTCAGTCCGCCCAGCTCCGGTTCCGGCCGGTGCTCATGGCGGTCGGCCCCGAGCCGATCGACACCTCCCAGCCAGCGCCCGGCGAGGAGTCCGAGGGCGCCGACGCAGCGCCGGACGACCCGGCGTTCGCGGCGGCCGACGAGGACGGGGACGGAGAGCTCGCCACCACCCCGGCGACCGAGCCGACGAGCAACAGCGACATCAACTGGGTCACCGAGCAGGTGGCTTACGACATGTACACCCTCGATTGCACGGACCCGGCCAACCTTGTCGGCGGCATGGACGACGACGCGGACCTGCCGCTCGTCTCCTGCTCCTCCGACGGGCAGGGCAAGTTCGTGCTCGGCCCGGTAGACGTCGAGGGCACCCAGGTCTCGTCCGCGACCTCCGGCATCGATCCCAACACGAGCGAGTGGCTCGTCAGCATTGCGTTCGGCAGCGAGGGCACCACGGAGTTCGCCGAGACCAGCCGGCGTCTCGTGGCGCAGCAGCCGCCGCAGAACCAGTTCGGGATCGTGCTCGACGGCCTCGTCATCTCCGCGCCGCGGATGAACCAGGTGATCCCCAACGGTGAGGCACAGATCTCCGGGAGCTTCAACCGTGAGTCGGCCAACACGCTGGCCAACCAGCTGAACTTCGGCTCGCTGCCGCTGAACTTCGAGGTGCAGAGCGAGGAGCAGATCTCCGCCACGCTCGGCTCGGAGCAGCTCCGCAACGGGCTCATCGCCGGCCTCATCGGCCTGGTGCTCGTCGCCGGCTACCTCGTGTGGCAGTACCGGGGGCTGGCGTTCATCGCGGTCAGCAGCCTGGTGCTCGCCGCCGTCATCGTCTACGGCGCGATCCTCGTGCTGTCGTGGTTGCAGGGCTACCGGCTCTCGCTGGCCGGGGTGGCGGGCCTGATCATCGCCGTCGGCATCACCGCCGACTCCTTCATCCTCTACTTCGAACGCGTCCGCGACGAGGTCCGGGAGGGGCGCACCCTGGAGAATGCCGTCAAGCACGGCTGGGACCGGGCCAAGCGCACGATCGTCATCTCCGACCTCGTGACGCTGCTGGCGGCCGTCGTGCTGTACTTCCTGGCCGTCGGCGGGGTCCGTGGCTTCGCCTTCACGCTCGGGCTCACCACGCTCATCGACCTCCTCGTCGTCTTCTTCTTCACCCACCCGCTGCTCCAGCTGCTCATCCGCACCAAGTTCTTCGGTGAGGGGCACAAGCTCTCCGGGCTCAACCCCGAGAGCCTCGGGGTGTCGCGCACCGTGTACCTCGGCCGCGGCCGGGTGGAGCGCCGCCCCACGCCGGACCGTCCGAAGAAGAAGAGCAAGAAGTCCGTGCCGGACCCTGCGCCGGCCGACGAGCCGCGCCGCGGCAGCATCGCCGAGCGGCGTGCCGCGGAACGACGTGAGAATGAGCAGCACGACACCGACGACGGCGTCGCAGACGCCGGCGCGAGTGCAGGCACCGACCGGAAGGAAAGCCGATGAGCAAGCTCTCCGGGCTGGGCAACGACCTCCACACCGGTCAACGGTCCTTCCCATTCGTCTCGCGTCGCCGGACCTGGATCACCATTGCGCTGGTGCTCTGCGTGATCTCGGTGCTCCTCGTGCTCGTCAAGGGACTCAACGCCGGCATCGAGTTCCGGGGTGGCTCGCAGTTCACCATCACCGGTTCCGAGAACGTCGAGGAGCAGCCCGCCCACGACGTCGTCGCCGACCTCGGTAACGGCGAGGTGGCCCGGGTGGCGACCGTCGGCTCGCGGGCGATCCGGGTGCAGACCCAGGAGCTCACCACCGAGCAGACCACCGAGATCCGCGAGGGACTCGCCGAGGCCTACGAGGTCCCCGTCACCGATGTCACCTCGACCTTCATCGGTCCGTCGTGGGGGCAGGACATCACCCGGCAGGCGCTGCAGGGTCTGGTGATCTTCATCGTGCTCGTCGCGATCGTGCTGTCGGCCTACTTCCGGTCCTGGCAGATGGCGACCGCGGCGCTCGTGGCGCTGGTCAACGACCTCTTGCTCACTGTCGGTATCTACGCGCTCATCGGCTGGGAGGTCACCCCGGCAACCGTCATCGGGTTGTTGACCATCCTCGGCTACTCGCTCTACGACACCGTCGTGGTGTTCGACAAGGTGCGGGAGAACAACCTCGACCTGCTCGAGCAGCACGACCGGACGTATGCCGAGGGCTCGAACCTCGCGATCAACCAGACTCTCATCCGCTCCATCAACACCTCGCTGACGTCGCTGCTGCCGGTGGGATCCATCCTGTTCGTCGGTGCGCTGCTGCTCGGCGCCGGCACGTTGCGTGACATCGCGCTGGCGCTGTTCGTCGGGATGTTCGTCTCCACGGTCTCCTCGGTCTTCCTCGCCGCCCCGCTCCAGGTCGTGCTGCGCGAACGGGGTGCGCAGATCAAGGAGCACACCGAGGACGTCCTCGCGCGACGCCGCAAGGCCTCGGGCAGCGAGGACCTCCAGGTGACCGTCGCTGCCCCGCACGACGTCGTCGCGGGCCAGCACCGCGGTCAGGGCGCCCAGCCGCGGCGCAAGAAGGGCCGGCGATGACGGCCTTCCCGACGCCCGAGCTCGTCGACCTGCTCGACTCCCACATGCGGGTGGTGCCGGACTTCCCCGAGCCCGGTGTCCAGTTCCGCGACATCACCCCGTTGCTGGCCGACGGCCCGGCGTTCGCCGCCCTGACCACCGCGCTGGCGGACCGCTACCGCGGTGCCATCGATGCGGTCGCCGGGCTGGAGTCACGAGGCTTCATCCTCGCGGCGCCGCTGGCGAACGCCCTGGGGATCGGCATGATCACCATGCGCAAGGCTGGTCGGCTGCCTGGGCCGGTCCTCAGCGTCGACTACTCCCTCGAGTACGGCACCGCGCGCCTCGAGGTCCAGCCGCAGACGGTAGCGCCCGGTGCGCGGGTCCTCATCATCGACGACGTCCTCGCCACCGGCGGGACGGCGGCCGCGGCGATCGAGCTGGTCGAGGCGGCCGGCGCCACGGTGGCCGGACTGACGATGCTCCTCGAGCTCGACGCGCTCGGTGGTCGGGAGCGGATCTCCGGTTACCGGCTCGACAGCGTGCTGCACTACTGAGGCCCGCCCGCTGCCGGGTGGGGCAGAGCCAGCGGGCCGCGTGGCGGTCCGCATGGGCCTAGACTCACAGGATGGCTGAGGAGACGACGACCGGCGCGGCGGCGGATGCCCGGGCACCGCGGATGCGGTCGCGCTTCTCGCTGCTCGCCAGCCGCACACCGGCGGTCTCACCCGCGATCGAGCCGGTGCTGCACGCGGTGCGCTCCAACCACCCGCGCGCCGACACCGCGCTGATCGAGCGCGCCTTCACGGTGGCCGAGAAGGCCCACCGCGGCCAGCTGCGCAAGAGCGGCGACCCGTACATCACCCACCCCGTGGCCGTGACGACCATCCTCGCCGAGCTGGGGATGACGCCGTCGACCCTGGCCGCCGCGCTCCTGCACGACGTCGTCGAGGACACCGGCTACCCGCTGGAGACGCTGCGGTCGGAGTTCGGCGAAGAGATCGCGCTGCTCGTCGACGGCGTGACCAAGCTCGACAAGGTGACTTACGGCGAGGCGGCCGAGGCCGAGACGGTCCGCAAGATGGTCGTCGCGATGGCACGGGACATCCGGGTGCTGGTGATCAAGCTCGCCGACCGGCTGCACAACGCCCGCACCTGGAAGTATGTGCCGGCGAAGTCCGCCGAGCGCAAGGCCCGCGAGACGCTGGAGATCTACGCGCCGCTCGCGCACCGCCTCGGGATGAACACCATCAAGTGGGAGCTGGAGGACCTCTCCTTCGCCACGCTCTATCCCAAGGTGTACGACGAGATCGTCCACCTCGTCACCGAGCGTGCGCCGTTGCGCGACGAGTACCTCGCCACTGTGCGCGGCCAGATCGAGACCGACCTGCGGACGAGCAAGATCAGGGCGAGGGTCACCGGCCGGCCCAAGCACTACTACTCGATCTACCAGAAGATGATCGTGCGAGGGCGCGACTTCGACGACATCTTCGACCTCGTCGGGGTACGGATCCTCGTTGACTCGGTCAAGGACTGCTACGCCGTGCTCGGCACCATGCACGCGAGGTGGAACCCGCTCACCGGGCGGTTCAAGGACTACATCGCGATGCCGAAGTTCAACCTCTACCAGTCGTTGCACACCACTGTCATCGGCCCGGGTGGCAAGCCGGTCGAGATCCAGATCCGCACCCACGAGATGCACCGCCGGGCGGAGTACGGCGTCGCGGCGCACTGGAAGTACAAGGAGGTTGCCCGCGAGAGCCGGAGCGGCCGGGACACCGAGTCGATCGACAGCTCGGACATGAGCTGGCTGCGCCAGCTGGTCGACTGGCAGCGCGAGACGTCCGACCCGGGCGAGTTCCTCGACTCGCTGAGGTTCGAGATCTCCGGCTCGCAGGTCTACGTGTTCACGCCGAAGGGCGACGTCATGGCGCTGGCGCCGGGCGCGACGCCCGTCGACTTCGCCTACGCCGTCCATACCGAGGTCGGGCACCGGACCGTGGGAGCCAGGGTCAACGGGCGACTGGTGCCGTTGTCCTCGCCGCTGGAGAACGGCGACACGGTGGAGGTCTTCACCTCCAAGTCCGAGAGCGCCGGCCCGAGCCGGGACTGGCTGGACTTCGTCACCAGCCCCCGGGCACGGAACAAGATCCGGGCGTGGTTCACCAAGGAGCGCCGCGAGGAGGCGGTCGAGGCCGGCAAGGGGCTCATCGCCAAGGCGATGCGCAAGCAGAACCTGCCCATCCAGCGGCTGATGTCCCACGGCACGCTCACCGCACTCGCTCACGAGATGCGTTACGCCGATGTCTCCGCGCTCTACGCGGCGGTCGGTGAGAGCAACGTGGCGGCGACGACGGTCGTCCAGCGGCTCGTCCAGTCGATGGGCGGCGAGTCGGCCACCGAGGAAGACCTCGCCGAGGCGACCATGCCCGGCGAGCAGCGACCCCGCGCGCGTGGCGGCGACCCGGGCGTCACCGTCAACGGCATGGCGCCCGGCGACCTGTGGGTCAAGCTCGCCCGGTGCTGCACGCCGGTGCCCGGCGACGACATCGTCGGCTTCATCACCCGCGGCTCGGGAGTCTCGGTGCACCGGTCGGACTGCGCCAACCTCGAGAGCCTGCGCCACGAGCCCGAGCGGATCGTCGACGTCGCGTGGGCCTCGCACTCCCAGAGCTCGTTCCTCGTGCAGATCCAGGTCGAGGCGCTGGACCGGGCCGGGCTGCTGTCCGACGTCACCCGGGTGCTGTCGGACAACCACGTCAACATTCTCTCGGCGACGGTGCAGACCAGCCGCGACCGGGTGGCACTGTCGAAGTTCGTCTTCGAGATGGCCGAGCCCTCCCACCTGGGCCACGTGCTGTCCGCGGTGCGCCGGATCGACGGCGTGTTCGACGTCTACCGCACGACCGGTGCCCGCGCAGCACGCGACGCTGAGCAGGCCCGCTAGACCCGCACCGCGGCAAGCCGGCGGCGCGCACGTGCCACCGGGAGCCGGCGGCGCGGGTCTGCCAGCTGGGCAAGAATGGCTGCCGGGTCGAGCCCGCCACGGATGAGCGCCCCTACCGCCGGCCCGGCGCGCGGTGCCGAGTCGAAGCAGAGCAGGTCGACGGCGGTGCGCAGCGGGGTCGTCACCGGCACCGTACCGATGTGCGTGACGTCTGCCGGGTCGTAGCGTTGCCGGTGAATGCTGCCGTGGTGGCGGCCCCGGGGCTCGGTCGGAGCGACGAGGAGCGCGAGCCGTTCCGGGCGGTGGCGCCCGGTGTGGATCCACACCGCGGACAGCCGCGCCACGACGGTGCCCGGTGGCATCGATCCGGAGAGTGCCGTGGCCCTGCCGTCCGGGGACGCGAGCAGGTCTGCCGCGGCGAGGCCGCCGTCCGTCGTGGGCTGCAGCAATCCGTCGAACCGCGCTCCCGCGAACCACGGCCCGTCCGTGGCGTGCACCGCGAGCGGGCTGACGGGGGAGGGACGCAACCAGGTCAACGCGGCGGGCATGCCGAGGAGTCTGCTACAACGCCGGTGGTGACCGGGGTCAGGTACCGGTCTGCTGTGGACACGTCGTCGTGCCCGGCGAGGGGTGGACCAGCGCGAACGGGTGAGGCCCCCGCACCCGGCGAGGGCCTCACCCGTTCGGTGTACCGGTCAGTCGGTGGCGCGCAGCACCTGGGCGAGCCACGCCTTGCGAGCGTCCAGCGCCTCACCGGCCCGCTTGATCGCGCGGGCGTCGCCGTTGGACTCGGCGGTCGCCAGCTCCCTCTCGAGCTCGGCGATCGAGTCGTGGAGCTGGGCTGCCATCCCCTCGGCTCGGGCCTGCTTCTCCGGGTCGGAGCGGCGCCAGCGCTCCTCGTCCGCGTCACGGACCGCCTGCTCGACGGCGCGCATCCGGCCCTCGACGCGCTGCACATCGGCGCGCGGGACCTTGCCGGCCTCCTCCCACTGCTCCTGCAGGGGGCGCAGTGCGGCCTTGGCGGCCTCCGGGTTGCTGACCGGGAGCAGTCGCTCCGCCTGCTCGAGGATGGCAAGCTTGACCTCGAGGTTGGCCGCGAACTCGGCGTCGGTGCGAGCGTTCTGCTCGTTGCGGGCGTCGAAGAACACCTGCTGCGCGGCGCGGAACCGCGCCCAGAGAGCGTCGTCGTCCTTGCGGCTGGCCCGCGGGCTGGCCTTCCACTCGTCCATGAGGCCGCGGTAGGCGGCCGACGTCGGTCCCCATTCGGTGGAGCTCGAGAGCGCCTCGGCCCGCACGACCAGCTTTTCCTTGATCCGCTTGGCCTCGCCCTGCTGGGCGTCCAGCTCGGAGAAGTAGTGCCCGCGGTTGCGGTCGAAGGTGGTGCGAGCGCGGGAGAACCGCTTCCACAGCGCGTCCTCGGTGGATCGGGTCAGGCGTGGCCCGGAGCGCTGCGCCGCCTTCCACTGCTCGAGGAGGGTACGAAGCTCCTCCCCGCTCGAGCGCCAGTGGACCTTGGCCGGGTCGAGCGCCGAGATGGCCTCGGCACGCTCGACGATCACGGTCCGCTGCGCCAGGGCCTCCGCGCGCGCCGCCTCCCGCTCCGCGGTGAGCTCGGCCTTGCGCTGCGCCGCCTGCTCGCGAACGGTGTCCAGGCGCGCCCGGAGTCCGTCGATGTCGCCGACGGCGGCCGGCTCGGCGAGGCTCTCCGTGAGCGTCTGGAGCGTCTGGTCGATCTCCTTGCCGGCCAGCTGAGGCAGCCGTGCCTCGAGCAGGGCGACCTGGGCCTGCAGCTCCAGGAACCGTCGGACGTAGAAGCCCAGCGCCTCGGCGCTGTCGGCGCCGGTGTACTGCCCGACGCTCCGCTCGCCGGCGGCCTCACGCACCCAGACGGTGCCATCGGGGTCGACCCGGCCCCAGGCGGCAGCCTCGGCTGCCTCCTTGGCGTCGTCGACCGGAGCGACAACGGTCGCGGCCGGCGCCGCGACGGCAGTGGGCCCGGCGGCCGGCGGCTGCGGCACGGCGCTCGGCTTGGGCAGCGCGCTCGGCTTGGGGACCGGGCGCGGCGCAGGTGCGGGTGCCGGCTCGGCATCGACAGCGGGTGCGGGCTCTGCGGCCGGCTCGGTGGCCGGTGCGGGTTCGGCGGCCGCCTCGGTGACCGGTGCGAGCTCAGCGGCCGGTGCAGGCTCGGCGGCCGGCTCGGTGACCGGTGCGGGCTCGGCGGCCGGCTCGGTGACCGGTGCGGGCTCGGCAGCGGGTGCAGGCTCGGCGGCCGCCTCGGTCACCGGTGCGGGCTCGCCAGCAGGTGCTGCCTCAGCGGCCAGCTCGGTCACCGGTGCGGCCTCGGCGACGGGTTCGGTCACCGGTGCGGCATCGACAGCGGGTGCGGGCTCGGTGGCCGGCTCGGTCACCGATGCAGCGTCGACAGCGGGTGCGGGCTCGGTGACCGGTGCGGCATCGGCGGCCGGCTCGCCAGCAGGTGCTGCCTCAGCGGCCGGCTCGGTCACCGGCGCAGCCTCCGTCGCCGGCTCAGCCGCAGCGGCTGGCTCAGCCGCGGCGGCTGGTGCAGCGTCAGCAGCCGGCTCGGTGGTCGCGGCAACCTCGGCCGGCACCGGGGTCGGCTCAGCGGGCGGTGTCGCTGCGGTGTCCTCCGGCATCGGAGCGGTGACCTCCTCGGGCGGGGGCAACGTCGCCTCCGGCGCTGCCGGCGGAGCCCCGGCTGCCGTATCGGCGCCGTCCGTCGGCTCGGGGTCCTCGGGACGGGGGGTGGGGTGCTCGCTCACGAGATGGTCACTCCTTCGATGGTGACAGGGAGGGTCGGCTGCTCGCTGCCCGGGACGGTGCCCGCGCTGCCGACCTGCTGGAGGATGTCCAGCCCTTCGGTGACTTGACCGAAGACGGTGTATCCGCCGGCCTGGTCGGCCGGCAGTGGGACGCTGGCGAAGACGAGGAAGAACTGGCTCCCCATCGACTCGCCGTTATTGCCCTGGCGAGCCATCGCCAGGGTGCCCGGGGGGTAGACGTCGTCCTCCGGGGCGTTCTCTACGGGTCCGTAGCTGTAGCCAGGCCCGCCGGTGCCGGTCGCCGTCGGGTCGCCGCACTGCAGCAGCGCGTCCGGCAGCAGCCGGTGGCACCCGGTGCCGTCGTAGAAGCCCTCGCGCGCCAGGTGCAGGAAGCTGGCAGTGGCCTGCGGCGCGTTGACGCCGTCGAGCTCGACACCGATGGGGCCCTGGTTGGTCTCCAGGGTCAGCTGCCACGTGCGGCCCTCGGCACCGGCCGGGTCGGGCACGGTGTCGTAGAGCTCGGGATCGGTGGTCGGTAGCGGCGCGACCTCGTCAGGCTCGGCCGTCGGTGCGACGACGTCGGGCGTCGGCGTCGCGGCGGGCTCGGCAGGACCGTCGTCGGGCTGGTTGAGGACGAGGACGAGGACCACCGCGGCGATGACGAGAAGTATCCCGACAACGACCACGACCTGGCGGCGTCGCGCCTGCCGCCGGTGCTGCCGCTCATCCCATTTCTCTTGGCGCCGGCGCTGGTACTCGCGCTCCTGGCTGCTACTGCGGGTCAACAAGCCCTCCGGGTCGGTGGTGGCGTGACGTCGGCCACGGCGACGGACGATCGCGGACAGTCTAGAGGGATCGGGCGCCGAGGTGTGCCTTCGACCACCGAAACCCTCGGACGGGCAGCGGCTCGTAGGCTCTGGTCATGATGATCATCGCTCACCGCGCGCCGGTTTTCGCCACCAACACCCTGCTCCTCGCAGCCGGTCCCGGCGCGCCGGCCGTGCTGGTGGACCCCGGAGCGGGCGTCGCCGACGCCGTTCGGCAGACGCTGGCGCAGCACGACCTGACGATCGGGGCCGTCGTCCTCACCCACGGGCACGCCGACCATCTCTGGGACTGCGCCGAGCTGGCCGGGCCGGCGCCCGTCCACATCGGCGCGGATGACGCCGACCGGCTCGCCGACCCCGCCCGGCACCTCGGACCGGCACTGATCGCCGCCTTCGCCGACGACGTCGGGCCGTGGCAGCAGCCGAGCAACGTCGTCGCCGTGGGGGAGGGCTACGAGCTCGAGGTCGGAAGCCTTCGACTGACCGCCACGGCTGCGCCCGGCCACACGCCCGGCAGCACGGTGTGGCGCCTCGACGGTGACCTGGAGCTGGTAGGGGCGGCGTTCGCCGAGGTCGGCCTCGCCGCCCACCAGGGGCCGCTCGTCCTCACCGGCGACGTGCTGTTCGCCGGGTCGATCGGCCGCTGCGACCTGCCGGGCGGCGACGAGCAACGGATGGCCGCCACGCTCCGGCGGCTGAGCTCGACCATTCCGACAGACGCGGTGCTCGTGCCGGGGCACGGCCCGGCGACGACCATGGCGCGCGAGCTCGCCACCAACCCGTTCCTCGCCCAGATGCGCTGACCTACGGCCGCGCCAGGAGCGCTGAAGCGCGGGGGCGTGGCAGGATCTGGCCCATGGCCCGACCTACCCCCCTGTCCGGATTCCCCGAGTGGCTCCCTGCCGACCGCGCGATCGAAGCACACGTGATCGACGTCCTGCGTCGCACCTTCGAGCTCCATGGCTTCGCGGGGATCGAGACACGGGCCGTCGAGCCGGTCGAGGAGCTGCTGCGCAAGGGGGAGACCTCCAAGGAGGTCTACCTCGTCAGCCGGCTGCAGGACGACGACGCCGCCGACAGCTCCGACCGCCGCCTCGGGCTGCACTTCGACCTCACCGTGCCGCTCGCCCGGTACGTGCTGGAGAACCAGGGCAAGCTCGTCTTCCCGTTCAAGCGCTACCAGATCCAGAAGGTCTGGCGCGGCGAACGACCCCAGGACGGCCGGTTCCGCGAGTTCTACCAGGCGGACATCGACGTGATCGGGCGCGAGACGCTGCCCTTCCACTACGAGGTCGAGCTGCCGCTGGTGATGGCGGAGGCCCTCGCCGCGCTGCCCATCCCGCCGGTGCGCATCGCCGTCAACAACCGCAAGATCGCCGAGGGCTTCTACACCGGCATCGGCCTGACCGACGTCGAGGCCACGCTGCGGTGCATCGACAAGCTGGCCAAGGTCGGTGCCGACGCGGTCGCCGAGCTGTTGGAGCGCGAGGCCAGCGCCACCCCGGAGCAGGCCCGCCAGGCGCTGGCGCTGGCTGCCATCACCGGCGACGACGCCGCCGTCGCCGAGCGCGTGCGCGCCCTCGGCGTGAGCACCCCGCTCCTCGAGGAGGGGCTGACCGAGCTCGTCGCGCTCGTCGAGGCGGCCGCCGGCCGCGTCCCGGGAGTGGTCGTGGCTGACCTGTCCATCGCCCGTGGCCTGGACTACTACACCGGTTCGGTCTACGAGACCACCGTCGAAGGCCACGAGGACCTCGGCTCCATCTGCTCGGGCGGGCGTTACGACGATCTTGCCTCCGACGGCGCGACCACCTACCCCGGGGTCGGGCTGTCGATCGGCGTCTCCCGGCTCGTCGCCCGGATGCTCGGCGCCGGCCTCGCGACCGCCTCCCGCGCGGTCCCCACCGCCGTCCTCGTCGCGGTGACCGACGAGGAGCACCGGCCCGCGAGCGACGCCGTGGCCACCGCGCTGCGCGCACGCGGCATCCCGTGCGACGTCGCGCCGACCGCCGCGAAGTTCGGCCGTCAGATCCGCCATGCCGACCGGCTCGGCATCCCGTTCGTCTGGTTCCCTGGTGCGGACGGGACCGGCGAGGTCAAGGACATCCGCTCCGGCGACCAGACCACCGCCGACCCGGCCAGCTGGACGCCGCCCGACGACGACCGTCATCCGGTCGTCGTCGCGGCGGCGCCGGCGGAGCGGGCCTAGGGCATGACGCAACCGGGCCCGGAGACCGACGGCGCCTCCCTCGCGGAGGTGGCTGCACGGCTGCGTGGGCTCGGCGAGCGGCTGCGGGCAGCCCCGCTGCCGCTCGACCTGCTGGGCGTCGAGGCGTCCCGTGAGCTGCGGCGCACCGCCGTCGCACAGCTCGACGACTACGTCGTACCTCGGATGGCGGCGCTGCACGCCCCGCTGCTCGCCGTCGTCGGCGGTTCCACCGGCGCGGGCAAGTCCACGCTGGTCAACTCCCTCGTCGGCGAGCAGGTGTCGCCGTCCTCGGCGATCCGGCCGACGACCCGGCGCCCGGTCCTCGTCCACCACCCCGACGACGCCGGCTGGTTCGACGGTGACCGGATCCTGCCCGAGCTGGCCCGGGTACGGGCCGCGGCGCCGGCCACCGCGCCCCGTCCGCCCGCAGATCACGCGTCCGCCGGTGGCGAGCCGGTCGCCGAGCTGGCGGTGCTGGCCTCCGCCCGGATGCCCCGCGGGCTCGCCCTCATCGACGCCCCCGACGTCGACTCCGTCGTCGTCGCCAATCGTCGTCTCGCGGGTCAGCTGCTCGCCGCAGCGGACCTGTGGTTGTTCGTCACCACCGCCGCCCGGTACGCCGACGCCGTGCCCTGGGAGCTGCTCCACGAGGCCGCCGCCCGCCGGGTGGTCGTGGGCATCGTGCTCGACCGGGTGCCGCCCGGCGCTGCCGGAGAGGTGCGGGCCGACCTTGCCGACCAGCTCCACACCCACGGGCTGGCGCGGGCTCCGCTGTTCGTCGTCTCCGAACGCCCCGTCGACGAGCGCGGCCTGCTGCCCGAGCCCGACGTCGCACCGGTGCGGGCCTGGTTGCACGGGCTCGCCGCCGACGCTCCCTCCCGGGCCGCGGTCGCCCGGCAGACGCTGCTCGGCGCGGTCGAGGGCGTGCTCCGCCACAGCGAGCTGGTCGCCGCGGCCGCCCGCGAGCAGACAACCGCGGTGCAAGCGCTGCACGACGCGGCCGTCGAGGCCCACGCCGGCGCCCACGCCGCAGTGATGGCCGCCACCGAGGACGGCACCCTCCTGCGCGGCGAGGTGCTGGCCCGCTGGCAGGAGTTCGTCGGCACCGGGGAGTGGTTCCGCGGCATGGAGGCCGCCATCGGCCGGGTCCGCGACCGGGTCGCCGGCTACTTCCGGGGCAGGCCCGCACCCCAGGCGCGCGCCGAGGCCGCGCTGGAGAGCAGCCTGGTGACGCTGGTCGTCGCCGAGGTCGAGGCTGCCGGGGAGCTGACGCGACGACGCTGGCAGACGCTGCCCGGAGGCGCCACCGTGCTGGCGGGCATGCCGGACGCCGCACCGGCGGCGCAGCGTCCCGAGCTGGCGGCGGCGGTCAGCAGTCTCGTGCGCGAGTGGCAGCACGCCCTGCTCGCACGGGTGCGTGCCGAGGGGGAGGACCGTCGCACCAAGGCACGGATGCTGTCGCTCGGTGTCAACGCGTCCGGCATCACGCTCATGCTCGTCGTCTTCGCGTTCTCCGGCGGGCTCACCGGTCTCGAGGTCGGCGTCGCCGGCGGCACCGCCGTCGTCGGCCAGAAGGTGCTCGAGATGGTGTTCGGCGACCAGGCGGTGCGCGACCTCGCCCGGCACGCACGTGAGGACCTCGCCGCGCGGGCCACCGCGCTCCTCGACGAACGACGCCGACCGTGGCTCGACCGGCTGGCGGAGCTCGACGTCGACGAGGCCGACGACGCTCAGCTCGAGCTCGCCGTCGCCGACGTCCGGACCGTCCTCGACGCCGCCGGGATGGCCCGGTGAGGCGCCGCGGGGCCGCAGCGCCCACCCTCGATGCCCGCCTTGAGCAGCTGGCCGCCGCGGTGCGCCACGGGGAGGGCAGGGTCGGGGCGACCGCGCTCGCCCCAGCGCGAGATACCCTCGCCCGAGCGGGTGAGCGGCGCGGCCTTGGGCCCGGGGTCACCGTCGCCGCCCTCCTGGGTGCGACGGGATCAGGCAAGTCCAGCCTGTTCAACGCGGTGGCCGGCACGCCACTGGCAGCCGTCCACGTGCGCCGCCCCACGACGACGGTGCCGCTCGCCGTCAGCTGGGACGCCCCCGGGAGCGGGCCGCTGCTCGACTGGCTGCAGGTGGGCGAGCGCCGGGAAGCGGTCGCGGACGGCCTCGCAGGTCTGGTGCTGCTCGACCTGCCGGACATCGACTCGACGACCGCCGCCAACCGGCAGGTCGCGACGCGGCTCGCGGAGCGCGTCGATGCTCTTGTGTGGGTGCTCGACCCGCAGAAGTACGCCGACGGCGTGGTCCACGAGGACTACCTCCGGGCGATGCACGAGCACGCCGCCGTCAGTCTCATCGTCCTCAACCAGGTGGACCGGCTCAGCACCGACGAGCTCACCGGCGTCACGGACCACCTGCGCACGCTGCTCGAGCAGGACGGCATGGCCGGCGTCGAGCTGCTCACCACGTCCGCGGCCAGCGGGCAGGGCGTCACCGAGCTCCGCCAGCGGCTGGCCGCCCTCGCCGCCGCCGGGGTCAGCGCCGAGCGGCGGCTCGCGGCCGACGCACGCGCGGCAGCCGCCGAGCTCGTCCCGTGGAGCGCTACCGGCGAGGTACCGGCAGAAGTACCGGCGGGTGACGAGGGTGACCTGGTCACCGCGTGCGCCGCGGCCGCCGGCGCCGGCACGGTGGTCGACGCGGTCGCCCGCTCCTACCGGCAGCGCGCTGCCCGTCACGTCGGCTGGCCGCCGTTGCGGTGGTTGTCCCGGCTGCGGCCCGACCCGCTCCACCGGCTGCACCTCGACGCGCCCACGAACGCAGTCACCTCCCTGCCCGGACCGACGCCGGCGCAGGCGGCAGCGGTCCGCACCGCCGTCGACGACCTCGCCCGGACGGTGACCACCGGCTTCGCCGAGCCGTGGCGCGGCGCGGTCGTCACTGGGACGCAGGAACGCGTGCCCGAGCTGGTGGCCACGCTCGACGGCGCGGTCGCCGGGACCGATCTCGGGGCGCAGCGACGGCCGGCCTGGTGGCGAGCCTGGCAGGTGACGGGCCTGCTGATCTTCCTCACCGCGGTCGCCGGTGCCGGCTGGCTCGGCGTTCTCGCCGGGCTCGGCTACCTGCAGCTGCCGGCACCCGAGACACCGATGCTCGGTGCGCTGCCGTGGCCGACCGCGCTGCTCATCGGCGGGCTCGTCCTCGGGCTGGTCCTCGCGCTGCTCGGCCGTGTGCTGGCCCGGGTGGGGGCGAGGCGCGCCTCACGCCGTGCCCGGCACCGGCTCGAGGCGGCGATCCGGTCCACCGTGCGGCAGTCCGCGGTCGCCCCGCTGGACAGCGAGCTCACCCGCTACCGCTACTTCACCGACGCCGCCCGCGCCGCCGCCACCTGAGCGCCCCCGAGCCCCGAGCCCCCCTCACCCGACAGCAGACCTGTCCCCGACAGCCGACTTGTCCCCGACAGCAGACTTGTCGCCGACAGCGGGATGGTCACCGACAGCCGACTTGTCCCCGACAGCCGACTTGTCCGCGGGAACAGCGGCACCGTAGACGCCGAGAGCCGACCTGTCCGTGGACAAGTCGGCTCTCGGCGTTAGTGGCTTTGGTGGCGCTGGGGTCAGCGGCGGGGGCGGGAGTTCTTCGGTCCCGAGTCCGGCCGGATCTTCAGCGGTCGGCCCGCGACCCGCGCGGCGCCGATGCGTCGTGCGACGTCAGGGCTGAGCTCGTTGTTGATCTCCACGAGCGAGAAGCTCGGGAAGATGTCGATCTTGCCGAGGTCGGAGCCGCGCAGCCCGCCCTCACCGGTGATGGCACCGACGATCGCGCCGGGCTGGACGCCGTCCTTGTGGCCGACCTCGACCCGGTAGCGGGTGCCGGACCCGCCGCTGCGGGTGTTGCGGGGCCGGCTGCCGGTGTGCGAGCGCCCCCCGGAGCGGACGTTGTCGCGCCCCTCCTCGAACACCGCGCCGACGAAGTCGCCGGAGGAGTCGTACTGCTCCTCGCGCCGCGGCCGTGAGCCGTCGTCGTCGTCGCGGGGCGCCGGGCCGGAGTCACCGACGGTCAGCGCCAGCAACGTGGCGGCCAGCTCGCGCAGGTCCGCGCCGTGCTCGGCGACGTGCGCGTCGACGGCGTCCAGGTACAGGTGGAGGCGGCCCGCCTCGAAGCGCTCGGGGACCTGGCCCAGCACGCTGCCGGCCCGGTGGGCGGACACATCGGCGGGGGAGGGGATGACCATCTCGGTCATCCGGCTGCCGGTCATCCGCTCGATCTGGCCGAGCTTGCCGCGCTCCCGCGGCGTGAGGAAGGTCAGCGCGACGCCGCTACGACCGGCGCGGCCGGTACGGCCGATGCGGTGGACGTAGATCTCCGGCTCACGGGGGACGTCGAAGTTGACGACCAGGCCGATGCGCTCGACGTCCAGCCCACGGGCCGCGACGTCGGTCGCGACGAGGACGTCGAGCGTGCCGTTGCGCAGCCGCTCGATGAGCTTCTCGCGGTCGCGCTGCGCGACGTCGCCGGAGATGGCGGCGGCCTGGATCCCACGACCGGCGAGCTCGATGGCGACCTCGTCAGCGGCGGACTTGGTCCGCACGAAGACGATGGCGGCGTCGGCGTCGCTCACCTGGATGACGCGGGCCAGCGCACCTGCCTTGTGGCGGAACGGCACGATGGCGTAGCTCTGCGTGACCGTGTCGACGGTGGAGGCGGCGCGGGTGACCGAGACCCGCACCGGGTCGTTGAGGTGGGTGGCGGCGACCCGCTTGATCGCGGCGGGCATCGTCGCGGAGAACAGCGCCGTGCGGCGGCTGGCCGGGACGTTCCGGGCGATCTTCTCCACCTCTTCGGCGAAGCCCATCCGGAGCATCTCGTCGGCCTCGTCGAGGACGAGGAAGCGCAGGTTGCTGAGGTCGAGGGCGCCGCGCTCCATGAGGTCGATGACCCGGCCGGGGGTGCCGACGACGACCTGGGCGCCGTCACGCAGGCCGCGCAGCTGGGTGGTGAAGCTCGCGCCGCCGTAGATCGGCAGCACGCGCAGGCGCGGCATCTTGGAGCCGAAGGTGGCGATCGCGTCGCTCACCTGCATGGCGAGCTCGCGGGTGGGGGCCAGCACGAGGGCCTGGACGCCCTTCTGGTGCTCGTCGACGGCGGCCAGCAGCGGCAGCCCGAAGGCGGCGGTCTTGCCGGTACCGGTCTGGGCGACGCCGACGACGTCGCGGCCGGCCAGCAGCAGCGGGATCGCCTCGGTCTGGATGTCGGTCGGCGTCGTGAAGCCGAGCTGGACGACGGCGTCGAGCAGGTCGGCCGGCAGGCCGAGGCCCGCGAAGCCCGACAGCTGCTCCTGCTCCTCGGGCTGGTCGTCCTCGTACGTAGGCATGGAAAGGTCAGCGGTCATGGTGGTCAAGATGAGAAACCCATCGATAACGGAGTGTGGCCGGTGCCACCAGGTAGGTGGCGCGCCCTCCGCACGATGGGCCCCGATGACGCGAAGACTCCGCACGGGACCTGGGCGGCACGTAACGCACTCCAGGAGATCTCAGGCTATCGCGGCCGGTCGTCGCGCGGCAGTGCGGGGGCCGGTGACCTCCCGCACACCGGTGCTGCTAGTCCTGGACGGCGGCGGTGCGGCGTTCGACCGCGACCGATGCGATCGCGATGACCAGCCCGGCGACCGCCAGTGCCACGCCCGCCCACGCCGGCGCCAGGTAGCCGTACCCGGCGGCGATGACCAGGCCGCCCACCCAGGCGCCGGTGGCGTTGCCGATGTTGAGCGCGGAGTGGTGCAGCGCGGCGGCCAGCGACGGCGCGTCCGGTGAGGAGTTGAGCAGCCGGATCTGCAGCGACGGACCGAGGAACTGCGAGACCGTCGCGACGAGCAGCAGGCCGACCAGCCCGACGACGGGGTGCACGGTCGCGGTGAGCGCGAAGACCGCGAGCATGACGGCCATCCCGGCCATGCCCGCCATCACGGTGCCCATGACGCTGCGGTCCGCCAGCCGGCCGCCGACGATGGTACCGACGGTCATGCCGACACCGAAGATGGCGAGCACCACCGGCACGGTGGCGGTGGGCATCCCCAGGACCTCCGGGACGATCTCACCGACATAGCTGTAGACCGCGAACATCCCGCCGAAGCCGACCGAGCCGATGCCGAGCGCGAACCACACCTGCCCGTGGCGCAGCGCCCGCAGCTCGCGGCGCGCCGAGGCCCGCCCCGTCCCGGGGTGCGGCAGCGACGGCACCCAGCGCCAGGTCGCCACCACGGTGGCCGCCGCCACGAGGACGACGAGGACGTACGCCGAGCGCCAGCCGACGAGCTGGCCCAGCGCCGTCGAGAGCGGCACGCCGACCGTCGTCGCGATCGTCAGGCCGAGCATCACCTGCGAGACCGCCCTTGCCCGTTGGCCGGCCGGGGCGAGCCGGGCGGCGATGAGCGAGGCGATCCCGAAGTAGGCGCCGTGCGGCAGCCCGGCGATGAACCTCGCGCCGACCATCGAGCCGTACCCGGGCGCAACGGCGGACAGCAGGTTGCCGAGCGCGATCGCCACCACGAGCAGCACGAGCAGCCGCTTGCGCTCGAGCCGCGCGCCGACGACGACGATCAGTGGGGCGCCGACGACGACGCCGAGGGCGTAGGCGGAGATGAGGTGGCCCGCTGCCGGCACGGTGACCGCGAGGTCGTCGGCGATCTGGGGGAGCAGCCCCATCGTGGCGAACTCCGTGGTGCCGATCGCGAAGCCGCCCAGCGCCATCGCGAACACTGCCCGGCGCAGCGCCGGCACCGGGGTGGTGGAGCTCGTCGGTGGGGCGGGCGCAGCAGGCGGCACGTGAACCATGGGTCTCCCGGTCGGGTCGGGGTGGAGCGGCGCCGACGTTGGAAGCCTGGACGGCGTCCATCGTAGCCGCCGACCGGATAGCAGTCCGGGTGATGTGACCAGAACCCTTACGATGGCGGCTGCGCCCGCCCGTCTCGCGGTGCGCCCGACCTATGGAAGGACTCCCGTGCTCCGCACTCGCGACGCAGGATCGCTGCGCCCCGCCGACATCGGCACCACCTTCACCGTCGCCGGCTGGGTCGACCGCCGCCGTGACCACGGTGGTGTCGCCTTCATCGACCTGCGCGACGCCTCAGGGATCGCCCAGGTCGTCATCCGGGACGAGGACGTGGCGCACGAGCTGCGCAGCGAGTACGTGATCCAGGTGACCGGCGAGGTCGCCCAGCGCCCGGAGGGCAACGCCAACCCCCAGCTGGGCACCGGCGAGATCGAGGTCATCGCGAGCGACGTCGTCGTCCTCAACACTTCCGCACCGCTGCCCTTCCAGGTCTCCTCCCACGCGGAGGACGCCGGCCAGGTCGGCGAGGAGATCCGGCTCAAGCACCGCTACCTCGACCTGCGCCGCGAGGGCCCGGCGCACGCGATCCGGCTGCGCGCCAAGGTCAGCCAGGCTGCCCGCCGGGTGCTCGACGGCGAGGGCTTCGTGGAGATCGAGACCCCCACGCTCACCCGTTCCACGCCCGAGGGCGCCCGTGACTTCCTGGTGCCGGCGCGGCTCGCCCCGGGCTCCTGGTACGCGCTGCCGCAGTCCCCGCAGCTGTTCAAGCAGCTACTCATGGTCGGCGGCATGGAGCGGTACTACCAGATCGCCCGCTGCTACCGCGACGAGGACTTCCGCGCCGACCGCCAGCCGGAGTTCACCCAGCTCGACGTCGAGATGAGCTTCGTCGACCAGGAGGACGTCATCTCGGTCGCGGAGGACGTCCTGGCCGAGCTGTGGCGGCTCATCGACCACCAGATCCCGCGGCCGATCGAGCGCATCACGTTCGCCGACGCCATGGCCCGGTACGGCACCGACAAGCCGGACCTGCGCTTCGGCCTCGAGCTGACCGAGCTCACTACCTACTTCGCCGACACGCCGTTCCGGGTGTTCCAGGCCCCCTACGTGGGCGCCGTCGTCATGCCGGGCGGGGCGTCGCAGCCGCGCCGGCAGTTCGACGCCTGGCAGGACTGGGCCAAGCAGCGCGGCGCCAAGGGGCTTGCCTACGTGACCGTCGGCGAGGACGGCACGCTCGGCGGCCCGGTCGCCAAGAACATCACCGACGAGGAGCGCGCCGGCCTGGCCGCGGCCACCGGCGCCCAGCCGGGCGACGCGATCTTCTTCGCCGCCGGCAAGCAGACCGAGGCCCGCGCGCTGCTCGGCGCCGCCCGGCTGGAGATCGGCAAGCGCACCGACCTCATCGACGAGGACGCCTGGTCGTTCGTGTGGGTCGTCGACGCACCGTTGTTCAAGCCCACCGGCGAGGACGACGACGTCGCGGTCGGCACCGGCGCCTGGACGGCCGTCCACCACGCCTTCACCTCGCCCACCCCGGACTGGATCGACCGCTTCGAGGAGAGCCCCGGCGAGGCGCTGGCCTACGCCTACGACATCGTGTGCAACGGCAACGAGATCGGCGGCGGGTCGATCCGTATCCACCGCCGCGACGTGCAGCAGCGAGTGTTCTCCGTCATGGGCATCGACGAGGCCGAGGCGCAGGAGAAGTTCGGCTTCCTGCTCGACGCCTTCGCCTACGGCGCGCCGCCCCACGGTGGCATCGCGTTCGGCTGGGACCGGATCGTCGCGCTGCTGACGGCGTCGGACTCGATCCGCGACGTCATCGCGTTCCCGAAGTCCGGTGGCGGCTACGACCCGCTGACCCAGGCGCCCGCGCCGATCACCCCGGAGCAGCGCCGCGAGGCCGGTGTCGACGCCAAGCCCAAGGCGCCGGCCGACGAGGCCGCGCCGCCGACCGCCGGCTGAGTGGGCGCCGCCCCGCCCGGGCGCCCGGTGGCCGCTCTCGACGAGCTGCCGGGCCGGTGGCCGACCGACCCGTTCGTCGTCGGCGACTTCCACCGGTGGCTCGGGCCGGTTGTGTGGGGCGGCGCGGATGCACTGCTCTTCGCGGTCCGCGCGGGCAGCGGGCGGCACGCCCTCGTCGGGGTGGGGGTCCAGCTCGGCGGCATCGCCACCGCGCCGGGGTGTCGCGGCCGAGGGCTGGGTAGCGCCGTCACGGCGGCCGCAGCCCGGGCAGGGACCACCGCCACCGGTCGAGCGAGCCTCGCCCTCTATGCCGACAACGCCGTCGCCTACCGGGTCTACCGTCGGCTCGGCTTCCGGCTGCACCAGCCGGTGGAGACCCGCCGACCAGCCTGATCAAGATGCGCGCCTTGATCAGCGCTGGTCAAGGGATCTGGCTTGTTTCAGTGAGAGATGCCGACACGGGCATGGAGCGCCCGTAGCGGCGCGGGTGCCCACCAGTTCCACCGGCCGAGCAGAGTCATCGTCGCGGGCACGAGCAGCATCCGGACCAGCGTGGCGTCGACCAGCACGGTCACTGCCAGGGCGACCCCGACCTGCTTGATCATCATGAGCTCACCGGCGACGAAGCCAAGGAACACCAGCGCGATGATCAGCGCCGCAGACGTGATGATCCGGCCGGAGTGCTGCAGGCCGTGCTCGACGGCGGCGTCGTTGTCGTGCCCGGCGTCCCAGTACTCCTTGATCCGCGCGAGCAGGAACACCTCGTAGTCCATCGCCAGCCCGAAGCCGAAGGCGACGACGACCGCGACGACGTAGGACTCCAGACCGCCGACCGGCTCGAAGCCGAGCAGGCCCGACAGGTGCCCCTCCTGGAAGATCCACACCGTCACCCCCAGCGCCGCGGCGATCCCCAGCGCGTTGACCAGCAGCGCCTTGAGCGGGATGAGGAGCGAGCCGGTCATGAGGAAGAGCAGCGCGAAGGTCGCCAGCACCACGAGCGTCCCCGCGAGCGGCAGACCCTCGAGGATCGCCGCCACGAAGTCCTGCTGGTTGGCGGCCTGACCGACGACCCAGGTGCTGAAGCCGGGCTCGAGGTCGCGGATCGCGCGGACGACGTCGGTGGCCACCTCGCCGCCAGGGTCGGCCGAGTCGACGTCCACGCCGAGCACGGCGTGGTTGCCGTCAGGCGTCAGCCCGATCTCGGTGGTGCCGGTGACGCCGTCGAGCGCGGCGACCTCGGCGGCCCAGGCGGTCACCGCGGCCTGGTCGCCGTCCGCGACGACGACCACGGTCGGCGAGGCCGCACCGGGATAGTCCGAGCTGAGCTGGGTGATGAACTCGCGCTGGTCCGAGCCCGCCGGGATGAGGTCTGTGGTGGAGTTGCGCAGCTGCATGCCGAGCACCGGCGAAGCGAGCACGCCGAGGACGACGAGCACCGCCGTCAGCACCAGCCAGGGCCGGCGGTGCACCCCGCGGGCCAGCCGGGAGAACGCACCGTCCTCCGGCGGGACGTCGCCCAGCCGCGAGATGAGCCCGCGCAGCACCGGCACCCGGCGCAGGACCGACGGTCGTACCATCCGGTCACCGAGGAGCACGAGCAGCGCCGGCACGAGGGTGAGCGCGGTGGCCAGCGCGATGACGACGACGGCGACGCCCGCGGCACCGAGCGACTGCAGGATGTCCGGGGAGAGCAGCATGAGGGAGCTGACGGCGATCGCGATGGTCACCGCGGAGAAGGCCACGGTGCGGCCCGCCGTCGTCATCGTGCGACGGACCGCCCGGTCGGCGACGGACACGCGCCGGCGCCGGCGGCGCACCGGGATGCCGGCGGTCGCGGTGGCAAGCGCCTCGTCGGCCTCGGTGATGGCCCGCACCTCCTCGCGGAAGCGGGACACGATGAGCAGGCCGTAGTCGATCGACAGCCCCAGCCCGAGGACCGTCACCACGTTGACGACGACGGAGTCCAGCTCGATCATCCGGGAGAAGACCAGCAGCACGCCCATCCCGCCGGCGATCGACGCGAGGGCGCCGAGGAGCGGGATGCCCGCCGCGAGGAAGCCACCGAACACCACGACCATGACGAGCAGCGACAGCGGCAGCGCGATCGCCTCGCCGCGCACGAGGTCGGCTTCCAGCTGCTCGGTGACCGAGCCGGTGACGAGAGCGTTGCTGGACACGATGCCGGTAGCGGCGGGGGCGGCGTCGGCGAGGACGCCCGGCACCGTCCGCAGCTGCTCCTCCACGGCGACGCGCGCGGCGTCGTCCTCGAGCTCGGGTGCCATCTCCACGATGAGCAGGAAGCCGTCGCGGTGCTGGGACACCAGCGACGCAACGCGCGGGTCGGCCGGGCCCTCCGGCGCCTGGAACGGGTCGAGCACGTCCTGGACGCCGTCGCGCTCGAGCAGGTCCTCACGGACTGAGAACATCGCCGCGGCGAGGCTGGCGACCTCCGCCTCGTCGGCGAGGTCGGTACCGCGGACGAGCAGCGTCACCTGCTCGCCGCTCACGTCGTCGTCCGACAGCAGCTCGCGTCCCTCCTGGCTCTCTGCTCCCGGGACGCGCGGCTCCCCGGAGTGCAGCTGACCGAAGAGGCCCTCGCCGACCACCCCGAACGCCAGTGAGAGACAGGCGAGGACGATGAGCAGCCAGCTCATCACGGTGACAACCGGGCGGCGGATCACGCCGCGGGCGAGGGCATCGAGCACAGGGGGGATCCTCTCATCATTGCGCGGGCTCGCGGCGGCCGGCGGTCCCGCGTCGTCGTCCGCGCTCGGGTCCCGTACCGTCGTCTCCGTGGCCCGCGCTGACCCACCGCCGAACGAGGACCCGACCGCCGTGCCGGGGTCCGAGAGTCCGCGCGCCGAGGCGCACGTGCGGCGTGAGTCGCTGCTGCGAGAACGTGCCCGCCGGGTGGTCGCCGGGTACGGCCCGCCGACGTTGGCGTTCGCCCCCGCGCGGCGGCAGACCGAGCTCACCGCCGCGGTCGAGCGCTCGGTGCTCGACCTCGTGCTGCGCACCGGCGAGGCGATGATCGCCACCGGCGCCCCGGTTGCCGACGTCACCGCCGCCCTGCTGCGGCTCGCGGACGGCTACGGCGTTCGCAACTGCCACGTGGACATCACCTTCATCTCGATCGCCGCGTCGATCGACCGCGACGACGACCCGGTGACCAAGATCCGGGTGATCAGCGTCCGCACGTCCGACTACAGCCGGCTCGCTGCGCTGTTCGACATGGTCAACGCGATCGGCGAGGGCACGCTGGCGCTCGACGACGCGCACCGGCGCCTGGAGCGGATCCTCGCCGCGCCGCACCCCTACCGCCGGTGGGTGGTCACGGTGGCGCTGGGGGTCATGGCGGCCGCGATCGCCGGACTGCTCGGTGCCGGCTGGCAGGCGGCCCTGCTCGCCGCGCTCACTACCGCCGTCATCGACCGGGTGCTGCGCGGGCTGCGGCGCATCGGCCTGCCCTACATCTTCCAGCAGGCGGCGGGCGCCGGGATCGCCACGACCGTGGCGCTCGTGCTGCTGTGGGGGCAGGAGCAGTTCGGCTGGGACCGCGCCCTGCTGCCGCCGTCGCTCGTCGTGGCTTCCGGGATCGTCGTCCTCCTCGCCGGGATGTCGTTGGTGAGCGCCGCCGAGGACGCCATCTCCGGCTACCCGCTCACCGCCGCGGCCAAGGCCTTCGAGGTGGCGCTCTACACCATCGGACTGGTGGTCGGGATCGGGTTCGTGCTGGACGTCGGGCAGCGCCTGGGCATCCCACTTCGGATCGGGGACGTGTTCGGCACCGCTCCGTCGGTGGGAATCCAGCTCGTGTGCGGTGCCGTCATCGCCGGTTCGTGGGCGGTGGCGTCCTACACCCGGGCGAAGAAGGTGTGGCTCGTCTCTGGCGTCGGTGCGGCGTCCGCCGGGGTCGCCTTCGTCGTCGACTCCTACTGGCTCGGCCCCGCCGGCGCGGCCTTCTTCGCCGCCCTCGTCGTCGGCCTGCTCGCCGGGGTGATCGGCGACCGGGGGAACCTGCCGTCGCTCGTCGTGTCGGTCTGCGGTGTCACGCCACTGCTCCCCGGGCTGTCGATCTACGCCGCGATGTTCGCGTTCGTCGAGTCCGGTGACGTCATCGGCGGGTCGCAGCTGGCGATCCGCGCGCTGTCGGTCGGGCTGGCGCTGGCCGCCGGGGTGACCCTGGGGGAGTTCTGCGCCTCCCCGTTGCGCTCGGAGATGGACAAGTGGGAGCGGCGGGTCAGCATGCGCGCCCGCGGCACCCGCATCTGACGGCCGTGGGGCCGACCCCGCGGGAAGGGGAGGACGTCGGTACGGCGTCGTAGGCTCGGGGAGTGGACCTCTTCGACGCCGCTGGAGCGGACAACGCCGGCGTGCCGACCGTGCGCGCCGACGCACCGCTCGCGGTCCGGATGCGGCCGGCCAGCCTCGAGGAGGTGCTCGGTCAGCAGCACCTGCTTCGCGCGGGATCACCGCTGCGGCGTCTGGTGGAGCCCGGCGACGACCGGCGCGTGGGGGCGTCGTCCGTCGTGCTCTGGGGGCCTCCCGGTACCGGCAAGACCACGCTCGCCTACCTCGTGGCCCACGGTTCTAAGCGTCGCTTCGTCGAGCTCTCCGCGGTGACCGCCGGAGTCAAGGACGTCCGGGTGGTCGTGGAGGACGCCCGGCGGCGCCTGGTCACCAGCGGCGACGAGACCGTGCTGTTCATCGACGAGGTCCACCGCTTCTCCAAGACCCAGCAGGACGCGCTGCTGCCCTCGGTGGAGAACGGCTGGGTGACGCTCGTCGCGGCCACCACCGAGAACCCCAGCTTCTCGGTGATCTCGCCGCTGCTCTCGCGTTCGCTGCTGCTCACCCTGCAGCCGCTGGAGCCTGACGACATCCGCGAGCTCGTCGACCGCGCCCTCACCGACGAGCGCGGCCTGGCGGACCGGTACGAGATGCACGACGACGCCGTCGACCACCTCGTGCGGCTCGCCGGCGCCGACGCACGCAAGGCGCTGACCATCCTCGAGGCCGCCGCCGGCTCGGCGACGGCCGGCGTCATCGACCTCGAGACCGTCGAGCGGGCGATCGACGTCGCCGCGGTGCGGTACGACCGCACCGGTGACCAGCACTACGACGTCACGAGCGCCTTCATCAAGTCGATGCGAGGTTCCGACGTCGACGCCGCGCTGCACTACCTGGCCCGGATGATCGTCGCCGGCGAGGACCCGCGGTTCATCGCCCGGCGGGTCGTCATCGCGGCCGCCGAGGAGGTGGGCATGGCGGACCCGTCCGCGCTGCAGACCGCGGTCGCCGCCGCGCAGGCGGTGCAGCTGATCGGGATGCCGGAGGCGAGCCTCATCCTCTCCGAGGCGGTCGTGCACGTCGCCACCGCGCCCAAGTCCAACGCCTCCTACAAGGCGATCGGCGCGGCGATGGCGGACGTCCGGGCCGGCAAGGCTGGTGCGGTCCCGCTCCACCTGCGTGACGCCCACTACTCCGGCGCCAAGGACCTCGGGCACGGCAAGGAGTACGTGTACGCCCACGACGAGCCGCACGGCGTCGCCGCGCAGCAGTACCTCCCGGACGAGCTCGTCGGCACCACCTACTACGAGCCACGCCCCCGCGGCTTCGAGCGCGACATCACCACCCGCCTCGACCGGATCCGCCAGCTCCTCACCGACACCTGACCCACCGCCCCCGCCCCTGCCCCCGCCGACAGCAGGATCCTCGCCGACAGCAGACTTGTCCCCGACAGCGGGATTATCGCCGACAGCGGGATTGTCCACGCGGTCGAGCTCCCGTCCCAGACCCCCTTCGCCGACAGCGGGATTGTCCACGTGGCCGAGGCTCCGTCCCAGCAACCTCCCCTCGCCGACAGCGGGATTGTCCACGTGGCAGAGGTCTCGCCCACAGTTGCGTTGGCCCGGCGGGCAAGGTTCGCGCACCGGACTGCTTTGCTGGACGCCTGCTCCTGCAGACAACCCTGCTCTCGGCGACAACCCTGCTCTCGGCGACAAGTCTGCTGTCGGCGACGAGGCTGCTGTCGGCGACAAGTCTGCTCTCGGGGACAAGTCTGCTCTCGGGGACAAGTCTGCTCTCGGGGACAAGTCTGCTCTCGGCGGTGAGGGGTGGGTGGGGGCTGGTAGAGTGATGCGGTTGCCTTCGGGCACCCCTGGGGTCCTCGCCGACATGGTTGGCCCCGCGCGACGGGAGATCACCCGACCGCGTGACATCAGAGACAGGAAGTTCATACACGTGAGCAAGAACAACCAGGCGCGCTCGCGCCGCCAGGTGCGCCTCTCGCGCGCGCTGGGCCTCGCCCTGACGCCCAAGGCCGTCAAGCACTTCGAGAAGCGTCCCTACCCGCCCGGGGAGCACGGCCGTGCCCGCCGTCGTACCGAGTCCGACTACGCCGTGCGTCTCAAGGAGAAGCAGCGGCTGCGCGCCCAGTACGGCCTGCGCGAGGTGCAGATCTCGCGGGTGTTCGAGGAGGCTCGTCGCGAGCCCGGCATGACCGGTGAGTCGCTGGTCGAGCTGCTCGAGATGCGTCTCGACGCCCTCGTGCTGCGCTCGGGCTTCGCCCGGACCATCGCCCAGGCGCGTCAGGCCGTGGTGCACCGCCACATCCTCGTCGACGGCAAGCTCGTCGACCGCCCGTCCTTCCGGGTCACCCCCGGCCAGGTCATCCAGGTCAAGCCGAAGAGCCAGGCGATGACCCCGTTCCAGATCGCCGCTGCCGGCGCCCACCGCGACGTGCTGCCGAACGTCCCGGGCTACCTCGACGTCGAGCTCGAGAAGCTCCGGGTCGAGCTGACCCGCCGCCCCAAGCGTGACGAGGTCCCGATCACCTGCGACGTGCAGCTCGTCGTCGAGTACTACTCGCGCTGACGCACCCGCGCCAACCGTCACGCACGCCCCGGGTACCGGCACCACCGGTACCCGGGGCGTGCGTGTCCAGGTAGCCTTCCCAGAGCCAGCCCCAGCCTCAAGGAGCCCTTCATGAACCTCGGCGACATCGCCGGCATCGTGGCCGCCATCGCGTTCGTCGCGCTGGTCGCCTTCCTTGCCGTGCCGCTCCTCAAGGTCGGCAAGGTGCTCGACGCCGCGACCGACTCGGTCCGTGAAGTCACCAGCCACGCGCTGCCGATCATCGACGAGGCCGCGGCCACCATCACCGCCGGCAACGCACAGCTGGCGAAGGTCGACACCATCACGACGTCGGCGGCCGAGGTCTCGCAGAACGTCTCGGCCGTGACGACGCTGGTCTCGGCCACCGTCGGTGGGCCGCTCATCAAGATCTCCGCCTTCTCCTTCGCGGTGCGGCGGCTGTTCCGGCGGGCCGACTGATGCGTCGCCCCGTCATCGTCGTCGGCGTCGTGGTCGCGATGGCAGTGCTCGCCGTGCCCGCGGTCCGCCGCGGCATCGCCGGCCGGGTGGCGGCCCTGGGTGCCGGTGTCCGGACCCGGGTGGCAGACTTCCGGCTGGACTTCGACACCCGTGAGGCAGAGCTGCGCGCCCAGCTGCTCCCCAGCCCAGAGGACGTCAAGAGCGCGGAGCGGCGGCGTGCCGCCGTCACCCGCGACGACGTCGAGCCGTACTGACCGCGGCCGCCGCCGACGGCCTTCCATCCCCGACCCGAGGACCCATGCGCACCGCTGAGATCCGATCCCGCTGGATCGACTACTTCGCCAAGCACGACCACCACATCGCCGAGTCCGTGCCGCTGGTGTCGCCAGATCCGTCGATCCTCTTCACGATCGCGGGGATGGTGCCCTTCATCCCGTACATCGTCGGGACCCAGCAGGCGCCGTGGCCGCGGGTCGCCTCGGTGCAGAAGTGCTTGCGCACCAACGACATCGAGAACGTCGGGCGCACGACGCGCCACGGCACGTTCTTCCAGATGAACGGCAACTTCTCCTTCGGTGACTACTTCAAGGAGGGGGCGATCAACTACGCCTGGGAGCTGCTCACCAGCGCCCAGGCCGACGGCGGGTACGGCCTGGCGGGGGACCGGATGTGGGTGACCATCTGGGACCAGGACGCCGAGGCGCTCGACGCGCTCACCCGCGTGGGCGTGGACCCGCGCCAGATCGTGCGGCTGCCGCGCGAGGAGAACTTCTGGGACACCGGACGCCCGGGCCCGGCGGGCCCCTGCGCGGAGTTCCACTACGACCGCGGGCCGGAGTTCGGCCCCGACGCCGTCGGCGGCACCGTGGACCCCGGGGGCGACCGGTACCTCGAGGTGTGGAACCTGGTCTTCGACCAGTTCCTCCGCGGCGAGGGCACCGGCAAGGATTACCCGCTGCTGCGCGAGCTCGACCAGAAGAGCATCGACACCGGCGCGGGCCTGGAGCGCATCGCCTACCTGCTCCAGGGCAAGAACAACATGTACGAGATCGACGAGGTCTTCCCGCTCATCCAGACCACCGAGCAGGTGACCGGCCGCCGGTACGGCGCCGACGAGGAGGACGACGTCCGGATGCGGATCGTCGCCGACCACGTCCGTTCCTCCCTCATGCTCATCGGCGACGGCGTCCGCCCGGGTAACGACGGGCGCGGCTACGTGCTGCGCCGGCTGCTGCGCCGTGCGGTGCGCTCGGTGCGCCTGCTCGGCGTGGACGAGCCGGTGCTGCCCGCGCTGCTGCCGGTGGCCAAGGACGCCATGGTGGCGTCCTACCCGGAGCTGGCGACGCAGTTCCCGGTGATCTCCGAGGTCGCCTACGGCGAGGAGGACGCGTTCCGCCGAACCCTGGCGGCCGGCACCACCATCCTCGACACCGCGGTGAGCCGCGTCCGGACCGCCACCGCCGACGGCGACCAGCCGCGGCTCGGCGGCGCCGACGCCTTCGCCCTGCACGACACCTACGGCTTCCCGATCGACCTCACCCTGGAGATGGCGGCCGAGCACGGCGTCAGCGTCGACGAGCAGGGTTTCCGCGACCTCATGGCGCAGCAGCGCGAGCGTGCCCGCGCCGACGCGCTGGCGAAGAAGTCCGGGCATGTCGACCCGGCCCACTACCACGAGCTGCACACCCAGCTCGGGGGCAGTACCGAGTTCGTCGGCTACACCGACCCCACCGCCGACGTCCGTCTCGTCGGCCTGCTCGTCGACGGCGAGCCCGTCCCCGCCGCGACGGCGCCCGCCGAGGTCGAGGTTGTGCTCGACCGCACACCGTTCTACGCCGAGGCCGGCGGCCAGCTCGCCGACCACGGCACCATCAGCCTGCAGGGCGGCGGGCTGATCGACGTCGAGGACGTCCAGTCCCCGGTCAAGGGCATGTCGGTGCACCGCGGCCGGCTCGTCGAGGGCACCGTCACCCTCGACGAGACCGGCGTCGCGGCGATCGACACCGCCCGACGCAAGGCCATCGCGCGCGCCCACAGCGCCACCCACATGGTCCACAAGGTGCTGCACGAGTCGCTCGGTGAGCAGGCCACCCAGGCAGGCTCGGAGAACGCCCCGTCCCGGCTGCGCCTCGACTTCCGCCACGGCGCCCAGATCCCGGGCGGCGTGATCGGCGAGATCGAGGAGCGCGTCAACGCCCAGCTCGCCGAGGACCTCGAGGTCACCGACGAGATCATGGACATCGACGCCGCCCGTGCCTCGGGCGCGATGGCGCTGTTCGGCGAGAAGTACGGCTCGCGGGTGCGGGTCGTGTCCATCGGTGGCGACTGGTCACGCGAGCTGTGCGCCGGCACGCACGTGCCGCGCACCGGCAGCATCGGACGCGTCGCGCTGCTGGGCGAGTCCTCGATCGGCTCCGGCGTCCGCCGCGTCGACGCTCTCGTCGGGGACCGGGCGTACGGCTTCCAGGCGAAGGAGCACGCACTCGTCGGGCAGGTCACCACCCTGCTGGGCGGCCGCCCCGAGGAGCTGCCCGAGCGAATCTCCGGCCTCATGTCCCGGCTGAAGTCGGTGGAGAAGGAGCTCGCGGGCCTGCGCCAGCAGCAGCTCCTCGCCGCCGCCGGCGAGATCGCCGCAGCGGCCGAGGACGTCGCCGGTTCCACCGTCGTCACGCACGACGCCGGGGAGGTCGCCGGCGGTGACGGGCTGCGCACGCTCGCCCTCGACATCCGCGCCCGGTTGGGGGACTCCCGGCCCGCCGCCGTCGCGATCGCCGGAGTGGCCGGCGGGCGGCCCATCGTCGTCGTGGCCACCAACGCCTCGGGCCGCGAGGCCGGTCTGCGCGCCGGCCAGCTCGTCCGCACCGCCGCGACCGCCCTCGGTGGCGGTGGCGGTGGAAAGGACGACGTCGCCCAGGGCGGCGGGACCGACCCTGCCGCGGTGCCCGCCGCGCTGGCTGCTATCCGCGAGTCGATCGCCGAGGTGCTCGCCCCATGACAGCACCCGCCACGGGCGGCATGCGCCGCGGGATCCGGTTGGGGATCGACGTCGGCTCGGTCCGCGTCGGCGTCGCGCGCTCCGATCGTGACGGGATCCTTGCCACCCCGGTGGCAACGCTCAACGCGACCGACCGCGCCCAGCAGCTCATCGACCTGCGTCGCATCGTCGACGAGTACGAGCCGATCGAGATCGTCATCGGGCTGCCCAGGCACCTGTCGGGCGGGGAGGGGGCCGCGGCGGCTGTCGTGCGCGAGTACGCTGGTGCCGTCGTCACCGCCTGCCCGGACGTACCGGTCAGACTTGTCGACGAGCGCCTGACGACTGTCACCGCGCACCAGGCCCTGCACAGCTCGGGGCGACCGGGACGGCGCCACCGCGCCGTCGTGGACCAGGTGGCGGCAGTGATGATCCTGCAGTCGGCGTTGGACCAGGAACGCAGCACGGGGGAGCCGGCGGGGGAGATCGTCACCCGCGGCGACACCGAGGAGGCCCGACCGTGAGCGATCTGTTCGACGAGAGTCTCGTCGTCACCGAACCGCACGACTCCGCGACCGAGCGGCGCGCCGCCCGGCGCGACCGCGTCCAGCGCCGACGCCAGCGACGGCGGCGCACCGCGATCGCGGTCGTGCTCAGCATCGTCCTCGTCGTCGGCCTCGGCGCCACCGCCATCCTCGTGCTTCGCCCGCTCTTCACCGACCGTGAGTCCCCCGCGGCGGATGACTTCGCCGGACCGGGCTCTGGCAGCGCGACCGTCGTCGTGCATGAAGGAGCCTCCGGCGGCGAGATCGGGGACATCCTCTCCGAGGGCGGTGTCGTCGCCTCGCGCCAGGCTTTTGTGCAGGCGTTCAACGCCAACCCGCAGGCACCGCAGATCCAGCCCGGGACCTACGAGCTGATGCTCGAGATGCGGGCCGTCGACGCCGTCACCGCACTGCTCGACCCGGCGAACAAGTCCGAGCTGCGGGTGACCGTCCCCGAGGGGTGGCGCGCCTCGCAGATCTACGAACGCGTGGCGAGCATCGCGCAGATCCCGTTGGAGGAGGTCGAGGCGGTTGCCGCCGACACCGATGCCATCGGCCTGCCCGAGCAGGCCGGCGGGAACCCCGAGGGCTGGCTCGCCGCGGCGACCTTCACCTTCCAGCCCGAGGCCGACGCCACCGAGATCCTCAGCACCATGGTCGCGCAGACGGTGAGCACCCTGGACCGGCTGGGCGTACCGGCCGAGGACCAGCAGGCGGTGCTCACCAAGGCGTCGATCGTCGAGCGCGAGGTGTTCGTGGCCGAGGACTACGGCCGCGTCGCCCGGGTGATCGAGAACCGGCTGACCGACGTCGACGACGTCAACGGCCGGCTGCAGATGGACTCCACGGTCCTCTACGGCGCCGGGCGGGTCGGGGGCATCCCCACCCGTGCCGAGCTCGAGGACGACAACCCGTACAACACCTACGTGCACCCGGGCCTGCCGCCGACGCCGATCGGTGCCCCCGGCGCCGCGGCTGTCGAAGCGGTGCTCAACCCGCCCGAGGGTGACTGGCTGTACTTCGTCACCATCAACCTCGAGACCGGTGAGACCCGCTTCAGCGGCGACTACGCCGAGCACCAGCGCAACATCGTCGAGCTCAACCAGTGGCTCGAGGAGAACCCGCTGGGCACCGACGAGGGCTGAGCCGATGACCACCCCGCCCGCCGGCGCACCGGCGACCACCCTGCCCACCTACGACGTCGCGGCCCGCGGCTCGCTGCCCGCCGGCGCCAAGCGCGCCGCCGTCCTCGGGTCGCCGATCGCTCACTCGCTGTCACCGGTGCTCCACGGGGCCGCCTACGAGGCACTGGGGATCGACTGGGTGTACGGCCTCGCGGAGGTCGACGAGGCAGGGATCGGGAGCGCGGTGGCGGCCCTCGACGAGGAGTGGGGCGGGCTGTCGCTCACCATGCCGCTCAAGCACGCGGCCATCGCCCACCTCGACGTCATCGAGCCCCTCGCCGAGGTGGTCGGCGCCGTCAACACGGTGATCGTCCAGCCAGGCATGCTCGTCGGCGCCAACACCGACGTTCACGGCGTCGTGGCCGCGCTGCGCGAGGCCGCCGACGACGCGGGCTGGCAGCCGCGCAACGCCGTCATCCTCGGCGCCGGCGCCACGGCCGCCTCGAGCCTCGCCGCGCTGGCAGAGCTTGGCATCACCTCCTCGGTCGTCCTCGCGCGCAACCCGGCGCGGGCAGCCGCCACCCAGCTCGCGGCGCACCGGATGGGCGTGACGATCAACGTCCGCCGCTGGACCAGCACCGAGCAGGCCCGTGACCTCGTCGCCGGCGCCCAGGTGGTGGTGTCCTCCGTGCCCGCCGGCGCGGCGGACGAGCTGGGTCGGTCGCTGGCCGAGACGCTCGTCCCGGGCCAGACCGCCGGTGGCGTCCTGCTCGACGTCAGCTATGCCTCGGGGCCGAGCGAGATCGCCCGAGGCTACGCGACCGGCGGGGGAGCGATCGCGCCGGGCTGGGCGATGCTCCTCCACCAGGCCGCCGAGCAGGTCCGCCTGATGACCGGGCGGGTGGCGCCGGTGGCGGCGATGCGTTCGGCGCTGGACGCTGCCGTCGCTGCCCGTGCCGGCTGAGACCGGCACCGGCGTGAGCTGGTGGCGTCGTCCCGCGGTGGTGACGGCGTGGTGCGTCCTCGCTGCCGCTCTCGCCGTCTGGGCACGCGGCGCGCAGCCCGACGTCCTCGCAGCGGTGGTGCTCGCGGTGGCCGGCGTGCTGCTCGCCGTCGAGGACTTTGCGCGGCACCGGCTGCCGAACGCCGTCATGCAGCCAACGGCAGTGGCGCTGGTGCTGCTGCTCGCGGTCGCCGCGCTGCTCGACGGCGCATGGTCCGGCCTGCTCCGCGGGATCCTCGCCGCGGTGGTGTGCGGCGGGCTCTACCTGCTGCTCGCTCTCGCCCGACCCACCGGCCTCGGCCTCGGGGACGTCAAGCTCGGCGCGCTGCTCGGGCTGTGGCTCGGCTGGCTCGGCTGGCAGGCGGTCGTCGTCGGCGTCCTCGCGGGGTTCGTCGTCGGTGGCGTCGTGGGCCTGGCCCTCATCGCGGTCCGGCGGGCCGATCGCCGCAGCGCCATCGCCTTCGGCCCCTGGATGCTGCTGGGCGCCGCCATCGCGACCGCCGTGCCGACCGGCACCGTGCTGCCGCTCTGACATCGCGCCCGGTCCCTGGCGCCGCACCTGGTCCGCACTGGCGCGCCACGGCGTCCGCCGCCGCGTGGACGGCTGCCGGACTCACGTCGTCGTCGTGGGAAGATGGCCACCATGCGTTGGTTGACAGCTGGAGAGTCGCACGGCCAAGCCCTCGTCGGCATCATCGAAGGCCTGCCGGCCGGGGTGAGGATCTCGACGTCGCAGGTGCAGGAGGTGCTCGCCCGACGGCGCCTCGGCTACGGCCGCGGCGCCCGGATGAAGTTCGAGAAGGACGCCGTCCGGCTGCTCGGCGGCGTCCGTCACGGCGAGACGATGGGTGGCCCGGTCGCCATCGAGATCGGCAACTCGGAGTGGCCCAAGTGGGAGACCGTGATGTCACCCGACGAGGTGCCCACCGAGGCGCTCGACGTCGACGCCGGCATCGGTGACCACCGCGAGCAGGCACGCAACAAGCCGCTCACCCGCCCCCGCCCCGGCCACGCCGACCTCGTCGGGATGGCGAAGTACCACCTCGAGGACGCCCGCCCGGTCCTCGAGCGCGCCAGCGCCCGGGAGACCGCCACCCGCGTGGCGCTCGGCACGGTCGCCGCCGCCCTCCTCGAGCAGGTCGCCGGGGCGCGGCTGGTGTCCCACGTGGTCTCCGTCGGCGAGATCGAGGTGCCCGACGACGCGGCGCTGCCCACCCCCGACGACGCCGCGGCGCTCGACGCCGACCCGATCCGCTGCTTCCACCCCGAGACGTCCGCGGCGATGGTCGAGGAGATCGATGCGTGCCGCAAGGACGGCGACACCCTCGGCGGCGTCGTCGAGGTCCTCGTCTACGGCCTGCCGCCGGGCCTCGGTTCCTTCGTCCACGGCGACCGCAAGCTCGACAGCCGCCTCGCCGGCGCCGTCATGGGCATCCAGGCGATCAAGGGCGTGGAGATCGGCGACGGCTTCCGCACCGCGCGACGCCGCGGCTCGGCCGCCCACGACGAGATCGTCCGGGAGGACGGCACGCTGCAGCGCGTGACCAACCGTGCCGGCGGCATCGAGGGCGGCATGAGCAACGGCGAGGTGCTGCGGGTGCGTGCCGCGCTCAAGCCGATCTCCACCGTCCCGCGTGCGCTGCGCACCATCGACATCGTCACCGGCGAGGCCGCCACGGCGATCCACCAGCGGTCCGACGTGTGCGCCGCCGCACCGGCCGCCGTCATCGTCGAGGCGATGACCGCCCTCGTGCTCGCGCAGGCGCTGCTGGAGAAGACCGGCGGCGACTCGGTCGCCGAGGCCACCCGCAACCTCAGCGCCTACCTCGAGTCGATCCCCGGGACCATGCGATGAGCCGGGTAAAGGTTGTCCTCGTCGGTCCTCCCGGCGCCGGAAAGACCACCGTCGGCTCCGAGCTCGCGGTCCGGCTGGGCGTCGCGTTCCTCGACACCGACGCCGAGGTCGAGCGGACCACCGGCCGCACCATCTCGGAGATCTTCCTCGACGACGGCGAGGAGCACTTCCGGGCGCTGGAGCACCAGGCCGTGATCGACACCCTCGGCCGGCACGACGGCGTCCTCGCGCTCGGCGGCGGCGCGATCCTCGACGAGCGCACCCGCCGGTCCCTCGACGTCGTGCCCGTCGTCTTCCTCGACGTCTCGATGGCCAAGGCGATGCCGCGCGTCGGTATGACCGGCGCCCGTCCGCTGCTCGTCGGCAGCCCCCGGGCGCAGTGGAAGATCCTCGCGGACGCCCGCCGGCCGCTGTACGAGGAGGTCGCCGGGCTCGTGCTCGACACCGACAAAGAGGCACCGGACCGGCTCGCCACCGTGATCGCCTCGGCGCTGGAGCACGGTGAGCTCGTCGCCTCCGCCGGGAGGACGGTATGACCGCTGCTCGGATCCCGGTCCACGCGGAGCACGACTACGAGGTCGTCGTCGGGCGTGGGCTCGACGACGAGGTCGCCGTGCTCGTGGGTAGCGAGCCGCGTCGGGTCCTGCTCGTCCACCAGCCCCCGCAGCAGCAGCGCGCAGCTGCTCTGGCCGAGCGGCTGCGGGCCGTCGGCCACACCGTCGAGCCGGCGGTGGTGCCCGACGGCGAGGCCGCCAAGACCCAGGCCGTGCTCGGTGACCTCTGGGGCCGGCTCGGCCGTGCCGGCTTCGGGCGCCAGGACCTCGTCATCGGTCTCGGTGGGGGAGCCGCCACCGACCTCGCCGGCTTCGTCGCCGCGTCCTGGCTGCGCGGCGTCGCCGTCATCCAGGTCCCGACGACGGTGCTCGCCATGGTCGACGCCGCGGTGGGCGGCAAGACTGGCATCAACACCGCCGAGGGCAAGAACCTCGTCGGTGCCTTCCACTCCCCGCGCGGCGTGGTGTGCGACCTCGACACCCTCGCCACGCTGCCCGCCGAAGACCACGCCGCCGGCTTGGCCGAGGTGGTCAAGGCCGGCTTCATCGCCGACCCGGTGATCCTCGACCTCGTTGCCGCCGACGACGGCGCCGCCGCACGCGATCCCCGCTCGGACGTGCTCGACGAGCTCGTCCGCCGGAGCATCGCGGTCAAGGCCGAGGTGGTCTCGGCCGACCTGCGTGAGGCCGGGCGCCGCGAGTTCCTCAACTACGGGCACACCCTCGCGCACGCCATCGAGCTCAGCGAGGACTTCCGGTGGCGCCACGGCGACGCCGTGGCCGTCGGGATGGTGTTCGCCGCCGAGCTGGCGCGGGCCGCGGGCCGGCTCACCGCCGACGACGTCGCCCGGCACCGGACGATCCTCGGCGCGCTCGGGCTGCCGCTGACCTACCGGCAGGACCGCTGGCCCCGCCTGCTCGAGGCGATGGGACGGGACAAGAAGACGCGCGGCTCCCGGCTGCGGTTCGTCGTGCTCGACGCGATCGGCACCCCGAGCCGTCTCGAGGACCCCGACCCACACCTGCTCGAGCACGCCTACGCCGCCATCGCCCCCTAACCCCCTACCCCCCCTGCCGCCGACAGCGGGATTGTCGCCGACAGCGGGATTGTCCGCGACAGCCGACTTGTCACCGACAGCGGGATTGTCAGCGAGCTCCACCGCTCTCGGCAACATGGGGGTCGCGTGGACAATCCCGCTCTCGGCAACATTCGGGGGCGTCTCGGCAACGCGGTCGCGTGGACAATCCCGCTCTCGGCAGCATTTTTTGGGGGGAGGGGGTATGCCTGAAGGGTGGGGCCTTGATCTTGGGGGATCAAGGGGCTAGGCTTGAGGAATGTTCGTGCTGACGATCGACCAAAAGTCGAGCCAGACCCGTGGGGACGATGTCCCCGCGCTGCTCGACCACGTGGCCCGCTGGCAGGCGGTCCTCGGCCGCGACCCGTTCGTGCTGCCGATGGTCCGCACCGTTGGGGACGAGGTGCAGGGGGTGCTCGACGCCGCCGCAGACGTCGTCGACCTCGCGCTGCGGCTGCAGCGGCTGGGCGGCTGGAGCGTCGGGATCGGGGCCGGCCCGGTGAGCGAGCCGCTCGCCGACACCGCCGCCGCCAGTGCCGGGCCGGCGTTCGTGCACGCGAGGGCGGCGGTGGAGCGCGCCCGCGGTCGTGCGGTGAGCATCCCGCTCGCCGTCGAGGGGGAGGACCCGCAGGCCGCCGACGACGCCGAGGCGCTGCTCCAGATGCTCGGCCTGGTGGTGCGTCGGCGCAGCCCCGAGGGGTGGGAGATCATCGACCTCATGGACACCGTGCCCACTCAGCGACGCGCTGCGGAGGAGCTGGACATCAGCGCCCAGGCGGTGAGCCAGCGGCTCGCCACCGCGATGTGGCAGGAGGAGCAGCGGCTCCACCCGCTCGCCGCCCGCCTGCTGGACGACGCCGGTGCGGACCGAGACGCCGAGGCGGACCGATGAGCTGGGCGATCGCGGGGGCCTTCGCCGGGGTGCTGCTGCTTTCCGTCCTCGGCGGGCGCTTGGCGACTGGCCGGGTGCTGCGCCGCTGGCAGCCCGACCCGCCCGACGGCGGCATCGCCCGCGGTGGCGCGTGGATCGGGATGCTCGAGCGGCTGGCGATCACCGGCGCGGTGCTCGCCGGCTTCCCGGAGGCCGTCGCCGTCGTCCTGGCGGTCAAGGGCCTGGGCCGCTACCCGGAGCTGCGCGAGCCGCACCCGGACCGACGCGGGCCGTCGGCCGAGCTGTTCATCATCGGCACGCTGGTCTCCTACACCTGGGCCGGCGCCTGTGCCGTGCTGGGACTCTGGGCGCGCCACGCGTTAGGCTGAGCGCCGCACATCCCCCGACGCAAGGATATTTCTGTGGCTTCGACCAACGACCTCAAGAACGGCATGGTGCTCGTCATCGATGGGCACCTGTGGTCCGTCGTGGAGTTCCAGCACGTCAAGCCGGGCAAGGGCCCGGCCTTCGTGCGCACCAAGCTGAAGAACGTGCTGTCGGGCAAGTCGGTCGACAAGACCTTCAATGCCGGCGTGAAGGTCGAGACCGCCACGGTCGACCGTCGCGACATGCAGTACCTGTACCAGGACGGCGCCGACTACGTCTTCATGGACAGCAGCACCTACGAGCAGCTGACGGTGATGGCCGACACCATCGGCGACGTCGCGAACTTCCTCCTCGAGGAGCAGGTCGCCACCGTCGCGATGCACGACGGCCAGGTCCTCTACGTCGAGATGCCGACCTCGGTGGTCATGGAGATCACCTACACCGAGCCCGGCCTGCAGGGTGACCGTTCCTCGGCCGGCACCAAGCCCGCGACCGTGCAGACCGGTTACGAGGTCCAGGTCCCGCTGTTCCTCGAGACCGGCACCAAGATCAAGGTCGACACGCGCTCGGGGGACTACCTCGGTCGCGTGAACGACTGACATGGGAGCACGCAGCAAAGCCCGTACCCGCGCGATCGACGTCCTCTACGAGGCCGACCAGCGGGAAGTGTCCGGCCGGCCCATCGGGCTGCTCGACCTCCTCGCCGAGCGTCTGCAGCACACCACTGCGCAGACGGCCCTGCCGCAGTACGCCGTCGACATCGTCGAGGGGGTAGCGACCCACAGCGAAGAGATCGACGAGCTGCTGACCACCTACTCCCAGGAGTGGACCCTGGAGCGGATGCCGGCGGTGGACCGCGCGATCCTGCGCCTGGGCACCTGGGAGCTGCTGTACAACGTCGACGTGCCGGGCGCCGTCGTCGTCGACGAGGCGGTGGCGCTGGCCGCCAAGCTGTCCACCGACGACTCGCCGCGGTTCGTCAACGGCCTTCTCGGCCGGATCCTCACGCTCGAGGCCGCGCCCCGCGATTGAGCACGGTGCGCGGCGGGCGCAACCGCCTCCCGGGGTGCGCGCGCCCGCCCGCCCGGCGATAGTGGCACGTGACTCGCGTCACGGCCGACTGTGGTCGCGGCGTGCCGGACGAGCCGAAGCGGGGAGTGAGCATGACGACCGTCACCGAGGTAGCTCCGGGGGTCCACCTCGTCAGCCGGGCCGCCGTCAACTGCTACCTCATCGAGGACGACGACGGCCTCGCCCTCATCGATGCCGGCGTGCCCGCGATGTGGCGCCAGCTCGGCGAGGCGATCAGATCGCTCGGGCACCGGCCCCGCGACCTGCGAGCACCGGCCCTCACCCACGCCCACTTCGACCACGTGGGGCTCGCCCGACGCCTCCAGGAACGGCTGGACCTGCCGGTCTGGGCCCACCCGGAGGACCACCGCCTCGCGGCACACCCGTACCGCTACGCCCACGAGAACCCGCGGGCCGCCTACCCCGTCAAGCACCCGGCCGCGGTGCCCATCCTCCTGCGGGTGGCGGCCGCGGGTGCGCTGTGCGTCCGTGGGGTCGAGCTCGACCGGGTGCGGTCGCTCGTGCCCGGCCGCGAGCTGCCGGTGCCGGGGCGGCCACAGGTCCTGGCGACGCCGGGCCACACCTATGGGCATGTGGCGCTCCACCTGCCCGACCGTGACGTCGTGCTCAGCGGTGACGCGCTGGTGACGCTCGACCCGTACACCGGCCGGACCGGCCCGCGGATCGTCGCCGGCGCCGCGACGGCGGACTCCGCGCTCAACCTGCGCACCCTCGACGCGGTCGCGGGCACCGGTGCCGGCACCGTGCTGCCCGGTCACGGCGCGCCGTGGCGGCAGGGCGCCGCCGCGGCGGTCGCGCTGGCACGGGAAGCCGGCCCTGCCTGACGGAGCGTCCCGGGTCTACTGCCGCGGCCGGACCACCGCGACGACGGCGGCGTGCTGCAGCACCCCTCGACTCACCGAGCCGAGCAGGGTGCTGGCCAGACCGCCTCGCCCGCGGGAGCCGACCACGGTGAGGCTGCCACGACGCGACGCGTCGGTGATCGCCTCCACCGGGTGGTCATGGACGATATCGACGTCGGCGGGCACGTCCGGGAACTCCTCGCGCCACCGGTTCGCCTGCTGTTGGGCATCGGCCGCCGCGGCACGGGCGGCACGCTCGACGATCTCGATCGTGCGGCTGTCGCGGAAGGCGTCACGCACCGGTGGTGCGGGCGGGATCGCCTGCACGAGGAGTACGCCGAGGCCGCGCCGGGCGGCGTGGTCGAAGGCAAACCGCACGGCGTCGTCGGCGTTGCCGGTGGGGTCCAGCCCGACGACGACCGGACCGTGCGGCGCGGTCGGCTCGTCCCTCACGACGACGACCGGGCCGTGCGCGTGGGCCGACACCCGCTGCGTGGTGGAACCCAGCAGCGGACCGGACAGCCGCCCCAGGCCGCGAGCGCCCATGACGACGACGGCGGCCGTCCGCGACGCCTCCACCAGCGCCTCACCGGCGGTCGTCGAGATCGACCCGGTCGTCACCGTGAGGTCGTCGTCGGCCAACGTCTCCGCGGCGTCCTCGAGGACGGCGTCGCCATAGCGGCTGAGGTCCTCCTCGAGGTACGCGGCCCAGGCCTGGCTGCCCCCGGCGAGCTTGGTCGCGTGGAGCACGTGCAGGCCGGTACCGAGGAGCGCGGCCTCGGCCGCCGCCCATCGCAGGGCCTGGTCCGCCAGCGCTGATCCGTCGTGCCCGACGACGACGGCTCCCGCAGGAATGTCACTCATCTCACACCTCGTCTCCTCGGGGCCGGAGATGCGGCGGATACCGGCGTCCGGCCACCTCTTTCCAGCATCCCACCAACTGTCGGGCGCCGCGCTGGTATTGCCGACAGCGGTGGCTGCGGCCCGTGCGGCGGACCGGGAGCGCACCGGTCACCGGGTAGCATCAGGGCGATCTGCCCGTCCTTTAAGACCCGTCCCGTGAGGCGGGGAAGGAGCATGCCAGATGGACTACGACACACCTGTGCCCTCGGCGTTGCCGGAGGTGACCGTCCTCGGCCCGCCCGAGATCGCCCGGTCACTGACCCGCATCAGCCACGAGATCCTCGAACGTTCCGACGCCGATGACGTCGTCCTCCTCGGGATCCCCACCCGCGGCGTCCCGCTCGCGCAGCGGCTGCACAGCCGTCTCGTCGACGCCGGTGGCCGCGCCTCGCTCGGCGCGCTCGACGTCACGATGTACCGCGACGACCTGCGCTCCCAGCCCACACGCACGCTGCTGCGCACCGAGATGCCCAGCGGCGGCGTCGACGGCAAGCTCGTCGTCCTCGTCGATGACGTGCTGTTCTCCGGCCGCACCATCCGCGCGGCGCTGGACGCGCTGGCCGACCTCGGCCGCCCGGCCCGGGTGCAGCTCGCGGTGCTCGTCGACCGCGGCCACCGGGAGCTGCCGATCCGGGCCGACTACGTCGGCAAGAACCTGCCGACGTCACGGCACGAACGCGTGAGCGTGCGGCTCGCCGAGATCGACGGCGAGGACGCCGTGAGCATCGTCAAGCCGCGGCCGGCGGGGGAGGACGCCCGATGAGGCACCTGCTCTCGGCCCGCGACCTCGACCGGGACGCCGCCGTCGCCCTGCTCGACACCGCCGAGGAGATGGCCGCCACCCAGTCCCGGCAGATGCGCAAGCTGCCGACGCTGCGCGGGCTGACGGTCGTCAACCTGTTCTTCGAGGACTCCACCCGGACCCGGATCTCCTTCGAGGCCGCCGCTAAGCGGCTGTCGGCCGACGTCATCAACTTCGCTGCCAAGGGCTCCAGCGTCTCCAAGGGGGAGTCGCTCAAGGACACCGCCCAGACGCTCCAGGCGATGGGCGCCGACGCCGTCGTCGTGCGGCACCACTCGTCCGGGGCCCCGCACCGGCTGGCGTACTCCGGCTGGATCGACGTCCCGGTGGTCAACGCCGGGGACGGCACGCACCAGCACCCGACGCAGGCCCTGCTGGACGCCTACACCATCCGGCGCCGCCTCACCGGTGGTGGCCCGGACGGCGACACGCGCGGCGGGGACCTGCGCGGCCTGTCCGTCGTCGTCGTCGGGGACGTACTGCACTCCCGGGTGGCGCGCTCCAACGTCGAGCTGCTGACCACGCTCGGTGCCGACGTCACCCTGGTCGCGCCGCCCACCCTCGTGCCGGTCGGGGTGCAGGCGTGGCCCTGCACGGTCTCCTACGACCTCGACCGGACCCTGGCGCAGGGCCCCGACGCGGTGATGATGCTGCGCGTCCAGCGCGAGCGGATGTCCAGCGCCGGGGGCGGCTTCTTCCCCTCGCCGCAGGAGTACCACCGCCAGTACGGGCTCACCCGCAGCCGGCTCGCCGCGCTGCCCGACCACGCCATCGTCATGCACCCCGGGCCGATGAACCGTGGCCTGGAGATCTCCGCCGAGGCCGCCGACAGCCCCCGCTCGACGGTCGTCGAGCAGGTCGCCAACGGTGTCTCGGTGCGGATGGCCGTCCTCTACCACCTGCTCGCCGGAGCCCCGGCGACGTCCTCCAGCGACCTCGGAGCCGCCTCGTGACCAGCTATCTCCTGCGGGGTGCCGCGCCGCTCGGCGGGCCCACCACGGACCTTCTCCTCGCCGACGGCGTCATCGCCGCCATCGGCCCCGACGCCGCCCGGCAGGCCGGGCCCGACGCCCAGACCATCGACGCCGAGGGTCTCGTCGCGCTGCCCGGGCTCGTCGACCTCCACACCCACCTGCGCGAGCCCGGCCGGGAGGACGCCGAGACCGTGTGGTCCGGCACCCGCGCAGCGGCGGCCGGCGGCTTCACCGCTGTGCACGCGATGGCCAACACCTCCCCGGTGGCCGACACCGCCGGCGTCGTCGAGCAGGTCTGGCACCTGGGCCGGGCGGCCGGCTGGACCGACGTGTTCCCGGTCGGCGCGGTGACCGTCGGCCTGGCGGGAGAACAGCTCGCCGAGCTCGGCGCGATGGCCGCCTCCCAGGCCCGCGTCCGGGTGTTCTCCGATGACGGCAAGTGCGTGTGGGACCCGGTCCTCATGCGCCGGGCGCTGGAGTACGTCAAGGCCTTCGACGGCGTCATCGCCCAGCACGCCCAGGAGCCGCGGCTCACCGAGGACGCCCAGATGAACGAGGGTGTCGTGTCGGCCGAGCTCGGCCTCACCGGCTGGCCGGCGGTCGCCGAAGAGGCGATCATCGCCCGCGACGTCCTGCTCGCCGAGCACGTGGGCTCCCGGGTGCACATCTGCCACTTGTCGACCGCCGGCTCGGTGGAGATCGTGCGCTGGGCCAAGGCCCGCGGGATCGATGTCACCGCCGAGGTGACTCCCCACCACCTGCTGCTCACCGACGACCTGGCGCGCAGCTACGACCCCACCTTCAAGGTGAACCCGCCGCTGCGCACCGACGAGGACGTCCGCGCGCTGCGGGCGGCGCTGGCCGACGGCACCATCGACATCGTCGCCACCGACCACGCGCCCCACCCGATGGAGGACAAGGACTGCGAGTGGCCGCAGGCCGCCTTCGGGATGACCGGGCTGGAGACCGCGCTGCCGGTCGTGCTCGAGACCATGGTCGAGCCCGGCCTGATGACCTACGCCGACGTCGCCCGAGTGCTCTCCGCGCGGCCGGCGCAGATCGGCCGGGTCGAGGGCCACGGCCGGCCGATCGCGGTCGGCGAGCCGGCCAACCTCACCCTCGTGGACCCCGCCGCCCGGCTGACCGTCGACGGCGCCCAGCAGGTGACCGCCAGCAGCAACACCCCGTTCCAGGGCCGTACCCTGCCCGGGCGGGTCGTGGCCACCTTCCTGCGCGGTCGCGCCACTGTGCGCGACGGCCGCCCCGTGACCCAGCAACCAGAAGGAGACCGGTGAGTACCAGTCGAGACGACGCCCTGCTCATCCTCGAGGACGGCTACGTGCTGCGAGGCCGCGCCTACGCCGCGAGCGGCCGTACCGTCGGTGAGATCGTGTTCGCCACCGGGATGACCGGCTACCAGGAGACCCTCACCGACCCGTCCTACCACCGGCAGATCGTCACCTTCACCGCGCCGCACATCGGCAACACCGGTGTCAACGAGGAGGACCAGGAGTCGCCCAAGGTGTGGGCAGCCGGCGTCGTCATCCGGGACGCTGCCCGCCGTGCCTCGAGCTGGCGGTCGACCGGTGCGCTCGAGGCCGACCTCGCCTCCCGCGACGTCGTCGGGATCTGCGAGGTCGACACCCGCGCGCTCACCCGCCACCTGCGTGACCGCGGCGTCATGCGGGCCGGGATCTTCTCCGGCTCGGCACTGCCGGCCGGCGGCACCGACCCGGGCCAGCCGGCGCTCGACGTGCTGCTCGAGCTGGTCCGGCAGGCACCGCGGATGAACGGTGCCGCGCTGGCGGCCGAGGTGTCCACCCAGGAGAGCTACGTCGTCGAGCCCTCGGGCGCCTACACCGGCAAGGAGCCGGTGGCGACCGTCGTCGCCGTCGACCTAGGCATCAAGTCCCGCACCCCCGAGGAGCTGGCCCAGCGCGGGCTGCGCGTGCACGTCGTGCCGCAGCACACCAGCCTCGCCGGGGTGCTCGAGCTCGCGCCCGACGGCGTGTTCTTCTCCAACGGCCCGGGCGACCCGGCCACCGCCGACGCCGAGGTGGAGCTGCTGCGCGGCGTGCTCGGAGCCGGTGTGCCGTTCTTCGGGATCTGCCTGGGCAACCAGCTGCTCGGCCGGGCACTGGGCTTCGGCACCTACAAGCTCGACTACGGCCACCGCGGCGTCAACCAGCCGGTCATCGACCGGGCCACCGGCAAGGTGGCGATCACCGCGCACAACCACGGGTTCGCGGTCGACGCGCCGGTCGGCGAGCCGGCCGTCGCACCGTTCGACGGCGGCCGCTACGGGCGGGTCGAGGTCTCCCACGTCTCGCTCAACGACGGCGTCGTCGAGGGGCTGCGCGCCCTGGACGTGCCGGCGTTCTCCGTCCAGTACCACCCGGAGGCGGCGGCCGGCCCGCACGACGCCTCCTACCTGTTCGACCGCTTCGTCGATCTCATCGTCACCCACCAGACCACCGGAGAGGACGCCTGATGCCGCGTCGCGAGGACCTGCGTTCCGTACTCGTCATCGGATCCGGGCCGATCGTCATCGGCCAGGCCGCCGAGTTCGACTACTCGGGCACCCAGGCCTGCCGGGTGCTGCGCGAGGAGGGCCTGCGGGTCATCCTCGTCAACTCCAACCCGGCCACGATCATGACCGACCCGGAGATCGCCGACGCCACCTACGTCGAGCCGATCACCCCGGAGATCGTCGCCTCGATCATCGCCAAGGAGCGGCCCGACGCGCTGCTGCCCACCCTCGGTGGGCAGACCGCCCTCAACACCGCGATCGCGCTCGACGAGGCGGGCGTGCTCGCCGAGTACGGCGTCGAGCTCATCGGTGCGTCGATCGCCGCGATCCACCTGGCCGAGGACCGCCAGGCCTTCAAGGGAGTCGTCGAGCGCTGCGGGGCCGAGGTGGCCAAGTCGGTCATCGCCCACACCATGGCGGAGTGCCAGGCCGCCGCCGAGGAGCTCGGCTACCCGCTCGTCGTCCGGCCGTCGTTCACCATGGGCGGCCTCGGGTCCGGGCTGGCCTACAACCCGGAGGACCTCGAGCGGATCGCCGGCGCCGGGCTGCACTACTCGCCGACCACCGAGGTGCTCCTCGAGGAGTCCATCCTCGGCTGGAAGGAGTTCGAGCTCGAGCTCATGCGCGACCACGCGGACAACGTCGTCGTCGTCTGCTCGATCGAGAACGTCGACCCGGTCGGCGTCCACACCGGCGACGCGATCACGGTGGCGCCGGCCCTGACCCTCACCGACCGCGAGTTCCAGAACATGCGTGACATCGGCATCGCGGTCATCCGCGAGGTCGGTGTCGACACCGGTGGCTGCAACGTCCAGTTCGCCATCGAGCCCAGCACCGGCCGGGTCATCGTCATCGAGATGAACCCGCGGGTGTCGCGGTCCTCCGCGCTCGCCTCCAAGGCCACCGGGTTCCCGATCGCCAAGATCGCCGCGCGACTGGCCATCGGCTACACGCTCGACGAGATCCCCAGCGACATCGTGTCCTCGACCCGGACCGTCACCGCGGCCTTCGAGCCGACGCTCGACTACGTCGCGGTCAAGGTGCCGCGGTTCGCCTTCGAGAAGTTCCCGGCGGCCGACCCGGTGCTCACCACCACGATGAAGTCGGTGGGGGAGGCGATGGCGCTGGGCCGCAACTACACCGAGGCGCTGCAGAAGGCGCTGCGTTCCATCGACACCCCCGACGCACAGTTCCACTGGCGCGGCGCCGCCCCGGGCACCGAGGAGACCGCGGCGCTGCTGGAGACCATCAAGGTGCCGACCGCCCACCGGCTGGTCGAGGTCCAGCAGGCGATCCGCGGCGGCGCGACGGTCGAGCAGCTCTTCGAGGCCACCAAGATCGACCCGTGGTTCCTCGACCAGATGCTGCTCATCGACGAGGTCGCCACCACCGTGGCGCAGGCCCCGGCACTGACCGTCGAGGTCCTCGCACTGGCCAAGCGCCACGGCTTCGCCGACCGGCAGGTCGCCGAGCTGCGTGGGCTGGGGGAGGACACCGTCCGCGAGGTGCGTCACGCCTACGGGCTGCGGCCGGTCTACAAGACGGTCGACACCTGCGCCGCCGAGTTCGCCGCGTCCACGCCCTACCACTACTCCAGCTACGACCTGGAGACCGAGGTCGCGCCCCGTGAGCGCGAGGCCGTGATCATCCTCGGCTCCGGGCCCAACCGGATCGGGCAGGGCATCGAGTTCGACTACTCCTGCGTGCACGCGACGATGGCGCTGGCGGAGAAGTACGAGACCGTCATGGTCAACTGCAACCCGGAGACGGTCTCCACCGACTACGACATCTCCGACCGGCTGTACTTCGAGCCGCTGACCTTCGAGGACGTCCTCGAGATCTACCACGCGGAGCTGGCGGCCGGGCCGGTCGCCGGCGTCGTCGTCCAGCTCGGTGGCCAGACCCCGCTGGGGCTGGCGCGCCGGCTGGCGGACGCGGGCGTGCCGATCCTCGGCACCCCGCCCGACGCCATCGACGCCGCGGAGGACCGTGGCCGGTTCGGCGCCGTGCTCGAGCGCGCCGGCCTGCCCGCCCCCGCCTTCGGCATCGCCACCACTCTCGTGCAGGCCGAGGCGGTCGCCGAGGAGGTGGGCTACCCGGTGCTCGCCCGGCCGTCGTACGTGCTGGGCGGCCGAGGCATGGAGATCGTCTACGGCGTCGAGCAGCTGCGGGACTACGCCGAGCGCACCGGCCTGGACACCTCCGACGGGCCGCTGCTCATCGACCGGTTCCTCGACGACGCGATCGAGATCGACGTCGACGCGATCTTCGACGGCACCGACCTGTACCTCGGTGGCGTCATGGAGCACATCGAGGAGGCCGGCATCCACTCCGGCGACTCCGCCTGCGTGCTGCCGCCGGTGACGATCTCCGACCGTGAGCTCGAGCGGATCGCCGCCTCCACCCGGGCGATCGCCGACGGGGTCGGCGTGCGGGGCCTGATCAACATCCAGTTCGCGCTGGTGTCGGACATCCTCTACGTCATCGAGGCCAACCCGCGTGCCTCGCGGACCGTGCCGTTCGTCGCCAAGGCCACCGGTGTGCCGCTGGCCAAGGCCGCGGCGCTGGTGATGGCCGGCGCCACCGTCGCCGAGCTGCGGGAGCGCGGCATGCTGCCGCAGGACGACGCCCGGGTGACCGACCGCCACGCGCCGATCGCGGTCAAGGAGGCGGTGCTGCCGTTCAAGCGGTTCGCCACCCGCGAGGGCTCGGTCGTCGACGCGGTGCTCGGCCCGGAGATGCGGTCCACCGGCGAGGTCATGGGCTTCGACGTCGACTTCCCGCGCGCCTTCGCCAAGTCCCAGATGGCCGCCTACGGCGGGCTGCCGGACAGCGGCCGGGTGTTCGTGTCGGTCGCGGACCGTGACAAGCGGGCGCTGGCCATCCCGATGGCGCGGCTCGTCAGCCTCGGCTTCGAGCTGCTCGCCACCGAGGGCACCGCCGGCGTCCTGCGCCGCAGCGGCATCCCCGCCACCGTGGTGCGCAAGGCGAGCGACGGCCGCGGCCCCGAGGGGGAGCCGACCATCATCGACCTCATCGACACCGGCCAGGTCGACATGGTCGTCAACACCCCCTCCGGCCAGGGCGCCCGCGCCGACGGCTACGAGATCCGCACCGCGACGACGACGGCGGACAAGCCGATCATCACCACCGTGCAGGAGCTCGCCGCCGCGGTCCAGGCGATCGAGGCCGCGCGCAACGGCGCACCGACGGTGACCTCGCTGCAGGAGTACGACGCCGCTCGGGCGCGCCGGTGACGGCGGCGGCCGGCGCCGCGCCGGTGCCGTTCGGCTGGCGGCTCGCCGACGCGATGGCCGAGCACGGTCCGCTGTGCGTGGGCATCGACCCGCACCCGCCGCTACTGTCCGCCTGGGGGCTGGCGGACACCGCGGCGGGGGTGCGGGAGTTCGGGCTGCGGGTGGTCGAGGCCCTCGGTGGCCGGGTGGCGGCGCTCAAGCCGCAGTCGGCGTTCTTCGAGCGGCACGGCTCGGCCGGCGTCGCCGCCCTGGAGGAGGTGCTGGCCGCCGCGCGGGCGGCCGGCACGCTCACCGTGCTCGACGTCAAGCGCGGCGACATCGGCTCGACCATGGCCGGCTACGCGCAGGCCTACCTCACCGACGACGCGCCGCTGGCGGCCGACGCGATCACGCTCTCGCCGTACCTCGGGCTCGGCTCGCTCGCGCCGGCCGTCGAGCTGGCGCACCGCACCGGGCGGGGGCTGTTCGTGCTCGCGCTCACCTCGAACCCGGAGGGCGCCGGCGTCCAGCACGCCACGGGTGCCGACGGCCGAGCAGTGGCCGCGGCGATCGTCGACGGCGTCGGCGCGCTCAACGCGGCCGGACCGGGCGGCGGCGAGCCACTGGGTTCGGTGGGGCTCGTCGTCGGCGCCACCATCGGGGACGCGGTCGAGGCCCTCGGCATCGACCTCGCCGCCTCGCGGGCCCCGCTGCTCGCGCCCGGGGTGGGCGCGCAGGGGGCCGGCGCGGCCGAGGTGTCACGCGTGTTCGCCGGGGCCGGGCGGGCGGTGCTCGCCAGCACCTCCCGCGGCGTCCTGTCCGCGGGACCGACGGCGGCCGGGCTGCGGGCCGCAGCCGACGCGGCCACCGACGAGGTCCGCACCGCGCTGGCCGGCTGAGGCGAATCCCGCGCGGCGGGGACCATGGTCCCCGCCGCGCCGGCTCGGTAACCTGCTGCTGCTGGCATCATGGCGAGGTCGCGTCGCCCGACCCATGACGCCGGCCCGCCCACCCGTCCCTGCCCCCGACCCCGAGGTGATCCCGTGGCACTTCCGCCGCTGAGCCCAGAACAACGAGCCGCCGCCCTCGCCAAGGCCGCCGCCGCCCGCAGCCGGCGCGCCGAGGTGAAGCACCAGCTCAAGCACCACCAGGTCCGGCTGTCGGAGGTGCTCGCCGGCGCCAGGGACGACGAGGCGCTGGCCAAGCTGCGCGTCGTGGAGCTGCTGGAGTCGATGCCCGGGGTCGGCAAGGTCAAGAGCCGCGCGATCATGGCCGACGTCGGCATCTCCGAGGCTCGGCGCGTGCAGGGCCTGGGCCGCAAGCAGGTCGACGCCCTCCTCGAGATGTTCGGGTGAGCCTCATCGCTGACACGTCCCCCGCGGCCGAGGCCCAGCTGTTCGTCCTCGCCGGCCCCACCGCCGTCGGCAAGGGCACCGTCTCCACCGACCTGCGCCGGCGCTACCCGCAGGTGTGGCTCTCGGTGTCCGCCACCACCCGCAGCCCCCGGCCCGGGGAGATCGACGGCGTCCACTACCACTTCGTCGGCCCGGCGGAGTTCGACCGGATGATTGCCGACGGCGAGCTGCTCGAGTGGGCGCAGGTCCACGGCCGTAACTGGTACGGCACGCCGCGGGCCCAGGTCGAGGAGCGGCTGCGCCGCGGCGAGCCGGCACTTCTGGAGATCGACCTGCAGGGCGCCCGGCAGGTACGCCAGACCATGCCAGGCGCGCACTTCGTCTTCCTCGCCCCGCCGTCCTGGGAGGAGCTCGAGCGGCGCCTCGTCGGCCGGGGGACCGAGGGCCCGGAGGAGCGTGAGCGCCGGCTGGCGTCGGCACGCCGGGAGCTGGCCGCCGTCGACGAGTTCGACGACGTCGTCGTCAACGACGTCGTGACGCGCGCCACCGACGAGCTCGTCGCCCTCATGGGACTGCAGACCGAGTAGACTGGACTGTCTGCGTCTGCGGCGCCCCGCGCCGTGGACCTCCGCCACGTCACCGTCATGAGAGGTTACCGACATGTCCGGAACCGTCGCCCAGCCCGAGGGCATCACCGACCCGCCGATCGACGAGCTCCTCGAGGCCGCCGACTCCAAGTACGCGCTGGTCATCTACGGCGCCAAGCGCGCCCGGCAGATCAATGCCTACAACTCCCAGCTGCAGGAGGGGCTGCTCGAGTTCGTCGGGCCGCTCGTGCCCGCCGCCCAGAACGACAAGCCGCTCTCGATCGCGCTGCGCGAGATCAACGAGGGGCTCCTGACGGTCACCAGGACCGAGGGCTGAGGCACTCGTGGCGGCGCCAGGCCTACGGATCCTGCTCGGGGTCAGTGGCGGGATCGCCGCCTACAAGGCCGTCCTCCTCCTGCGTCTGCTGCGGGAGGACGGCCACCAGGTGCGGGTGATCCCCACCGAGAGCGCGCTGGAGTTCGTCGGCCGTGCCACCTGGGAGGCGCTCTCGGGTGAGCCGGTGACGACGAGCGTCTTCGCCGGCACCACCGACGTCGACCACGTCGCGCTCGGTCGCAGCGCGGACCTCGTCATCGTCGCCCCCGCGACGGCCGACCTGCTCTCGCGTGCCGCCACCGGCCGCGCGGACGACCTGCTGACGACGACGCTGCTCACCGTGACTGCTCCGGTGCTGCTGGCGCCGGCGATGCACACCGAGATGTGGCAGCACCCGGCCACCGTCGCCAACGTCGCCACGCTGCGCGAGCGAGGCATCCGGGTGCTCGACCCGGGCTCCGGCCGGCTGACCGGCTCCGACACCGGTCCTGGGCGGCTGCCCGACCCTGCCCGGATCGCCGAGGCGGCCCTGGCGCTGCTCATCACGCAGGACCTTTCCGGGCGCCGCGTCGTCGTCTCCGCCGGCGGCACCCGCGAGCCGCTGGACCCGGTGCGGTTCCTCGGCAACCGCTCATCGGGCCGCCAGGGCGCCCAGCTCGCCGTCGAGGCCGCCCACCGCGGCGCCGACGTCACGCTGCTGGCCGCCGCGATGGACCCGGCCGCCCGCGCCCTGATCAAGCATCCGGCGATCACGGTGGCCGAGGTCGAGACCACCGCTGAGCTGCTCGACGCGGTCGTGCGGGAGACGGCCACCGCCGACGTGCTCGTCATGGCCGCCGCCGTCGCCGACTACCGGCCCGCCGACGTCGCGGCCGGCAAGCTCAAGAAGGACGACGGTCCGCCCGCCGTCGAGCTGGTCGAGAACCCCGACATTCTCGCGACCGTCGCCGCCGACCGCCCCCACCCGGGTCTCGTCGTCGTCGGCTTCGCCGCGGAGACCGGCACCGACGCCGAGGTGCTCGAGCTCGGCCGTGCCAAGGCTCGCCGCAAGGGCGCCGACCTGCTCGCGGTCAACGCGGTCGGGGAGGGCCGCGGTTTCGGTGATGTCGCGAACGCAGTGACCGTCCTCGACGCCGGCGGGCAGTCCGTGGGCGAGGTGGCGGGCTCGAAGCGCGACGTCGCCCGCGGGCTGTGGGACGTCATCGCCCTGCGGCTGGTCTGATCGCCCTGCGGCTCGCCTGAGCCGACCTCGTCCGGCTCCGGCTGCCCGTGAGACAACCGCAAGGTTGGTCGCCGCGTGGGCCGCGTCGAGCCACGCCGGTCCGGTCGAGGTCTCCACCCAGTCGACGACGCCGACGATCTCGCTCCCGTCCCACAGCAGGTTGCGGTGACTGTAGTCACGGTGAAGGAAGGTCGGTTCGTACGGGGGCGGGCCGCCCTCGAGCACCTCGAAGGCGCGCCGCCAGGAAGCCGGGTAGCGAGACCAGACGGGGACCGTCCACTTCGCCCACGGCGCCCACGACTGATAAGTGCGGAACGGCTCGGCGGGGGACACCTCGTGGATCGTCGCCAGCATCCGGGCCATCGCGCCGAGCCCATCGCCGTCGACGCGGGGGAGGGAACGGCCCGGCAGGCGAGTCATCAGGTGCGCCGCGACCCCCGTGTGATGCCCATCGGCGTCAAGGCCGATGCTCAGCGGGGCGGGGACCGGCGTGCGTGCGAGGACGCGCTGGGCGGCAGCTTCCCGCGCGGTCAGCGCCGCACCGTGGGTACGCCACGGCTCCTCGGTCATGAGACGCAGCACACAACCACGACCGTCGCTGCCGGTCAGCTCGAGCATCGTGGACGTGAGGCCGCCCTCCAACCGGGCCACCTGTGTGACCGAGGTCTCGAGGAGGAGCTCCGCCCACGCCACCGCTTCGTGCCACACGTTTCCTAGCCTAGGCGCACGGTGGCCTAGGATCGTCCGGTGACTTCCAAGCTGCGTCTGTTCACCTCCGAGTCGGTGACCGAAGGGCACCCCGACAAGGTCTGTGACCGGATCTCCGACGCGATCCTCGACGCCATCCTCCGTGAGGACCCCGACGCCCGGGTCGCGGTGGAGACCGTCGTCACGACCGGGCTGGTGACCGTCGTGGGCGAGGTGACCACCAGCGCGTACGTGGAGATCCCGCAGATCGTCCGCGCGGAGGTCAACGCCATCGGCTACACATCGTCCTCCATCGGCTTCGACGGCGACTCCTGCGGCGTGCAGGTCTCGATCGGTCAGCAGTCCCCGGACATCGCCAGCGGTGTCGACAAGTCCTGGGAGAACCGCACCGGCACCGGCGAGCAGGACCCGTTCGCGCTGCAGGGCGCCGGCGACCAGGGCTTCATGTTCGGCTACGCCGACGACGACACCCCGCAGCTGATGCCGCTGCCGATCTGGCTCGCGCACCGCCTCGCCGAGCGGCTGGCGTTCGTCCGCCGCAACGGGATCGTGCCCAGCCTGCGCCCCGACGGCAAGACCCAGGTGACCATCGGGTACGACGGCGACCGCGCGGTCAGCCTCGACTCGGTAGTGGTCTCCAGCCAGCACGACGCCGACGTCACCCAGGCCTGGCTGCGCAGCGCCATCGCCGCCGAGGTGGTCGCGCCGGTGCTTGCCGAGCACGCGCCGCAGCTGTCGGCCGAGGGCCATGACCTGTACGTCAACCCGACCGGCCAGTTCGTCGTCGGCGGTCCGATGGGCGACGCGGGCCTCACCGGCCGCAAGATCATTGTCGACACCTACGGCGGGATGGCCCGCCACGGTGGCGGTGCGTTCTCCGGCAAGGACCCGTCCAAGGTGGACCGCTCGGCGTCCTACGCGATGCGGTGGGTGGCGAAGAACGTCGTCGCCGCGGACCTGGCGCGGCGCTGCGAGGTGCAGATCGGTTACGCGATCGGCAAGGCCAACCCGGTGGGGCTGTTCGTCGAGACCTTCGGCACCGAGACGGTCCCGCGCGACCGGATCGTCGCCGCCATCCACGAGGTGTTCGACCTGCGACCCGGGGCCATCGTCGCGGCGCTCGACCTGCTGCGCCCGATCTACCGGGAGACCAGCGCCTACGGCCACTTCGGCCGCGAGCTGCCGAGCTTCACCTGGGAGCGCACCGACCAGGTGACCGCGCTGCAGACCGCCATCGGCTGACCCACCCGCCCCCGCGCCCCTGCGCACCCGCGCCTGCGCCGCCGCGCACCCGCTCGGCTCGTCCCATTCGATCATCGCTCGCCCCTGCGGGCAGACGAGTGTTGAGCGAGAAGGGCGAGCCATCGAGTGGGCCGGGAGCGCGGAGGGACCGGGACGTCCACAGGTGCCGGTGGGTGGGTGCGGCGCGTCGCAGCGACGTGATGGGATGGTCCTGGGACGGAGGTGACAGGTGGCCGAGGGTCGACAGCTCGAGCTGATCGCGCACACGCCCGCTGCCGAGCGCACCGTCGCTGGTGCCGAGGCGGGCGGCGTCGAGCTACCGGTGGCCCGGGTCGCGGTCGACGTCTCGCTGCCGCACCTCGACCGGCCGTTCGACTACCTGGTGCCGCCGGCGATGGACGCCACCGCCCAGCCGGGCGCGCGGGTGTCGGTACGGTTCGCCGGCAAGGAGCGCAGCGGGTACGTCCTCGACCGAGCCGCCACCACCGACCACCAGGGCGCGCTGACGCCGGTCCGGCGGGTGGTCTCCGCGCTGCCGGTGCTCAGCCCGGAGGTCCGCGAGCTGTGCCGGGCGGTGGCTGACCGCTACGCCGGCACCTTCATGGACGTCGTCCGGCTCGCGGTGCCGCCGCGCCACGCGACCACCGAGAAGTCCGTGCTCCAGGGCACCGCCGAGGACCGCACCGGGCAGACCGCGGCCTGGCTCGCGGGGGAGGCCTGGGACGACTACGTCGGTGGCCCGGCGTACGTCCGCCGGCTGGCCGCGGGGCAGTCGCCGCGGGCGGTGTGGAGCGCGCTGCCCGATGCCACCGGCCACGGCTGGCTGGACGCCATCGCCGAGGCCACCCGAGCGACACTGGCCTCGGGGCGCGGCGTGCTCGTCGTCGTGCCGGCGGCGGCGGAGGTGGAGGCGGTCGCCGAGTCGCTCGCCGCCGCGCTGCCCGGCGAGCCGGTCGTCCGGCTGCAGGCCGACGACGGCGTATCGCGCCGCTACCGCAGCTTCCTGCTCGCGCTCACCGGCCGGGCCCGGGTGGTGGTCGGCACCCGCGCCGCGGCCTTCGCACCGGTGCCGCGGCTCGGGCTGGCGGTGTGCTGGGACGACGGCGCCGACACGCTGGCCGAGCCGCGCGCGCCCTACCCGCACACCCGAGAGGTCCTCGCGCTCCGTGCCGGGCAGGACGGTGCCGCGCTGCTCGTCGGCGGCTGGTCGCGCACCGTGGAGTCGAACGTGCTCGTCGCGTCCGGCTGGGCGCACAGCGTGGTCGCGGCCCGGCGCACCGTGCGCGAGCGCACCGCGCGCATCGAGGCCCCAGGTGATGTCGACCTCGCCCGGGAGGGACCGGCCGCCGCCGCCCGGATCCCGCACCCGGCGTGGCGCCTGGTCAACGACTCGCTGACCGCCGGGCCGGTGCTCGTCCAGGTGCCGCGCGCCGGCTACCTGCCCACCGTCTCCTGCCAGCGCTGCCGGGAGATGGCTCGCTGCGTCAGCTGCCACGGCACCCTCCAGCTGGCCGGCCGGGCGGCAGTGCCCACCTGCCGCTGGTGCGGCCGGGTGGACCGCACCTGGTCCTGCCCCACCTGCCACGGCACCGAGCTGCGCGCCGTCCGGGTCGGCTCGGGCCGCACCGCCGAGGAGCTCGGCCGGGCCTTCCCGATGGTCCCGGTGCTGCTCTCCGGTGCCCGGGCGGACCACGGCATCATCCGGGAGGTCGACGAGCGGCCGCGGGTCGTCGTCGCCACCCCGGGGGCCGAGCCGGTCGCGCGGCACGGCTACGCCGGCGCGCTGCTGCTCGACGGCGCGGTGCTCACCGGCCGCCAGGAGCTCGGCTCCGGCGTCGAGGCGCTGCGCCGGTGGCTGGCGGCCGCGGCGCTGGTACGGGCCGCCCCCGACGGCGGCCGTGTGATGCTGCTGGGCGACCCCGCCCCGGCGCCCGCGCAGGCGCTCGTGCGGTGGGACCCGGTCGGCTACGCGGAACGTGAGCTCGCCGAGCGCAGCGAGCTCGACCTGCCGCCGGCGAGCCGGATGGCCTCGGTCCGGGGCGCCACCTCGGCGGTGGCCGCGCTGCTGCGCCACCTCGAGCTGCCGGCCGGCGCCGAGGTGCTCGGCCCGGTGCCGTGGTCGGCGGACGAGGTCCAGGCCCTGGTGCGCGCGCCGCGCGCGGACGGCGCCCGGCTCGCCCGGGCGCTGGCCCAGGCGTCGGCCGTCCGCAGCGCGCACAAGGATGCCGACGCGCCACGGATCCAGCTGGACCCGACCGAGCTCTGACGAGTCAGGAGCGAACCGACCGGGCAGGCGCCGCGGCTCAGAGGGTGCCGGTGAGCGCCTGCAGGCCCAGCGCGCTGCCGGTGACCAGCAGCCAGAGGATGCCGCCGAACAGCAGCGGGCGCAGCCCGGCGGCGCGCAGCGCCGGCACGTCGGTGGACAGCCCGATGGCAGCGAGCGCGACGGTGATGAGGAACGTCGCCGCCGTCGCGAGGGCGCTGTGCCAGGCCTCGGGCACCAGTCCGACGCTGTTGAGCGCGGCCAGCAGGAGGAACCCGACGAGGAACCAGGGCACCAGCCGCAGGACGCCGGGGCGCGTGGCATCCGCAGCAGCACCGGCGGCGCGGCGGTCGCGGCGCGCGACGAGCATCGCGAGGCCGACGACGATCGGGATGATCATCAGGGTGCGGACGAGCTTGACGACCACCGCCTGGTCGGCGGCCACCGGGCCGAAGGTCGCGGCCGCCGCCACCACCGAGGACGTGTCGTTGACGGCGGTCCCGGCGAACAGCCCGAACGCCTCCTGGCTCATCCCGAGGAGCTGGCCCAGGGGCGGGAAGACGAGCACCGCGGCGATGTTGAAGGCGAACACCGTCGACATCGCGTACGCGACGTTGCTGCCGGTGGCGCGGACCACCGGGGTGACGGCGGCGATCGCCGAGGCGCCACAGATCGCGGTGCCGGCACCGATGAGCACCCGCAGCTCGCCGTCCACCCCCAGCAGGCGCCCGATCTCTGCCGCAGCGACGAGACAGACCGCCACCGTGCCGAGCATCACCGGCAACGAGTCGACGCCCACGCGGGCGACCTCGGCGAGCGAGAGTCGGGCGCCGAGAAGGACGACGGCGAGCTGGAGCACGAGCTTGCTCGCCACCTTGAGGCCGGGGCCGAGCGAGGCGACGGTGGCCGGCGCGCGCCGGCGGACCACGACCCCGACGACGACACCGAGGACGACGCCGCTCACCGGGCTGCCGATCACCGGCAGCGCGGTCCCGACGGCGGTCGCCACCAGCGCGACCGCCACGGCGAGCGCCAGCCCCGGCAGCCGCCCCTGGCCGGCCACCGGGCCGGTCGTCGCGGGCCGCGGCGCCGGAGTATCGGGCGGGAAAGTCATGGCGCCCATGATCTGCCCGTCGCGGCGCTCGGAGCCAATCCGGGCACCGGCGTCGTCTATGGTCGGGCCGGCAGTCAACCGAGAGGCAGGAGCTCAGATGCAGTCCCCGACCACGGTCAGCCGGCCGACGTCCCAGGTCACCACGGTCGTGTTCGACCTCGGCCAGGTCCTCGTCGGCTGGGACCCCTACCTGGCGTTCGCACCGGCCTGGTCGCGGCACGACTACGAGGCGTTCGTCACCGAGATCGACTTCCCGGCCTTCAACCACGAGCAGGACGCCGGCCGCCTGATCGCCGACGCCCGCGACGCCCTCGGCCGGACCCATCCGCACCGGGTGGCGCACTTCGACCAGTACATCGCCCGGTTCGCCGACACGCTCACCGGGCCGGTGCCCGGGACCGCCGAGATCGTCGACGAGCTGCGCGACGCCGGCGTGCGGGTGCTGGGGCTGACGAACTGGTCCGCAGAGACCTTCCACGAGGCTGCGCGGTCCGCCCCGGTCATCGACCGGCTGGAGTCGATCCTCGTCTCGGGCGAGGCCGGGTTGGCCAAGCCTGACCCGGCGATCTACCGGCTGCTGCTCGAGCGGTACGGGCTTGAGCCCGCCCGGACCGTCTTCATCGACGACACCACCGTCAACGTCGATGCCGCGGCTGAGACGGGCATCGTCGCCCTCCACTTCACCGGCGCGGCCGGCCTCCGGGCAGACCTCACGGCACTGGGACTGCCACTGGCCGGGTGACCATCCGGGAGTGCCCGGCCGCGAGCGCACCGCACCACGCGTGCGCACCGGGCTGCTCCACGGCACCGGACGACACGAAGGAGCCGCCGTGGCACGAGGCGACCTGGCCGCTCGCTGGGCGGGCGTGCCGACCGACGTCAGGCGGATCGTCGCGGGCACGGTCCTGGTGTTCGGCTACGGGACCGTCGTCCACCTCGTGCAGCTCGTCCGTGCCCCCGCCGAGCCCTATCCGGGCGCACCGGGGTGGCTGGTTGCGTTCTTCGTCTCACTGACGGTGCTGGACCCGCTCGTCGTCGTCCTGCTCGTCCGGCGCCGCCGGGTGGGGCACACGCTGGCGTGCGCGGTGCTGGGCGGGGACGCGCTCGCCAACGGCTATGCCAGCTATGTGCTCGACCCGGCCTCCGGTGTCACGGCCGGCCGGGTCGGCCAGGGAGTGATCACCGGTGTCGCTGTGATCCTGCTCGCCACCGGGAGTCGAGTCCGCCCGTGGCTACGGACCGGGGGCACCGACAGGTAGCGGCGGGCCACCTGCCCCGCAGGTGGCACCTAGACTGCACCATCATGCGTCTGCTCTTCGCCGGCACCCCCGAGGTCGCCCTGCCGTCCCTTCACGCGCTGCGTGAGTCCTCGCACGACGTCGTCGCCGTCCTCACCCGGCCCGACGCCCGCCGGGGCCGCGGCCGGACGCTGCAGCCGAGCCCGGTCGCCGCCGCCGCCCGCGACGCCGGCCTGCCGGTGCTCACGCCGCGGACGCTGCGTGACCCCGAGGCGGCCGCCGAGATCGCCGCGCTCGAGGTCGACGCCGTCGCCGTCGTCGCCTACGGCAACCTCGTCCCGCCGGACCTCCTCGGCGTGCCCCGGCACGGCTGGGTCAACCTGCACTTCTCGCTGCTGCCGGCCTGGCGCGGGGCCGCGCCGGTGCAGCACGCGCTCATCGCCGGTGACGACCTCGGCGGTGCCACTACCTTCATCATCGAGGAGGGCCTCGACACCGGCCCGGTGCTCGGCACCGTCACCGAACGGATCCGGCCGACCGACACCGCCGGTGACCTGCTCGAGCGGCTCGCCGCCATCGGTGCCCCGCTCCTCGTCGCAAGCATGGACCGGCTCGCCGACGGCAGCGCCGCACCGGTCGCGCAGCCGGCCGACGGCGTCAGTCTCGCGCCGCGGCTCGAGGTCACCGACGCCCGCGTCGACTGGCACGCGCCAGCCGTTGCCATCGACCGGCTGGTGCGCGGCACCACCCCGGCCCCGGGCCCGTGGACCACCGCACATGACGGGAAGCGTCTCAAGCTCGGTGCCCTCACCCCGCGCCCCGACGTGACTACGCTCGCGCCGGGCGCCGTGCTCGTCGGCAAGCAGGAGGTCCTCGTCGGCACCGGATCGGTCGCCGTGCAGCTCGGTCAGGTGGCGCCCGAGGGACGCTCGTGGATGCCCGCGCCGGACTGGGCGCGCGGCGCCCGGCTCACCGACGGTACGAGCCTCGGCGAGGTGACCCGATGAACCAGGAACAGCGCCCCGACCGCTCCGGCGCGGGCGGTCCGAGCCGCGGCGGCGCACCACGCAGCAGCGGCGGGCGGGGCGGCAGCAGCGCACCGCGCAGCGGCCAGCCGGATGCCGGCGTGCGTCGTGGCGGCGCTCGGCGCGGCGGCAGCGACCGCGGTGGCGCCGGCATCGATCCGGCGCGGCTTGCCGCGGCGGACACGCTGCAGGCCGTCACCGAGTCCGATGCCTACGCCAACCTCGTGCTGCCCGGTCTGCTGCGCGAACGCGGCCTCGTCGGGCGCGACGCCGCGTTCGCCACCGAGCTGACCTACGGCACGCTGCGGATGCGGGGGCGCTACGACGCCATCATCGAGCGCTGCACCCGCGGCCGTTCGCTCGCGGAGGTCGACCCGCCGCTGCTGGACCTGCTGCGGCTGGGCTGCCACCAGCTGCTCGCCACCCGGGTGCCCCCGCACGCCGCCGTCTCGCAGACCGTCGACCTCGTCCGCACCCGGCTGGGGCAGGGGGCGGCCGGCTTTGCCAACGCCGTGCTGCGGGCCGTGGGCCGCAGGGATCAGGACGCCTGGCTCGCCGAGATCACTGCGGGCGCCACCGACGACGTCGGGCGGCTGGCCGCCGCCGAGTCGCACCCGACCTGGATCGTCCGGGCGCTACGTGCCTCGCTGGCGGCGGCGGGCCGTCCGGCCTCGGAGCTGCCGGAGCTGCTGGCGGCACACAACGCGGCCCCCGCCGTCACGCTCGTTGCCCGGCCGGGTCTGGTCTCGGCCGAGGACCTCGCCGAGGACGTCGAGGAGGCCACCGGGCAGCATCCGGAGCCCGGGCGGTGGGCGCCGACGGCGCTGCGGCTGCCCGTGGGAGACCCCGCCGCGCTCACCGCGGTGCGCGAGCACCGCGCCGGCGTCCAGGACGAGGGCAGCCAGCTGGTCGCGCTCGCGCTGGCCGCCGCGCCGCTCGGCGCGGACCCGTCACTCCCGGCGGGCGGTGCCCCCACCGACTCCCGCTGGCTGGACCTGTGCGCCGGGCCGGGCGGCAAGGCAGCGCTGCTGGGCGCCCTCGCCGCCGACCGTGACGCGCACCTGGTCGCCAACGAGGTCGCGCCGCACCGGGCGCGGCTCGTGCGCCAGAGCGTCTCCGCGCTGCCCGACGGCGTCGTCGACGTCCGCACCGGCGACGGACGGGACCTGCCGGAGGCGGAGGCGGGCACCTTCGACCGTGTCCTCGTCGACGCGCCGTGCACCGGGCTCGGCGCGCTGCGGCGTCGTCCCGAGTCGCGCTGGCGCCGGGTGCCAGCCGACGTCCCCGACCTCACCGCGCTGCAGCGCGGGCTGCTGGACGCCGCGCTGGCGGCCGTCCGGCCCGGGGGAGTGGTGGGGTACGTCACCTGCTCCCCGCACGTGGCCGAGACCCGGGCGGTCGTCGACGACGCGCTCAAGCGCCACGACGTGGAGCTGCTCGACGCCCGCGACGCGCTGACCGCGGTGGCCGGGCAGCAGGTGCCCGCGCTGGGCGACGGTCCGCTCGTGCAGCTGTGGCCGCACGTGCACGGCACCGACGCGATGTTCCTCGCGCTGCTCCGGCGCCGCAGCTGACCGGTGGGCGTCGTGCGCGGCCCCGCCCGGTAGGCTCGGGGCGTGCCCGTACGAATCACTCCCAGCATCCTCAACGCCGACTTCGCCAACCTCGAGGCTGAGCTGGGGCGCATCCGCTCCGCCGACCTCGTGCACGTCGATGTCATGGACAACCACTTCGTGCCCAACCTCACCGTCGGGCTGCCGGTGGTCGAGCGGATCGTCCAGGTGAGCCCGGTGCCGGTCGACGCGCACCTGATGATCGCCGACGTCGACCGCTGGGCACCGTTGTACGCCGAGGCCGGGTGCGCGTCGGTGACGTTCCACGCCGAGGCCAGCGCCGCGCCCGTCCGGCTGGCCCGCGAGCTGCGCAAGCTCGGCACCCGTGCCTCGATCGCGCTGCGGCCGGCCACCGACGTGACCCCGTTCCTCGACTACCTCGAGGACCTTGACATGATCCTCGTGATGACCGTGGAGCCGGGCTTCGGCGGGCAGAGCTTCCTCGACGGCGCGCTGCCGAAGATCCGCACCGCGCGTGCCGCGATCGACGCCGCCGGCCTGGACGTCTGGCTCCAGGTCGACGGCGGCATCTCCCGGGACACCATCGCGCGCGCCGCCGCGGCCGGCGCCGACACCTTCGTCGCCGGCTCAGCCGTCTACGGCGCGCCGGACCCCGACGCCGAGATCGTCGCGCTGCGCGACCTCGCCGCCACCGCCTGACGCTCGCCCCCCGCCGCAGCGGGGAGCTTCCGTCGGCCATGCACTGACGGAACCTTCCCAATCGGGAGGGCCGCGCGAGGGCCGCGGGAGGGCTGTGGGAGGGGCGGCGGGTGCGTCTGCCGCCCGCCGACGGTCCGCCGTGGATGTGTGGCATCATGGTTGTCGCAACAACGTGCTCCGGGGTCGGTGAGATTCCGAACCGGCGGTGATAGTCCGCGACCCGCACGCCGCAAGGCGGGCGGTTGATCTGGTGAAACTCCAGGACCGACGGTGAAAGTCCGGATGGGAGGATGCACGGGGTGCGCGCCGTCCCCTCGGCACGCACCCGCGCAGCGCTACCCGCGTCTGCGTGCCCCGGGGTCACGTCCAAGGACGGACCGGAGGGCAACGCATGACCACCTCGCAGCCGGTGCCTGCGCTGGCGCAGACGTTGTCACGCCACCGTCGGTCGCGCCGTGCTGTCGTGCTCGCGCCACTGGTCATCGCGGCCGTCGTCCTCGTGCTGTGGGAGATCGCCTCGCGCAGCGGCCTGGTGCCGGCGTTCTTCCTGCCGGCACCCAGCGCCGTCGCCACCCGGCTGTGGGCCGACCTGACGACCGGCAACCTGCTCGGCTACACCTGGGTCACCCTCCTCGAGGCACTGCTCGGCAGCCTGCTCGGCGCGTCGGTGGCGATGCCGCTGGGCTACCTCGTCGCCCGCAACCGCTGGGCCGCCGCCGGGCTGCAGCCCTACATCGCGGCCTCGCAGGCTCTGCCGGCCGTTGCCCTCGCCCCGCTGCTGGTCATCTGGATCGGCTACGGGCTGCTGCCCATCGTGCTGCTCTGCGCGCTCCTCGTGTTCTTCCCGATCCTGCTGGCGACCGTCCTCGGCCTGCGGACCCTCGACCCGGAGATCGTCGACGCCGCCCGGCTCGACGGTGCCCACGGCTGGTCGATGCTCCGGTACATCGAGCTGCCGATGTCGCTGCCGAGCCTGCTCACCGGGCTCCGCAACGGCTTCACACTGTCGGTCACCGGCGCGGTCGTCGGTGAGTTCGTCATGGGTGGGGAGGGCCTCGGCATGGTGCTCGCCGTGCAGTCCAACTCCGCCGACACCACCGGCCTGTTCGCCACCCTCGTGGTCCTCGCCGTGCTCGCGGTGCTCATGTACGCCCTGCTGCGCGAGGTGGAGCGGCTCGTCCTCCACGACGGCCCCACGGTGCGTCGCCGGCGATTCGCCACCACCGCACCGCCGGCCACGACCCCCCTCACGCCGCGCCCGTCCGGCGCCGCAGCAACACCCGCCCCGAGTCCCTGGAGCCACCGATGACCATGCCCGTCCGCCGCTGCGCAGCAGTGCTCGCGTCCGCCGCCGTCCTCCTCACCGCCGCCTGCGCCAGCACGCCGGAGCCGGCGCCGTCCGGCGACGCCACCACCGGGGCGGCCGGGGAGCTGACGATCGGTCTGACGTACACCCCGGACATCCAGTTCGCGCCGTTCTACGTCGCCGAGGCGAACGGCCACTACGCGGCCACCGGCGTCGACGTCACGCTGCGCCACCACGGGCAGTCCGAGTCGCTGTTCGGGGCGCTGGACGCGGGGGAGGAGGACCTCGTCGTCGCCGGCGGCGACGAGATGCTCCAGGCGCGCTCCGAGGGCGTGGGGGTCACCAGCGTCGCGACGCTCTACCAGGAGTACCCGGTGGTGCTCATCGTGCCCGCCGACTCCGACATCACCGCGCCGGCCGACCTTGCCGGGCGCACCGTCGGCATCCCCGGCCCGTTCGGTGAGACATACTTCGGCCTGCTCGCGCTGCTGTCCGGCGCGGACCTGACCGAGGACGACGTCACGGTCGAGCACATCGGCTTCACCCAGCAGGCGGCGCTGACGGCCGGCCACGTCGACGCCGTCGTCGGCTTCTCCAACAACGACGCCGTCCAGTTCGAGGCCGCCGGGCTCCCGGTGCGCACCATCGAGCTCGCCGCCGGCGGCGTCCCGCTGCTCGGCATCGGCCTCGGCGCCAGCGAGACCGCCGCCGACGACGCCGTGCTGGACGCCGTCGTCGAGGCGACGCTGCTCGGGGTGCGCGACGTCATCGCCGACCCCGCGGGCGCGGTCGACATCGCCGCGGACTACATCCCCGGCCTCTCCGGGACGGCCCAGCAGGAGGCTGCGCTGGCGACTCTCGAGGCCACCGTGCCGCTCTACGGCCCGGCCGGGGAGGTCGGTGCCAGCAGCGAGGCGCAGTGGCAGGCGATGGCCGACTTCATGACGTCCCAGGGACTGCTGGCCGGCGACGTCGACATCACCGATGCGATGACCACCCGCCACCTGCCGGTGCGCTGAGCCCGCCCAGCACCCGGGCGCTCGGCACGGCGTCCCCGCCACTGGCCTTATCCTGGGGGCGTGAAGACATTCGAGGACCTCTTCGCCGAGCTTCGGCACAAGGCAGCGACCCGCCCGGAGGGCTCCGGGACGGTCGCCCAGCTCGACGCCGGGGTCCATGCCATCGGCAAGAAGATCGTCGAGGAGGCCGCCGAGGTATGGATGGCCGCCGAGTACGAGGGCGAGGAGGCGACCGCGCTGGAAATCTCCCAGCTGCTGTACCACCTCCAGGTCCTCATGGTCGCCCGCGGCATCAGCCTCGAGGACGTCTACCGCAACCTGTGAGCCCCCAGCACCATCGAGTCCCGGAGAAGCCTGTGCTGCGCATTGCCGTCCCGAACAAGGGATCGCTGTCCGAACCCGCCATCGCGATGCTCAGCGAGGCGGGCTACCGGCGTCGCCGGGACCGGGAGCTCGTGCTGCCGGACCCGGACAACGACGTCGAGTTCTTCTTCCTGCGTCCCCGCGACATCGCGGTCTACGTCGGTGCCGGCACCGTCGACGCCGGCATCACCGGCCGTGACCTGCTGCTGGACTCCGGGGTCGACGCCGTCGAGCACCGGCCCCTGGGCTTCGCCCGGTCGACGTTCCACTTCGCGGCGCCGGTCGGCTCGGTGGGCTCGGTCGAGCAGCTCGCCGGCAAGCGGGTGGCCACCAGCTATGACGTCCTCGTCTCGGACTACCTCAGCGAGCGCGGCATCGAGGCGAGCGTCGTCCACCTCGACGGCGCGGTCGAGTCCTCGGTCCAGCTCGGGATCGCCGACGTCGTCGCCGACGTCGTCGAGACCGGCTCCACGCTGCGGGCGGCCGGCCTCGAGGTGTTCGGCGAGCCGCTGCTGGAGTCCGAGGCGGTGCTCATCCGGCCGGCGTCACGCCCGGCGAAGGCCGGCATCGACGTGCTCGACCGGCGGCTGCAGGGCGTGCTCGTGGCGCGCAGCTACGTCCTCATGGACTACGACGTTCCCAAGGAGTACGTCGAGCAGGCGGTCGCGGTCACTCCTGGCCTCGAGTCGCCGACCGTGTCGCCGCTGCACGACCGGGACTGGGTCGCGGTACGCGCCATGGTGCGCCGGGTGGACACCAACCGGGTGATGGACGAGCTCTACGGCGTCGGTGCCCGGGCCATCATCGTGACCTCGATCCACGCCTCGCGACTGTGACGACCCCCGCCGAGCTCTACGCACCGTTCCGCCCCCGGGCGGCACGATGGGTGAGCCTGGCGCTGCTGGTCGCCACGGCGATCGGCACGGTGGCGCTCGTCGTCGTGATGAATGTCAGCGACCTCGGCATGTCCCTGGCGGACAGCATGGGCACGGTGGCCATCGGGGCGCTGATCGCCTGGTTCTGCTACCGGCAGGCGACCGTCGCAGCGCTGCCGGACACCGCCGGCGTCACGGTGCGCAACCTCATCGTCGTGCGGCGCCTCGGCTGGGCCGAGGTCGTCACCGTGCGGTACGGGGACGGCCGGTCGTGGGCACAGCTCGACCTCGCCGACGGCGACACCATCGCGGTGATGGGGATCCAGCGCGCCGACGGCGACCTCGCCGAGCGAGAGGCACGCCGCCTGGCGACGCTGGTCGCCATCCACGAGGCCCGCAACCCGAACTGAACGGGCTCGCTGGTCAGCACCGCTACCCGCGGTCGAGCACCAGCGCCGCAGCGTGGGCCCCGGCGACCGCCGAGGCGAGGAACGCCGCCGGGTCCTCGGCCAGGCCCCGGCCCATCGTCGAGAGCCTCACCGGCGTCGCCGCCAGCGCCTCGGCCGGCACCACGGCATCGACCTCGACCAGCCGGTGGATGCCGACCGGCGCGGCAAGGGTCTCGCTCTGCTCCCGTACCCGCTGCCACAGCGGCCCCTCGCCCGACGGTCCGGTCGGGACAGGGACGTCGGCGGGCCGGAGCGCGACGCGCCCGTAGGCGGTGAGCGAGTGGTGGGAGACGCCGCGGTGCCGGTCGCGGGGATCGGCGCCGGACACCCGCAGCGCCGCGACCGGTCGGCCACCGAGCACGCCGGCAGCATTGACCGCCTCACCTGCCGACACGCCGGAGAACCCCCACCGGGTGCCGGTGCCGAGGTTGCCCGGCCCTTGGGTCACGACGGTGATGTCCGCACCGAGCACCAGGCGCGCGGCGAGCAGGGCGGTGTGGACGTTGACCGCCTCGAGGTCCCCGCCGTAGGACTGGCCTGCGGTGATCGTGGCCGCCACCCAGCCGCTGGCGCGCAGCGCCGCCAGGCTGCGCGAGAACGCCGCCGGCAGCGCCCCGCCGTCGGTCATCACGTACGCCACCGTCGGGACGGCGGCGCCACGACGGGCGGCCTCCGCGCGAGCCCCGGCGACGACGGCGGGCAGCGCGGAGTGGAGGTCGGCGACGACGACCGGCATGCCGGCGAGGTCGTCGGCGTCGCGCAGCACCTCGTGCCAGGGCGACTCCTGCTCGTCGACGCCGAGCACCATCGTCTGCGCGGGGGAGTAGCGCGCCTTGACCACGTGCCCGGGCCCTGCCGGCGGGTCGCCCGGCAGCCGGTCAGGCAGCGCCACCACCATCGCGTACCCGCCGGTACCGAGACCACGGGCCAGCGCGGCGGCGCTGAGGAGGACCCGGTCGCCGGGCTCGGGGCTGCCCACGGTGGCGGTGTACGCGAGCGCCCGGACGACGTCGCCGGCGACGAGCCCCGCCGGCGGGGCGTCGTCGTCTCCCGCGGGTGCCCGCAGCTCGACCTCGACCTCACGTGCCCCGTCCCAGGTCCTGCCGACGGACCGCACCATGCCCTCGCGCCAGATGATCACCCGCAGCACGCTACCGCCACCCGACGCGCTGGCACCGCGCCGGTGCCGCGGCGCGCTACGGTGGACGGGTGGCCTCACGAGTGGAACCGGCGGAGCGGCTGCTCGACCTCCTCATCGCCCTCACCCACGCCGAGGGCCGGCTGACCAAGGCGCAGGTCCGGGCCTCGGTCAACGGCTATGCCGACAGCGGCTCCGAGATCGCCTTCGAGCGGATGTTCGAGCGGGACAAGGACCTGCTGCGCGAGATGGGCGTGCCGATCGTCACCGACGTCGACCCGGTCCACGAGGACGCGGTCGGCTACCGGCTCGACACCGCGGGCTACACGATGCCCGAGGTCCGCTTCACCGCCGCCGAGATCGGTGTACTGTCGCTGGCCGCCGAGGTCTGGCAGGACGCGCACCTGCAGGGCTCGGCGCACCGCGGGCTCACCAAGCTGCGCGCCCTCGGCTCGAGCGCGGAGCCGGACGCGCACCTGGGGCTGGCGCTGCGGGTGCAGGGCCCGGAGAGCGCGTTCTCCCCGCTCGTCACCGCGATCGGTGACCGGCAGGCGGTGCGCTTCACCTACCGCGCCGCCTCCACCGGGGAGGTCGCCACCCGTCACGTCCAGCCGTGGCGGCTGCGCGGCCGCGACCGCGGCTGGTACCTCGTGGGCCACGACGTCGACCGTGACGCGCCCCGGGTGTTCCGGCTCTCCCGGATCCGCGGGCGGGTCCGACCCAACGGGCCGGCCGCAGCGTTCACCGTGCCCGAGCACGACGCCGCCGCCATCCTCGCCGGTGCCGGCGGGCGTCAGGTCCAGGCGGTGCTGGCGGTGCTGCCCGAGCGGGCCGCCGCGCTGCGCTCGCGCGCCGTGGCACGGCCGGGACCGCCACCGGCGCGAACCGACGGGCGCGACGTCCTCGTCCTCGAGACCGACGACGACGAGTCGCTCGCCGCCGAGCTCGCCACCTACGGCGACGCCGTCCTCGTCCTCGAGCCGCAGTCCCTGCGCGACGGCGTGCTGCGCCGGCTGCGTGCGGTGGCGGCCCTCGCCCCGGAGGCCGACCGTGGCTGACCCGACCGACCAGCGGCTCACCCGGCTGCTCGCACTCATCACGTACCTGGGGGAGAACCCCGGGGTGGCGGTCTCGGACGTTGCCGCGCACTTCGCGGTCAGCCCGGCGCAGGTGCTCTCCGACGTCAACCTGCTGTGGGTGGCTGGCACCCCGGGCTACCTGCCCGACGACCTCATCGACTTCGCCGCCGACGAGCTCGACAACGACGTCCTCACCCTCACCAACCCCCGGGGGATGGACCGGCCGCTGCGGCTGGCGACCGCGGAGGCCCTCGCGCTGCTCGTGGCGCTGCGCACGCTCACCTCGCTGGCCGACCACGGCTCGATCGACGACGAGGTGCTGCGCAGCACCACCGCCAAGCTCACCGCCGCCGCCGGGCAGGCCGCCGTCGGGGCGCAGGCCGTCGAGGTCGAGGCGCCCGACGCGGCCGCGACCCTCGTCCCGGTCCGGGCCGCGATGGCCGACGGCCGCCGGTTGCGGCTGCGGTACGTCTCGGCCGCCGACGTCGTCACCGAGCGCGACGTCGACCCGCTCGAGCTGGTGTGGGACGGCGCCACCTGGTACCTGCGTGCGTGGTGCCACCGGGTGACCGACGAACGCCACTTCCGCACCGACCGGATCCTCGCCGTCGACATCCTCGACGTCCCGGCAGCGCACCTGCCGGACGCCGGCGGAGCCGACAGCACCCCCGACCTCACCGAGGACGATCTCGTCGTCGACCTCGACATCGCCTCACGTGCGCGCTGGGTGGCCGAGCGCTTCCCGGTGCTGGGGACCACCGACCTCGACGACGGCGGGCTACGGGTACGGCTGCGGGTCGCCGACCCCGCGTGGCTGATGAACCTCGTCCTGGGGCTGGGGGAGGACGTGCGCGCCATCGCCCCCGCCGAGCTGTCCCGGGCGGTGGCCGAGCGCGCCCGCGACGCCCTCACCGCCTACGAGCGCCTATCCTCGTCACTATGACCTGGTGGCTGTGGCTCGTCCTCGTGCTCGGCGCGCTCCTCCTGTACGCGCTCATCGGCGTGAGCCTGTGGCGCCGGGGCCGCACCCTGCTGGCGGAGCTGCGCAACCTCGAGCAGCTCACCGCACCGCTCGCCGCCGCCGGTGCGGGCGGCACCGAGCCGCTGGCCTTCACACCGGGCTACCTCGCCGGCGAGGATGCCCTCGACGCGATCCGCGAGCAGCGCCGCGACAACATCACCGCACGTCGCGCCCGCAGGGTCCGGCGTGCTGAGAATGCGCACGCCCGCTGGAGCCACATCGGCCTTGGTTGAGAGTAAGATCCCAGTACGGTCCCCGAATCGAAGGCGCCTCCATGAGACTGCAGTTCTGGCACATCTTGATCATCGTGCTCGTCATCGTCATCCTGTTCGGCGCACGCCGGCTGCCTGATGTCGCCAGCAGCGTCGGGAAGTCGCTGAAGATCTTCAAGAAGGAGATCAACGAGCTGCGCGAGGACGACGACACCTACGCGCCGGGCGGGACGACCGCCGGCCACGTGCCGCCGCCCACCTCCGCAACGCCCGTCGATGGCACGCAGCAGGCGCCGCGCACCGGCACGACCCCTCCCGCCGGCGGCAGTGGCAGCAGCAACTGAGCCGGCGCGCAGCACTGAGAAGCCGCGGGTGAGGAAGTTCCGGCGCAAGAGCGACCCCGAGGGCCGGATGCGGCTCATCGACCACCTGCGGGAGCTGCGCAAGCGCATCCTCCTCGCGGTGCTCGGCATCGGTGTCGCCGCGATCGGTGCCTGGTTCATCTACTTGCCGGTGTTCGACGCCATCCAGGCGCCGGTGACCGCGCTCGGCGACTCCGGGCTCGACGCCGCGCTGACCTTCACCTCGCCTGCCGCCGCCTTCGACATGAAGATCAAGGTGTCCCTGTGGCTCGCGGTGTTCATCGCCAGCCCGTGGTGGATCTACCAGCTGTGGAACTTCATCTCACCCGGCCTGACCAAGCCGGAGCGCCGCAAGAGCTTCCTGTTCGCCCTCGCGGGCGTGCCGTTGTTCCTCCTCGGCGGCACGCTGGCCTGGCTGGTGCTGCCCAACGCGATCCGGCTCCTCAACCAGTTCACCCCCGAGGGTGCGCTGAACTACATGCCGGCGGTGGACTACCTCCGGTTCGTCATGCGGGTGATCATGGCGTTCGCCCTCGCCTTCCTCATGCCGCTCGTCATGGTGATGATCAACTCGATGGGGCTGGTGCGCGGCCGGTCGATGCTCGCCGGCTGGCGGTGGGCCGTCCTCATCGTGTTCATCTTCGCCGGCTTCGCCAGCCCCACGCCGGACCCGTGGACGATGATCGCGCTGGCGGTGCCGATGTGCGCGCTGTACTTCGGCGCGGTGGCGATCGCCATCCGGCGCGACAAGCGCGTCGACGCCAAGCGTGCCGCGCACGAGGCCGAGCTGCTCGGTGAGTCACCGCCGGACCCCACCACGTGACCCAGCGGGTCGGCGTCGTCGGCAACCCCACCGCGGGGCACGGCCGGGCGCAGCGGCTCATCGGTGACGTCCGCCGCGGCCTGGCCGCTGCCGGCCGCGACGTCGTCGATCTCTCCGGCGGCGGCTACGACGAGGCGCTGGCCCGGTCGCGGGCGGGCCTCGCCGCCGGGCTGGACGCCGTCGTCGTCGTCGGCGGTGACGGCATGGTGCACCTGGGTGCCAACGTGCTTGCCGGGACCGGGGTGCCGATGGGGATCGTCGCCGTCGGCTCAGGCAACGACGTCGCCGCGGCGCTCGACCTACCGACGCACGACGTCGCGGCCTCGCTCGCCGTCATCGGGGAGTCGCTGCGAGTGGGCCGGTCCCAGCCGATCGACGCGGTGGCGGTGAGCACGCCCGGCCAGGCGCCCCACCGGTGGTACGTCAGCGCACTGTGCACCGGCATCGACGCCGCGGTCGCCGACCACGCCACCCGGCTCAGCTGGCCCCCGGGCGGGGGCAGGTACGTGCGCGCGGTACTCGCCGAGCTGTTCGCCTTCACGCCCTACGGCTACCGCATCACCGCCGACGGCCGCACCTGGGAGCAGTCCGCCACGCTGGTGACGGTCGCTAACACCTCGATGTTCGGCGGTGGCATGCGGATCGCGCCCGACGCCAGGCCCGACGACGGCCTCCTTGACCTCGTCGTCGCCGACGGCATCAGCCGCTCGACGTTGCTGCGGGTGTTCCCGAAGATCTACTCCGGGCAGCACGTGGCACACCCGGCGGTGAGCATCCAGCAGGTCCGAAGCGTCCGGCTCGAGGCGCTGACGAGCCGTGGCGCGAACCCGCCGGTAGCGATCGCCGACGGCGAGCGGGTCACCGCGCTGCCGCTGCAGTGCGACGTCCACCCGGCCGCCCTGCGCGTGCTGGCCTAGGCTCGTCAGGTGAGCCCCCGCCGACGCCGTCACCGCCCCACCGACGCCCCGGCGGCCGGTCCCGCCGCCCCGGCGCACGACGCCGAGCCCAGCCCGGCGGAGCGCTACGCCGACTACCGGCGCCGTGCCGCGGCGCAGCGCACCGAGCTGGCCGCCTTCACCGCAGGGCTCGGCTTCGCGCTCGACGACTTCCAGCAGCGTGCCTGCGCCGAGCTCGAGGAGGGCCGCAGCGTGCTCGTGGCGGCCCCCACCGGCGCCGGCAAGACCGTGGTCGGGGAGTTCGCCGTCCACCTCGGGCTGCGCCGCGACCGCAAGACCTTCTACACCACGCCGATCAAGGCGCTGAGCAACCAGAAGTACCTCGACCTCGTCGCCGTCCACGGCGAGGGCTCGGTCGGCCTGCTCACCGGCGACACCACGGTCAACGGCGAGGCACCGGTCGTGGTCATGACCACCGAGGTGCTGCGCAACATGCTCTATGCCGGCTCGCCGACGCTCGACGATCTCGGCTACGTCGTCATGGACGAGGTCCACTACCTCGCCGACCGGTTCCGCGGTCCGGTGTGGGAGGAGGTCATCCTCCACCTCGCGGAGGACGTCCGGCTCGTGTCGCTGTCCGCGACGGTCTCCAACGCCGAGGAGTTCGGCGACTGGCTGACCATGGTGCGCGGCGATACCGCCGTCATCGTCTCGGAGCACCGGCCGGTGCCGCTGTGGCAGCACGTCATGGTCCGCAACCGGCTGCTCGACCTGTACAGCGCACGCGTGGACCCCACCGCCCCTGGCAGCAACCCGCCGATCAACCCGGACCTGCTCGAGTCGATCCGTCGCGCGCAGCGCACCGGTTCCGCGCCGTCCGCCGTCGGTCGGCGGCGCGACGCGCCTCGCGGCCGCGGCGGGCGACCGCCGCACCGGGTCGGCGCCGCGGTACGACCGCCCTCCCGGCCGGTGGTCGTCGAGCACCTCGATCAGGCCGGGCTGCTGCCCGCCATCGTGTTCATCTTCTCCCGGGCCGGCTGCGAGGCCGCCGTCGAGCAGACGGTGCGCTCCGGTCTGCGGCTGACCGACCAGGCCGAGTCACGGGCGATCGCCTCGGTCATCGAGGAGCGCTGCGCGTCGCTGCCGCCGGAGGATCTCGCGGTGGTCGGCTACCACGCCTGGTCACACGCGCTGCAGCGGGGCATCGCGTCGCACCACGCCGGGATGCTGCCGGTGTTCAAGGAGACCGTCGAGGTGCTGTTCGCCGCCGGGCTCGTCAAGGTCGTCTACGCCACCGAGACGCTCGCACTGGGCATCAACATGCCGGCCCGGTCGGTCGTCCTCGAGCAGCTCGACAAGTGGAACGGCACCTCCCACGCCCCGCTCACCCCGGGGGAGTACACCCAGCTCACCGGCCGGGCGGGCCGGCGCGGGATCGATGTCGAGGGCCACGCCGTCGTGCTCTACCGCGACGACGTCGACCCCGGCGCCCTCGCCGGCCTCGCGTCGCGCCGCACCTACCCGTTGCGGTCACGGTTCCAGCCGACGTACAACATGGCGGTCAACCTGCTCGCCGCCACCCCGTTCGCACAGGCCCGCGAGACGCTCGAGCGGTCCTTCGCCCAGTTCCAGGCCGACCGCGGCGTCGTCGGGCTGGCACGTCAGGCCCGCCGGAACGAGGAGGCGCTGGCGGGCTACGCCGAGGCGATGTCCTGCCACCTGGGCGACTTCACCGAGTACGCGCGGCTGCGGCGCCGGCTGTCCGAGGCGGAGAAGGACCTGTCGCGGGAGCGGTCCCACGCGACCCGGCGAGCGGCGGCGTCGTCGATCGGCGCCGCATCGCCCGGCGACGTCCTGGAGTACCGCAGGGGACGCCGCACGCTGTGGGCCGTCGTGCTCGAGGTCGACGCGCACCGGCTGGACAGCCCACGCCTCCAGGTCCTCACCCCGGAGCCGAAGCTGCGCACGCTCACCCTCACCGAGCTGCCGCACGGCGCCGCGCGGGTCGCCCAGATGCGGATCCCACGTCAGCTCAACCTGCGCGACGCCCGCCAGCGGGCCGACCTGGCCGCGTCGCTGCGCAATGCGGTCCGTGGCGCCGGAGCCCGCCCGGAGCGGCCGACCACCGCCCAGCCGCACGTCGTCGAGGACGTCGACGCGCTGCGCAACGAGCTGCGGTCACACCCCTGTCACGGCTGCAGCGAGCGCGAGGACCACGCCCGTTGGGCCAACCGTTGGAACACCCTCGACGCCGAGCACGAGGCGCTGCTGCGCCGGATCGCGCAGCGGACGTCCTCCATCGCCCGTGACTTCGACAAGGTCTGCGAGCTGCTCGTCGAGCTCGGCTACCTCACGACGTCCGAGGCCGAGGACGGCTCCCGGGGGATCGACGTCACCGACGACGGCCACTGGCTCGCGCGCCTCTACGCCGAGAAGGACCTCGTGCTCGCCGAATGCCTGCGCCGCGGGGTCTGGCAGCACCTGGACGCCGGCGAGCTTGCCGCCGTGGTCTCCACCATCGTGTACTCGGCGCGCACCGACAACGCCCAGGGTGCCGGCGGCCGGCTGACCGCCGGGCTGGCCGCGGCGGTCGCCGACACGGTCGAGATCTCCGACGAGCTCACCGAGCGAGAGTCGGCCCACGGGGTGCCGCCGACCGAGCCGGTCGACATCGGTATCGTCGCGGCGATCCACCGCTGGGCGGGGGGCGCGCCGCTGGACGAGGTGCTCGCCGGCAGCGACCTCGGCGCCGGGGACTTCGTGCGCTGGTGCAAGCAGGTGCTGGACGTTCTCGACCAGCTGGCGACCGCTGCGCCCCGACCGGCCGAACGACGCCAGGCGCGGGACGCGATCCAGCTGCTGCGTCGCGGCGTCGTCGCCTGGTCCAGCGTCTGAGCGGTGCTCGCGCCCGACTGTCCCGACTGGCGGACGGCGGCCGTGACACGCCGCGCCGACACGCCGGAGAGATGCGTGCGATCGCGGCCGCGCCTACGCCGTTGACCAGCGACCATGCCTCTGACCTGGGGTTTTGGTGGGTTGTCTGATTCGGCTCGGGTCGGTAGGTTCGTTCACCTACCGCCGATCACCTCAGTCGAGGTAGCGGCCCTCGCGGTCGCGAATCGGCGCGGTCAGTGATCGAACCCGCGTGCTCACTAGATAACGGGGCTGCTCCGCAGTCACGGTCCGAAGGGCACGCGGGTCGGTCACCGCCGGTCCCCACGGGACATATCCTGGCAGGGTGCTTCCCCGTGCTCCCGCCGTCGCGATCCTGCTTGCCCTCCTCGGAGGTCTGGCCACGGAGTCGGCGTTCCCCGGTCGCTCCTGGTGGCCGATGGCACCGGTCGGTATCGCCCTGCTGCTGCTGGCACTGCGCGGCACGACCATGCCGAGGGCGTTCGGCTACGGCTACGTGTGGGGCGCCGCCTTCTTCCTCGTCCACCTGTGGTGGGCCCAGGAGGCCGCCGGGTGGGCGCCGTGGGTGCTCCTCGCGCTGGCCGAGGCCCTTGCCATCGGTCTGTTCGCGGCGCTGTGGGTGCTCGTGGGCCGGTGGGGGCCGGTCGCCCGCCGGCAGGCGCTGGCGACCGTCGTGGTGGCCGCGCTGTGGGTGGCCCTCGAGTCACTGCGTGGCGTCGCCCCGTTCGGCGGCATGCCGTGGGGGACGTTGGCGTTCTCGCAGACCACCGGCCCGCTGCTGCGGCTCGCCGCGTGGGGCGGCACCCCGCTGGTCAGCGGCGCCGTCGTCGTGCTCGGCGCGTTGCTCGCGCTAGTGCTCACCTCGCTACGTCGGGCGCGCATCGGGCACGCGAGCACCGCCGTCGTCGTCGCGGCCGGGATCGTCGTCGTCGGCATGTTCGTCCCCACTCACACCCGCGCGGAGAGCGGCACGCTGCGCGTCGGCGCGGTGCAGGGCAACGTGCCCGGCCCTGGCCTCGACGCCTTCGCGGTACGCCGCGACGTGCTCGACCGCCACGTCGTCGGCACCGAGATGCTCCTCGACCAGGTGGAGCCCGGCGAGCTCGACGTCGTGCTGTGGCCGGAGAACTCCACCGACATCGACCCTCGACGAGACCAGCCGGCTGCCGACCTCATCAACCGGGCGTCGACCGCGGTCCCCGCGCCCATCCTCGTCGGCGGGCAGCGCTACGTGGACGACCACCGCTACAACGAGGCGATCCTCTGGGAAGCGGGGGAGGGGCAGGTCGACGTGTACGCCAAGCGGCACCCGGCGCCGTTCGCCGAGTACATCCCGTTGCGCTCGTTGGCCCGGAAGGTGACCGACGCCGTCGACCTGGTGTCGGTGGACATGCTGCCGGGGACCGAGGTCGGCATCATCGAGCTCGACAGCCCACGGCTGGGCCGGGTGGTCGACCTCGCGGTGGGGATCTGCTTCGAGGTCGCCTACGACGGGCTCATCCGGGAGGCGATCGTCGAGGGCGGTGAGCTGCTGGTCATCCCGACGAACAACTCGTCGTTCGGGTTCACCCAGGAGTCCAGCCAGCAGCTGGCGATGTCGGTGTTCCGCGCCGTGGAGCACAGCCGCGCCACCGTGCACATCTCGACCGTGGGGGTGAGCGCGGTCATCGCCCCCAACGGGGTGGTGATGGACTCCGGTGGCCACTTCACCGCCGAGCAGTTCGTCGCCGACCTGCCGCTGCGCACCTCGTTGACGGTCGCCGACCGGCTCGGGGTGCTGCCGGTGGTCGTGGCTGTGGTCATCGCAGCCGCCGCGGTCGTGGCCGGCGGGGCCACCTCGATCAGTCAGCGCCGACGCGCGCGCGTGAGCAGGAGCAAGTCGTGAACACTCTCGTCATCATCCCGACCTACAACGAACGCGAGTCGCTGCCGACCGCGCTCGCCCGGACCCGTGCCGCGATGCCCGACGCCGACATCCTCGTCGCGGACGACAACAGTCCCGACGGCACCGGCGCCATCGCCGACCAGGCAGCCGCCGCTGACAGCCGGATCCACGTCATGCACAGACCGGGCAAGCAGGGACTGGGGCAGGCCTACCTCGCGGGGTTCCAGTGGGCGCTCGATCGCGACTACGACCGCATCATCGAGATGGACGCCGACGGCTCGCACCGGCCGGAGCAGCTGCCCGCCCTCCTCGCTCGGGCCGGCGAGGACGACGCACCAGACCTGGTCATCGGGTCGCGGTGGGTTCCCGGGGGAGAGGTCGTCAACTGGCCGTGGCACCGTGAGGTGCTGTCCCGGGGCGCCAACACCTACGTGCGGGTCATGCTCGGCCTGGCGGTCAAGGACGCCACGGCAGGCTTTCGGGTATTCCGCGCCGACGCGCTGCGCCAGCTCCGGCTGGACGACATCGAGTCCCAGGGGTACTGCTTCCAGGTCGATATGACGCTGCGGGTGCACCGGGCCGGCGGCGTGATCGCCGAAGTGCCGATCAGCTTCGTCGAGCGTGCTGAAGGGGTCTCGAAGATGAGTCGGCACATCATTGTGGAGGCTCTCACCCGCACCACGGCCTGGGGGCTCCGCCACCGCGCCGGCCAGCTGGCCGCGCTGGTCACCCGCCGCCGCTGACGAGGGCATGACAAAGGCCCGCGAGACCGGGGTCTCGCGGGCCTGAAGTCAGGGTCAGGCGCTGCGGCGGCGCAGCTGGCCGCTGCGAAGCAGCTCGAGGCGCTCAGCGAGCAGCACCTCGAGGTCGGCGATGGTGCGTCGCTCGAGCAGCATGTCCCAGTGGGTACGGGGCTTCTTCACGGGCTTGGTGGGCTCCGGCTTGGTGGCGTTGCGCAGCAGCGCCTCGGCGCCGCAGCGGCACTCCCACACCGCCGGCACGTCCGCCTCGGCCGAGAACGGCAGCACCACGGTGTGACCGTTGGGGCACTCGTAGTGGGCCTCAGCTCGCTCGGCGAACTCCACCCCGCTGTCGGTCTCGAGGCTCTTGGCGCCGATTCCGACCCCTCGCAGTGAACGATCTGCCATGACGCGTCTCCCTTCGTGGGCGCGCAGTGGCGCGCCAGTCCTCAGTGCTCTACCAGTACCAACGCATCACTGTGGCGGCTTGTTCCGTCCGCCAGGTGATGGTCCTGTGAAGGTGGTGCAGACATCGGCCGATAACCTGTGGCCATGAACGAGATGACCTACCGCCAGCTCGGTTCGAGTGGCCTCGTCGTGTCTACCGTTGGTCTGGGATGCAACAGCTTCGGAGTTACGTTACCGCCCGACGACGTCGCTGGCGTGGTGAAGACGGCGTTTGAGGCCGGAATCACCCTCTTCGACACCGCCGATACCTACGGCAGCCGGCCGGGCCAGGGGGAGGAGCTGCTGGGCGAGGCGCTGCGCGGGCGGCGCGACGACGTCATCGTGGCCACCAAGTTCGGGATGGACACCCGCGGGCTCAACGGCCCCGACTTCGGGGTCCGCGGTTCTCGGCGGTACATCCGTCGGGCGGTCGAAGGCTCGCTGCGGCGCCTCGGCACCGACCGGATCGACCTCTACCAGCTCCACCGCCTCGACCCGGTCACCCCGTTGGAGGAGACCCTCGGCGCGCTGGACGAGCTGGTCCGCGAGGGCAAGGTGCTCTACGTCGGGTGCTCGCACGTGACCGGCTGGCAGCTGGTCGACGCCGACTGGACCGCCCGTGCCGCGGGTCTCAGCCCGTTCATCTCGGTACAGAACGAGTACTCGCTGCTGTCACGGTCCATCGAGGCCGAGGTGGTGCCGGCCGCCGAGCACGTCGGCGCCGGGATCCTGCCGTACTTCCCGCTCGCCTCGGGGCTGCTCACCGGCAAGTACCGCCGGGGCGAGCCGGCACCCGCCGACAGCCGGCTGGTGAACCGGCCGGAGCGGCTCGCCGCGGCGGACTTCGACCGGGTCGAGGCGTTGCAGGCCGTCGCTGACGAGCACGGGGTGTCCCTGCTGACGCTGGCGCTCGGCGGGCTCGCCGCCCAGCCAGCCGTGGCGTCGGTGATCGCCGGCGGCCGGACCCCAGAGCAGGTGCGGGCGAACGTCGCCGCCGGGACCTGGGAGCCGGACGCCGCGGCGCTGGTGGCGATCGACGAGGCGGCGCCCGGCCCGGCGGCCTGAGCTCGCCCCAGAGATCGGTCGGCGCGGTGGCCGCGCTGCCGCCGTTGGACGGGCCCGACGGAACCGGCCGGCCGGCACTCACCGCGTCACCGCTCGGGCGGTGAGCACACGCACCCGGTCGTCACCGGCGGCCACCACCGCTCGAACCGGCAGTCCGGCAGCGGTCGCGGCGGTGAGCAAGGACTCGGTCCACACCCGCTCCGGGGCACCGCAGGCACCCCCGTCCGGTCGGTAGATCACCGCGATCAGAGAGATGTCGGGATCAACGCGCCGGGCTGGGAGGGTGACGGTGGTGAGGAACGTCGTGAGGGCCGCGGTGGCGCGCTCCGGATCCGGAGCGAGCGGCACACCGGCCTGCTCGATCGGTGCCGACAGGGTCCACCCGTCGCCGGCGAGCACGACCAGCCAGAGCGTCGGCACCGGCGCCACAACGCCCCGCACCATCGCGGCCGCGCAGAAGACGAGGTCCTCGTCCCGTAGAACGAGCATCGGGCAGCGGGGCCACAGCGCTTCCGCCGCCAACGCGTCGTCGGCGTCGATCGGCTCCCACGGCCAGCCGTCGTCGTCAGGCCAGATGTCGTCGTCGTCATCGTCATCGTCGTCGTCGTCGACCCAGTGGCCAGCGGGGTCGTCGTCATCATCGACGGTGCGGTCGGGGGTGGCATCCATGGCGGCACGGTCCCAGCCGCGGCGGCACCGGCGTCGGCCGCACCGGGCCCGCTGTGGACAACCGGGTACCCCGGCACAGCTGTGGACAGCGGTGAGGAGGTGGCAGCGCACTGCCCCACAGCTGCGCCACCCGCCGCCGTCGTCCCCAGGAGACGCGCCCGGCTTGGCGAGATCGGACGCGGCGAGGGCAGGCTCGGCCCACACGATGGGAGGCACCATGACCGATCACCCGCCCGAGCTCGGGCACAACACGGTGAGCCTGGTTGGACGGGTGAGCGGGGAGGTCACCGAGCACGAGCTGCCCAGCGGCGACCACGTCGCGAACTTCCGGCTCGTCGTGCCGCGGCCGGAGAGCTCGCCCGCCGGCCGCGCGACGGTGGACACCATCGACGTCGCCTGCTGGAGCGCCCGCACCCGGCGCACCGCCGCCCGGCTCACCGAGGGGACCGTGGTGGCCGTCGACGGCAGCCTGCGCCGCCGGTTCTTCGCGACCTCCGCCGGCCGGGCGTCGCGGTACGAGGTGGAGGCGGTCCGGCTGCGGCGGTCGCGCCGCTGAGATGTCGGCAGGCTCGCACCTCGGGCTCCACGAGCCCACGGGCCTGGGCAACAGGCGCGCGACGTGAAATCATTCTCGTCGTGGATGACACCGCGACGGCTCAGCGGCTACGCGACCTTGCGCTGCTGCGGCGGGTGCGCGACCGGATCGACCGGGAGTACGCCCAACCGCTCGACGTCGAGTCGTTGGCCCGTGGCGTGCACGTCTCGGCCGGTCACCTGAGCCGCCAGTTCCGCCTCGCCTACGGCGAGCCGCCGTACTCCTACCTCATGACGCGCCGGATCGAGCGGGCGATGGCACTGCTGCGGCGCGGCGACCTCAGCGTCACCGAGGTGTGCTTCGCGGTCGGCTGCTCGTCGCTCGGCACCTTCAGCAGCCGCTTCTCCGAGCTCGTCGGGATGCCGCCGAGCGAGTACCGGCAGCGGGCCGCGGAGGACGCTGCCGGCATCCCGCCGTGCGTCGTCAAGCAGGTGACCAGACCGGTCAGGAATCGAGAAGCAGCGGCGGTGGCCGCGCAGCTAGCGTGACGGCCATGGACCTCACCATTCACTCCAGCTTCCTGCCCCACGACGACCCGGAGGCCTCGCTGGCCTTCTACCGGGACGCGCTCGGCTTCGAGGTTCGCCTCGACGTCGGGTACGAAGGCATGCGGTGGATCACGGTCGGGCCCGTCGGACAGCCCGACACCGCGATCGTGCTGCAGCCGCCCGCCGGCGACCCCGGCATCACCGACGAGGAACGGCGCACCATCGCCGAGATGATGGCCAAGGGCACCTTCGCCGGTGTCAACCTCGCGACGCCGAACCTCGACGCCACCTTCGAGCGGCTCACGGCGAGCGGAGCCGACGTCGTCCAGGAGCCGATGGACCAGCCCTACGGCCTCCGCGACTGTGCCGTGCGGGACCCCGCAGGCAACCTCATCCGGATCCAGGAGCAGCCGCGACCGTGACCAACGGCCGTGAGACGATCGCCCCGCACCGCGGGCCTGCGACGACGTACCCGCGACCGATGGAGGCACCGATGACCACGCAGCCGGACACCCGTCACGACGCCGCGCACGCGGCCGACCGCCACGACCTCATCAGGGTTGAGGGCGCCCGGGAGAACAACCTCAAGGACATCTCGCTGGCGATCCCCAAACGACGTCTGACGGTGTTCACCGGAGTCTCCGGCTCGGGCAAGAGCTCGTTGGTGTTCGGCACCATCGCCTCCGAGTCGCAGCGAATGATCAACGAGACCTACAGCGCGTTCCTCCAGGGGTTCATGCCGACGCTGGCCCGCCCCGACGTCGACGTCCTCGACGGGCTGACGACGGCGATCATCGTCGACCAGGAGCAGCTCGGTGCCAACCCGCGCTCCACGCTGGGGACCGTCACCGACGCCAACGCCTTCCTGCGGATCCTGTTCAGCCGGCTCGGGCAGCCCCACGTGGGCTCGCCCAACGCCTACTCGTTCAACGTGCCGTCGGTGACGTCGTCCGGCGCCATCTCGGTCGGCGGCAAGAAGGCGGTCAAGGCGACCTTCAACCAGCTCGGCGGCATGTGTCCTCGCTGCGAGGGTCGCGGGTCGGTCACCGACATCGACCTCGGTCAGCTGTTCGACGACTCGAAGTCGCTCGCCGAGGGTGCCATCACGGTGCCCGGCTACGTGGCCGACGGCTGGTACGTCAAGCTGTTCAGCGAGTCTGGCTTCCTCGACCCGAACAAGCCGATCCGCGACTACACCAAGCGCGAGCGCGAGGCGTTCCTCTACAAGGAGGCGACGAAGGTACCGGTCGGCGGCGCGAACATGACCTACGAGGGCCTGGTCCCGAAGATCAAGAAGTCGATGCTGGCCAAGGACCGCGACGCCATGCAGCCCCACATCCGCGCGTTCGTCGACCGCGCGGTGGTCTTCATGACCTGCCCGGACTGCGACGGGACCCGGCTCGCCGAGCACGCCCGCGAGTCCCGGATCGACGGCGTCAGCATCGCCGACGCCTGCCGGATGCAGATCAGCGACCTCGCCGCGTGGGTCCGCGGACTGGACGCACCCGAGGTGGCGCCGCTGCTGAAGAACCTGGGGGACAGCCTCGACTCCTTCGTGGAGATCGGGCTGGGGTATCTGTCGCTCGACCGGCCCTCGGGCACGCTCTCCGGCGGTGAGGCCCAGCGCACCAAGATGATCCGGCACCTCGGGTCGTCGCTCACCGACATCACCTACGTCTTCGACGAGCCGACCATCGGGCTGCACCCGCACGACATCCAGCGGATGAACCGGCTGCTGCTGGCGTTGCGGGACAAGGGCAACACGGTGCTCGTCGTCGAGCACAAGCCGGAGGTCATCGCCATCGCCGACCACGTCGTCGACCTGGGTCCGCGCGCAGGCACCGCCGGGGGCGAGATCGTCTTCGAGGGGAGCCTCACGGGGCTGCGGGCGAGCGGCACGCTCACCGGCCGGCACCTCGACGACCGGGCGACCGTCAAGAAGGCTGTGCGCGAGCCGTCGGGTGCGCTGGAGGTGCGCGGTGCCGGCACGCACAACCTGCGGTCCGTCGACGTCGACATCCCGCTCGGCGTGCTCGTCGTCGTCACCGGGGTGGCTGGCTCGGGCAAGAGCTCGCTGATCCACGGGTCGGTGGCCGGTCGCGACGGCATCGTCGAGATCGACCAGACGGCGATCCGCGGCTCGCGGCGCAGCAACCCGGCGACCTACACCGGGCTGCTCGAGCCGATCCGCAAGGCGTTCGCCAAGGCCAACGGCGTCAAGCCGGCGCTGTTCAGCGCGAACTCCGAGGGCGCCTGCCCGGTGTGCAAGGGCGCCGGCGTCATCTTCACCGAGCTGGGGTTCATGGAGACCGTCTCCACCAGCTGTGAGGAGTGCGGCGGTAAGCGGTTCAGCGCCGACGTGCTGGAGTACACCCTCGGCGGCAAGGACATCAGCGAGGTGCTCGCGCTGCCTGCCGAGCAGGCCCAGGAGTTCTTCGCCGGGGGAGAGGCGCGGGTCCCCGCGGCGCACAAGATCCTCACCCGGCTGGTCGACGTCGGACTCGGATACCTCACCCTCGGCCAGCCGCTGACCACCCTCTCCGGCGGCGAGCGGCAGCGGCTCAAGCTCGCCACCCAGATGGGGGAGAAGGGCGACGTCTACATCCTCGACGAGCCGACCACCGGGCTGCACCTCGCCGACGTCGAGCAGCTGCTCGGCCTGCTCGACCGGCTGGTCGACGGCGGGACGTCAGTCATCGTCATCGAGCACCACCAGGCGGTGATGGCGCACGCCGACTGGATCATCGACCTCGGCCCCGGCGCCGGGCACGACGGCGGTCGCGTGGTGTTCGAGGGCACGCCGGCCGATCTCGTCGCCGGCCAGGCGACGCTGACGGGGGAGCACCTCGCGGAGTACGTGGGGGCTGACCTCTAACGCCGTCCCGGTGACGGCACCGCGTCCTGCCGGGACGAGGTCTCGGGTATTGAACCGAACTGAGTTGGGTGACTATATAGCCATATAGATTAATCCAATTATGGCCATGGGAGAATCCGTCATGGACGTCGGTGTTCGAGAACTGCGAGACGGACTTAGTCGCCACCTCGCACGGGTGCGCGACGGACACACGATCACCGTCACCGACCACGGCCGGCCAGTTGCCCGGATCATCCCGGTCGGCGCGCCGACGAAGCTGGAGCAGCTGATCGCAGCGGGCAAGGTCACACCCGCCAGCCGACCGAAGGACCGCCGGCCGGCGCCGATCAAGACTTCCGGCACGGTGAGCGACCTCGTTGATCAGCAGCGCCGGTGATCCTCTATGTCGACACCTCGGCGTTGGTGCCGTTGTTAGTCGACGAGCCGACCTCAGCCGCGTGCGGCGAGCTGTGGGACGCCGCCGACACCATCACGGCCACACCCCTCGCCTATATCGAAGCGGCAGCAGCACTCGCCCTTGCCGAACGGCTGGGCAGGGTCTCGAGCCACGAGTCCCACGAGGGCACCGCCATCCTCGATGCCCTGTGGCTGGTCGTGCACGTGATCGAGCTCGATCAGGGGCTCATGGCCGAAGCCGCGCGGCTCGCCAAGGTCTACGGCCTCCGGGGATACGACGCTACCCATTGCGCTGCAGCGGTTGCCGTGGAGGATCCTGAGCTTCTCGCCAGCTCGGGCGACGGCCGCCTCCTGGCGGCATGGCGCTCCGAGGGTCTTGCCGTTCGCGACACGAACGCATGATGGCGCGCTGATACCGTGCCGACATGATCCGAAGCGCGGCATCGCAGGGCCCGCTCCTGCCGGCGACCTACGACATGGCGTGGAGCGTGGTATCGGTCATCATCGTCGGTCTCGTCGTCACCGCCGTCGTCCTCCTCGTGCGGTTCACCCGTCGCTCGCAACGACATCACGAGGCACCCATCGCAGCCGACGCCGTCGAGCACGTGCGCCGGCTGGCCCACCTCCGTGAGGCTGGGGCCATCACAGCGGACGAGTACGAGGCGCGAAAGAACCGGATTCTCGGGCCGGTCTAGTGGCACGTGGAGCGACGGAGAGACCAGCGCGAGTGAGTGGTCACTCTCGTCGGAGCTGACGACGCGGCTCAAGGAATGGGCGGAGAGCTTCCACGAACATTTTCACTACGAGCACGGGTGGGACGACGAGGCGAGGTGTAGCGCGCGCCGCGACGAAGCATGCCTGGAGACTGCATCACTCTCGTGGTACAAAGTGTATTAACCACCTGACACACTTCCCCGGGAACTCACGATGACGCTGACGCTGCTGCAACTACGGGTCATGTTCGACGGTCCGCTGATCAGCCTGCTCGCCGTGCTGCTGTTCGGTGCCCTCGTCCGCCACCGAAGCCGACCCGAGGTCGGTCGCTCGGTGCGGGGCTGGACGCTGACCGCCGCCCTACTCGCGGTCGTCGCCGTCGTGATCGAGCGGCTCTCGTGGGTCTTGCCGACCCCTTTCGCGGATTCCACGACACAGACGCTCGTGAGTCTTGCGGCACCCTTGGGCGCCGGAATCGTCGCCGTCGTACTCTTGGTGCTGCCGGCGGTTCGCCACGACGCAACCGGCTCCGCGGACCTGTCGCCACGGACCCTGACCAGCTTCACAGCGCCCGGATTGCTGGTCGCCCTGCCCGCGTTGGCGATCACCGTGCTCGTGGTGAGCGTGCTTGCCGGGCAAGCCTCGATTCCCGACGACCAGGGTCGCTATCGGAGCTACGAGATTGAGATCGGCAACGGCGTCGTCGCGGGGGCAGACATCTACGGCTGGTACTACTCACTGCCGAGCATGGTCCTCCTCGCGCTCCTCCTGGTCGCCACGCTCATAGCCGTCAAGGCTGTCGCGAGGCCCGCGCTGAACGAGCAGCTGGCCGACGTCGCCACCCGCCGGTGGCGCACCCGCAACATCCTGGCCATGAGCCTCGGTGCGATGCTGGTCCACCTCGCCTCGATCCTCCAGCACCTGGTGGGGACTGCGCGCCTCACCGCTGGACTCCCCACCGACCAGGGGTGGATCTCCGCCCGGCCACCGCTCATCATCCTCGAGACCCCTATGCGCCTCACCGCGACGGTTGCCGAGCTGGGCGGCTGGTTCCTCTGGTTCGCCATCCTCCTCGTAGCAGTGCTTCCCGCCACGCACATGAAGTCCAAGGCGCCATGGCAATCCGTATCTCGCTGACCGCCAACGGATCGCCCGCCGAGCAGATTCGCGGCCAGATCCGAGGCCTGGTCGCCACCGACCAGCTCCCTGCCGGAGAACGGCTTCCCTCCGTGCGACAGCTGGCCAAGGACCTCGGCGTGGCGCCCGGGACCGTGGCCAAGGCCTACCGGCTACTCGAAGGAGAAGGACTGCTCCAGACGCGAGTTGGTGGCGGCACCCGGGTGCATCCCCAGGCCAGCACCACACCACCCGACGTCATCGAGCATGCCCGCGCCCTCGCTCGAGCGGGGGCCAGCGCCGGAGTCGACCTCGACGATGCGATCCGGATCCTGCGGGCCGTCTGGCCTGCTCCGAGCGCCCCCGCAACGTCCGCCTCGGACGAGCTGCTGACGTAGCGGTGGCCATCCCGCGGGAACGGACCGACCACCCGCCGAAGCCGAGGAACCAGTGGGGGAGCGGCCTTGCGCGGCCCGCATGGCGGACCTCGCGTCTCGCCAGCTGGAGGTCACCGTAGGCTCCTCGTCGACAGCACGGAAATGTTCGACGTCGAGCAGCTTGCCCAGGGGCAGGGGATAGGTGGTCAACGGTGACTGACACGACTACGACGCGCCGGCGGGCATGGTTCGATGTCCGCGCGCTGAAGGAGGACCTGCGGGCTGTCGTTCTTGACGCGACCGTGGCACTGGTGGTCACGCTGGCGATCTTCGCGCTGCTCTACTGGCGCATCGAAGCAGGCACGTCCGCGACGACCGTGATCATGCCGCACCTGTCCGAGCCCATGTACTGGATGTACTGGATGTGCCAGGCCTTCGGCTGGTCGGGCCTCCTCTGGGCGTGGATCACCGTCATGCTTGGCCTGATGCGCTCCAGCCGCCTCCCGAGCTGGGTGCCGGTCTCGGTCGCCCGAATCGAGAAGTGGCACCGCACGACGAGCCTGACCACCATCGGCCTGATGTTCGTCCATGCCTTCTGGTTCTTCGTCGAGATGGCTCGGCAGAACCGTGCGGAGGCGGGATGGGTCGGTCGCCTGTGGCGCGCGTTCGCCGACACCTTCGTCCCCGGCGGGTACGACAGCGGCACTGGCGTTATCGCGATCCTCATCGGACTCATCGCGCTGTACCTGGCCATCCCGCTCGGGCTGGCGTTCTACGCCCGCCGGGCGATGGGGCCGCGAGTGTGGCGGGTCCTGCACGCCTCGATCATCATCGTGTACGTCCTGAGCGTGTGGCACACCCTGCTGTACGGCACGAACGTCTGGTACGACGGCGCGTTCCGAACCACCATCTGGCTGCTGCAGCTACCGATCGCCGGACTTCTCCTCGTCCGGCTGCTGCGGCCGGCGTACCGGCCAGGGGCGACAATGACCGACCGCGTCGGCCGCCTCGTGGGACGCGCAGCCGCCACCGCGACGATCCTGCTGCTTCTGCTGGTCGCGGCGACCGGCCGTGACGGCGGACGCACCCCAGATGTCGACGGGGTACCCCTGAACGTCAGCCAAGCGATGATCTGGGTCGGGTTCGCGGTGTTCGCGGCTGTGGTGGCCACGCTGGTGATCCGCGCCCATCGCACCACCCGCCGCCGAGCCTCCGACCGGGTCTGAGGACGCGGCAGGCCCGATCGTCGGTGACGCGGGCACGGACCGGTAGCCACCGTCTGCGCCGCAAACAGCTGAGCCGGGAAATGAGGGCGCGGGCCCGCGGCATGCTGGTGTCTGATGGCGCCCATGGTGATCGAGCTGGGCGCGCCGACCGTCGACGGGCTGGGGGAGGCGCTGGACGCGCTGCAGGCGTGGCAGGACGACGCCGCACCGCTTCAGCTCCATCCCGGGGACGTCGGCTGGTACTGGCGATGGGGCGCGGCGGCGACAGCGGCCGCCGTCCGGACCTGGCGTCGCGGGGGAGAGGTCGTCGCCGTCGGGCTGCTGGACGGGCCGACGCTCCTGCGGCTCGGGATCGCGCCGGTCGCGCAGGATGACGAGGAGCTTGCTCGGCACCTGGCCGAGGACGTGACGCGTCCCGAGCGTGGCGTCCTGCCCGGGGGAGCCGTCACCGTCGAAGCCCCCACCGGGGCGTTGGTCAAGGACGTGCTCACCGAGCGCGGCTGGACCGCCGACGAACCCTGGACGCCGCTGCGTCACGACCTCACCGCGCCGTTCCCGGTCCCCGGGGCCCACGTCGAGGTCGTCGGGCACGCCCAGGTGCGCGACCGCACGATGGTGCAGCGCGCCTCGTTCGGCGCGTCGTCGTTCACCGACGAGCGGTGGCACGCAATGGCCGCCGGCCCGCTGTATGCCGATGGCCGGTGCCTGGTTGCCCGCGACGACGACGCCGCGGCGGCCGCGGCCATCACGGTCTGGTCGGCCGGCCCGGGACGGCCCGGTCTGATCGAGCCTTTGGGCGTGCACCCGGAGCACCGCGGGCGTGGCTTCGGCACGGCGATCACCGTCGCCGCGGCGGCCACACTCCGGGAGCTCGGCGCGTCCAGCGTGCTCGTGTGCACGCCGACCTCGAACGTCGGAGCCGTGGCCACCTACGTGGCGGCCGGCTTCGGTCCGTTGCCGGAACGGTACGACCGGCGCCGGGACGGGTAGCCGCGGTGATCGAGCTGCCGATCCGCGCACTGCGCTGGCCGGCGATCGGATCCGGTTGGAGCAGGGGATACCGCGGTCCCGCCGGGGGAGAGGGCGAGCGATGCGCGCGACGCCTGCACCAAGGACTCATCGGGCAGCAGACCCGTTGTCGAGCCACATCGTTACATGTAACATGGTGGTATGGCGAGCACACAAGAGCGAGTACGCGAGCACCGTCGACGCTTGCGAGAGCAAGGACTGAGGCCTGTTCAGATCTGGGTGCCCGACGTGCGGGCTCCAGAGTTCGTCGCCGAAGCTCACCGCCAGTCTGCTGCCATCGCTGCCAGCGAGCATGAGGCCGACGACCAGGCGTTCGTTGATGCCATCTCGGTCGAGTGGGACACCGAGGGGGAGACCGACGGGTGAGGCGGGGCGACATCTACATCGCTGCCGCACGCGGCAACTACACCGGCAAGCCGAGACCCGTCGTCATCGTCCAGGATGATCGGTTCGACTCGACCGCATCGGTGACCGTGTGCCCACTGACGACCAACCCGATCCAGGCGCCCCTCGTCCGGATCACGGTAGAGCCGACCAGCACCACGGGCATCGAGAAGTCGAGTCAGATCATGGTCGACAAGGTCGCGACGATGCCGCGAGCGAACGTGCGCGACCACCTCGGCCGAGTCTCCGATGCCGATCTTGTCCGACTTGACCGTGCGCTTCTCGTCTTTCTCGGACTCGCCGACTGAACCCGCTCGGCCTCACGGAACGCAGCACCATGCCGGATGGTTCGCCTGCCGCCCGCCGAACCTCAGCGCCTGGTCTCGTACCTGGTGAGGACCACGCCGTCGGGAAACGTCCGGGTCTCCACCAAGTTCAGGTTCACCCAGCTGTCCAGGGCCGTGAAGAACGGCGTGCCGCTGCCCACCAAGACCGGCGCGGTGGCCAGCACATACTCGTCGATCAGCCCGGCCCGCATCGCGGCCGCCGCGAGCGTGGCGCCGCCGATGTCCATGGGGCCGCCGTCCTCGGCCTTGAGCCGGGCGATCTCGGCGACCGGGTCGCCGGTGACCAGACGGGTGTTCCAGTCGACCGTGCTGGTCGTCGAGGAGAACACCACCTTCGGCATGTCCAGCCAGCGGTGGGCGAACTCGATCTCCGCCGGTGTGACGCCAGGCTGCCGGTCGGCAGTGGGCCAGTGGGAGCTCATCGTCTCCCACAGCTTGCGCCCGTACAGCGTCAGGCCCGTCATACCCACCCGGTCGGACCACCACTGGAACAGCTCGTCGCTCGGTACGCTCCAGCCGATGTCGTCGCCGGGGGCGGCGATGTAGCCGTCCAGGCTCAGGTTCATGCCGTAGGTGAGTTTGCGCATGGCGTCAGCCTCCCGTGAGACGGTCTTTGCTGTACAGACCAGCACGGCGCGGAAATGTCATCGGTCGGGCCACACTGAGGACCGACAGATCAAGCGTCGGGTCGTTGCAGCGTTGTCGCGCTCCGACGTGAGTCCGGCAGCCTCGCCGACGGCGGTCGATCGCACTTCTGTCGCAACGCCGATAATGTACATTATGTCAGAACACACGCCGTATCGCGTCTGACGCATCACCGGCCGGACAGGCGCCCCTCCCCTCGACCAGTCCTCCACCGAGTCGGCGACGGCGACCGCCTGGATGCAGATGCTTGCCTCCGGCGACCACGCCGCCCGCCGCTGGGAACCCGAACGACTACGATTGCGCCTGTTCGCGATCCCGCCATCATCACCCGCAGCGCCCGACGCGTCATGCTCCACCTCAACGACAAAGCGCCCTGCGCCCACCTCGCCGCCGACGCCATCACCCAACTACGACAGCTCGCTGCCCCGACCTGACCGCGCGGCCACCCGCCCCGACGACCTTCTGCTGAATCGCTCTTTGCTTTGGCTCAGGTGAAGGCTGGATTCGCTTTTGCGGTATAGATTAGCGCTAGCCGCTTCTGAGTCACATCCCCGACGTTGTTGACCAGGTTGTCGACTCCGGGCTTGAGGTTGAGTACCCGGGAGGCGTTGTGAAGTTCGAGTGCAGCCATTAAGACCGGCCCGCCCGCGAGCAGTTGCACCTGCGAGAAGTGGTATGTCGCGTCACCTATGGCGACGAGTGACTCTCGACGGTTTTCGAGCGTGCTGTGGGCTGCCAGGCTGAAGGCGGTTTGCTCGCACTTCGCTGAAGCTGCCACAAGGCCAGCGATGGCCTTACGGACGTCCGCTCTGCGTTGCTGCTCTACGTCATAGGTCCGTTGGTCGGACAGAGCTTGCTGATCAAACTGTTGTTGATCAAGGCGAGTTTGTCGCTCGGCGGCCTGCCTTCGTTCGTCGCTCCTCTTAGTGGTGAGGTAGGTGCCGACTCCACCAAGTAATATTCCCAGGAGCCCAGACCACCACGGCGCAGTGGCTGACGTCAGGAACTCAGCCAGCCCACTCAAGTCCACTTTATTCTTCCTCGCAAACGTGATTAGTTAGGGGTGTATGGGAACGACGCTTTCATGCAGATCATTCGCAGACAGCAACGTTCGGGAGAGGACCGAACTGGCGGCTGCTTACGAAAGCGGCACCAGCCTAACCGTCCGCAGCACGCAGGGCTTCAAAACCGGCACCATCTTCTACGTCGGACGGCTCACCCAGGACGGCTACGAGAGAGCCGCTGTGAGCGCGGTTCTCGACGAGACGACCCTGTACTGGTTCATGCGCTTGAACGACCACACAACGCCTCGGAGCCTGTCACAGCTGTGCTTGGTGATCGCATCCGTGTCTACCATGCACCTGCTGAGGACGACACCGAGCCCCGACTCGACGCCTCCACCGTGCTGGCGACCCGCTCGATCGACCCGGACCAGGTCGACACGCGCTACACCGACTCATCCGGCAGCGCGGCATACTGGTAGCGCCACACCTACTTCAACGAGGCGACGCAGAATCGCTTGGTTAAACGTTGACGAAATGGAAGTGGTCATGCGAATTGCGCTCCCGGTGCTCTACGCCGGCTTCTCCGTCGTCGCTGCGTTGGCTGCCTGGAGCCAGAGCAAAACTCGACTCGAGGCTGACCTGGACGGCCTTCATCTGGTGATTCCCCCAGGAGGACCACGTACCGATGGGAGGACATCTCCGAGATCCGTCCGAGCATCCTCAAAGGGAGGAGAAGGTATCTTGTGCTCATCCAGCGCGACGGAGAAACCATCGACCTACCGGTAACCGAGGAGCATCTCAGCGGCCTGCAACGCTGGCACCAGGCAGCTCCCTGATCCGGGGCCACTCCCCCATACGACGTGCGCCGCGCCCCTCCCCCGTGCTTGGTGCCTGCAGCTCAGGCTGGGAACATGACGGGGTGACCACCACCACGTTACGACCGCTGCGCTCGGCCGATGCCCCGGACGTGCTGGCCGCCTTCCAGTCCGCGGCAGACATGGCGCGCCAGGGCGACGTCGAGACACTCGACGATGCCGGCGCATACGTCCGCCGGCTCGTGGCACCAGATGGCCCCCATCGCGCGTGGGCGGTGACCGAGTCCGACATCGTCGTCGGGCTGGTGGCGGTGTCGGTCGATGCCAGGAACCTCAGCGGCTGGTTCTGGTACTGGCTGCATGCCGCGCACCGAGGCCGCGGCCGTGCGAGTCGTGCGGCGGCGACCGTGGCGAACTGGTCGCTGTCCGACGCCGGTCTGCATCGCCTCGAGCTCGGCCACCGCGTGGACAACCCGGCATCGGGCACCGTCGCGCGAGCCGCCGGATTCGTCCGGGAAGGCCTGGAGCGCGAGAAGTTTCTCATCGACGACGACCGCGTCGACGTCCTCACCTACGGCCGGCTCCGCTCCGACCCGCGGCCCGCCACGGCAACCCTTCCCATGGCGTGACGCCGGTCGTCGAGGAAAATCGGGTGGCGATGGCCAAGGTGGTGGCTGTGGATGTTCAGCGCTCCTACGCACGTCGCGCAGCCGAGTACGCCGAGCGCCTGGGCTCGATGGCGGCCATGCACCCCGCCGACAACGAGCTCATACGCACCTGGGCGACGGGCGTTGGAGGGCCGGTGCTCGACGCGGGGTGCGGCCCGGGCCACTGGACGAACTACCTCGTCGAGCAGGGCGTTGCCGCCGCGGGCATCGACCTGGTGAGCGAGTTCATCGCCTCGGCCCGTTCGCGGTACCCCGGCGTCTCCTACCGGATCGGTAGCATCGACGCGCTCGAGGCCGATGCCGGCACCCTCGGCGGCATCCTCGCCTGGTACTCACTCATCCACCACGAGCCAGCAGCCGTTCAAGCAACGCTCACCGAGTTCGCGCGAGTGATCCGTCCAGGCGGAGGACTGCTGCTCGGGTTCTTCGACGGGCCGACGATCGCGAGGTTCGACCATGCCGTCGTCGCCGCCTACACCTGGCCGGTGCACGAGATGACCCGCCAGCTCCACGAGGCCGGCTTTCAGGTCCTCGAGACCCACACTCGGACCGGGCCTGACCACCGGCCGCACGGCGCGATCGTTGCGCGGCGGGTCAGTCAGCCGTGACGGACCCGGGTCGGGGTCAGAGTCGCGCTTCGAGCCCGGCGCGCACGCTCGGCCACTCAGCGGCCAGCACCGAGTAGACGCAGGTGTCGCGCCAGGTCCCGTCGGGCAGGAGCATGTGCCGGCGCAGCACCCCGTCAAGGTGAGCCCCGAGCCGTTCGATCGCCGCGCGCGACTGGGCGTTCCGGTGGTGGGTCCGGAGCTCGACGCCCTCGCAGCCGAGGGTCTCGAAGGCGTGGCGCAGCAGCAGGAGCTTTGCCTCCGCGTTCGCACCGGTGCCCTGGGCGCTGCGCCGCAGCCAGGTCGACCCGATCTCCAGGCGCCGGTTCGCCGGGTCGAGGTGCAGATAGGTGGTCATGCCCAACGCCTCGCCGGTGGCCGTGGCGCGCAGGGTGAAGGCGGCGATCTGCCCGGCGTCCTGCTTGGCCAGCCGAGCCGCGATCTCGTCAGCCATCATCTCCGGCGCGGGGATGCGGGTGTACCAGAGGCGCCACAGCTCCCCGTCGCGCACGGCATCGACGAGGTCATCGTGGTGCTCGGTCGCGAGAGGCTCGACTGTGACGATCTCGCCGACGAGGCGGACCGGAGTGGCGTAGGGATGCTGGTCCATCGAGCTTCTCTCGGTCCAGTGGTCCGACCGGCGCATCGCCGGCAGGGATGCTGGTGCCCCCGTGATTCACCACGGGGGCACCAGGAGCTGCGGGCGTCAGTCGAGCGAGACCGTCAGCTCGACCGCGGTCGCGTCGCCGTAGTACTCGCTGATCACCACGAGGTACACCCCCGGCTCAGCGGTGACGCTGAGGTACGGGTCGGACCAGCTGCCAGAGCTGTCGGAGCTGTCGTCGTTGCCGTCGTTGGCGCCGCTCGGGCTCATGATGCCCATCCGGGGGTCCCCCTCGGACGACACGGTGTCCAGCGTGAGCTGACTGGCGTCCGCCGGAACCTCGATGGCGCCGTACCATGCCTCGTCCCCCTCAAGCTCGATCTGGACGGCCGATCCCGGATCCACCATCTCGACCGCTGAAGCGGTCAGCGTGAAGTCGCCGGAGGCGCTGGAGCTCCAGCCGGCGACCGACACGTCGTAGTCACCGGCCTCGAGGAAGATGCCGAGCGCCGGGTCGAGCGAGCGGGCGTCGGCGAAACGTCCGAACTGGCCGCGGTCGTCGTTCTCGGCGTCGACGCCGTCACCGGTGACAGCGATCGTCAGATCGACGGCCTCGCTGCGCGCATCCAGCACGACGGCGGTCGGCTCGGTGATCGTGAGCGTGCCGACCCACGGGGCGTCGGCGTCGACGCTGCCGGCAACCTCGGTACCCAGCTCGATCGGACCACCGGACTGCGCCGCTGGTGCGTCGGTGGTCGGCTCCGGGCCAGTCGTGTCCGTCTCGTCCTCGGTCTCTTCCTCAGTCGCCGCCTCGGTCGTCTGCTCCGCCGTCGGTTGTGACGTGGGCGTCGGCGCCGGCGCGTCGTCATCGCCGCCGAGCAGCAGGATGACGGCCGTCACCGCGGCGCCGATGAGCACGACCGCAGCAATGATGATTCCGACGATGAGCCCCTTGCCGGAACCACCGCCGTCCTGGCCTGAACCGGTCGGCGCGCCGTAGAGGTCCTGCGCCCCGGCACCCGGCACACCGTAGGACTGCGCGCCCTGGTCAGGTTGCTGGCCGTAACCGGGCTGCTGGCCGTAGCCAGGCTGCTGTCCATAACCGGGCTGCTGGCCGTAGCCAGCCTGCTGCCCAGGCTGCTGGCCGTAGCCAGCCGGTTGGCCGGGCTGCTGCCCATAGCCAGGCTGCTGCCCATAGCCAGGCTGCTGGCCATAGCCAGCCTGCTGCCCGTAACCGGGCTGCTGCCCATAGCCGGGCTGCTGCCCGTAACCGGGCTGCTGGCCATAGTCGGGCTGCTGCCCGTAACCCTGCTCAGCGGGAGCCTGCCCGTATGCCTGCCCGGCTGCCGCAGCTGTGGCGTCGCCGCCGCCGAACGCCTGCGTCGGCTCGGCGGCCGGGTCGGCCGGGTCGGCCGGCACCCCGCCGCCGAGCGCCCCGGCGGAGAAGGCTTCGGTCGGAGCGGCCTGATCGGCGCTGCCGGCATGAGCCTGCTGGCCGCCCGGCCCGCCAACGCCCTGGTCCGGTGCTGCTACTGGCTGGGTGGGAGCAAAATGCTCCGTCCAGCTCGAGCCGTCCCAGTATCGGAGTTTCGTGGTGTCGCCTGAGGGGTCTGGATACCAGCCCGCGATGGGGTTACTCATGCTCCGATCCTAGGAGACACCTGGACAAACACCCCACGCCATCCACGGTTCGCCGGTGGGGACTACTCCCCCGCCAGATTGCTCGCGTCGTCACGAGCGCGCGATACTGCCCGGATCCGCCCCCACCGGTGACGAGCCTCACCCGGCCCGCCGCACTGCTCAGCCCGGCGGCTCAGCCGACGTCGCGGGCGCGGCGCCGCTTGGCGAGCTCATCCTCGACGGAGCTGTCAGTACCAGTGGCCCGCTCGGTGGGCAGCTCGGCAAGGTCACCCTCGACCTCACGCCACACCCGCCCGACGGCGATGCCGAAGACGCCCTGGCCTCCCTGGACGAGGTCAATCACCTCGTCGGTGCTGGTGCACTCATACACGCTCGCACCATCACTCATGAGGGTGATCTGCGCGAGGTCCTCGACGCCGCGCTCGTGCAGGTGATGCACGGCGGTGCGGATCTGCTGGAGGGAGACCCCGGTGTCCAGCAGCCGCTTGACGACCTTGAGGACGAGAATGTCCCGGAAGCTGTAGAGCCGCTGCGAGCCGGAGCCGCTGGCATTACGGACGGTGGGCTCCACGAGGCCGGTACGGGCCCAGTAGTCCAGCTGCCGGTAGGTGATGCCGGCCGCACGGCACGCCGTCGGGCCGCGGTAACCGGTCTCGGTGTCGAGGTCGGGCAGCTCGTCGCCGAAGAGCATCCCCTGCGCCCGCTGCGGCACCCCGGGCGTCGCCCCGGCCGTTGCATCGCTGCCGCTCACATGAGCTCCCGTTCGGTTCGTGCCCCGCACCTGCCGTGCGCTGGCCTTGATGATCTCACGCTAGGTTGCTCGGCAGGCCCAGTCAACGACACCCGCAACGGCGCGCCGAGCGCAGTTCTGAGCGGCGAGTCTGACCCTTCAGTTCACGTTGAGACTTTGCCTGGCCATGACACTTCAGCGCTCGAAGTCCTCGGGCTCGACCGTCTCGAGGAACTCCCGGAACTCCTGGACGACCTCGCCGCTGTCCTCCTCGTGCTCCTCGTGCTCCTTCTCCATGATCACGCCCGCAACGTTGAGCACGGTGTCCTCGCACAGCACCGGGCAGTGCGCACGCAGTGCGAGCGCAATCGCGTCGGACGGCCGTGCGTCCAGCCGCTGACCGGAGGAGAGCACGAGCTCGGCGTGGAACGTGCCCGCTTCGAGCCGCGTGACCCTCACCTCGGTGAGAGTGAGGCCGGTGGCCGTGAACAGGGTGATCATGAGGTCGTGGGTCTGCGGACGCTCCGGCACGATCCCCGCCTGCGCCGTCGCGATCGACGCACCCTCCCGAGGGCCGATGACGATCGGCAGGACGACCGAGCCGCCTCGTGCCGCGAGCACGACAACGACCTCGTTCTCCGGGATGCTCACGCGGACGCCGAGCACGTCCATCTCACGCATGGCACCACGGTACGGCCAACGGGTCGGGCTCGCGAGGCATATCGGAGCCGACTCCTGCGGCGGGTGTCGATAACACCGGCGGACCGCCAGCGCTGCACCGGACCTCAGGCGAGGTCGTCGACCGCCTGTCGCAGCAGCTCGGCGTGCAGCTGGGAGTAGAGCTCGCCGAGCTCCTGGGCGCGAGCCGCGCCCCGCTCCCGCCCGGCCCCCGACCGTTGGGCGCGCATCGGTGCCACAACCTGGTCGATGGTGTCGGCCTGACGCTCGGCGGAGCTACGGACGGTGCGCAGGTTGCGCGGGCTGATCCCCTGGCGGGCGAGGGCCAGCGCGTGCTGGACCACGGCGACGGCGCGTCCCGGGTACCGGCCCCGGGGGTCGGCGACGATGAGGCCGGCGTCGGCCACGTCCTGCACCTGGCTCAGGCTGGCGCCGGTGAGGTCGGCGATCTCCTGCGCGCGTACCCGCGCCGAGGGCCGCGGGGCGACGAGCTCGCCGTCACGGGTGACGACCCGTGTCCCGGGGGCGGTCTCCACCGGGTGACCGGCGTCGAGGTCGGCGAGCTGGTCGCGGATGACGCGCAGCGGCAGGAACGAGTCGCGCTGCGCGGTGAGCGCGAACCGCAGCCGCTCGACGTCGGCCTGGCTGTACATCCGGTACCCGGACCCGCTGCGTGACGGAGTCACCAGCCCCTGCTCCTCGAGGAAGCGCAGCTTGGAGATCCGTACCGCGGGAAACTCGGCCTGCAGGACGCCGAGCACCGCCCCGATGGTCATCGTGGCGCGCCGCGACGCTCCTGGCGGCCAGGGTCCAGGGGCCGTGGCGCCGTCGTCCCAGGGGTCGTCGCCGGGGCCCGACGACGCGGGTAGGGCGCGGGGACTCACAGTGCGGCGTCGCCGTTCGTCGCCTGGTTGGGGCTCGGGTGGTAGGTCAGCCGGTACTTGCCGATCTGCACCTCGTCGCCGGCGGTGAGCACCGCGGAGTCGATCCGTTCCCGGTTGATGTAGGTGCCGTTGAGCGACCCGACGTCGCGCACGATGTACCCGCCCTCGTGGGCGATGAACTCGGCGTGCTTGCGCGAGACGGTGACGTCGTCGAGGAAGATGTCAGCGGTCGGGTGCCGGCCGGCGAGCGTCCGCTCGGCGTCGAGCAGGAACCGGGCACCCGCGGTCGGGCCTCGCTGCACGATGAGCAGCGCGTGCCCGGGCGGCAGCCCGCTGACCGCGGCGAGGTCCTCCTGGGACTTGTCGAGGCGGGTGGCGGCGTCGTCGCCCTCGGTGATCGCCCCGAACCGAGCGGTCGTGCTCGCGCTGTCCTGCGGTTCCGGTTCGGTCGTCATAGTCATCGCTCCCATGTCTCGGCCAGGGTTGTCGCCCGTCCTGGCTACCAGCATAGTTCCCCGGCGGCGCGGTGGTCTTCAGGACTCGTCAGCAGGGACAGGCGTCGCCGACTCCGGCGACTCCAGCTCCCGCACCGCGGTGATCCGCAGGTCCTCGTGCTGAGTGACCTCCGCCTCTCCTCCGGCCCCCCGGATCGACGCCAGCGCACCGCCGGGGATGCCTAGCGCGCCGGCGAGTGTGTGAGGGTCGCCGATGGCACGCCACACGTAGGGCGAGGTGAGCTCGGTCCCGCTGACCACGATCCCGTCGGCGCCGGTGGTGATCCAGCTCGACATGGTGATCCGCTGCCCGTCGAGCTCGATCGCCTCGGCGCCGGCGGCGCGCAGCTCCTCGAGCACGTTGACGAAGGTGGGCGCCGAGATCGCGGCGTCCGGGTCGATGACGACCAGCTCGATGCCAGGGCCCTCGACGGCGAGGGTGCCGGCGAGGATCCCCTGCACCTGGGCCTGCTGCTCAGCGGCCTCCTGTGCCGCCGCGCGTGTGCTGGAGCCGGACTCCAGCTCCGCGAGCTCCTGCCGAAGCTGGGCACCCTCCTCGTCGAGCTCGTCGTTGCGCTGGGTGAGCTCGTCGAGCAGCCGGATGAGGTCGTCCTGCCGCATCGATGCGTAGGCGTCCTCCTCACCCTGCCGCACCTGGACGACGACGGCGAAGCCGAACCCGACGCAGAGCAGCACGATGAGGACGTGGATCCCGGTGAGCCGGGTGCCGAGGATGAGGTGGCGCAGCCGGGCCAGCGGTGACTGCCCACCGGCACCAGCGGTCCCGGCCGGTGGTGCCGGTGGGCGCGAGGCGTCCTCGGGCCGGCTGCCCTGCGGGTCCGGTGTCATGCCTTGAAGATCTGCCGCCGGATGGAGGCCACGTTGGAGAAGATCCGGATACCGAGCACGACGACGATCGCCGTCGTCATCTGGCTGCCCACTCCCAGCTGGTCCCCGAGGAAGACGAGGAACGCCGCGATGAGGACGTTGAAGAGGAAGGACGTGACGAAGACACGGTCGTCGAAGAGTCCCTCGAGGTACGCCCGGACCCCGCCGAACAGCGCGTCCAGCGCAGCGACGACGGCGATCGGTAGGTACGGCTGGAGCGCGGCCGGCACGGTCGGCTCCAGCACGAGCCCGACGACGACGCCGACCACCAGCCCGATGATCGCGAACACCTAGCGCACCTCCCGCACGACGTGGTCCCGACGGTACCGCGCAGCCCGCCGATCATTGCTCACAGCTCCCCCTCGACGGACGGCGGTTCTGCCAGCGGCTCGGCGTACCGCAGGGTACGCAACGAGCTGCCGGGCAGCTCGAGCTCGTCCGCGCTGGACATCGAGACGGAGATCCCGAAGACGTCGCTGAGCGTGGCGAGGTGCTCCCCGCCGGTGGTCCGTGCCAGCCGGGCCTGCAGGTCCTGGGCGGGCCCGACCGCCTCGACCACGTAGGGCCGGGTGAGCGGCGCCAGGTCGACGAGGATCGCCCGGCCGGCGGAGCGGATCGCGCTGACGCTGGTGAGCCGGTGACCGTTGATGGCAATCGCCTCGGCGCCGGCGCCCCACAGCGCGTTGACCAAGATCTGCAGGTCGAGGTCCTGGACCAGGCCGAGCTCAGCCCCTGGCTCCCCTTCCTGCGCGTCTCGGGAGTCATCGAGGGTGATGACGATCCCGGGCCCGGCGACCCGGACGGAGCCCGCGTTGACCCCGAGCATCCGTACGTGGTCGAGGTACGCGCTGCTGGCGCCGGTGAGTGACTGCGCCTCCAGCGCGTGGATGCGACCCACGACCTCCTCGTTGCGCGCCGCGGTCCGCTCCGCACGGCCGGTGCCGTCCTCGATCTGCTCGACGAGGAGGACTCGAGCGGCACTGGCGCCCGGGGTCGGGGCACGCAGCTCCCGCGCGGCCCACACCGTGCCCAGCCCGAGCACCGCTGCGAGCAGCAGAACAGTCATGCGACGCCACCACGGCAGCGGCCGCGCGGTGTCCCGGCGACGCGCCGCGGCGGCGTAGCCAGGGTCGAGCGGGCGGTCGAGCACCTCCCGCAGCAGGGTCATCGACGCGGCCGGATCGGTGTGCGGGCGCGTCACCTCGCCACCCGACCTCGTTCGGTACGCACGATCCGGGCGACCTGCTCGACGTAGAGCAGGCAGGCGAACCAGTAGAGACCGACGCCCCAGAGCGCGACCGCCCAGCCGATGACGAAGGCGGTCGCACCGACGGCGCCCGGCATGGCGCCGAGCAGCAGGAGCGGGAAGGCGTACATCAGGCAGAACGTGCCGGTCTTGCCGGCCATGTGAACGGGCAGCGTGCCGTAGCCGTAGCGGAGCAGGAACGGGATGGTGCCGGCGAGCACGAGCTCCCGGGCGACGATGATGATCACCAGCCACCACGGGATGAGGTCGCGGTAGGCGAGCCCGATGAGCGCGGCAAAGATGTAGAGGCGGTCGGCGGCCGGGTCGAGCACCCGGCCGAGGCGGCTGGCCTGGTTGAACCGCCGGGCGATGAAGCCGTCCGCCCAGTCGGTCAGCCCGGCGACGGCGAGGACGACCAGCGCGAGGACGTCGTGCTCGGCGACGATCAGCCACGCGAAGACCGGGATGAGGATCAGCCGGACCAGGCTGATGACGTTCGGCACGGTCCAGACACGCTCGGCGGCGGCCGTCCGCACTTCTTCCTCGCTCCTCATGGTCGCAGCCTACGCAGGATGTCCGCTTTATCGTGCGCGCCGAACGGTCTGTGACCACGACGTGACCTACCCTCCTGCCATGACGCAGATGCGGTTCGGCATGTTCATCCCGCAGGGCTGGCGATTCGACCTCCTCGGGATCGAGGACGCCGAGCAGTGGCCTCTCATGCGCGACCTCGCGCGGCGCGCGGATGGCGGCCCCTGGGAGTCGGCCTGGGTGTACGACCACTTCCACACCTCCCCGGTGCCCAGCGACGAGGCGACCCACGAGGCGTGGACCCTCATGGCGGCACTGGCGGCGAGCACCGAGCGTGTCCGGCTCGGCCAGATGTGCACCTGCGCGGCCTACCGTTCCCCCGCCTACCTGGCCAAGGTGGCAACGACCGTCGACCACGTCAGCGGCGGGCGGCTGGAGATGGGGATCGGCGCCGGCTGGTACGAGCACGAGTGGCGCGCCTACGGCTACGGCTTCCCGCGAGCCGGTGAGCGGCTGGGGATGCTCGAGGAGACCGTCCAGATCCTGCAGCAGTCCTGGCGCACCGGGACGGCCACGCTCGACGGCGCGCACTACCGGGTCGACGGTGCCCTCAACCGGCCGCTGCCGCGCCAACCTGACGGCCCGCCGCTGTGGATCGCCGGTGGTGGCGAGCGGGTGACGTTGCGGATCGCCGCCGAGCACGCCGACTACACGAACTTCGACGGCACCCCTGAGGGCTTCGCCCGCAAGTCCGAGCTGCTGGCCGAGCACTGCCGCGCGCTCGGCACCAGCTTCGACCGGATCGTCCGCTCGGCCAACTACAACGTCGCGATCGGCCGGGACGAGGCCGAGGTCGAGGACCGGCTGGCACAGCTCGCCGACCGGCTACGGCGCGCCGGGGTCGACGACGACGCCGTCGAGCGCGAGCTCCGCTCGGTGCGAGGCATGCCCGGCTGCGGGACGCCGGAGCAGGTGACGGAGAAGCTCTCCGCGCTCGGCGACCTCGGCCTGGGCTACGCCATCTGCTACTTCCCAGAGGCGGCCTACGACACCAGCGGGATCGAGCTGTTCGAGACCGAGGTCCTCCCCCACCTCGCTGGCTGATGCCCCACCTCACGGTCAAGCGCTCGTCAATGTTTGACATCATTCAGGTCCGCTTTATCTCAATCCCGTAACGATGATCTTGGCGACCTGCCGCCCGCTGTGGCATCCGGCGTCGAGCCGCAAGACGTGGCCATGTCGCCAATGCGCGCCGATCCTCTCCGCGGCGGCTCGCAGTTCCCGGCGCGACACGGCCGGAGTCACAAGGTTGTGACACCTGCCCATTCCCCCTACCGTGGCTCCACCATGACCACTCGGGGCCATCAGGCCTGGTAGCCGCCTCCACAACAGCGCTGTTCAGGCCGAGAAGCACTGCCTCGTGCAAACCGAAGGGACCATGAACATCATGGGTTCTACCCAGAAGCGAATGACCATTCCCGCCGCAGCCGCCGTCCTGGCGCTCGGCCTCGCCGCGTGCGGTGGCGATAGCGGCGACAACGGCGACGAGACACCGGCCGGCGACGCCACCGGCGCCACCACCGATGGCGGCGACACCGGCGCCAGCGGCAAGCTCGCCGAACTGCAGGAGGCCGGCACCATCACGGTCGGCTTCGCCGGTGAGGCGCCCTACAGCTTCATGGACGAGAACGGCGAGCTTGCCGGTGCGTCCGTCGCCCTGCAGGAGCGCATCTGGGGCGAGCTCGGCATCGAGAACGTCGAGGGTGTCCAGGCGGAGTTCGGCCAGCTCATCCAGGGCCTCAACGCCGGCCACTTCGACGCCGTCGCAGCCGGGATGTCCATCCTGCCCGAGCGCTGCGAGCAGGCGCTCTTCTCCGACCCGGAGTTCCAGTACACGACCGCCCTCATGGTCGAGGAAGGCAACCCCCACGACCTGCACGGGATGCAGGACATCGCCGACGCGGACGACGTGCAGATGGCCGCCATGACGGGCGCCATCGAGGCCACCTACGCCGCCGACCTCGGCATCGACGCCACTGAGGTCGGCAACCCGCAGGATGGCATGGACCTCGTCACCGGCGGTCGCGCGGACGTGTTCGCGCTTACCGGGATCTCGCTCAACTGGATGGTTGACAACGCTCCGGATGCCGGCATCGAGGTCACCGAGAGCTTCGTGGCCGAGATCAACGGCGTGATGCAGTACGGCGCGGGTGGCACCGTGTTCCGTCCGGAGGACACCGACATGCGCGACGCGTACAACGAGCAGCTCGCGCCGATCGTCGAGGACGAGGCCGAGTACCTCTCCGTGGTCGGCGACTGGGGTTTCACCGCCGAGGAACGCCCCACTGGTGACTTCACCACCGAGCAGCTGTGCTCCGGGGAAATCGGCTGACGCCCTCGTCTCATGGCTGACAACTTCGACGCCCTGGTCAACCTCTGGCCGCAGTTCGTCGACGGCATCCTCGTGACGCTGCAGCTCACCATCGGTGGATCGGTCCTCGCGTTCATCCTCGCGGCGACACTCGGCATCACCGCGCGCCACCAGAACATCGTGATGCGCGGTGGTGCCCGCATGTTCATCGAGTTCTTCCGCGGGACCTCGCTACTCGTCCAGCTCTTCTGGCTGTTCTACGTGCTGCCCCTCGTCTTCCCCGGCCTGTTCGACAACCGTCAGGTGGCGTCACTCGTGTGCGGCATCGCGGCCCTCGGCCTCAACTACGGCGCGTACGGCGCCGAGGTGGTTCGCGGCGCGATCAACGCCGTGCCCACGGGGCAGTGGGAAGCGAGCGTCGCGCTGAGCCTCTCCCCCAGGCGGCGTATGTTCCGGATCGTGTGGCCGCAGGCATGGGCGATCATGATCCCCTCGCTGAGCAACCTGGGGATCATGCTCCTCAAGGGCAGCGCGGTGGCCTTCGTTATCTTCATGCACGACATCACCTTCGTCAGCGGCGTGCTGCGCCAACGCACCAATGACACCTTCTTCTCCTACGGCGTCGGCATGCTCATGTACTTCCTCATCGCCTACGTGCTGGTCCTGATCGCCAACTTCGCCGAGGTCCACGCCAAGAACCGGCTGGGCGCCGGACCGCCGCTCAAGACCATCTTCCGCCCCCGCGCCGCCAAGCCCTCGGCGGTGAGCTGACATGTCAGACCTGTGGAACTGGGAACGCGCCGCGGAGGTCCTGCCCCAGCTGCTGGAGGCATTCTTTCGGGTCACGCTCCTCGCGACCGTGATCGGCTCGATCATCGCCGCGCTGCTCGGGCTCGTGGTCGCCTTCGTCCGCCGCACCGCACCGGCGATCATCGCCAAGCCAGTGCACTGGGTGATGGAGTTCATCCGGATGACGCCGCTCGTCATTCAGCTGCTGTTCGTGTACTACACCTTCACCAGCTGGGATCCGCTGTGGATCGGGATCGGTGTGCTGGGAATCCACTACGCCACGTACATGGCCGAGGTGTACCGCTCGGGGATCGACAACGTCCCGCCCGGGCAGTGGGAGGCGGCCACCGCGCTGTCCTTGCCCGCGGGCCGGACCTGGACCAAGGTCATCATCCCGCAGGCGCTTCGGACCACGGTCCCGGCGCTGGGGACGTGGGTGATCTCGATGTTCAAGGACACGCCGTTCCTCTTCGTCATCACGGTCCCGGAGATGATCCGCGCCGCCGAGAACTACGGCTCGCGCACCTTCACATATGTCGAGGCCTTCACCCTGGCTGGCCTCATCTTCCTCGCTGCCAGCTACCCCACCTCGATCCTCGTCCGAAAACTGGAGGCGCGCCTTGCCCGCTACTGACACCAACCCGGTCATCCGCTTCGAGAACGTCGTCAAGAAGTTCGGTGACAACACGGTCCTGTCCGACCTCAACTTCTCGGTCGCCAAGGGCGAGCGCGTGACGCTCATCGGCCCGAGCGGCTCCGGGAAGACCACCATCCTGCGCCTGGTCATGACGCTCGAGGACCTCACCGGCGGCTACATCTACATCGACGGCGAGCCGTTCACCTACCTTGAGCGCGGCGGCAAGCGGGTGGCACGCAAGCCCAAGGAGGTCGCCAAGATCGCCACCCGGATCGGCATGGTGTTCCAGCAGTTCAACCTGTTCCCGAACATGACGGTGCTGGAAAACATCATCGAGGCGCCCATCCACGTGCTCGGGAAGTCGAAAGCCGAAGCCACCGCACGAGCGCACGAGCTGCTCGACCTCGTCGGCCTGGCCGACAAGGCCGACGCCCACCCCACCCGGCTCTCCGGTGGTCAGCAGCAGCGGGTAGCGATCGCCCGCGCCCTGGCGATGGACCCGGAGATCCTCCTCCTGGACGAGGTCACCTCGGCGCTCGACCCGGAGCTCGTCGGGGAGGTGCTCACCGTGCTGCGGAACATCGCCAACACCACGGACATCACGATGCTCATCGTCACCCACGAGATGCAGTTCGCCCAGGAGGTCTCCCACCGCGTGCTCATGTTCGACGAGGGCCACATCATCGAGGACGCCGAGCCCGCCGTGATGTTCAGCGACCCGAAGCAGGAGCGCACCAAGGCGTTCCTCCAGGCGGTGCTCTGACCCTCCGCCATCCCGGCCACCGCCCGGCGCGCAGAGATCATCCTCTGACCGGCTGCTGATCACCCGGTAGTCATCCTCCGTCTTCCGCCACATCTGGTGCTGCTCCGCCAGGATCAATGTTCCTGTGGGGCGGACTGAGGAGCTGGGATGACACGGCGGTTTCGGGTGTGGCTGGCAGCAGTGCTCAGCACGGTGCTGGTGCTCGGGACCGGGGCGATCCTCGCCGCGCCCGCGAGGGCCGACGCGTCGAGCTTCAGCCTCAACGGCTACACCTTCGGGCCGAACGCCTACGTCGTCATCGACTTCGGCACCCTCACCCGCAACTGTGACGTCTTCTGGACCGCCTCAGACATCTACGTGGTCCCCAGCGGATCGGTCGGCGCGGGCGGCGCGCTGAGCGACGTCTCGGGCACCCCCAACACCCTCCAGGGCACGAGTCTCGGCAGCGGGGTCTTCGGCGAGGTCGTAGCGATCACCGCCCCCGGCGGCACCGTCGGGCCGGGCACCTACGACATCGTCGAGGACACCTGCCAGGACGGCACCTTCGACGCCGGCGAGGACTCCATCCTGGAGAACGCCTTCGAGGTGGTCATCCCTACCGACGTCCCGGTCCTGCCCGACCCGCGCATCGCGCAGATGAAGTCCGGGGCCACCGCCCAGGCCGAGCACTGGACCGAGGCCGCCCAGGCCTACGCAGCCTTCTTCGCCGCGACGATGGCCTACTCCCTCATCAGCGACGCGACGAACCTCCAGGGCTTCTACCTCACCTACGTGTGCAGCGTCCTCCCGTCGAGCGGCGGGCCGGTCCCGGACCCCTGGTGCCCCACGGTGAGCCCGGCGGACACGATCCGGCTGCAGCTCGACGTCGTCAAGGTGATCGTCGACCGTGCCTCCTACTACAACGGGATCGCCGCCGACCCGCCGGACCCGAACTTCGCCGGGCCGAGCCTGCCCGGCCCTCGCGAACGGTTCACCCCGCCGTCGGACAACGCCCTGTGGACGGCGGTGAGCACCTGGGCCGACCACACCAGCGAGATCAACGAGCTCTCGGCCGCCTTCCTCGGCTCGCTGGAGAAGTACCAGGGCGCCGCCCTGGTCGACGACGCCGCAGCCGCCCTCATGCACGCCCGCGACATCCAGAGCTACGCCCGCCTGCTCAACACCGCACTGGGCAACGAGACCAGCGCCCTCAGCTCGGTTAGCAGCGCCGCCAGCAGCAGCGGGATCAACCTCAACACCGCCTACACCCGCCTCGGCAACGCCTTGACCGAGCTCGAGACGAACGGGGCGAGCGACGCGGACGAGCGCGAGCTGCGCAACCTCGGCGCGAGCCCGGCGGAGATCGACGCCGTCGTCGACGCCCTGCTCGACGAGCTCGGCAGCGAGGACGTCCCCGCCAGCTTCAGCGCGCAGTACAACCAGCTGGCCAGCGTCAACAACCAGATGTCCGCCGCCTACACCGACCTCGGCAACTCGATGAACGCCATCATCTCCGAGCTCGAGGCCGTCGTCGCCGGCAGCGGCGCGACACCTTACCCGCGCATCACGAGCATCTCGGTGCAGAGCCTGCCGGTCGACCAGCCCCGCAACCTCTCGGTCAACTGTGCCGGTGGCTGCGGTGATCTGACCGTCGAGTGGGACCTGGACGACGACGGCGCGTTCGACGACGCCACCGGCGCCGCGATCACCCACGCTTTCACCCGCCCCGGCCGCGTCGTCGTCGGGGCGCGCCTGACCGACGCCGACGGCCGTCAGACCGCCGGCTTCGTCCGATCCAACGTCACCACGACCAACCGCCCGCCGACGCACGGGACCCCCACGCCACCGTTCGACTCGCTCCTCGAGGTACCCATCGGCGGCACGCAGGAGCTCACCGTCACCCCGACCGACCCCGACGGCGACGAGCTCACCACGCAATGGACAGTCGGCACCGACGTCGTCGGCACCGGCGCTGCCTACGACTTCGCCGCCACCGCCGCCAATGCCGGCCAGGCGCACGCCGTCGTCGCCCGCACCACCGACGGCCGCGGGCGCGCCGCGACCACCCGGTGGACCGCGATCCCCGTCCACCCCGACGCCGACGGCGACGGGTGGCACGCCAACGTCGACTGCGCCGATGAGAACTCCGCCGTCCACCCGGGCCAGCCGGAGATCCCCGGCAACGGCGTCGACGACGACTGCAACCCGGCCACGCTGGACACCGGGCCGCCGGAGGCGAGCTTCGACGCTTCCCCCTCCCCCGCCGTCATCGGGGAGGAGGTCACCTTCACCAGCACCGCCACCGACCCCGACGGTCCCATCCTGGCCTGGGCGTGGGACGTCGATGCGGACGGCGTCGTCGACGCCACCACCGCCGAGGCCACGCACACCTTCGCCACGGCCGGTGACCACGTCGTCCGGCTCACGGTGACCGACTCCGACGGGCTCGAGGACGACGTCACCCGCACCGTGACGGTCACCGACCGCCCGGTCGCCAGCTTCACCTATGCCCCGTCCCCCGCCGTCGTCGGGAACCCGGTGACCTTCACCGACACCTCGAGCGACGACGACGGCGTCGGTAGGTGGGAGTGGGACTTCGACCACGACGGTGCCTCGTTCACCGTCGACTCCACCGAGCAGCACCCCCAGCACGCCTTCGCCGCGACGTCGACCGTCGCGCTTCGGGTGACCGACGCCCTGGGAGTCGTCTCGGAGGTCAGCACGCAGCAGGTGCTGGTCTCCGGGCCGCCCGTCGCTGCCTTCAGCCCGCTGCCTGACACCGGGCTCGGGGACGTCGCACGCCTCGAGCACGGCGGGCAGGCGGTGCTGTGGAGCAGCCAGGCCAACGCCAGCACCTCCGCCCAGGAGATGATCGACACGGACTACCCCAGCAGCGAGGCCGGCTGGCAGACCGGCAGCGGGCTGGTGACCAACCAGTGGGCGATCATCGACCTCGGCGCGAACTGGCAGGTCGAGGCGGTCGCGGTGCAGCCGGCGAGCTCGACGAGCCAACGGCCCCGCGACGTCCGGCTCGGCCTGTCGAGCACGGGCCAGGGGCCGGGCGGCTACACCACCGTCGTCGAGCAGGAGCTCGCCAACGACGCGACGCTCCAGGTGCTCGAGCTGTCGTCGCCGATGGACGGCCGCTGGCTGCGCTATGACGCCCTCAACAACCGCGGCAACACCTCGTCGGTCAGGACCGACCGGCTCCAGGCCCTTACCGGCCAGCTCGGCGGCGCGACAGTGACCTTCACCGACCGGTCCACCGACGCCGACGGCGACATCGCCTCGTGGGCGTGGGACTTCGGCGACGGCGAGACCTCCACCGAGCAGAGCCCTACCCACACCTACGCAGCGCCCGGCGACTACACCGTGACGCTCACGGTCACCGACGGCGACGACAACACGTCCACCCGCAGCCTGCTGCAGCGAGTGGTCCCCGAGCTGGTCGAGCCGACGTTCACCTTCCCTGACACCATCAACGAGGCGACGGGCGCCCGGTTCACCGACACCACGCCCGAGGGGCTGGCCGACCGCGCCGTCGTCCAGCGCACCTGGACGTGGGGCGAGGGCTCGCCCACGAACGGCACCCTGGCGCCGAGCCGGAGCTTCCCCGACAACGGCGAGTTCGAGGTCACCCTCACGCTCGTCGACTCCTACGGCATGACGTCCTCCGCCACGCAGACCGTCACCGTCGACAACCGGCCGCCCACCGGCAACGCGGGCTCGGACTTCCGCGCGTTCGTCGCGGAGATCTCCCCCGGCGTCGTCGGAACCGTCTGGGCCCCCAACGCCTCGGCGAGCGACCCGAGCGCCGTCGACCGGGCCACGCTGCACTGCGCCTGGGACTACGGCGACGGCAGCGACGTCGTGGAGATCCAGCCGTGCAACAACACCACCGTGCGCGCCCCGCACACCTACGCCGTCGGTGAGTACACCGCGACCCTGACGATCACCGACAAGGACGGCGGCGAGCTGGTCGACACCGCCGAGATCGTCGTCGAGAAGTCCCCGACGTACCTCAACGTCTATCCGGTTCCCGGTACGGCCGGGGACGGCAGCGTGAGCGTGCGAGCCAAGCTGTGGAACTCCGCGGCCGGCTTCGTGCCGATCGCCGGCGCCGAGCTGACCGTGAGCCTCGGCGGCGAGACCCGCACGGTGACCACCGACGCCGCCGGTGAGGTCGCGCTCAACCTGCCGCTCGGCACCGACCGCGCGCTGACCGCGAGCTTCGCGGAGACCGCGTACTACCTGGGGTCCTCGGACGCCGTCGAGATCCCGACGGCGCAGCTGCCGCCCGGCGACATCGTGTTCACCGTCGACGAGTCCGGCTCCATGGGCGGCGTGCAGGCCCGCATCCGGGAGAACGTCGTCCGGATCGCCAATCAGCTCGCCGAAGAGCTCGACTACCAGATCAGCGTCATGGGCTTCGGCGGCGGCTTCCCGGCCCAACCGGGCCGCCCCGGCTACCTGCCGCGGATCATCGTGCCCGCCACCGACGACCTCGACGACGTCGCGGCGGCCGCCGCGCAGCTGACCACCGGTGGCGGCACCGAGCCCGGGATCAACGCCGTCATCGACGCGCTGGGCCCGGACGTGGGGCTGCGGCCCGGGGCCGGCAAGTGCGTCGTCCTCGTCGGCGACGAGCCGACCCAGCAGTACCAGGCGACCCCGGCCGACGCGGCCCAGGCGCTCGAGGACCACGGTGCCATCCTGTTCTCGATCATCACCGTCGCCAACAACACCCTCGCCTATCAGGAGCTCGCGACGGGCAGCGGCGGTGCGTTCTTCCCGATCAACGACTTCGCCAACGACCCGGAGCCGGTCCTCGCGGCACTGCTCGACTCCTGCGCAACGGCGCTGGTCCAGCGCCCGGACCTCACCGTCTCGATCGACGACGGCCGCACCGACGTCAGCGCTGGGGAGAGCCTCACCTACACCGTCGAGGTCGACAACGTCGGGGCGGTCGACGGCACCGGCGTCGAGCTGAGCGTCGAGCTGCCTGACGGTGTCACCTTCGTCTCCGCCGGCGACGGCGGCACGCACGACGCCGGCACGGTGACCTGGCCGCTGTTCGGCGTCGACTCCGCCGGGGAGGGGACCCGCACGGTGACCGTGACAATCGACGCCGACGTCGTCGTCGGGCAGGAGCTCACGGCTACGGCCGAGGCCTTCGACGACGGCACCCACGGCACCGACCTCACCCCAGCCAACAACGTCAGCTCCGACACCGACTCCATCGTCGCGGTGCCGACCCTCACCGTCGTCACCCAGGTGATCAACGACGACGGCGGCAGCGCCGAGGCCGGCGACTTCACCGTCGAGATCCGCTCCGGCACCGACGTCGTCGCCACCGACTCGGGCAGCACCGCCGGAACGTCCCACACGCTCACCGCCGGCGCCTACGGCGTCGACGGCGGCACTCTCGCCGAGTACACCACGACGATCACCGGCGACTGCGGCCCCGACGGCACCATCACGCTCGGCGCCGGCGACGACCTCACCTGCACCGTCACCCACGACGATGTCGCTGCGGTGAGCACCACGCTCACCGTGGTCACGCAGGTGAGCAACAACGACGGCGGGGTGGCCACCGCCGACCAGTTCACCGTCTCGATCAGCAGTGGTGGCTCGGCGGTCGCAACCTTCCCGGGTTCCACCCTCGGCACCGAGCACGCGCTCGAGCCGGGAGACTACGTGGTCGACGGCGGGACCTTGGCCGGCTACACGACGACGATCACCGGCAACTGCGCCGCCGACGGCACCATCACGCTCGGTGCCGGTGACGACCTCAGCTGCACCGTCATCCACAACGACGTCGCCGAGCTCCCCGCACAGCTGACGGTCATCACCGAGGTGATGAACGACGACGGCGGCAGCGCCGAGGCCGGCGACTTCGCCGTCGAGATCCGCTCCGGCACCGACATCGTCGCCACCGACCCGGGCGACACCGCCGGAACGTCGCACACGCTGGCCGCAGGGGCGTACACGGTCGACGGCGGCACCCTCGCCGGCTACACCACGACGATCACCGGGGACTGTGCCGTTGACGGCCGAGTCACCCTCGTGCCCGGCGCCGACAGCAGCTGCACCATCACCCACGACGACATCGCGGGCCCGGTCGCGACGCTGACCGTCACGACGGTCGTCATCACCGACGACGGCGGGACTGCGGTCGCCGGCGATGCCACCGTCACGATCGGTGACAGCACCGGCACGGTCGCGAGCACCCCGGGCAACACGGCCGGCACTGTGCACACGCTGCCGGTCGGTTCCTACCTGGTCGACGGCGGGGCACTGCCCGGATACTCGACGGCGATCGGTGGGGACTGCGCCCCGGGTGACGGCGCGGTGACGCTGGCCGACGGCGACGAGCTGGCCTGCACCATCACTCACGACGACATCCCCGGCACGCTCAGCGTCACGCTGACCATCGAGGAGGCCGCCGAACAGCTTCGTGCGGCTGCCGCCCCGGCCGACTTCACGCTGCGGGTCAACGGGGTTGCGGCGACCTTCGGCGAGCCGACCGTGCTGCCCGCGGGCACGCACACCGTCGAGGTCACTGGGCCGTCGGAGTACACCCTCGTCATCGGCCCGGCGTGTGCGACCGACGGCACCGTCACGCTGGCCCTCGACCAGCACCTCACCTGCGAGGCCGTTGCCACCGAGATCGAGGAACCCACCGAGGAACCCACCGAGGAACCGACGGAGGAGCCGACGGAGGAGCCGACGACGGTGGATCCCACCGAGGAGCCCACCGAGGAGCCCACGGAGGAACCCACCGAGGAACCGACCGACGAGCCGACGGAGGAGCCGACGACGGTGGATCCCACCGAGCCACCGACGACAACCCCGCCGAGCTCCCCTGGTCCGACCACGCCGGTGCCCGGTGGCACCCCCGGTCCCGGGACCGGGCAGCCGCTACCGACGACCGGCACCGGCGGCCTGGCCGCCCTACTGGCGCTCGCCGGGCTGAGCCTGGTCGGCGGGCTCCTCGTCCGCCGTCGGCAGCTCGCCTGATCCGGGCGGACCGCTGTGCTCAGCGACCGCAGCGGTCCGCCCGGCAGCCGGGCGCGGCGTGACCTCTAGGATCGATCATCATGGCCACCGTCATCCTGGTCCGGCATGCCCGGAGCACCGCAAACACCGCCGGCGTGCTCGCTGGGCGGACCCCCGGCGTCGAGCTCGATGAGACCGGACGGGAGCAGGCGGCGCGGACCGGTGCGCGGCTGGGGAAGGTACCCCTGGTCGATATCGTCTCCAGCCCGCTGGAGCGATGCCGGCAGACCGCGCAGGCACTCGTCGACCAGCAGGGTGGCCGCCTGACACCCAGCGTCGACGAGGGGCTCACCGAGTGTGACTACGGCGACTGGCAGGGCCGTGCGCTCTCCGACCTTTCCCGCGAGGAGCTGTGGCCGGTAGTGCAGCGGCAACCGTCGGCCGCGGTGTTCCCGGGTGGCGAGTCGCTCGTGGCGATGCACGCCCGGGCGGTCTCCGCGATCCGCCGGCATGACGCGTTGGTCGAGGCCGAGCACGGCCCCGGCGCGGTGTGGGCGGCGGTCAGCCACGGTGACCTCATCAAGGCGATCCTGGCGGATGCGCTCGGACTGCACCTGGACCTCTTCCAGCGCCTCCACGTCTATCCCGCCTCCGCCTCCATCGTGCGCTACGCGCCCAGCCATCCCCAGGTGCTCGCGATGAACACCGACGCCGGGGATCTGTCGTGGCTGCGAGCCAATCCTGATGCGCCGCAGGTGGGTGGTGGGGTGCGCCCCTCGGCCCCCGCGCCCGCAGCCTCGTAGCATGGGCCCCGTGCCTTCTACCATCCACACCTTCGACTGGCCCGACCGCCTCGTGGTCGGGACGGTGGGGCAGCCCGGGTCCCGCACCTTCTACCTCCAGGCCCGCACCGGCGCGCGGGTCTTGAGCGTGGCGCTGGAGAAGGAGCAGTCTGCCGCGCTCGCCGAGCAGGTCGACGTCGTCCTCGACCAGCTCATGGCCACCGAGGGCAACCCCGTCAGTGTCCCCGCCCAGGCACCCGAGGGGCTGGTCGACAACGACGCCCTCGACCAGCCCGTCGAGGAGCAGTTCCGCGTCGGCGGCATGAGCCTGGCGTGGGACCGGTCGACCGCGCAGCTCGTCATCGAGGCCCTGCCCGCCCAGCTGGTCGACCCCGAGACGCTGGAGCCAGTCGGGCCGGAGCAGGACGAGTCGCTCGTCGTGCGGATCCCGGTGGGCGCGGCGCGCGCCTTCGCCCAGCGCACCCGAGAGGTCGTGGGCGCCGGACGGCCGTCGTGCCCCATGTGCGGCGAGCCGGTCGACCCGGACGGGCACGTCTGCGACCTCACCGACGGGCTGCGGTGAGCCCTGAGCTCACCGGCGCCGAGATGGTCCTGGAGGCTCGGATCTTGCCGGCCTCGAACGCCACCTTCATCGGGCAGATTGGATCGGCGAAGGTCGTCTACAAGCCGGTCGCCGGCGAGCGTCCGCTGTGGGACTTTCCCGACGGCACGCTGGCGCACCGTGAGGTGGCGGCGTTCCTCGTCTCCGAGGCGCTCGGCTGGGACATCGTGCCCCGAACCTGGCTGCGCGACGGGCCCCACGGCCGCGGGATGGCCCAGCTCTGGCGTCAGCCCGACCCGGCGCAGGAAGCCGTCACGCTGGTGCCCGCCGGCGACGTACCCGCCGAGGGCTGGTGCCACGTCCTCGACGGTGTCGACGCGCACGACCGCGAGGTCGCGCTGCTCCACGAGGACTCTCCCGCGCTGCGTCGCATGGCGGTGTTCGACGTCGTCACCAACAACGCAGACCGCAAGGGCGGGCACGTCCTGGCGATGGCGGACGGCCACCGGTACGGCGTGGACCATGGGCTCACCTTCCACGTGGAGCACAAGCTGCGCACCGTGCTGTGGGGCTGGGTGGACCGCGAGCTCGACGCCGACGAGGTAGTCGGCGTCGAACGGGTCCGCGACGGTCTGGACGGCGACCTCGGGGCGGCACTCGGTGAGCTCCTCACCGGGTCGGAGTTAGCGGCCCTGGTTGCGCGGTGCGACGGGCTCCTCGCCGCCGGACGCCTTCCCGCCCCGCTGCCCGGCCACCCGGCCATCCCCTGGCCGCCGTTCTGACCAGCCCACTTGTCACCCACAGCCCACTTGTCACCCACAGCCCACTTGTCACCCACAGCCGACTTGTCATCGACAGCGGGATTGTCCACATCAGCGTCGCGGAAGGCACCGAGCTCGATAGCGGCGAGCAGGCCCGGCGTCCAGTCGGTCGTGAGCGCCGCTGGTGACGTTGCCGTGGCTAGCCGATCGCGTTGAGGGTGGACGATGCGCGAGATGCTGTACTCAGCGGCCACAGCGGTCGATACGCTCCCATGGCCACTCGGCGGCGAGCCAAGCGTCGACGGCGTCGGCCAGCGGTGTGTCCAGGTCCGCGTGATCGGCCCGCACCCATGACTGGACCGTGACATCCGAATCTGGGGACGGCGTCGGGTACAGATAGACGCAACCGATGACGTCGTCGTCGGCCGGATCAAGAACCGTGAAGGTGAATCCGGTGCCGGCGGCAAAGTCGGCGGCATGACGGCGCAGGTCGGCAAGATTGGCCTCGGGCCGCATCCCGGCGCGCGGCGGCCAGCGGCCGTCCGGGTAGCCAGGAGTCGCTCGGATGTGGTCGATGCTCGACGACCACGCCGCGAGGTCGGCGTCGTTGTGCTCCGGTCCCAGCGGCTCGAGCCGGAACCGATCCGCAACCAGCGATGTCGGCGGCTCGAAGCCGGCCGGTACGAACTCCTCTGAGGCCATCCTGGCACCGTAGCGAACGCCGCCAGACAGGAGCACGCCGTTATCGGTCGACGCTACGGCCGGTAGAGCACGACTGCCGCAATGTACCGACGGGTGCGGACAATCCCGCTCTCGCGAGTGGAGAGCGTGCGGACAATCCCGCTCTCGCGAGTGAGGACCGTGCGGACAATCCCGCTCTCGCGAGTGAGGACCGTGCGGACAATCCCGCTCTCGCGAGTAAGGGGTACGGCTCGCGGGTCAGACGGTGGCGGGCGGGGTGAGGGCGCGGGCTCGGGTGGCACGCTCGACGTCATCGAGCTCCTCGCGCAGGCAGCGCAGCAGCGCGGGTGGCTCGTCGGCGTTCGCCGCGAGCCAGCCGCGGGCAAGGCGGAGCACTGTTGGGCTGCCGTCCTCGTCGAGAGATTCCAGCGACCGTGGGAACAGACCCCGGACAAGCCGCTCGGCGATCTCGATCGACCGCTGCGCCCACACGGTCGGCAGCAGCGCGAAGTACTGCTCGGCATGCTCCGCGACCAAGTGCGCGTGCAGCGGCCGGGTGTAGCCCGCGATGACGGCGTCGACCTCGTCGTTGGACAGGTCGCTCGCCGCCAGCATTGGCGCGCTCCCTGGCAGCGGCAGTCCCAACGACTCCCAGGCTTGTGCCTTGACCTGTGCGTCGGGACGGCCGATCACCGCGGCGCGGTGAGCGAGGCGGGTCGTCGCGGTGTCCTCGCGGGCGAGCTCGGCGTCGAGCTCCGGCACCTCCGCCGCGTCCGTCGCGGCCAGTGCCTGCCACAGCAGCCACCGCATCTCCGGGTCGAGCACCAGGCCGGGGACCGCGCCGTCGAGGGCCTCGCGCACCTGCTCGGCCGCAGCAGGCCAGTGGGCTGCAGCCGCGGCGAACGCTCGCGCCCACTGGAGCTGCAGGTCCGAGCCCGGCTCCGCGCGACCCAGCGCCAGCCAGCTGCCGGTGGCGAGCCGCTCACGAGCGACGTCGCGACGCTCGATCGGGATGTAGTGCTCGACGGCTGTCGTCGCGTACGACAGTAGGTCGCGCACGATCGCGACGTGCGGCTCGGCTGGCGCCTGGATCAACACCGCGTCGAGGAACCGCTCGGCGGGCAGCACAGCGTCGCGGGTGGCGTTCCACAGCGCCGACCAGGTCACCGCCCGGGACAGCGAGGACGCGATCGTGCTCGTCGCCGCCAGCGCGGTCTCGGTGCTCTGCGGGTCGAGACGCACCTTGGCGTAGGTGAGGTCGTCGTCGTTGGGGAGCACGAGGTCAACCTCGCCCCCTGCCGGCAGCGCGACCGTGGTGAGCGCGCCGCTCACCTCGACGTCGAGGCGGTCGGTGCGGCGGAGCACGCCGTCGTCGTCAAGGCGGTAGAGCCCGACGACGAGCCGGTGGTCGCGCAGCACGGACGCGTCCGGTGCGCCGTCGGCCGGGCCCTGGTTGCCGGACGGTGCGTCGTCGCCGGTCTGCTCGAGGTGCAGCACGGGTCCAGCCGCGTCGTCCGCCGCGACCTCGGCGGCGATGGTCGACGGCCCGGAGGTCTGCAACCACTGCTCGGCCCACTCGGTGAGGTCGCGGCCGCTGGCCTCCTCGAGCGCCGAGAGCAGGTCCGGCAGGGTCGTGCTGCCGTAGGCGTGACGGCGGAAGTACTCCCGGGCGCCGGCGAAGAACGCCTCCTGCCCGACGAACGCGACGAGCTGCTTGAGCACGGCCGCACCCTTGGCGTAGGTGATGCCGTCGAAGTTCTGCTTGGCGGCCTCGAGGTCAGGGATCTCGGCGACGATCGGGTGGGTCGTGGGTAGCTGGTCCTGCCGGTAGGCCCACGCCTTGCGGCGTAGCGCGAAGCTCGTCCACGCGTCGGTGAAGCGGGTGGCGGTCGCGGTCGCATGGGTGCCCATGAAGTCGGCGAAGGACTCCTTGAGCCACAGGTCGTCCCACCACCGCATGGTGGTGAGGTCGCCGAACCACATGTGCGCCATCTCGTGGAGGATCGTCGTGGCGCGGGCCTCGTGCTGAGCGACCGAGGCTCGCGAGCGGAACACGTAGCGCTCGGTGAAGGTCACCAGCCCTGGGTTCTCCATCGCGCCGAGGTTGTACTCCGGCACGAAGACCTGGTCGTACTTGCCCCACGGGTACGGGTAGTCGAACGCCTCGTGGAACAGCTGGAGACCCTGGCCGGTGACGGTGAGGACCTCCTCGGCGTCCAGGTGCTCGGCCAGCGACGCTCGGCACCACACCCCGAGCGGGACCTCGATCGGCCGGCCGTCGGAGGCCTCGCCGCTCCAGTGGCCCTCGACCCGGTGGTACGGGCCTGCGACGACGGCGGTGATGTAGGTGGAGACCGGCGGTGTGGGGGCGAAGGTCCAGCGGCAGGCACCGCCGTCGACGTCGGCCACCTGCTTGACGACGGAGTTGGACAGCACGTGCCACTGCGCCGGCGCGGTGACGACGAAGGTGTAGGGCGCCTTGAGGTCGGGCTGCTCGAAGCAGGCGAACACCCGGCGCGCGTCGGCGGGCTCGTACTGCGTGTACAGGTAGGTCTCGCCGTCGACCGGGTCGACGAACCGGTGCAGCCCCTCCCCTGTACGCGAGTACTCGCCCTCACCGTGGACGACGACGACGCACTCCTCGCCGTCGGTCCGCAGCCCGGTGATGGCCACTCGCCCGTCGGTGTGCCGCACCGGCTGGTCGACGCCGTCGACGGCGACCCGGTGGACGGCCGGGCCGAGAAAGTCGAGCCAGGTCTCCGGGCGGGTGCTGGTGAGCCGGAGCGTCGTCGTCGTGGCGAAGGTGGTGGCGGCCGGGTCGGGCGCGTCGCGCAGGTCGAGCTCGACCCGGTAGGAGTGCACGGCCAGCTGTGCTCGGCGCTCACGGGTCTCGGTCCGGGTCAGGTTGCTCACCGCCTGATCACACCAGATGTGCCGGGCCCCGGCCAACCACCCGCGCGTTCCTGCTCTGCCCGCCCCGGATGAACCGGGGGTTCGGCTCATCAGCCGCGGCTGGTGACCCCGGTCCTTGATCGAAACCCCCGGTTCACCGTGGCGCGGGGCGAGCGGGCGGGCCGCGGGGCCGCTGGCACGCGCCGCGATGAGAGGGTAGGAGCCATGGTCGGGGATCTGCGGGTGACGTCGAGCGTCGTGCTACGCGCCGACGAGCTCGGCTGGCGGTTCTCCCGCTCTTCGGGCCCGGGCGGGCAGAGCGTCAACACCACCGACTCCCGCGTCGAGCTGACCTTCGACGCCGCTGCCTCCCCTGCCTTCACCGAGACCCAGCGCGCCCGGGTGCTGGAGGCTCTCGCCGGGCGGCTCGTCGACGGGCGCCTGACGATCGCGGCCAGCCGTCACCGCTCCCAGCTGCGCAACCGCGACCTCGCCGTCGAGCAGCTCACCACGCTGCTGCGCGACGCGCTCGCTCCCCCACCGCCGCCGCGCCGCCCGACCAAGCCGTCGCGCGGCGCCCAGCGGCGCAGCGCGGAGGCCAAGCAGCGGCGCAGCCAGACGAAGTCGCTGCGCCGCCGACCACCTACCGACTGAGCCGGCTACTCCCCGAGACCGGACATCCGGTCCCCAGACCGGATGTCTCGGCGCCCCGTATCGCCGAGATCGGGTATCTCGGCGAGAAGAAGCCCCCGCTCAGACGTAGTTTTCGTACGCGGGCAGGTCGAGCACGCCGTTGCCGGAGAGGCCGATGAGAATGACCTCGCCGTCGGCGGCGGTGCGGGCGTGGTCGAGAGCACCGGCGATCGCGTGCGTGGACTCCGGGGCCGGGACGATCCCTTCGGCCCGGGCGAACACCAGGCCGGCCGCGAACGCGTCGTCCTGCTCGACGGCGATCGCCTCGAGCAGCCCGAGCTCGTAGGCGTGGGAGACCATCGGCGCCATGCCGTGGTACCGCAGCCCGCCGGAGTGGATCGCGGGCGGCACGAACTCCCGGCCGAGGGTGTGCATCTTCAGCAGCGGCGTGAGGCCGGCGACGTCGCCGTTGTCGTAGCGGTACTCCCCCTGCGTGAGCGACGGGCAGGCCGCCGGCTCGCAAGCGACGACCCGCGTCTCGGTGCCCTGGGTGAGGTTGCGGCCGATGAACGGAAAGGTGAGGCCGGCGAGGTTCGAGCCGCCCCCGGCGCAGCCGAAGATGATGTCGGCCTGCTCACCGAGCTCCGCGAGCTGCCCCAGCGCCTCGAGCCCGATGACGGTCTGGTGCAGCATGACGTGGTTGAGCACCGAGCCCAGCGCGTAGTGCGCCTGCGGATCCTTGACGGCCGCCTCGACCGCCTCGCTGATCGCCATCCCGAGCGAGCCGGTCGTGTCCGGGTCGGTGGCGAGGATCGCCCGGCCGGCCTCGGTCAGCTCCGACGGCGAGGAGTGGCAGATGCTGCCGTAGGCCTCCATCTGGAACCGGCGGTAGGGCTTGGAGTCGTAGGACGTCCGCACCTGCCAGACCTCGCTGGTGAGGCCGAGCAGCGAGCAGGCCATCGCCAGCGAGGCGCCCCACTGGCCGGCGCCGGTCTCGGTGGTCAGCCGCGTGATGCCCTCGACAGCGTTGTAGTACGCCTGCGCGATCGCGGTGTTCGGCTTGTGCGAGCCGACCGGGCTCACGCCCTCGTACTTGTAGTAGATCCGTGCCCGAGTTCCCAGCACCCGCTCGAGCCGCGACGCCCGGATGAGCGGGGCCGGCCGCCACATCGCGTAGATCTCCCGGACCGTCTGCGGAATCTCGACGAACCGCTCGGTGGTCACCTCCTGCTCGATGAGCGCCATCGGGAACAGCGGCTCGAGGTCGGCCGGGACGAGCGGCTCGCGGGTCGCCGGGTGCAGGTGGGGCGGCACCGGCAGGGGCAGGTCGGCCTGCAGGTTGTACCAGTGGGTGGGGATCGTCGCGGGGATCGCGACGCCGAGCGGCTCGGTCTGGGGCAGGGCAGCGGCTTCGGCCATGGTGTCCTTCTCTCGACGGTGAGTGGGACCCGACGGTGGGTCTGGCGGCGAGCCTAGCGCCGGGCGAGCCGCCTTCGCGGCACCGGCCGCCACGGGCGCCGCGAACCACTGGTCATGCCGTACGTCCCTGTGCCGACGCGGTGCCGAGCCAGGTGTGCGGGTTGCGGTCCCAGCACCAGCCGAGCTTGGGCTGCCGCTGGGAGATCCACACCGCGGGCACCCGCTGGTTGGTCCCGGTGCGCGAGCCGGCCAGCGAGAAGCAGCGGCCGGGCCGGAGCATGTCGGGCCGCACGGTCACCAGCGCCAGGCCCTCGGCGACGGTCAGCGGCGTGCGCCCCTCGGCGTCGATCGCGGCCAGGGCGTCGGCCGGGGCGACGTTGAGGAAGCGGCCGCCGGTGTCGATGCCGGTGAGCAGGTAGGCACCAGTCGGCAGGTCGAGTCTCGCGACCGGTCGGTAGGTGGCGATCTCGTCGTCGTCGATGACGCTCATCCCGGTGCGGGCGCCGAGCCGCATCGCGGGCACCGCGTCGTTGGGTCGCTCGCGCAGCACGTCGAGCACGAGGACAAACGGCACCCGGTCCTCCGCGGGGACGGCATCCGCCGCTGCGGCGTCGGGCACCGGCAGCGAGGCGCGCAGCGGTTCGGCGAGCTCGCGCAGCCCTTCGGGCGTGGCCCCGGTGAGCTCGGCGAGGCCGAGGTCGAGGTACACCTGGACCTGCCGGTCGAGCTCGGCGGACAGGCTCGCCGCCGGGTCGAACGCGGTCGCAGCGGCGGACGACGGCGCCGCCAGGGTTGGCAGATCGGAGCGGTGCTGGACAACTGCCTGGGGCATGCGGGGTCCTCTCGCGGGCGACGACGGAGGACCGGTACAACGCCGCGCCGAGCGCCGGCATTCCTGGTTGGCCGCAGCCCGTCCCGAAGCCCTTCCATCGCGGCTCGATCCGGCTTATCGTCGAAGAGCACGGCACGATGACGAGCCGTGTCCGGCTCCCCGACGAGCCGGTCGTCGTGACACGAGGGAGAGTCCTCCATGACCACCGAGACCGACGTCAGCACGGGCACCGCCGAGACGTCCGCAGGCACCTACGCCGCACCCGGTACCGATGGTGCGGTGATGAGCTACGAGAAGCGCTACGACAACTTCATCGGCGGGAAGTGGGTACCGCCCGTCAAGGGTGACTACTTCGAGAACCCCAGCCCGGTGACCGGCCAGACCTTCACCTCGGTGGCGCGGAGCACCGCCGAGGACATCGAGCTGGCGCTGGACGCCGCGCACGCCGCCGCGCCGGCCTGGGGCAAGGCCTCGCTGGCCGAGCGGTCCCTCGTCCTCCTGCGCATCGCCGACCGGATGGAGGAGAACCTCGAGAAGCTCGCCGTCGCCGAGACCTGGGAGAACGGCAAGCCGGTCCGCGAGACCCTCGCCGCCGACATCCCGCTGGCGATCGACCACTTCCGCTACTTCGCCGGGGTGATCCGCGCCCAGCAGGGCGGGATCTCCCAGATCGACGACGACACCGTGGCCTACCACTTCCAGGAGTCGCTGGGCGTGGTCGGCCAGATCATCCCGTGGAACTTCCCCATCCTCATGGCCACGTGGAAGCTCGCGCCCGCGCTGGCGGCCGGTAACGCCGTCGTCCTCAAGCCGGCCGAGCAAACTCCCGCCTCGCTCCTCTACCTGATGTCCCTCATCGCCGACATCGTGCCCGACGGCGTCATCAACATCGTCAACGGCTTCGGCCTCGAGGCGGGCAAGCCGCTGGCGTCCAACCCGCGGATCGCCAAGATCGCGTTCACCGGGGAGACCACGACCGGCCGGCTGATCATGCAGTACGCGACGCAGAACATCATCCCGGTCACCCTCGAGCTCGGCGGCAAGTCCCCCAACGTCTTCTTCCCCGACGTCATGGACGCCGACGACAGCTACCTCGACAAGGCGATCGAGGGCTTCACGATGTTCGCCCTCAACCAGGGCGAGGTCTGCACCTGCCCGTCGCGGGCGCTGATCCACGAGTCGATCTACGACGAGTTCATGGCCCGGGCGCTGCCGCGCGTCGCCGCCGTCAAGCGCGGCCACCCCCTCGACCCGACGACGATGGTCGGCGCCCAGGCGTCCTCCGACCAGTTCGAGAAGATCAAGAGCTATCTGGAGATCGGCCGCCAGGAGGGCGCCGAGGTCCTCATCGGCGGCGATGTCGACAAGGTCGACGGGCTCGACGGCGGGTTCTACATCCAGCCGACCGTGTTCAAGGGCCACAACAAGATGCGGGTCTTCCAGGAGGAGATCTTCGGCCCGGTGGTCTCGGTGACGACGTTCAAGGACTTCGACGACGCCATCGCGATCGCCAACGACACGCTGTACGGCCTCGGCGCGGGCGTGTGGAGCCGCAGCGCGGACACCATGTATCGCGCGGGGCGGGCGATCCAGGCGGGGCGGGTGTGGACCAACACCTTCCACCAGTACCCCGCGCACGCGGCGTTCGGCGGGTACAAGCAGTCCGGCATCGGCCGGGAGAACCACCTGATGATGCTCGACCACTACCAGCAGACCAAGAGCCTGCTGGTGTCCTACGCCCCCGGGGCGCAGGGCTTCTTCTAGACACCGGCCCCGGTCGCCGAGAACTCTGCTCTCGCCGAGAGCAGACTTGTCCGCCACAGCAGACTTGTCCGCGAGAGCAGAGTTCTCGACCGGGTCACCGACCGACGAGATGGAGGACCGATGACCGCCACCACACCCAGCCGGCAGGAGACGGCGGGGGTCCTCGTGCCTCGCGTCGTCGCGCTGCCGGCCGCCGCCGAGCTGCTCGACAAGCTCCGCGACAAGCACGGCCCGCTGATGATGCACCAGTCGGGCGGCTGCTGCGACGGCTCCTCCCCGATGTGCTACCCGCAGGGCGAGTTCATGGTCGGTGACCGCGAGGTGCTGCTCGGTGTCCTCGACCTGCGGCTGTTCCTCGGCCAGATCCGCGATGACGCGCCGTCGGACGCCGACGGCGTACCGGTGTGGATCTCCCCGCAGCAGTTCGCTGCGTGGGAGCACACCCAGCTGGTGCTCGACGTCGTCCCGGGTCGCGGTGCCGGGTTCAGCGTCGAGGGGCCCGAGGGAGTGCGGTTCCTCACCCGGTCCCGGGTCTTCAACGAGGAGGAGACAGCGGCACTCGCCGCTCAGCGCCCGCTCACCGGCGCGGACTGGGACGTCGGCCGGCGCCCGGCACCGGCGACCCAACCACAGGTCGTGGCCCAGGTCGACGACGCCTGCGCCTTCCCGCAGCGTTCCTGAACCGTGGCGGCCGGCCGGCCGCACCGGCTGCCACGGCCGCCCGTCTGCACCGGCTGCCCCGGCCTGGCGGCCGCACCGGCTGCCCCGGTCAGCCGGCCGTCCGCACCGGCTCCCGGTCCGCGAGCAGCGCGGCGCCGAGCGTGGCGACGTTCCTGCGCCCCTCGGGCAGGACGACGCGGCCGGGCAGGTCGAGCGAGCGAAGGAAGGGTGAGGCCGCCGCCATCGCGACGAGCGCCTCGCGCACGCCGGTGAGCAGCGGGGCGCCGAGCTCGCTCATCCCGCCACCGAGCACGATGACCTCCGCGTCCCACGACAACGCGGCGACCCGCACCGCCGAGGCGACGCCCCCGACGACGCTGCCCTTGATCGCCTGCGCCGCACGGTCGCCGCCCGCTGCCGCTGAGAACAGCGCCGCGGGGGCCGGTCCGCCGGTGGTCGGCCACAACCTGGCGACGGCCGAGCCGGAGCACAACGTCTCCAGGCAGCCCCGCTGGCCGCACGTGCACCGCACCCCCTGCGGGTCCACCGGGACATGGCCGATCTCGCCGGCGGCGCCGGCCGTGCCCCGCCAGAGGCGACCCTCGAGCACCACGCCGCAGGCCAGCCCGGTACCGAGATTGAGGTAGACCACCGAGCCGGGCGAGCGCCCGTCGGCGCTGAGGATGTGGAAGGCGCCCACCGCGGCGGCGTTGACGTCGTTCTCCACGTGGACCGGCGCCCCGAGCCGCTCCGCCAGCACCGCTGCCAGATCGAGCGTGCCGATGCCGAGGTTGACCGCGTTGCGCACCCGGCCGCGGGCGACGTCGACCGTGCCGGGGATCCCGACCCCCACCGCCGTCACCGCGGCAGCCGCGCACCCGGCCGCCGCGCACAGCTCGGCAACGGCCGCGACGGCGACGTCGGTCACCGCTGCCGGCCCGTGGCCGGAGGGCAGCACGGTGCTCGCCGCCGTGCTGCCGTCGTCGGCCAGCAGGACGGCGGCGGTGGTCGTGCCGCCGATGTCGATCCCGACCCTCATCGGACGTCCTCGAGCAGGTCCAGCAGCGCGCGCCCGACGGCGGGTGAGCCGCCGTAGGTCGCGATGTCAGCAACGCCGGCGGCGGGGTCTGCCCAGCCCATGTCCACAACGAGGGTCGCCCGGTGGCTCTCGCGCAGCGCGCCGATCACCTCTCGCGAGGTGACGTGCCGGTGGTTGTCGCGGCCGACGACGACGAGCAGGTCGTCGACCCCGAGCGTGTCGTCGCCGTCGAGGCGGTCCAGCACGTCCTCGACGCCGACGAGCCGTGGGCTCCCCGGCCCGCCGAGCAGCCCGAACGGGCCCCACTCCCCCGGCCCGACGGCGATGTTCGCCGCCGTCTCCAGGCGCAGCAGCACGACGCGCCGGTGCTCGGCCAGCAGAGCCCGTGCCCGCGCGGAGACGTCGAAGGACGCCGCGATCCGCTCGGCGGGCACGACCGCTGCCGAACGGGCCGGGGGCCGCAGTGACGACGCCGGAGCCGGGTACCGCCCGGCGAGGCGACGGGCACGGGATCCCGCCTCGAGGAGGCGGTCCTCGCCGAGCTGTCCCCGGGCGACGGCGGCGCCGACCGCGTCGACGATCTGCGCCACCTGCTGCGGTGTCGTGCCGGTCCCGAGGCACAGCAGGTCGGCGCCGGCCCGCAGCGAGGCCACGGCACTGGCCGCCATGCCGCGCACGCCGCCGGCGCCGGCCATGTCCAGCGCATCGGTGACGACGACGCCGTCAAAGCCGAGCCGGTCGCGCAGCAGCCCCTGGATCACCGGGGCCGACGTCGTCGCGGGCGCTGCCGGGTCCAGCTGCGGCAGCAGGAGGTGGGCGATCATCACCGCCTGCGTGCCGGCCGCGACGGCGCCGACGAACGGCACCAGCTCGCGTGCCGTCAGCTGCGCGGGTGAGCGGTCCACCACCGGCAGCGCGAGGTGGGAGTCCGTGGCGGTGTCACCGTGCCCCGGGAAGTGCTTCGCGCAGGCGGCGACGTGCCCGGCCTGCAGCTCCCGCACCCACGTCCGCACGTGCCGGGCGACGAGGTCGGGCTCGGCGCCGAAGCTGCGGGTGCCGATGACCGGGTTCCGGGGGTCGGAGTTGATGTCCGCGACCGGGCCGAGGGTCATCGTCACGCCGGCGGCGTGCAGCTCCGCGGCGAGGGTGCCGGCCGCGTGCGCGGTGACCGCGTCGTCGTCGAGCCGGCCGAGGACGGCGTTGCCCGGTTGCTGCGAGCCGCCGGCGTGGTGCCACAGCCGGGTGACGTCCCCACCCTCCTCGTCGACCGCGATGACCACGCCGGGGTTCGCGCGCCGCGCCTCGTCGGTGAGGCGGCGCAGCCCGCCCGGTGAGGTGATGTTGGTGGAGAACAGGCACAGTGCACCGAGTCCCTCGCGCAGCAGTGCGGCCAGCCAGTCCGGGAGGATGCCGCCGGTGAACCCGGGCATGAGGGTGGCCAGCGCCGCCTGACGCAGCCCCGTCGCGCTCAGCGTCATCCCTTGACCGCCCCGCTGACGAGGCCGGAGGTCATCCGGCCCTGGACGAGGAGGAAGAACACGATCACCGGGACCGCGACCAGCGAGGACGCGGCCATCACCTGTCCCCAGTCGATCTCGCGGGTGGCGCTGGACTGGACGAAGCTGCGCAGCCACAGCGGCAGCGTCTTGTTCTCCTCGCGCTGGAGGATGACGAGCGCGATGGTGAACTCGTTCCAGCACTGCAGGAAGGCGTAGACGCCGGAGGCCACCAGGCCGGGGGCGAGCAGCGGGAAGGTGATCCGGAAGAACGCCTTCGTGCGGCTGAGGCCGTCGACCATCGCGGCCTCCTCGAGGTCGACCGGGATGCCGGCGACGAAGCCGCGGAGCATCCACACCGTGAACGGCACGACGAGCGCGGCGTACAGCAGGCTCATGCCCCACACGCTCTCCAGGCCGCCCAGCCCCTGCATGAGCTTGTACTGGGCGATGAACAGCCCCTCGGCCGGGAGCATCTGGATGAGCAGCACCGCCAGCACGAAGCTCCGCCGGCCGCGGAACCGGTAGCGGGAGATGGCCAGCGCCGCGAGGAACGCGAAGAGCAGGCACGCCGTCACCGCGATGAGGGTGATCGACAGGCTCATCCACAGCGCCGGGAAGAAGCTCCCCTGCGCGAGCACGCTCCGGAAGTTGTCGAGGCTGCCGCCGGTGGGCAAGAAGTTCGGGGTGAAGCTCTGCAGCCGGCGGTTGGGCAGCAGCGCCGAGCTCCACATCCAGTAGACCGGGAACGCCCACAGCGCCGCCACCACCAGCCCGACCACGCTGGCGACGGTGCGGCCGCGGCGAGTGCGGGTCCGCGGGCGGGTGCGGGCCCGGTTGCGGCCCGCCGGCCGGGTGCCGCGCCGGGCTGCCGGCCGGGTGGTCACGGTCACGACGCCTCCTCCATGAGCAGGATCCGGACGTAGTAGGCACTGAGCGCCACGGTGATGAGGAGGACGAAGACGGACATCGCGGCGGCCATCCCGAAGTCGCCCGACCCGGTCCCGAGCTTGTAGATCGCGGTGCCGATGAGGTCGAACCGGCCGGCGGCGGAACCGGCGTCCTGCAGCAGCTTGATCTGGGTGAAGACCCGCAGGTCCCACACCAGCTGGAGCAGGAGCACGATGGCCACGACGGGCCGGATCATCGGCAGCAGGATGTAGCGCAGCCGCTGCACGCCGCTCGCGCCGTCGAGCTCGCTCGCCTCGATGACCTCCTCGGAGATCTGGGTGAGCCCGGCGTAGACCGAGAGTGCGACGAAGGGCACCGACATCCAGATGACAACGATGCTCGCCACCAGGAAGAACGTCACCGGCTGCGCCAGCCAGTCGAACCGGTGGAACTGCTCGAGGCCGACCCGTTCGAGGAGCCAGTTGACGACGCCGCGCCGCCGGTCGAACAGCCAGATCCAGACGGTCATCGCGGCGACCACGGGCATCGCCCACGCCAGCAGCAGCGACACCTGCAACGTGAGGCGCACCCACGTCCACGTGACCCGCATGAGCAGCGCGACGAGCACGCCGACGACGAGCGTGAGGAACGCGGTGGCGACCGCGAACCCGACCGAGCGGACGACGACGCCCCACAGGCCCGGGTCGCTGACGATCGCGAGGTAGTTCGCCAGCCCGATGAACGGCGCCGGCTGGCCGAACTGCTGCGCCATCCCGTACTCCCGGAACGACGTGACGATCTGCCACCCGATCGGGTAGCCGGTGGCGACGAGCAGGAGCAGGACGGCGGGCACGAGCAGGACGTACGGCAGGCTGCGGCGCCGACGTGCCCGCGGGCGCACGGTGCTGGTGTCGACCATCGTGGCGCTCCTTGCGACGTCGCTCGGCGGGTGGGGTTGCGGCGCGCCCCGTTGCGGGCGGGCACGATCGCCCGCCCGCAACGGCTCGGCGTCAGTTGAGCAGGGCGTTGATCTGCTCGTCGTACTCGGCGGCCAGCTCGGCGATGTCGCCGCCCTGGGCGACCTTGCCGAAGAACTCCTCGAGCAGCGCCGACCCCTCGACGGCGGCCCAGCCGGGGGCGGCCGGCGTGAGCTTGGAGCTCACCGCAGCGGCCGCAGCCGCGGGGTTGACGGTCGGGTTGAGCTCCTCGAAGGCGTCGAGGAACTGGGTGTTGGCCGGACCCAGCCCGTTGGCCGCGAGCATGGTCTGGTACTCGTCGGAGAAGATGATCCGCAGCAGGTCCCGCGCCAGCTCCTGCTTCTCGCTCGCCGCCGAGATCGCGATGTTGGAGCCGCCGGCGAACACCGGCGCCACACTGCCCTCCTCGACGCCCGGCAGCGCGAAGACGCCGAAGGTGTCGTCGTCCCACTCGAGCACGTCGGGGTCGGCCTCGGTCGGCAGGCCGATGGACCAGTAGGCCCAGCCGGGGGCGATGATCGTGGCAGCCTCGGGCACGCCGGCGTCGTTGTCGTTGATGTTCACCCAGGGGGTGGAGTCGGACTCGGTCGCAGGGGCGTTGGAGGCGTCGGTGAACAGGTCCTGGAACTGCTGGAGACCTTCCTGGGTGGCCGGGTCGGACAGCGCCGAGACCCAGGTGTCGCCGTCATGGACGGCGAGCTCACCGCCGTTGGCGAAGATCCACGACACGCCGTTGCGCCAGTCCTCGCCGCCGAGGTAGAAGCCCGACATGTCCTCGGTCCGCAGCTCGGTGACCGTCTCGTTGAACTCGGCGAGGGTGGTCGGCACCTCGTGGCCGGCCTCCTGCCACACGTCCTTGCGGAACCAGATGAGGCGGGAGCCGAAGTAGTAGGGCAGCGCGAAGTGTGCGCCGTCGACGTCGCCGGCCTCGACGAAGGACTGGAGCAGGTCGTCGCCGCCGAGCTCGTCATAGACGTCGCTGAGGTCGCTGAACGCTCCGACGCCGGTGAAGGTCGAGGCCCAGGTGTTGCCGATCTCGGTGACGTCGGGCGTCGCGCCGGCGTCCGGCAGCGCGGTGGTGAGCTTGGTGACGGCGTCGCCCCAGTCCTGCTCCTCGATGACGAGCTCGGCGCCCGTCTCCGTCGCGAAGGTGTCCCGGAGGTAGTCGCGCAGCTCGTCGGGCGTGTCGCCGCCCATGAGCCACAGGGTGAGGGTCTGGTCCTCGCCGGTCGTGGCGCCGTCGCCGTCGTCGTCCGGGCTGGTCGCGTCACCGTCGGCGCTACCGCCGCAGCCGACGAGCACGAGGGCACCGGCGGTGAGCATCGCCGCCGTCCCGATGAACCTTCTCTTCATCATCTTGCCTTTCGTGGTGGGTGAGCGGGTGGAGAGGTCAGGAGAGGCCCAGCTCGGCCGCGAGCACGATCGCGCCGGCGCCGCGCAGGACGATGTCTGTCGAGAGGCTCGACAGCCGAATCTCGAGGTCGTTGTGGACCGAGGCGAGCATCCGTTCGCGCAGCGTCCGGTCCGCGGCCTCGACCAGCGCGCCCGCGAGCAGGTCGGCGGGGCCGCTGAGCGCGATCTCGGTGATGTCGAGGGTGCCGACGACCGGTGCCATCGCGATGCCCAGCCGCCGGCCGGCCTCCTCGAGCACGTCGCGGCGGGCGGCGTCGGCGGCGGCGGTGGCGGCGAGGGCACGGCGCAGGCTGCGGACCGAGAGCCACGCCTCGAGGCAGCCGACCTTGCCGCAGGCGCACGGCGGGCCGCCGTCGGTCCCCACGACGACGTGGCCGATCTCACCGGCGGCCGACCGCGCGCCCAGCCTGGGCACCCCGTTGACCAGGATCCCGGCTCCGACGCCGCTGCCCACCGTGATGAGCAGGAGGTCGTCGCCGCCCCCGCCGAACCGGCTCTCCGCCATGACGGCGGCGTTCGCGTCGTTCGCGACGTGGACCGGCAGCCGGAGCTCGTCGCTGAGCAGCCGCTGGAGAGGCAGGTCGGACCAGCCGAGGTTCGGCGCGGTCAGCACGACGCCCGACGAGTCCACGATCCCGGGGGTCCCGACGCCGACGCCGAGCACCGGCGCAGTCGCACCGGCGACGGCGGACGCCGCGACCTGGACGGCGACGTCCGCGGCGGCGGCTCCGGTCGCACCGCCGGTGGCGAGCTCGTGGATGGCCAGCACGGTCCCGTCGAGGTCCATCACCGCAGATCGGAAGGTGGTGAGGTCGGAGAGGTCGACCCCGACCGTGTGCCGGGCATCCTTGTCGATCTGCAGCAGCGTGGCCGGCTTGCCGGGGCGCGACTCGGCACGCTGCCCCAGCTCGACGACGAGCGACGACGCGATGAGGTCCGCGACGAGGTCAGAGACCGTCACCCGGGTGAGGCCGGTCTCCCGGGCGATGTCCGCCCGGCTGAGCACGCGATGGCTGGCGAGCGTCTGCAGCACGAGCGCCCGGTTGTGGCCGCGAGCGTGGCTCGGCAGCACCTTGACGGTGGGATCGAGCACGCGCCCCCAGGTGGGGACCAGCAACGGTGGTGTCGTCTTCGACATGTTTGTTAGTTAACTCTACGTACTATCGCCTGGCAAGGTGTCGCAGATCACAGTTGAGTCACGGTCGGGGCTCGGGACGTAGGCTCGGGCCATGACAGCTTTCGCAGTCGAGTACGTGTACGACCCTGCCCGCACCGACGATCTGGCCACCGTCCGGCCCGAGCACCGCGAGTTCCTCGCCGGTCTGGTCGCGGCCGGTTCGTTGCTGGCGTCGGGCCCCTGGCTGGACAACGCCGCGCCGGGTGCGCTGCTGATCGTCGTCGCCGAGGACCTCGACGCCGCGCAGCGGCTGCTCGACGACGACCCGTTTCACCGCGCGCACCTCATCACCCACCGCACCCTGCGGCCGTGGAACCCGGTGATCGGCGAGCTGTCCGAGCACGCCACCACGTAGTCAGGAGCAGGTGACTCAGCCATGGAACTGTGGCCCGTCCTGGAATGGATCATCGCGGTCGCGGCCGCCGCGGCAGCCGTCCTCATCGTCATGCTGGCGATCAACACGGTGGTCAAGCGCACCGGCGCCCGTGTCCCACTGTTGTGGCCGGCCTGGCTGCTGGTCCGACGACCGCTGCTGGGCCTGGTGCTCGCCGTCGCGTTGCGGATCGCCTTCGCCGCCACGGCCGACCCGTCGACCTTCCGCGACGTCGGCCTGCACGTGCTGCTCATCGCCGTTCTCATCTGTGCCGTCTGGCTGGCGGCGACGATCGTGCTCGCATGGCTGACCCACACCCAGCAACGGGTCGTCACCCGTAAGCAGGACGACCGCGACCGGCGCCGCGCCCGGACCCAGATGCAGCTCATCCGGCGGCTGGTGAACGCGGCGTTCATCGTCATCGGGCTGGCGCTCGTGCTGCTCACCTTCCCCGGCGTGGAGCAGGTGGGCGCCACGATCCTGGCCTCGGCCGGGCTCATCAGCGTCGTCGTCGGCATCGCGGCGCAGTCCTCGCTCGGCAACGTCTTCGCCGGCCTGCAGCTGGCGTTCACCGACGCGATCCGGATCGGCGACATCGTCGAGGTCGACGACACCTGGGGAACGATCGAGGACATCACGCTGTCCTACGTCGTCGTGAGCATCTGGGACGAGCGGCACAAGGTGCTGCCCTCCACGCACTTCACCACCATCCCGTTCATCAACTGGAGCCGGACCGGGGACTCGGTCACCGGCCTGGTGTACTTCGAGCTCGACTGGCGCACCGACTTCGCGGGAATGCGCGCCGAGCTGCTGACAATGCTCGACGAGCACCCGCTGTGGGACCGCCGTTCCGGGTCGCTCGTGGTCACCGACTCCACCGGCGACCGTGTCACCGTGCGCGCGCTGGTGACCACCGCGGACACCGACGACGACTGGGTGCTGCGCTGCGAGGTCCGCGAGCGGCTCATCGTGTGGCTGCGGGAGAACAACCCGGAGGCGCTGCCCATCCACCGGGTCACCATGCCGCCCTACCCCGACCAGGCGGCCGAGAGCGCCGACCAGCCGACCGCGCCGCCCGCCGGGCGCTGAGCTCGGCGGCCAGTCGCCGGCGGTCTGCTGTCGCGGGCCGCGCTGGTCTGGCGGACGATGGCGTCATGGCCGTGACCATCGCCCGCATCTACGACGACGACGCGAAGAGTCGCGGCGTCCGCGTCCTCGTCGACCGCGTCTGGCCGCGCGGTATCTCCAAGGACGCCGCCCACCTCGACCACTGGCTCAAGGAGGTCGGGCCGAGCAGCGAGCTGCGCACCTGGTTCGGCCACGACCCCGAGCGCTACGCCGAGTTCCGCCGCCGCTACCGCACCGAGCTGGCGTCGAACGAGGCCTTCGACGAGCTGCGTCGCATCGTCGCGGAGCACGACGACGTCACCCTGCTGTACGGCGCGAAGGACACCGAGCACAACCAGGCGGTCGTGCTCGCCGAGCTGCTCGGCGACGGCTGAGGGCGGAGGCCGCGCCATCCTCCTCGTCGTTGCGTGAGAATTTTCCGTCCGGTGTCGCGACGCTAGCCGCCGGCGCGGCGCTGGTCGGCCTGCTTGGTGCGGGTGGTGGCCGGCGCCGTCGTCGGGTCCTCGGGCCACGGGTGCTTGGCGTACCGGCCGCGCAGCTCGGCCCGGACCTGCGGGTAACCGGTCTGCCAGAACGTCGCGAGGTCCGCGGTGACCGCCGCCGGTCGCCGCGCCGGCGAGAGCAGCTCGAGAACGAGTGGTACCCGGCCGCCCGCGAGCCGGGGCGCGGCCTTCCACCCGAACACCTCCTGGATCCGCACCGCGAGCACCGGGCGGCCCGGGTCGCCGTAGTCGACCGCCACGGCGGAGCCGCTCGGCACCGTCACCCGCGGCGGTGCCAGCCGGTCGAGCTCCGATGCGGCGGGCCACGGCAGCAGCCGGCGCAGCGCCGCCGTGGTGTCCAGCCGGCGTAGGTCACCGGCGCCCCGGACCCGGGCGAGGTCCGGTCCCAGCCAGGAGGACACGTCCGCCAGCAGCGCAGCGTCGGAGACGTCCGGCCACGGACCGCCGACCGCGCCGTGGAGGAAGGCGAGCCGCTGGCGGAGCCCGACGGCGCCCGCGGGCCACGGCACGAGGTCCAGCCCCTGCTCGGCCAGACCGGCACGTACGGCGCGCGCCACCAGCGCGCCGTCCGGGCGGGTGATCCGGTCGCTGCTCAGCTCGATCGCGCCGAGCGCGGTGATCCGGCGGGCGACGATCCGGCCGTCGCGCCAGGCGACGACGTCCTCCTCGCGCAGCAGACTGCCGGCTGCCTCGAGCGCGGTGGCCTCGTCGATCGGTGCCGCCGACCTGATGGTCGCGTCCACCTGCCCGGGTGACCTGCTGGCGTCGGCGATGGCCAACCACTCGCTGCCGACGAGGGCGCTGCCGGGCCCCAGCCGGCCACCGGCACCACCGGCCATCAGGTAGGTCGCGCCGCCGGGCCGTAGTCGCGCTACCCGGGTCGGGTGGGCGAGTGCGGTGACGAGGCCGACCGCAAGGTCGGTGCCCAGCTGACTGCCCCCGCGCCCGCCGCGGCCGGCGAGATCCTCGCGCAGCCGGCGCCGTTGCCGCTGCCAGGCCGCACCCGCGCCACCGGCGCCGGCCCCGCCTCGCCGGAGCTGTCGCAGCAGCGCTGTGAGGTCGCCGCCCGGGGCGGGCAGGTCCTCCCCCAGCATCGCGACGACGTCGGCTGCGGTCTCGGCCCCGAGCTGCCGGGCGCCGTCGAGCAGCGCTCGTGCCAGCCGAGGGTCGAGCCCGACGTCCGCGATGGCACGGCCCCGGTCGGTGATCGCGCCGTCAGGGCCGATCGCGCCCAGCGCCGTCAGGGCGGCCTCGGCGGCGTCAGCGGCGGTGGCCGGTGGCGGGTCGAGCAGCGCCAGCCCCTCGCCGCGCGGCGCACCCCACCGGGCGAGCTCGAGCATCGTCCCGGTGAGGTCGGCGGTACGGATCTCCGGCAAGGGGTGGCGCTCGAGGCGGGCGTGCTCAGCCTGTGTCCAGCACCGGTAGACCGTCCCTGGCGCCTCCCGCCCGGACCGGCCGGCGCGCTGCTCGGCGGCCGCCTGACTCACGCTGCGGGTCACCAGCCCGGCGAGGCCGCGGTGGTGGTCGGTCTGCGGCGCCCGGGAGAGACCGGCGTCGACGACGATCCGCACGCCGGGCACGGTGAGCGAGGACTCCGCGACGGCGGTGGCGACGACCACCCGCCGCCGCTCCCCCGGGCTCAGCGCCCGGTCCTGCTCCCGGGACGGCAGCCGGCCGTGCAGCGCCATGACGTCCGCGCCGCCGGGCAGCGGCGCGCCCCCGTGCAGCCGTCGCACGACGTCGTCGACCTCGCGGGCGCCGGGCAGGAAGACGAGGGCGTCACCGTCCCGCTCTGCCAGCGCCCGGCGTGCGGTGGCGGCGACGTGGTCGAGGAACGCCGGGGTGGTGCCCCGCGGGGAGAGCCGCGGGGCGGTGGCCGGCGGCGGGCACCAGGCGGTCTCGATCGGGTGCAGCGCGCCCGGGACGGTCACCACCGGGGTGCCGGCGCCGAGCACGGCCGCCACCCGGTCAGCCTCCACGGTGGCCGACATCGCGACCATCCGCAGGTCGTCGCGCAGGTTGGCACGTACGTCGACGAGCATCGCGAGCAGGAGGTCGGAGTCCAGCTGACGCTCGTGGACCTCGTCGAGCACGACGGCGGCGACGCCGGGCAGCTCCGGGTCGTGCTGCAGCCGGCGCAGCAGGATGCCCGCCGTGACCACCTCGACGACGGTCCGCGGCCCGCTGCGCCGCTCGCCCCGGACCGCGAACCCGACGTGCTCCCCCACCGGCTCGCCGAGCAGCTGGGCGAGCCGGCGCGCGGCGGCGCGGGCGGCGATGCGACGGGGCTGGGTGACAATCACGCGGCCGCCGCCGCCCGTCGCGAGCGCCGGTGGCACCAGCGTGGTCTTGCCGCTGCCCGGCGGGGACTGCAGCACCGCGGCGCCGTGGTCCGTGACGGCGGCGAGCAGCTCGGCCAGCCCGTGCCGCACCGGCAGGTCTGGCGGCGCGGCCAGCAGCGCGGCGAACGGATCGGGGACCACCCCGCCAGTGTGCCGTACCCGGGGACGGGCACCGATCGGCGGTTGCTCCGTCGATGCTTCCGGCGCCGACGACGCCGGCCACGGCCCCGTCACCGCGCGGCGGTGAGCACCGCCGTCGCGATCGCCTCGCCGATGAGGCGCGCTCCCGCCTCGGTGGGGTGGAGCCCGTCGTTCGCCATGCCCGGTGCGAACTCGCCGTCCTCGGCGAGCGCCGACGGGTGCGGCACCCACGTCCAGTCATGCGCGGCGGCCAGCTCCTCGATGTCCGCGTTGAGCTCGACGGCGTTCTGCGGGGCGGCATCGATCGGCGGCACCGCACTGAGCGCGACCTCGTCGACGCCGGCGTTCGCGACGATCGCCTCGATGTTCCTCGCCGTCTGCGCGAACGGCACACCCGCACCGGCGTCGTTGGTGCCGGCAAGAATGACGAGGACATCGGCGTCCAGCTCGGGGACGGCGACGGCCATCTGCTCGGTGGTCGCGCCCCACTGCGCCCAGCCGCCCGCGAACGTGATCTCCTCGCCCACCGCGTGCCACACCCATGATCCCCGGCCGAGCTCACCGCCCGCGAGGTCCGGACTGTCCGCCGCGGTGATCGAGTCCCCCACGACAGCGAGCCGCACTGCTTCGGGCCCGGTGCCGGGCAACCGGGTCTCGTCGTCGGCCGAGCAGCCGGCAAGCCCGGCCAGCACCAGCACCAGCACCAGCACCAACGGCAACGACGCGCGGACACCCCTCACCCACGCCACGATAGCGACGTCGGGCCGTCGATCTCGTGACTCGTTGCGCAGGGATCCCCACCGGTGCCTGCGCAACGATCTGTCACCGGCCGAGACGGCTGTCGTCGGGGCGGTGGTCCTCCCCGCGCGACGGAAGCGCGCGCCCCGGAGAGACTGGCTCCATGCGAACTGTTGGAGTGGAAGAAGAGCTGCTGCTCGTCCGGAGCGGCTCGGGCCAGGCCCTGTCGGTGGCGCCCCAGGTGCTGCGGCGGGCCGACCTGGCCGCGCAGGAGGCCGCCGAGAAGGACCCGAAGTCCGGGTCCCCGATCGCGCCGGAGCCGCCGGCCGCCGGCGACCCGGCCCCGGCAGAGCACCCGGGATCCACCCTCGGCGGCGAGCTGCAGCGCCAGCAGGTGGAGACCGACACCGCCCCGCACGAGTCGATGGCCGACCTCCACGAGGAGATCCTGCTGTGGCGTGCCCGGGCCGACGTGGCCGCCCGGCGGGCCGGCGCGCGTATCGCCGCGATCGGCACCTCACCGGTCTCGGTGGAGCCGCGTGCCGACCGCGCGGACCGCTACCAGCAGCTCATCGAGCGCTTCGGCCTCACCGCGCGGGAGCAGCTGAGCTGCGGCTGCCACGTGCACGTGCAGGTCGATTCGGACGAGGAGGCCGTCGCGGTGCTCGACCGGATCCGGGTGTGGCTGCCGGCGCTCCTCGCGCTCAGCGCGAACTCACCGTACTGGCAGGGCACGGACTCCTCGTACGCGAGCTTCCGCTCGCAGGTGATGGACCGCTGGCCCTCGGCGGGCCCGACGGACGTGCTCGGCTCCGCTGCCGCGTACCACCGGCTGGTCGACGACATGGTCGAGTCCGGCGTCCTCCTCGACCACGGGATGATCTACTTCGACGCCCGGCCCTCGCACCGGTACCCGACGCTCGAGATCCGGGTGGCCGACGTCTGCCAGGACCCCGCCGACGCCGTCCTCCTCGCGGCACTGTGCCGAGGGCTGGTGGAGACCGCCGCCCGGGAGTGGCAGGAGGGCGTCCCCGCGCCGGCCGTCCCCACCCCGCTGCTGCGTCTGGCGATGTGGCAGGCCAGCCGCCACGGCGTCGGCGAGAACCTGCTCGATCCGATCACCTCTCGGCCGCGGCCGGCCGCCGACGTGCTGGCGGCGCTGCTGGCGCACGTGACGCCCGCGCTGACGGAGTACGGCGACCTCGACCTCGTGGCAGCTGGCGTCGCCCGGGTGCTCGACGTCGGCAACGGGGCGGACCACCAGCGCCGGGTGATGGCCCGCACCGGCAGCCTGGGCGACGTCGTCGCCGCGGTCGTGCGCACGACGCACAGCCAGGAGAGCGAGGCGCGGGTGGCCGGCTGATGAGCCGACGTCGGCTGTCCACCGGCGCGGGGGCCCTCCACCCCCTCGCAGATCGGGGAGGAGCCGTCAGCGTGGGGCTGACGAAAGCTACCCGGCAGGCGGCACCCCCCGGGCCCGCCCGGGCCCGCCCGCCGCCCAGCGGTCAGTCGACCGCGTGGAGCCTGCGGTGCAGCTCGCGGATCTCGTCGGTCAGCTCCGGTGCGGGTCCGGCGACGACTGCGCCCGGCACCACCGCGGTCACCGGCAGCGGGGCGACCGGTCCGGGGCTGATCCCCCACGCGGTGTGCCAGCCGACGAGCTGCTCCGTGGAGGCGGCGTAGACGATCCGGCCCAGCCCTGCCCAGCTGTGCGCGGCGGCGCACATCGGGCAGTGCTCGCCGGAGGTGTAGACGGTCGCCGTCCGCCGCTCGGCCGGCGCGAGGTGGCGCGCGGCCCAGCGGGCGATCTCGAGCTCCGGGTGCCGGGTGTGATCGCCGTCCTTCACCCGGTTGCGGTCCTCGAGGAGCACCTCGCCGGAGGCGGCGACGAGCACCGAGCCGAACGGCTCGTCCCCGTCCTCGAGCGCCTCCCGGGCGAGCTCGACGCAGCGGCGCAGGTGGTGAAGGTCGGTCTCGGTCAGGGCCATGGCGCCAGTATGGCAAGGCGCGAGCATCGGGTCACGCCGCCGGCGCAGCTTCCCGCAACCGGGCGAGCAGCGGCTCGGCGGCCTCCTCGAGGAACCGGTCCTGGGTGTCACCGCCGACCTGGACGACGGCGATGTCGGTGAAGCCGGCCTCCCAGTAGGGGGCGACGGCCGCGACGACGGCATCGAGGTCCGGCCCGCAGGGAATGAGCTCGGCGACGTCCTCGGGGCGCACGAACGACGTCGCCGCGTCGAACGCCTCGGTGGTCGGCAGGTCCGCGTTGACCGCCCAGCCCAGGCCGGACCAGCGGAAGGTCTCGTGCGCGCGCCGCCGGGCGGCGTCGGCGTCGGGGTCCCACGAGATCGGCACCTGGCCGATGGCACGACCTGCCGGTAGCCCCGCGTCGCTCCGTGCCGCCCGCCACCGGTCGAGCACGTCAGCGCTGGGCTCGGTGGTGATGAGGTGGTCGGCCAGCGGCGCGAACCGGGCGACCGACTCCGGGCCGGAGACGGCCACGCCGGTCGGCACGCCGTCGGCCGGCCGGTCGAAGAGGACGGCCTGGTCCACCCGGTAGTACTCGCCGTCGTAGGTGAGCCGCTCGCCGTCGAGGAGCCGGGTGATGATCTCGATCGCCTCCTGAAGCATGCTGTGCCGCTCCCCCACTGCCGGCCAGCCCTCGCCGACGACGTGCTCGTTGAGGTTCTCCCCCGAGCCGAGACCGAGGACGAACCGGTCGTCGCTCAGCAGGCCGAGCGTCGCGGCCTTCTGGGCGACGACGGCGGGGTGGTAGCGCATCGTCGGGCAGGTCACGTAGGTCATCAGCTCCACCCGCTGGGTCGCGTGGGCCACCGCGCCCAGCACCGACCAGACGTACGGCGCGTGGCCCATCGAGTCCAGCCACGGGAAGTAGTGGTCCGAGGCGACCTCGAAGTCGAAGCCGCGCTCCTCCGCGGCGACGGCGTAGCGGACCAGGTCCTTGGGGCCGGCCTGCTCGGTCATCAGGGTGTAGCCGAGTCGAGTCATGCCACGAGCCTGGCACCGTCGACCGGCCGCGGCATCCGCAGCAGCCGCGCCTGGCGGGCAGCCGCCGCCTCGCCGTGCCGAGCACCGGCGGCCGGGCCAGACTGAGACGTCCGCACGTGCCGGCAAGCAACCGCCCGGCCGTGGTTCGCCGAGGAGGGGCAAGGTCGAGATGACGTCACTGTGGCTGTCCGGAGCCCGGGAGCAGGGCAACGACGCCGACGACGAGCCGGTGAGCGGGACCTTCGACGTCGCCGTCGTCGGCGCCGGCCTCACCGGCCTCACCACCGCCGTCCTGCTGGCCAAGGCGGGGCGGCGCGTCGTGGTGCTCGAGGCGCGGTACGTCGGCGCCGGCACCACGGGGCACTCGACCGCCAAGGTGTCCCTCCTGCAGGGCACCCGGCTCTCGGCCATCGCCGGCCGGCACGACGACGCGCTGCTGCGGCAGTACGTCGCCGGCAACCGCGCGGGACAGCAGTGGCTGCTCGAGCTGTGCGACCGCGAGGGCGTGCCCGTGCAGCGTCGCGCGGCGGTGACCTACGCCGCGAACACCGACGAGGTACCGGCCGCTCGGGCGGAGCACGACGCCGCACGACGGGCCGGCCTCGACGTCGAGTGGGTCGAGGACCTGGACGTGCCGTTCCCACAGGCCGGTGGCGTCCGGCTCGCCGACCAGGCCCAGGTGGACCCGGTCGCGGTGCTCGACGCCCTCACCGAGGCAGCCCGCCGCGCTGACGTCACCGTACGCACCGGGGCACGGGTGACCGACGCGCACGGGCCCGACGGCGCGGTGGTCACCTCGCGGGGCACGGTGCGCGCCGAGCACGTCGTCATCGCCACCGGCATGCCGTTCGCCGACCGGGGCGGGTTCTTCGCCCGGATGACGCCGGAGCGCTCCTACGCCCTCGCCCTCGAGGGAGCCGGGACCGGCCCGCTGGACATGTACCTCGGCGCCGGCAGCGCCGGCCGGTCGGTGCGCACCACGCCGTGGCGGGGCAGCGAGGTGCTGCTCGTCGGCGGCGGTTCCCACGTCGTCGGACGGGCGAAGTCGCCGCGGGCCATCGTCGAGGAGCTGGTGTCCTGGGCGCATGCGTCGTTCCCCGACGGCGAGATCGTCGCCCGGTGGTCGGCGCAGGACTACCACCCGATCGACGAGCTGCCCTACGCCGGCCGGCTGCTGCCGCACGCCTCCCGGGCGCTGGTGGCGACCGGTTTCGCGAAGTGGGGCATGGCCAACGCGGTCGCCGCCGCGCACGTCGTCGCCGGCACGCTGGGCGGGCAGCTGCCGGACTGGGCGCCGGCCTACGACAGCTGGAGCCGCCACGAGCTGCGCGGCCTCGGCCGTGGGGTGCGGGTCAACGCCGAGGTGGCCGGGCACCTGGCCCTGGGCTACGCCGGTGCGCTCACCTCTCCCTCCCGCACGCCCGCGACCACCGGCGCGCCCGACGGCGACGACGCCCCCGCGCCGGTCGAGCGGCGCCCCCAGGAGGGCCGCGGCTACGTGCGTCGCGACGGCGTCCGGCCGGTCGCGGTGTCCACCGTCGACGGCGTCACCTGCGCGGTCTCGGCGATGTGCACCCACCTCGGTGGCGTGGTGCGGTGGAATGACGAGGAACGCTCCTGGGACTGCCCGCTCCACGGATCGCGCTTCGCCGCCGACGGCGCCGTGCTCGAGGGCCCCGCCACCACCAGGCTGGATCCGGCGTGACCCGAGCCGCCGCCGCACCGGCCGACGGCCCTGTCACCCGCCGCTCGGGGCGCCTCCGGGCGGGGAGAGACTGGTGGTGGTCGCAGTGGAACGCCCATCCGCGGCTCGCGCTCGCCCTGCGCGCCGGCCTGGCCGCCAGTGCCGCGTGGGCGCTGGCCCGGGTGCTGCCCGGGCCAGCGGCCGACTACCCGTACTACGCGCCGTTCGGCGCCGTGGTCGCGACCACGTTCTCGCTGGCGGGCTCGGTCAAAGAGTCGGTGCAAGCGGTGGCGAGCATCGGCGCCGGCGGCCTCGTTGGCGCGCTGGTCGGGCTCATCCCCGCCGACGACAGCCCGCTCGCGGTCGCCCTCGCGGTCACCGCGGGAGTGGTGGTGGCCGGTTGGCGCTGGCTAGGCCCGATGGGCGGGTGGGCGCCCACCGCGGCGATCTTCACCCTCATCATCGGTCGCGGCGAGGCCTGGTACGCCGGTGCCTACGCCGGCCTCACCCTGCTGGGCGCCGTCGTCGGGATTGGTGTCAACGCGCTGCTGCCGCCGCTGCCGCTGGCTCCGGCGGAGCGGGCCAGCCAGCTGCTGCGGCGGTCGCTGGCCGACGAGCTCGATGACCTGGCCGAGGTCGTCGGCTCGCCGGAGCGCCCGTCGATGGCCGAGTGGGATCGTCAGCACCATCGCGTGCCACAGGAGCGCGCTCAGCTGAACGCCGCGGTGGGCGAGGTGGAGCTCGCCACCCGTCGCAACCGCCGCGCCCGCCACTACGAGACCGCCATCGCCGAGATCCGCCGGGAGGCGCATGTGCTCGACCGCCTGGTGCTGACCACCCGCGACCTCAGCGACTTGCTCCTGCACGACGGCGTCCGTGGCGAAGATGCGTCACGCGTGGTCACGCTCGGCGAAGAGATGGCACCGGCGGTCATCCAGGCAATCCGGACCATCGCGGACACGCTACGCAACGACAGACCGGCGCCGGCCGAAGGCGCCGCGGACGGGGCGCCAGGAACCGACGACGCGCGAGACGCGGTCCACGCTGCCCGGCAGTTCAGCAACCGGGAAGACGACCAGATCTTCGTCGACGGCCTGCTCCTCTCGCTGCGCCGCGCCGCAGACGCCCTGCGCTGAGTTCGCGGCCGTGGGCCATCATGGGCTGATGCACCGCTGACCCGTCTCGACACAGGAGAGCAACGACCGTGACCATTCCGCAGGACATCACCACCACAGAGCAGTGGCAGGCGCTGGCGGCCCACGCGGAGGCGACCTCGTCGCTCGCGCTGCGCGACCTGTTCGACAACGACCCTCGCCGCGGCGAGGTGCTGGTGGCCGAGGTGGCCGACCTCTACCTCGACTACTCGAAGAACGACGTCACCGCCGAGACGCTCGAGCTGCTCGTCTCGCTCGCCCGCGCCGCCGGGCTGCCGGAACGCATCGAGGCGATGTTCGGTGGCGAGCACATCAACACCACCGAGGACCGCGCGGTGCTGCACACCGCGCTGCGCGCCCCCCGCGGAACCGCGCTCGTCGTCGACGGCCAGGACGTCGTCGCCGACGTGCACGAGGTGCTCGACCGGATGGCGGCGTTCAGCGATCAGGTCCGCAGCGGGCAGTGGCGCGGGCACACCGGCAAGCGCATCCGGCGGGTCGTCAACATCGGCATCGGCGGCTCCGACCTTGGTCCGAAGATGGCCACCCTCGCGCTGGCGCCCTACGCCGACCCCGGCATCACCACGGTGTTCGTCTCGAACATCGACGGCGACGACATCGCGCCCGCGCTGGCCGCCGCGGACCCCGAGGAGACGCTGTTCATCATCGCCTCCAAGACGTTCACGACGATCGAGACGATCACCAACGCGACGACGGCGCGCGGCTGGTTGGTCGACGCGCTCGGCGACCCGGCCGCCGTCGCCAAGCACTTCGTGGCGGTCTCCACCAACGACGAGAAGGTCGCGGAGTTCGGCATCGACACCCAGAACATGTTCGGCTTCTGGGACTGGGTGGGTGGCCGTTACTCGATGACCTCGGCGGTGGGGCTGTCGGTGATGATCGCGATCGGCGCCGACCACTACCGCGACATGCTCGCCGGCTTCCACGCCGTCGACGAGCACGTCCGTCGCACCCCTCTCGAGCGCAACGTGCCGGTGCTGCTGGGGCTGCTCGGGGTGTGGCAGCGCAACTTCCGCGGCGCCGCGACGCACGCGGTACTGCCCTACAACCAGTACCTGTCGCGCTTCCCCGCCTACCTGCAGCAGCTGGACATGGAGTCCAACGGCAAGTCGGTGACCGCGGCGGGCGACCCGGTGTCCTGCCAGACCGGGCCCGTGGTGTGGGGTGAGCCGGGCACCAACGGGCAGCACGCGTTCTACCAGCTCATCCACCAGGGTACCCAGCGGGTGCCGGCGGACTTCATCGGCTTCATCCACCCCGCCGACGAGATCCCGGGGCACCACGACCTGCTCACCGCCAACCTGCTTGCTCAGACGCAGGCGCTGGCGTTCGGCAAGTCCGCCGACGAGGTCCGCGCCGAGGGCGTGGCCGAGGAGCTCGTCCCCCACAAGACCTTCGCGGGCAACCACCCGACCAACCTCGTCCTCGCGCCCCGGCTCACGCCGTCGGTGCTCGGTCAGCTGGTCGCGCTGTACGAGCACAAGGTGTTCACCCAGGGCGTGGTGTGGGGCATCAACTCCTTCGACCAGTGGGGCGTGGAGCTGGGCAAGGTGCTCGCCAACCAGATCGCGCCCGAGCTCAGCGCCGACGACGAGCCCGCGCTGTCCCACGACTCCTCGACCAACGCCCTCATCCGCCGCTACCGCGCGCAGCGCCGGGAGAGCGGCCGGACCGGCGCGTGATCGTTCTCTTCGGGCTCAAGGACTACCGGACGCTGGCGGCGACGGCCCACGGGGTCTGCCCGCACTGCCGGCAGGAGACCGCCCAGCGCCTGTACCGCCACCTGCGGCGGCTGACGGTGTTCTTCATCCCGTTGTTCGTGGTCTCGCGGCGCTACGTCCTCGACTGCACCTCCTGCGCCCAGCAGTACACCTTCCCCAAGTCCCAGCGCGCCCGCGTCGAGCGGCTCTACCTCACGGCTCTCCCCGGGCAGCCGGTCGAGCCGCAGCCCGGCCCGGGCTGAGGCTCGGCCCTGCGGCCCCACGCCCTCGCCGGTGTGGGGCCAGCAGGCGTCACTTCTGGTCGGGCAGCGTCCAGCTCGCCGGGGTGGCGGTGGCGAAGTCCTCCGGGAACCCGTTGAAGGAGTCGGGGTGGAACCCGGTGCGGCCGTCGCGGTCGAGACCCTCGATCGCGGCCATGTCCGCCGCGGTGAGCTCAAAGTCGAAGACGTCGATGTTCTGCGCCATCCGGGCCGGCTGGACCGACTTGGGGATGACGACGGTGCCGAGCTGGAGGTGCCAGCGCAGCACCACCTGGGCGGGGGTACGACCGAGCCGCTGCGCGATCGCGGTGATGACCGGGTCGTCGAGCACCGCGCCCTGGGCGAGGGGGCTCCACGCCTCGGTGACGATGCCGTGCTCGGCATGGAAGGCGCGCAGCTCGCGCTGCTGCAGGTAAGGGTGCAGCTCGACCTGGTTGACCGCGGGGACGACGTCGCTGGCGTCGAGGAGCTGCTGGAGGTGGTGGGGCAGGAAGTTCGAGACGCCGATCGCGCGGATCCGGCCGGCCGCCACCAGCTCGGTCATCGCACGCCAGGAGTTGACTGCCTCGCCGCGCTTGGGGCACGGCCAGTGGATGAGGTAGAGGTCGACGACGTCGCGGCCGAGCCGGCCCGCCGAGGCGTCGAACGCCGCCAGCGTGGACTCGTAGCCCTGGTCGGGGTTGGCGAGCTTGGTGGCGACGAACACCTCGTCCGGGGCGGTCGCGGCGGCCACCGCGACTCCGACGGCGGCCTCGTTGTCGTACCGGGCGGCGGTGTCCACGTGCCGGTAGCCGGCGGCGAGCGCGTCGCTCACCACCCGGGTGGTCTCCTCAGGCGGTACCTGGAACACCCCCAGGCCGAGCTGCGGCATGGTCACGCCGTTGTTGAGCGTCACGAGCGGGACGCCGTTCACCTGGGTCACGAGGCTCCTTCGGTAGTGCGGTCGGTCCTCACATCGTCTCCGGTTCCGTCGCGTGGCTCCAGTCGCGTCCATCGCCGAGCCGGCTCACAGACCGAGCACCGCGCGGGCGATCGAGAAGTAGATGATGAGGCCGGTCGCGTCGCAGAACGTCGAGATGAACGGGGTGGAGAACACCGCCGGGTCCACCCGTACCGCCTTGGCGAGCAGCGGCATGGTCCCGCCGACCGTCGCGGAGAGCGTGCACACGCTCACCAGGGTGGCCCCGATGACGACGCCGATCCCCGGGTCGTACACCAGGCTCGCCACCACCCAGCCCACCGTGCCGAGGATCGCGCCGAGCAGCAGACCGGTGCGCAGCTCCTTGAACGCCACCTTGCCGACGTCGCGCGGCCGGGTCTCGCCCATCGCCAGCGCCCGGGTCACCGTGGTCGCTGCCTGCGAGCCGGTGTTCCCGCCGATCCCGGTGAGCAGCGGGATGAACAGCGCCAGCGCGACCCGTTGCTCCAGGGTCGCCTCGAACAGCTCGAGCACGTTGACGGTGAGGATCGCGGAGACCCCGAGGACGAGCAGCCAGACGACCCGCGACCGGGTGATGGTCCGCACCGGCGTCAGCAGGTAGGGGCGGCGCAACGGCTCGGCCGCGCCGGCCCGGGCGGCGTCCTCGTCGCGGGCCTCGGCGACGATCCGGCTCGCGTCGTCGATGGTCAGCAGACCGACGAGGCGGTCCTCCCGGTCGAGGATCGGGAAGGCGAGCACCCCGCGCTCGACGCAGCGCCGCGCGACCTCCTCGGCGTCGTCGTCGGCGTAGGCGAACATCGGGCGCACCATGTGGTCGGCGACGATGTCGGTCCCCGGCGGCAGGAACAGGTCGCGCAGGCTGACGACCCCCGCGAGGCGGCGCGACTCGTCGGCGACCGGCACCGTGTAGATCGTCTCCGACTCCTCGCCGCGTGCCCTGACGCGGGCGAGCGCGGTTTCGAGGGTGTCCTCGGGGCGGACGTGGACGAACTCGGGGCTCATCCGGCGTCCGATGGAGCCTCGTGGGTAGCCCAGGACGACGTTCATCGCACCGCGGGCTTTCTCGGGCACTGCCCGCAGGAGGGTGGAGGCGACCGAGGCGGGCAGCTCGTCCAGCAGCTCGACGCGGTCGTCAGGGTCGAGCGCGGCGAACACGTCCCGCACCTCGCGCTCGCCGAGCCGGGTGACGAGCTCGCGCTTCGCGGCCCTGTCAAGACTCTCGAACGCCTCGAGCGCCTGGCTCTTGGCGAGCAGCCGGAAGGCGACCGCCGGTTGCTCGTGCGGCAGGTGGTTGAGCATCGCCGCGACCTCCTGCGGGGCCACATCGGCAAGCAGCTCGGCGGCGGCGCCGAGATCATCGGCGTCGAGGGACAGGCGCAGGGCCTCGAGGACTGACTCGCTCATGACACGCTCCGGGACAACACGCGACCGCGGTCCACCGGACCGTCACCGCTCAAAAGATCGTCCGGCCGACCGCCCGGACGCGGGCCACACCTGTGAGACGTCCGTGTCAGTGAGCTCCGGCGCGAGGGGCAGCACCAAGGACGTGGGGGGATCGACTCGCGGACTCGTCCACGACAACCACCTCCCCGGATCCGGGCGGCCCCCGACGAGCTGCGCCGACGCCCATCGTACCCGCACCCGATCGGCCCGTCGGTAGGGCCGGCACGTGGCCCTCGCGACATCGAGGGCAACCAGGAGGACAATCCAGCCATGGTGGCAACGGCGGATCCGGCCCTGCGCCTCCGCGACCTACGGGTCGTGCGGGGCGGGCGGCGCGGCGTCGTCGTCGTCGACGGGCTCGACGTCGAGGTCCCGGCGGGCCAGCTCGTCGGGCTGCTCGGCCCCAGCGGGAGCGGCAAGACCACCGTGATGCGCGCCGTCGTCGGCGTCCAGGACCGGGTGAGCGGCACGGTGGAGGTGCTGGGAAGACCGGCCGGGCACCCGACGCTGCGTCGGGAGGTCGGTTACGTCACCCAGGCACCCAGCGTCTACGCCGACCTCACCGTCGCGCAGAACCTCGAGTACTTCGCACGCCTGCTCGGTGCCCCGGCCAGCGACGTCGAACGGATGCTCGACGCGGTCGACCTCACCGCGATCGCCGGCCGGCGGGTCGCGGTGCTCTCCGGCGGGGAGCGCTCCCGGGCATCGCTGGCCGTCGCGCTGCTCGGCTCGCCGCGGCTGCTCGTCCTGGACGAGCCGACCGTCGGCCTCGACCCGGTGCTGCGCCGGGACCTGTGGCGGCTGTTCCGGTCGATCGCGGCGACCGGCACCACGCTGCTGGTCTCCAGCCACGTCATGGACGAAGCCGTCCAGTGCGACCGGCTGCTGCTCATGCGCCGCGGCCGGCTGCTGGCCGATGCCACCACCGCCGAACTGCTAGAACGGACCGGGACCCGCGACGTCGAGCAGGCCTTCCTCGTCCTCGTCGAGGACCACGACCGGCCGGCCGGTCGCCACGCACGTCGGGAGCCACGATGAGCCCCGGGCTGACCCTCGCCACCACCCGGCGGGTGATGCGCCAGGTGCGCCACGACCCGCGCACGATCGCGATCCTCGTGATCCTGCCCTGCCTGCTGCTGTGGCTCATCGCCTGGATGTTCGACGGGACCACCGTGCTCAACCGGTTCGGGCCGCTCCTCGTCGGGCTCTTCCCGCTCATCGTGATGTTCCTCGTCACCAGCGTGACCACGCTGCGCGAGCGGCAGTCCGGCACCCTCGAACGGCTGATGACCACGCCGATCGGCAAGGGCGACTTCGTCATCGGGTACGCGCTGGCCTTCGGGGTGCTCGCCACCCTGCAGGCGCTCGTGCTCGTGGGCTTCGCCGTCGTCGTGCTCGGGATGGACGTCGCCGGCGAGCTGTGGGTGGTCGGGCTGGTGGCAGTGCTCGACGCCATCCTCGGCGCGGCGCTGGGCCTGGCCGCCTCCGCCGTCGCCCGCAGCGAGTTCCAGGCGGTGCAGATGATGCCGCTGGTGATCTTCCCGCAGCTGATCACCTGCGGCCTGATCATGCCGCGGGAGGACATGCCGGCGGTCCTCGAGGCCATCTCCCGGGTGCTGCCGCTGACCTACGGCATGTCGGCGCTGCAAGACCTGGCGGCCGGTGCCGGCCTGGCCGAGGTCCGCGGGGCGGTCGGGGTGATCGTCGCGTTCATCGTGGCCGCCCTGGTCCTCGGCGCGGCGACGCTGCGGCGGCGCACGCCCTGACTGCCGGCACGTCAGACGCCGATGGTGTCCGGCTCGGCAGCCGTCCGGGTCGCCCGGCTCGCCACGGCGGACTCCGCGACGAGCATCGCCACGACAACGACGAGCCCGACGACGACCATGGTGATGGGCACCGTCAGGTCACCCGTCGGCGCCAGCGCGGTGCCGTCCTCGGTCTGCCACGGCCACAGCGCCCGCAGCGAGCCGGCCATCAGGCCGGTCATCACCGCGAGGGTCGGGCCGCGACGCTCGGCGAGCAGCCACTGCAGCGCGGAGACGAAGGCGCCGAGGCCGAGGACGGCGCCCAGGACGAACACGCCGAGGTAGACGAGGTCACGGTCGTTGACCGCCGCCAGCGTCGGGGCGTAGAGACCGAGCACGAGCAGCAGGAACGAGCCGGAGAGGCCCGGGACGACGAGCGCGCAGACCGCGACGGCGGCCGCCAGCGCGACGAGCGGCAGTGCCGGATCCGCGGACTCCAGCCGCGGCAGCCCGGTGAGGACGAACGCCACCACCGCGGCGACCACCGCGAGCACCACCTCCGAGCCGCGCCACCGGCGTCCGACCATCCGGACCGGCACCGCGATGGAGGCGGCGATGAGCCCGGTGAACAGCGCCCGGGTCGCCACCGGGTGCTCCTCGAGGAGCGGGCTGAGCACCGCCGCCGCGGCGACGACGGCGCCGAGCATGCCGATCCCGGCGGGGAGCACCACCCGCCACTTCACCTGCCGCAGGTGGCCCAGCGCGGCGCCCGCACCACGGCCGCGCGGAACGTCGAGAACCGCTCGCACCACGCCGCGAGCCAGGTGACCGGCGGAGTCGATGAGGTCCTCATAGATACCGATGATGAGTGCCACCGTCCCGCCGCTCACCCCCGGGATGACCTCGACGACACCGATGAGGGCGCCCCGCAGGGCGTTGAACAGGGCAGGCAGCACGACGGGCGGGACCTCTCGGCGGGGACGTGAGATCCCATCGTGCTACATGCCGTGCGGCTCGGCGGACACGACCCAGCCGCGGGTCGGCTCAGCCGGACGCCGACGGCGGCGCGCTGAGCGCGGCGATCGCCCGGGCCACCGCGTCTGCGGTCGCTGGCCGGCCGACGGTGCGGAAGTGTCCGGCGTCGGGCAGCCGCACGATCGTGGCCCCCTCGAGCGCCCGCTCCCCCGGGACGTGCGGGTCGAAGTCCGGTAGCAGCGAGACCACGCGGCCGTTGACGTCGGCCCGGTCGGTGAGCGCCCGGATCGTCGCGTCGCGCGGGGACAGTCCCCGCAGCGTCCGGCCGGGCAGGAAACGCGCGTACCGGGAGCCGGAGAACGGCGTGGCCAGCGCCACCAGGCCGAGGACCTCACCGCCGTCGTCGTCCTCGGTCAGCACCGCCTTGCCGATGAGTCCGCCCTTGCTGTGCCCCACGAGGACGTACCGGTGCGCGCGGTCGGCGTCGACGGCCTCGCGGACGTGACGTGCGCCGCCGAGCACCGGCAGCCGGTTGGCACCGAGCGCCGGCACGGTGAGGATCCGGTGGCCGCGGTCGTTCAGCGCGTCCGCCAGCGGCGCGAGGAAGGCCCAGCGCTCGTACACGCCGGGGATGAGTACCGCGGTCGGCAGTGCGTCGTCGCCGTCGTCGTAGCGCGCGGGCGGGGTGCGGCGCAGGACGCCGCGGAGCAGGCCGATGACCGCCCAGGCGTAGTCGAGCAGCCACCACCAGGCCGTCGCGGCCGCCGTCACGGGTGCGCGAACCGGGCGACCACCTCGGCCACCGGCTCGGCCGAGCGGATCATCGTCTCGTGGGTCTTGCCCGGGATCTGCACCATTCGCGCGCCCGGGACGGCGTCGGTCACGCTGCGCACCCACGGCTCGGGGCACACCCGGTCGTGCGCGCCGCGCATGACGAGGGTGGGCACCGCGACGTCGGGCAGGATGTCCTCGATCCGGTGGTCCATCATGGTGCGGAACTTGCGCACGAACCACGCCGGCCCGGTCTTCGCGTAGAGCCACAGCCCCCGGCCGATGACCCGCGGGTGCTCGCCGAGCATGTCCTGCAGCAACCGGAGTACCTGCCAGCCGGCGGTGCGCTCGCCGGCGTTGACCGTCGGGCCGATGAGCACGAGGTGGGAGACCAGGTCAGGGTGGCGCACCGCGAGCTCGGCGACCACCTGGGTGCCCATCGAGTGCCCGACGGCGACGACCGGCCCGGTGCCGCGGTGCTGGAGCAGCTCCGCGACGAGGTCCGCCATCCCGGTGATGGACAGCGAGCGGTCGGGCGTCGGCGAGTCACCGAAGCCGGGCAGGTCGACGGCAAGCACTCGGCCGCGGCCGCCCAGCTCCTCGACGAACTCGGAGTAGGCCTCGCGGCCCATCCCGATCCCGTGAACGAGAAGGAACACCGGCTGCGGCGCGGTGGCGAGGTCGGTGACGATGAGGACGTGGTCACCGAGACGGAGCTCGCCGGTCTGCTGCACCCGGCGAGCGTACTGGGCGACTCACTGCTTGGGCGCACCCCGGACGGGCTTGCCGCCACCGAGCGTCTGGGCGTCGGGGTCGTCGTCGACCTGGTGCTTCATGAGGAAGACGACGGCGACGGCCAGGCCGCCCCAGACGACGACGATGGCGATGATCATCATGGTGATGGCGACGGGGGTCATCGGGGGCCTGCCTTCTCACGTCGTGACCGGGTGACGAAGCCGGGGATGGGGTCGGGGGTGAAGTCGTCGACCGGCCGGCGCCACGGGACGACGGTGTACACCAGCGCGGCGAGGATCATCGCACCGACCACCCCCCAGCCGACGGTGTTGACGAAGTTCCACGGGTAGCCGCTGTAGGGCTCCTCGAACAGCCCCATCACGGAGGTGATGAGCATGTAGATCAGCGCGATCGGGACGACGGCGCCGACAAGCACCCGCCACCAGGTGCCGACGTGGGCGGTGGAGACGGAGTTGAGGTGGGCCTGCAACTCGGGCAGCTTGCGCAGCCCGAGGCCGACGATGAGGCACATGAGGATCGCCGAGGTCACGACGCCGACCTCGTTGGTGTACTTGTCGACGGTGTCGAGCATCGCCAGTGACGAGGTGGTGGAGAACAGCGCCAGCGAGATGACCGCACACAGCCCGCCGATGAGGACCGACACCTGGACCCGGGTGAGGCCGAACTTCTCCTGGAACGCCGCGGAGACCACCTGCAGGATCGACAGCAGCGAGGTGAACCCGGCCAGCGTGAGCGAGCCGAAGAACAGCACCCCGAAGATCGCGCCGCCGGGCATCATCGAGATGATCTGCGGGAACGTGATGAAGCTCAGCACCACCCCGGAGATCCCCTCGAGCTCGCCGACGCCGATCCCCTGCTGGAAGGCCATGAAGCCGAGGGTGGCGAACACGCCAATACCGGCGAGCATCTCGAAGGAGGAGTTCGCGAACGCGGCCACGTAGGACACCGGCACGAGGTTGGAGCGGCGGCGCAGGTAGCTCGAGTAGGTGAGCATGATGCCGAACGCGATGGACAGCGAGAAGAAGATCTGGCTGTAGGCCGCGATCCACACCCCGGGGTCGCCCAGCGCCTCCCAGTTCGGCGTGAAGAACTCGTTGAGCCCGTCCATCGCGCCGGGCAGGAACAGCGCCCGGACCACGAGGATGATGAACAGCACGACCAGCAGCGGCAGGAAGATCTTGTTGGCCCGCTCGATGCCGCGGGCGACGCCGAGGGCGAGGATCACCAGCGTGATGATCCACAGGATGAGCATCGGCCAGAAGATGCCGCCGACGATGTCGGTGGTCAGCGTGGGGCCGGCGTCCTGCAGGAAGTCGCCGGTGAAGAATCCGCCGGGGTCGTCGCCCCACGCCAGCGTGATGGAGAAGCCGACGTAGCGGACCGCCCACACGATGATGACCGTGTAGTACGTCGCGATGACGAACGCGATGGCGACCTGGAACCAGCCGAGCGGCTCGAACTTCTTCCCCAGCCGGCGGAACACCGCAGGCGCGGATCCCCGCATCCGGTGGCCGAGGGAGTAGTCGAGCAGCAGGATCGGGATCCCTGCGGTCAGCAGCGCGACCAGGTACGGGATGAGAAAGGCACCACCGCCGTTCTCGTAGGCCACCGCAGGAAACCGCCAGATGTTGCCCAGCCCGATGGCCGAGCCGATCGCCGAGAGCAGGAACCCGAGCTGCCCCGTCCACTGCTCACGAGGCTGGACCTGCTGCGCTGCCGCCGTTGCCATGCTGTCCCCAATCGCACGTGGTGCACGTCACAGTTGGGACACTGTACTCACACCGCGCGGCAGCACCAGGGCAGATTCAGTACGACACGCGGCTGTCGTGTGCCAGCCAGTCGTCGAACGGGGCGTCCATCCCCGGCACCTCACGCCGGGTGACCGCCATCGGCCAGCCGCTCTCGCGTGGGACGAACAGGTCGTGGAAGGCGCGGTCGTCGAAGCCGGCGCGTGCCGCGGCGTGCCGGTCGGCGGCGAACACCACCCGGTCGACCCGCGCCCACAGCGCTGCGGCCAGGCACAGCGGGCACGGCTCGCAGGAGGTGTACAGCACCGTGCCGTGCAGCCGGAAGTCACCGCGGGCGGTCGCGGCCGCGCGGATCGCACAGACCTCTCCGTGCGCCGTGGGGTCGTTGTCCCGGGTGACGCGGTTGGTCCCCTCACCCAGCACCCGGCCGTCCTCGACGACGACGGCCGCGAACGGCCCGCCGCCCTCGGCGACGTTGCGCCTGGCGCGCTCGACGGCGATCTCGAGCCAGCGGATGTCCTCCTCCGCCGGCGGCGGCCCGGCGGCGCCGGCTGGTTGCGGTGACGGGTGGGTCATCGTCCGAGTGTCGCTGGCTGCCGGAGCGCTGGCAATGGGTTTGCCCGATCCGGGGGCGGGCGGGCTACTCGCCGCGCAGCGACCCTGGTGGCACGTCGAGGTGTTCGGCCACCCGGGCGGCCTTCGCCTCGAGCTGGTGCTGCCAGCCCGGCCGTAGGTCGGCCTTGAGCACGAGGCTCACCCGCGGCGAGGTGGCGGCCACCGCGTCGCAGGCGGCCTTGATCACCGGCATGACCTCGTCCCACTCCCCCTCCACGGTGGTGAACATCGAGGTCGTCTCGTAGGACAGGCCGGAGTCGCGGACGACGCGCACGGCGTCGGCGACCGCGCGGGACACCGAGCCGTCGGGCGCGTCGGAGGTGGTCGGGGCGACGGAGAACGCGAAGAGCATGCCGCCAGCCTACGGCTGCTGAGCAGTTATGTGGCGGGGGCTGTTGACGCTCCCCGCGCCTTCGCGTGCAGGCCTTGTCCGCCGTGCAAGCTGCCGACCGCTGCCCCACGTGGTGGCCACCGGCCCCGGCCGCATGGATCAGTCCGCACGCCGGTGCCATCGCCGGCCACGTCGGCATGGTGCGCGGCGTAGACGTCGTTGCCGACGGGGGCCCGCTATCACGCTGAACGACCGGGTCGTCTGGCGAGCGGTGAACCACCGGCTCGCGGACTGGAGTACGCTCGAAGGGCACCGACCGCCTATTCGCATCTACGTGGCCCGAACCTCCAGAGTTCGCCGTAGCGAGATCGGCGTGCGGCGACTACTCCCAGGGCTGCTGGGGATCGAGGTGCCGTCGTAGCTCGATTGCGTCGTGGAGGACCCGACCGACGACCAGGACGTCACCGTCACATCGGCAGATCAGGAAGTGCCGCGGACGGTGGACGTTTCCACCGGGCGAGCGAGTGCGACTCTGCGCCAGATGCCAGGAGAACACTCCGTCACCCAGCTCAGGGCGTAGCACCCGCCCCACCTTGTCACCGCACGTGGCCACGTCTCGAATGGCTGCGGCGATCAGTGCCTCGTAGCGCCTGCGCGCTTCCTCCCCGAACCTGTCGTGCGACCATGCGAGAATCGAGACGATGTCGGCCTGGGCGGAATGGGTCAGGCGATACCGCACATCAGCCCGCTGACTGAGTCTCCGCCGCGCGGCGGCCAAGCTGCCCGACGAAGTCGTCGAGGGACTCGCCATCGACGTCATCGAACCGCCCCGACGCGAGATCCAACCAGCCCTGCTCGGCGGCTTGGCGCAGGACGGCAACCTTGGCTGCCTCTTCGGCTTGCTCGCGCTCCAAGAGGCGGAGCCCCTCGCGCAGCACCTCACTGGCATTCTGATAGCGGCCAGACTTGACCAGCGACTCAACGAGCTCGTGCTGATGCTGACTCAGAACAACGTTTCTCGTCGCCATGGCGACCACCTCCGTTGGCAGTTTATGCCATCGCTTGGTCACTCGCGCGGATCGTCGCCAGCCGAACCTCAAGCGACCGCTGAGAGTCATGCAGAAGCGGTGAGACGCCAGCGTCCCGCCGGGACGTCGGCGCGGACAGCCGGCGACGGGAACTGCTGTCAATGACTCGGGGTCACCTAGCAAGACGCTCCTCCAGCAGGTCCGCAACAGCCAGTCCGGCCCGCAACGGGATGGTGTACGGCTCATCCGATAGCGGATCCCTGACGGGAATAGCGCGGACCGCGCCGGCGAATGGGGGCGATCGCCACGCCTGCCGCGACCCGGATCGGCATGAGCGCGCGTCTGGGCGCGAGCGCCTAGCGGCTGACCGACTCCATCACCGTGGCGAGTTCCGCCGGTCGGCTAATCATCGGCCAGTGCCACGTCGGAAGCTCGACGTACGTCCAGTCGCCGTCGACCATGTGCGCGAACACCGGTGCGTGTGGTGCCATCTGCCGCAGTTGTTCACGGCTGAAGCTGCACAGCACGCCCGTCCGTGGCAGCCGCTCCCAGGCGCCGGTGAGCGCGACCGGCTGGGTGGCGGTAAGCCAGGGCTGCGGCTGCGAGCCTTCGACCAGCGCGGCGACGGCGGTGTCGTCGACGTCGGGCACCTCGGCGGCGAGTGCGGCCCAGGCCGGCGGCGGGAGCTTCCAGCCCTGGCCGTGTGTCATGACCAGATTGTCGTTGGCCGCACGCGCGTCGGGTCCCTCGAAGTCGGCCTGTGCCATGCCGTCCGGCAGGGGTCCGGTGTCGATGTAGACCAGGCGCGCCACGCGCTCAGGCACGCGGTCCGCCGCACCGGTCGTCACGAGGGCGCCGTAGCTGTGGCCGACGAGGACGACGTCGTGCAGGTCCTGCTGCTCGAGCAGATGCACGACGTCGTCGATGTGGGTCGTCAGGTCGGTTTCGGGCGAGGCGAGGTGGGCGCGCTCGCCCATGCCTGAGAGATCGACGGCGTGCACGATGTGGCCGCGCTCTCTCAGCGCGTCTGCGACGGGGCGCCAGACCCAGGCGCCGAGCCAGAAGCCGGGGACGAGGACGTAGGTGGTGGTGTTCATGGCGACGACGCTAGACTGGATTGCGGACAGGCTCCGCCCGGTATATCGAGTCTGCATCCCAGTTCTCTTTCCAAGCAGCGCCGAGGAGCGTCGTGACCCGCCCGACCGCTCGCGTGCTAGCCATGCTGGAGCTGCTCCAGACGGGCGGGCAGCGCACGGTTGGCGACCTCGCTGATCGGCTTGGGGTCGACGAACGCACCGTCCGGCGCTATGCCGAGCACCTCGCCGACCTCGGTATCCCCGTCCAGGCGCAGCGGGGCAGGTACGGCGGATACCGGCTCTCTCCGGGCTACAAGCTGCCGCCGCTCATGCTCACCGACGACGAGGCCGTCGCCGTCGTCCTGGGCCTCAAGGCCGCGGAACGCGCGGGGCTCGCCACCACCGCCCACGCAGCGACGGCGAGCGCGCTGGCCAAGGTGTCGCGTGTACTGCCGCAGACCCTGGGCCAGCGGCTCGACAGCCTGCTGTCGAGCGCACAGTTCACGACCTCGGTGCGTGCCACCGCTCCCGCCGGCGCCGACACGCTGCTCGGTCTCGCCTCGGCCGCGCAAGCGCGGCGCACCGTCGTGTTCGCGTACACCGCCTGGGACGGCCGGGAGTCGCAGCGTGGGCTCGACATCTACGGCTTGGTCTTCCACTCCGGCCGGTGGTACGTCACCGGACACGACCACGGCCGTGACGACGTGCGGACCTTCCGCTTGGACCGGATCGCCTCAGTCGATCAGCGCGACAGCTCCTACGTCGTGCCCGCTGACTTCGACGCCAGGACGCAGGTCGTGTCCGGCATCGCAGCGGTCGGGTGGTCGCACGAGGTCTCCGTCGTGCTGCGGACCACCCTTGCGCAAGCGGACGAGCGCCTCCCCCGGAGCGCGGGACGGCTGAGCGAGCACGTCGATGGTGTGCTCCTCGAGACGCGCGCCGAGCGCCTCGACGGCATGGCCTGCATGCTGGCCGGGCTCGGCTGGGACTTCGAGGTGATCACCCCGGACGCCCTGCGCGACGAGGTCCTCGCCCTGTCCGACCGCCTCCGGGTCAGCGCAGTGCGCGGCACCGTCGCCGGCACCACGCCGTTCCATCCGCCCTCGCCGCGGTGACCGTGGGTCATCCCGAGAAGGGATCTCTACGGGACGGTCGCGGAGATGCGATGCAGAACGAGGCAATGTGGGATTCAGGGTTGTCCGTGGTGGACGCAGAACAGGTTGTTTGGGTCGACAGCACGCTTGATCTCGGCGAGCCTGTTCACATCGCTTCGCCGGTACCCGCTGGCTAGCTCGTCGACAGTCACGTCGGGGCCGGACAGGAAGCTGACGCAGACACCACCGGTCGCCCAGGGAACCATCGCGTCGAACAGCCGGTCGTAGGCGGCGTGCAGGGCGGGCAGCTCAGTGGGCTCGGCGGCCGCTCCGGCGTACAGCACGAACTCGCCGTCGCGTCGGCCGAGCGCGCTGGGTTCTGCGCCGGGCCTACCGAGCGCCCCGCCGGTGTGTCGCAGCTCCACCAGATACGGCGCGTCCGCGTCTGGGCCGGCGTGGCGGAGCAGCTCGTGGACGGCCGCCTCGTCGAGCGTGTGCAGCACGCGGTTGCGGGCGTGGAATGGCACAGGTGTGGTGGGTTCGGCGTGGATCGTTCCGACCTCGGCGTAGGACATCTCAGCGACGGTGTCGGTGACGGGGCTCAGTGTCCGGAAGGGTTCGACTAGTCGCTCGCCGTCGGCAGTCGATCCTGTGAACGCGAATCGGATGTGCGCGACGTACCGGCCACGCAGCGCGTCGGGCAGTGCCGGGAGGTCGGGCATCCTTATCAGCAGGACCGAGGAGGCCATCTCCTCAGGAACCGTGCGGGTCCACTTCGCCCAGGTCTTGAGCACCCGACTGACGGTGTCGGTCGCGAAGTACATGCCCCCGCCGTAGAGCCGGGTGATCGGGTGCAGTCCGATCTCAAGGGCGACGACCACGCCCAGCGCGCCCCGGCCGCCACCGCGCAGCGCCCAGAACAGGTCGGGTTCCGCGGTCGTGGTGGCGCGGCGCACGACACCGTCGGCGGTGACGACCTCGATGGCGTGCACGTGGTCGACGGCCCAGCCGAGGCTGCGGCCGAGGATGCCCAGGCCGCCCCCGAGGTGGTAGGAGACCACACCCACCTCGGGTGAGGAACCGGTCAGCGGGGCCAGGCCGTGCGCAGCGGCGGCTCGCACCAGCGCCCAGCCGCGCACGCCGGCCTCAACTCGCGCGGTGCGCGTAGCAGGGTCAATGGTGATGCCGTCCATCCGCGAAGTAGTGACTAACAGCTGGCCGTCCGCGGGACGGGACGGCCCGTGCCCGGTAGCCATCACAGCAACGCCTAGGCCACGTCCGGGGGCGTAGCGGACCGCGGCGACGACATCCTCGACGGTCACCGCCGGGACGACCACCTCGGGCTTGTGCTCGACCGCGAGGTTGTAGCCCCAGCGCTCGATGTCGTAGCTGGCATCCGTGGCGGAGAGGTAATCAGTCATGTATCCAGCCTCCCCCGGAGAGCCCGAGGGAACAACGACGATGTGAGCATCGACTGATAACCTCAGGGTTATGGAAAGACGGGAGATCGAGATCTTCTTGACGCTCGCCGAGGAGCTCCACTTCGGCCGCACCGCCGAGCGTCTGCTCGTCTCGCAGGCGCGCGTGAGCCAGACGATCGCCAAGCTCGAGCGCCGCTTCGGCGTGACCTTGTTCGACCGCACCAGCCGCCGGGTCACACTCTCCGCGGTAGGCGCGGCGTTGCACGCGGACGTCCGCGCCGGCCACGATCAGATTGAGCGTGGGGTTGCTACCGCGACTGCTGCGGGCCGCGGCATCGAGGGCACACTGACCGTCGGGCTTGAGGCGCCGGCAGTAGCCGAGCTAGCAGCGACGGTCTTCGCGCGCTTTCGGGCAAGCACTCCCGGCGTGGAACTGGCGTTCCGCGAGACCGGCTTCACCGATCCTCTCGACCTGCTCCGATCGGGCGAAGTCGATGTGACAGTCACCAACGCCCCGGTCGATGAGGAGGGTCTTGAGGAAGGCCCGACCGTGCACACCGAACCGATGGTGCTCGCGATGAGCCGCCAACACCGCTTGGCCAAGACGGACGCGGTCAGCCTCGCTGATCTCGACGGCGAAACCGTGTACCGGGCCGGGCGCCGGGCGGCTCCGTACCGCCGTGAGCCCGACCGCACCGCCGCGACGCTGCTCGAACTCTTGGCGCTGATTGCTGCGGGCGATGGCGTATGTCCGCTGGCGGCGCACGCCACCGACTACTTCGCCCGCCCATCCTTGACCATGGTGCCCTTCGACGCAGGCTCACCGCCGGTCCGCTGGGTACTCTGCTGGCGACGCGGTCACCGCACCGCGCGGGTCGCCGCGCTCGCCGCGGCAGCACGCTGACATACAGGGTTGCTCAGCCAACTGCGTACAACGACTGTTGGGAGACGCTCTGCGTCTGCGCCGACATAAGGGGGCCAACCGGGACTCACGACTCCCCCGCCTCACCGGACCCGGCCAGCTCAGACGCTGATCCCCACGTACTTGACCTCGAGGAACTCGTCGATGCCGGTGAAACCGCCCTCCCGGCCGAGCCCGGACTCCTTGATGCCGCCGAAGGGGGCCGCCGGGTTGGAGACCACGCCCTGGTTGAGGCCGACCATGCCGGCCTCCAGCCCCTCGCACACCCGGACCCCGCGCGCGAGATCACGGGTGAACACGTAGGAGACCAGCCCGAACGGGGTGTCGTTGGCCAGCGCCACGGCCTCCTCCTCGGTGTCGAACTCGGTGATCGCCGCGACGGGGCCGAAGATCTCCGTGCTACCCATCTCCGCCTCCGGCGAGACCCCGGTGAGCACCGTCGCTGGGTAGAAGTATCCGGGCCGGTCAACCGGCCGACCTCCGAGCTGCACCGAGGCCCCACGCTCGACGGCGTCGCCGACGAGCTCACGGACCTTGTCCACCGCGGCCTGGTTGATGAGCGGGCCGACGACGACGCCGTCGTCCACCCCTCGACCCATCGGCAGCTCCGCCATCCTCCGGGTCAGCCGCTCGGCGAACTCCCGCGCGACGGAGCGGTGGACGAGGATGCGGTTGGCGGCGGTGCACGCCTGCCCGATGTTGCGCATCTTGGCCTGCATCGCGCCGTCGACCGCGGCGTCGAGGTCGGCGTCGTCGAAGACGAGGAACGGCGCGTTGCCGCCGAGCTCCATCGAGGTGCGCATGACGGTCTTCGCGGCCAGCTCGAGCAGGTGCTTGCCCACCGGCGTGGACCCGGTGAACGACAGCTTGCGTGAGCGGGGGTCGAGGATGAGCGGGGTCATGACGTCGTCGGTGCGGCTCGTCGTCACGACGTTGACGACGCCGTCGGGCAGGCCGGCCTGCACGAGGATGTCGACCAGCGCCAGCGTGGACAGCGGTGTCTGCGACGCCGGCTTGATGACGGAGGTGCACCCGGCGGCCAGCGCCGGGCCGATCTTGCGGGTGCCCATCGCCATCGGGAAGTTCCACGGCGTGATGAGGATGCACGGCCCCACCGGCTGCCGGGTGACGAGGAAGCGGGCATTGCCAGCGGGCGCCCTCATGAAGCCGCCGTCGATGCGCACCGCCTCCTCGGCGAACCAGCGGAAGAACTCCGCCGCATAGGTGACCTCGCCGCGCGCCTCGGCCAGCGGCTTGCCCATCTCCAGGGTCATGATGAGCGCGAGCCGGTCGGCGTGCTCAAGTATGAGGTCGTAGGCCCGCGAGAGGATCTCGCTGCGCTCCCGCGGCGCGGTCGCGGCCCACGCCGGCTGCGCCGCCACCGCGGCGTCCAGCGCGGCGGCCGCCTCGTCGGGGTCGGCGTCGGCCACCTCGCACAGCGCCTGTCCGGTCGACGGGTCCTCCACCGGCATGGTGCGCCGGGTGGCGCGCCACTGCCCACCGATGAACAGCCCGCTCGGGACGGACTTGATCGCGTCGGTCTCCTGCATGGTGTGCCTCCTTGCCGTTTCCGCCATCGTAGAAGTATTGTCAACAATCCGACAACCAATGTGGGAGGTCCTCATGGTCGCCCTGTCCCCCAGACTCCTCCAGGCCACCCCGGTCATCGTCGACCATGGCCGGGGAAGCCGCCTGTTCGACGCCGATGGCCGCAGCTACCTCGACTTCACCGCCGGGATCGGCGTCACCAGCACGGGCCACTGCCACCCGCGGGTGGTCGCCGCCGCGCAGGAGCAGGTCGCCTCCCTCATCCACGGCCAGTACACGACCGTCATGCACCGGCCCCTTCTCGAGCTCGTCGAGCGGCTCGGCACCGTGCTGCCACCGGGACTGGACTCGCTGTTCTTCGCCAACTCCGGCAGCGAGGCGGTCGAGGCGGCGCTGCGACTGACCCGGCAGGCCACCGGCCGGCCCAACGTCGTCGTATTCCACGGCGGGTTCCACGGCCGGACCGTGGCGGCCGCGTCGATGACCACCTCAGGCACCCGCTTCTCGGCCGGCTTCAGCCCGCTCATGGGCGGCGTCCACATCGCGCCGTTCCCCACCGCCTATCGCTACGGCTGGAGCGAGGAGGAGGCCACGACCTTCGCGCTGCGCGAGCTGGACTACCTCTTCGCCACCGTCACGTCGCCCCAGGAGACCGCCGCGTTCATCGTCGAGCCGGTGCTGGGCGAGGGCGGCTACATCCCCGGCAACGCCGAGTTCTTCCGGGGCCTGCGCGAACGGGCCGACGCCCACGGCATCCTGCTGGTGATGGACGAGATCCAGACCGGCTTCGGCCGCACCGGGCGCTGGTTCGGCCACGAGCACTTCGACGTCCGGCCGGACGTCATCACCTTCGCCAAGGGGATCGCCTCGGGCTTCCCGATCTCCGGCCTGGCGGCATCCGCTGAGCTCATGGGCCGGGCCTGGCCGGGCTCGCAGGGCGGCACCTACGGCGCCAACGCGGTGGCCTGCGCGGCCGCCGTCGCCACCCTCGACGTCATCGCCGAGGAGGGGCTCGTGGACAACGCGGCCGACCGGGGTGCCCAGCTGCTCGCCGGCGCCCGCGAGCTGGCCACCGACGCCGTCGGGGACGTCCGCGGGCTCGGGCTGATGGTGGGCAGCGAGTTCGTCACCGCCGACGGCGCACCGGACACCGCGCGCGCACAGGCCGCCCAGCAAGCCGCTGCCCGCCGCGGGATGCTCATGCTCACCTGCGGCGCCTACATGAACGTCGTGCGGATGATCCCGCCGCTGGTCATCACCGCCGAGGAGATCGACGAGGGCCTGGCGATCTGGGCCGATGTCCTCGCCGAGGTCTGAACCCCGAAGGGAACCGCTGTGGCCCGCTACCTGACCATCACCCTCGAGAGCCGCGGGGTGTCCTGCCGCGCGCGGCTGCTCGACCAGGAGGCGCCGGCGACCAGCCAGGCGGTGTGGGACGCGCTGCCGCTGGCCGGCGACGCGTTCCACGCCAAGTTCGCGCGCAACGAGGTGTATACGCTGCTGCCCCGGATCACCGCCGCTCCCCGCCGGGAGAACCCCACGGTGACCCCGATCCCCGGCGACGTGTGCCTGTTCGACTTCGAGGCGTGGGAGATCGGCAACCCGGCCTTCGGCTACGAGCCCGGCTCCGCCGCCTACGCCGAGCACGGCGCTACCGACCTGGCGATCTTCTATGACCGCAACAACCTGCTCATCAACGGCGACGTCGGCTGGGTGCCGGGCAGCGTGTTCGCCACCATCGAGGAAGGGCTGGCGGAGATCGCCGAGGCCTGCAATGACGTGTGGCGCCGCGGCTTCGCCGGCGAGCGGCTGGCCTTCGCCCGGGCCTGACCGGCCACCGACGCCGCCGCGTCAGCAGCGCCGATCGGGCTGCCGCCTCACGCCAGCAGCCACTCGACGAACCGTGCCACGGCGAGCACGAGGTCGTCGGAGTGGCGCGGGCCCACGATCTGCAGGCCGACCGGCAGCCCGGCGGCGGTGGTGCCGACCGGCACGCTGATCGCCGGCTGCTGGGTCATGTTGAACGGGTAGGAGAAGGACGCCCACTGCGCCCAGCTGTCCATCCCGCTGCCCGGTGGCACGTCGTGACCGGCCTCGAACGCCGGGATCGGGACCGCCGGTGTGATGAGCACGTTGTGGACCTCGTGGAAGGCACCCATGGTGATGCCAAGCTCGGCGGCCACCGCCCGGGCCTGGAGGTAGTCGACCGCGCTGAGCGACTCGCCGTGGTCCCACACCCGGCCCAGGCCGGGGTCGATGGTCTCCCGGGCGCCGGGCATGGTCCGCAGCAGGGTCGCCGCGCCGGCGGCCCACAGCTGCTCGAAGGCCTCCCGTGGGTCGTGGAACCCGGGGTCGACCGCGGTGACCGGCAGCCCGGCGGCGTCGATCTTCGCCACGACGTCGTCGACGATCCGCCCGACCTCCTCGTCGACCGTGACGTAGCCGAGGTCGCGGGAGTAGGCCACCGGCATCCCGGCGACCTCCCGGTTGAACTCACCGCGGAAGGTCAGCCGCGGCGGGGCGAGCTGGGTCGGGTCGCGGTGGTCGGGCAGCGAGAGGATGTCCATCAGCAGCGCGGCGTCCTCGACCGTGCGGGTCATCGGCCCGGCGTGCGCGAGCGGCCCGAACGGGCTCGCTGGGAACATCGGGATCCGGCCGTGGGTGGGCTTGAAGCCGACGATGCCGCAGAACGAGGCGGGGATCCGCACGCTGCCGCCACCGTCGGTGCCGACCGCGCACGGACCCATGCCTGCCGCCACCGCCGCCGCGGCTCCCCCGGACGAGCCACCGGCGGTCTTCCGCGGATCCACTGGGTTGCGGGTGACGCCGGTGAGCGGGCTGTCGGTGACCGCCTTCCAGGCGAGCTCCGGGGTGGTGGTCTTGCCGACGAACACCATCCCGTCGGCGCGCAGCCGGGCGGCGACCGGGGAGTCGACCTCCCACGGCTGGTCGGGGTCGACCGCTTGGGACCCGCGCCGGGTCGGCCAGCCCCGTGTGAGGAAGATGTCCTTGATCGACACCGGCACGCCGTCGAGCAGCCCCTTGGGGTGGTCGTTGCGCCACCGCTCCTCGGACTCCGCCGCCTGGGCCAGCGCGCTCTCCCGGTCGACGAGGCAGAACGCGTTGAGCTCGCCGTCGGCCTCCTCGATGCGGTCGAGAACCGCGGTGGTCGCCTCGACCGGTGACAGCTGCCCGGCGCGGTAGGCGGACACCAGCTCGACGGCGGTCATCTCGGTGGGGTTCATGGTCAGCTCCGGTTGCTCGGCACGTATCCCAGGGACTTGTCGACGACGTTGCGCAGCTCCTGGCCGTCGCACCAGCGCTGGAAGTTCTCCGCGAACAGCGTGACGAGCGCGTCGCGCCAGCCGATGAAGTCGCCCGAGCTGTGCGGGGTAACCACGGCGTTCGGCAGGTCCCACAGCGGGTGGCCGGCGGGCAGCGGCTCCGGGTCGACGACGTCCACCGCGGCGCCGGCGATCTGCCCGCCGCGCAGCGCGGCGACGAGGTCGTCGGTGCGCACGAGCTCGCCGCGGCCGACGTTGACGAAGTAGGCGCCCGGTGCCATCGCGGCGAACGCGGCGGCGTCGAACATGCCACGAGTGGTGTCGGTGAGCGGCGGCACGGACACCACCCAGTCCGCCAGGCCGAGCGCGGCGGGCAGCCCCGCGGTGTCGGTGACGCTGGCGAAGTCCGGATCGTCCGTGCGTGCCCGCCGCCCGGCGCCGTGCACCTCGACGCCGACCGCCCGCAGCAGCCGGGCGACGGCGCGGCCGATCGGTCCGGTGCCGACCACCAGCGCCCGGCTGCCGGCCACCCGCAGCGACTCGCGGTGCACCCACCGGTGCTCCTGCTGCAGGCGCAGCGAGCCGGGCAGGTCATTGGCGAAGGACAGCACCTGCGCGAGCACGTACTCCGCGATCGCCCCGTCGAACACCCCGCGGGAGTTCGTGACGACGACGTCGCTCCCCCGGACCTCCGGTGACAGGAGCGCGTCGACCCCGGCCGCCGCGACGTGGACCCACCGCACCGAGCCGGCGGCGTGCCAGCTGTCGGCGACGGCGGTGCTGAGGAAGTCGTAGGCGAACACCACGTCGGCGCCGTCGAGCGCGGCTGCCAGTCCGGCCGCCTCGGTGGGCCGGACCTCGGCGCGCGCGACCACCGGCGCCATCGGCCCGGCCGGCGGCAGACGTCCGTCGTGGAGCACGACGACGACCGGCTGGTTGGGCACGTTGACAACGTAGAAGCGAGAACCTTAGATTGTCAACAATCTGGCAATCCGCCTGGCAGCGCGAAGGTGAGGCCCGCGAGTGGAGCTGACTGGCGTGGAGTTCGAGGGCCCGCTCGCCCAGCGAGGTATCGGTATCATCGCGCCGTTCGACCTGGCCCTTGAGCGTGAGCTGTGGCGCTGGGCGCCGCTGGAGGTGAGCTTCCACCTCGCCCGCACCCCGTACGAGCCGGTGCCGGTGAGCCTGGCGATGGCCGAGCTGGTGTCCGAGGCCCGGCACCTGCGGTCCGCGACCCGTGACGTGCTCGGCGTCGAGCCGGAGGTGGTCGCCTACCTGTGCACCTCGGGCAGCTTCATCCACGGGCTGGCCTACGAGGCGCAGCTGCGCGACGAGATCCTGCGGGCCGGGGCGCCGGCCGCGGTGACCACCTCGGGCGCGCTGGTGGAGGCGGTCCGCGAGCTGGGGCTGAGCCGGATCTCGGTCATCACCCCGTACGACGCGCCGCTGACCGAGCGGCTCGTCGCCTTCCTCGACGAGCTTGGCGTCTCCGTGCTGCGGTCTCACTACCTCGGTCTCGGCGGCGGCATCTGGCGGGTCAACTACCGCACGGTCGCCGAGCTCATCGTCGCCGCGGACGACCCCCGGTCCGAGGCGATCTTCGTCTCGTGCACCAACCTGCCGACGTACGACATCATCGCCCCGCTGGAGCGTCAGCTCGGCAAGCCGGTGCTCACCGCCAACCAGCTGACGGTCTGGGCGTGCCTGGGCCGGATGGGGTTGCCGATGGTCGGCCCCGGCCGTTGGCTGCGGGGCGTGTTCCAGGAGGATGTCACCCCGCCGGCGATACCCGAGATCCCCAACAACGGCTCCGAGGAGACACGTACCGCATGACCACCCCACCCACCGTGACGGCCGGGATGATCTACCCCGACCACGCCGCCGAGGACGAGTACCTGGCCGCCGCCGAGCTGCTCGGCGTCCGGCTGCCGGTCGTCCACGTCTACGGCACCGACCTGCACGCGGTGCCCGAGCTGCTCGACCTCGGCAGCCCGGAGCGGCTCGCCGGCGGCGCCGCGGAGCTTGCCGCCCACCGGCCGCAGTCGGTCATGTGGGCGTGCACGTCGGGCAGCTTCGTCTACGGCCCGGCGGGGGCGCAGCGCCAGGTGGACCAGCTGTCGGCGGTCGCCGGCGTGCCGGCGTCGAGCACCAGCCTCGCGTTCGTCGCCGCGCTCGCCGAGCTCGGGTCACGCCGGGTGGCCGTCGCGGCGAGCTACCCCGACGACGTCGCCGCGCTGTTCGTCGACTACCTCGCTGCCGCCGGCGTCGAGGTGGTCGCGATGGCCAGCGCCGGGATCGACACCGCCGCCGAGGTCGGCACGCTCACCGCGGACGAGGTGACCGACCTCGCCTCCGCTCACGACCACCGCGACGCGGAGGCGCTGCTGGTGCCGGACACCGCGATGCGGACCTTGGACGTCATCCCCGGGCTCGAGGCCCGGCTCGGCAAGCCGGTGCTCACCGCCAACCAGGTGACCGTCTGGCAGGGCCTGCGCCTCGCCGGCGCGCAGCCCGCCGAGCCCCGGCTCGGGGCTCTCTTCTCGCGGAGGCCGAACCATGCCCACCAGTGACCTCAGGCCGACCCAGCGCAAGTCCACGGTCGAGCACATCGCCGACGAGCTGCGTGCCGCGATCCTTGCCGGGCACCTCGCGCCGGGGACCCAGCTCGGCGAGGCGGACCTCGCCGAGCGTTTCGAGGTCTCCCGCGGCCCGCTGCGCGAGGCGATGCAGCGGCTCGTCTCCGAGGGGATCCTCCACGCCATCGCCAACCGCGGGGTGTTCGTCAGCGAGCTGACGCTCAGCGACATGATCGATGTCTACCGCACCCGGTCGGTGATCGAGCGTGGCGCGCTGGAGATCGTCGTCGCCGACGGCCGCGAGGATGCTTACGACGCCCTCGGGCCGAGCGTGCGGGCGATGCGCGCGGCGGCCGAGCGAGGGGACGGGCCGGCGGTCTCCGACGCCGACCAGGAGTTCCACGAGGTGCTCGTCGAGTGCTCGCAGAGCCCGCGGCTGATCCGCGCGATGCGCACGCTGCTGGTAGAGACCCGGATGTGCCTCGGCGAGCTGGAGACCACCTACCCGGACCTGGGTGCCCAGGTCCGGGAGCACGACGAGCTGCGCGACGCGATCCGCCGCGAGCCGCCCGGCCGCGCGAAGAAGCTGCTGCAGGACCACCTCGACGACGCCGTCGAGCGGCTCGTCGCGAAGCGCTCGGCAGTGGCGGCCGGCTGACACGGCACCCCGGCGGCGCGCTGGACCCCCGGCTCACCGCGGATCCAGCACGCCGCCGGCTACCGGCCGGTCACCCGCAGACGAGCCCCTCGCCGAGCGCTGCCAGGTTGGCGCGCATGACGTCGACGTAGTCGGCGTCCGGGTCGGTCTGGCCCTCGACGGGGTCGAGGACGGCGGTGGCGACGCCGAGGTCGTCGGCCAGCGTCTGGGTGACCTTCGGGCTGGTCAGGACCTCGAAGAACAGTGTCCGGACGTCTGCCGCCGCCACGACTTCCGCCACTTCCCGCAGCCGGGCGGGCGAGGGCTCCGCCTCGGGGTTGAGCCCGGAGATCCCCACCTGGACGAGGTCGTACCGATCGGCCAGGTAGCCGAACGCCTCGTGGGACACCACGAGCGTCGCACCGGCGCAGTGGGCCAGCCCGTCGGCGTACTCCCGGTCGAGCGCGTCGAGCTCGGCCTCCAGCGTGGCGGCGTTCTGCCGGTAGGTCTGTGCGTGCTCGGCGTCGGCCGCCGAGAGCGCCTCGGCGACCTGCTGCCCGACGTCGGCCAACCGCGTCGGGTCCAGCCAGAAGTGCGGGTCGAGGGTCCGCGCCTCGTCCGGGTCGCCGGTGAGACCCGCGGCCGCCGCGGTGTCGACGAGATACTCGGGCGGGGCGGTGGCCACCGCGTCGTCGGTCGCCGCCTGGAGGCCGGCGAGATAGACGACGAGATCGGCCGATCCGATGTCGTCGACCTGCCGCGGCGAGAGCTCGAGGGAGTGCGGGTCCGCCCCGGGCGGCGTCAGGTTGGTGACGCTGACCCGGTCGCCACCGACCTGCTCGACGACGTACTGCAGCGGGTAGAACGAGGCGAGCACCTCGGTGTCACCGGACTCCTCGACGGCGCCGGCGCTGCAGGCGACCAACGCCGGCAGTGCGAGCAGTGCGAGGAACCGCACGGACCTCGTGGTCTCAGTGGCCATGGCCGTCCTCGTGGTCATGCCCGTGCTCGCCGTCGTGCGCGTCGTCGTGGTCATGCCCGTGCTCGCCGTCGTGCGCGTGCTCGTCCTGCCCCGCGGCGTGGCCGGCGGCCGGGACGTCGCCGGTCACCCCGGCGAGCTCGTTCGGCTCGACGTCGAGCTGCGCGGAGTTCCAGACCTGTCCGGTCTCGATGTCCACCGCGTGGATCGACCGGGTCGCCGGGTCGGTGACGTACGCCGAGCCGGCGAGCATGCTGATCGTCGGCCGGGGGCGCTGCCACTCCAGCGGCTCCTCCCACGCGTCGATGACCGGGATGGAGGTCGTCAGCTCGCCGGTCGCCGGATCGATGACGTGGACCTGGCCGTCGGTGCCGAGCACGAGGGCTTCGCCGGACTCACCGCGGGCGAGGGAGCGGAACGAGTAGCTCGCCGGCAGGTCGACGAGCGTGAGCTCGGCGGTCGCGGTGTCGACCAGCGAGACGCGGGTGGGCCGCTCGAGCTCGGCGTCCGGGTCCGTTTTGTAGTCACCAAGCACCACCGTGGAGCCCTCGGTACCCGACTGGTTGCCGATCCGGCCGTAGTCGTCCGGGCTGCTCACCTTGGTGATGACGCCGTCCTGGTAGAGCAGCGCGCCGTCCTCGCAGCCGAAGAGCACCGACTCCCCCGCGGCGACTGCCTCGCCGTGCAGCCCGGGGCACTCGTCGCTGCTGGCGGTCTCCTCACCGGACTCGGCGATGGCACGGACACCGGTCCGGCCGTCCTCGTCCCCCTCGGAGACGACGAGCGTGCCGTCGGTGAGCTCCACGGCGACCCCGTGGTGCGGCGAGGGCGTGGTGTGCTCGCGAACCGGCACGCCCGCGGTGGCCACGTCCGCGGTGGCCACGTCCGCGGCGTCGAGGACGACAACCTCGCCGGTCCCGTCGTCGAACAGTGCGGTACGCCCCTCGTGGACGACAACGTGCCCGGGGGCCTCGGCGGCGAACACCGTGTCGGTGAGGGCCGGGACGGAGGTGTAGTAGTGCGAGTGGTCGCCGTGCGGCTCGGCCCAGGCGCCGGCGTCGAGCACCTGGAAGCCGCCGGCCGTCGAGACCATGAGGTGGCGTCCGTCGCCGGCGGCGCTGAGCCGGTTGAAGCCGGCGAGCTCGATGTCCTCGACCACCTCGAGGGTGGTGGCGTCGAGCACCTGGATGCCGCCGTCGTAGGTGATGGCGAGGCGCGGCGTGACGGCGGCCGCCTCGGCGACCTGGGGCTCCCCAGCCTCGGTGCCGGAAGGGGTGGTCGGCTCGGCGGTCGCCGCGCCGGGCTCGGTGGCGGTCCCGCAGCCGGCGAGGGCGACGAGCAACGCGGTGGTGACGGCGAGTGCCGCGGGACGTGAACGGGTGGTGGTGGGTCGCATGGGACGTCGGGCCTGGCCGTGTCGGTCACGGTCGACCCTTTCCTTTCGGTCGGTGTCGCGAAGGTCCGCCGGTGTGGCGGGCGGCACGACACTAACAGGAACGCGACTCATTCTCATCAAGCGGTACGGCGCTCCCCCGGCGTCCGGCAGCGCGCGGCGCAACACCGGCCCGACGGCGCCGGAGATCCCGAGCGTGGTGTCAGGCACCTAGAGGCCGAGGCCGCTGACCATCCCCCAGGTCAGCGGCTACAGCGAGCGCTTGAGAAGATCGCGGCGCGAGACGGCCGGTGCGAGACTGCGGCCCGCTGGCACCAGGTACAGCCGCTCGCCAGCGCGCGCTCGACTGCCCGAAGGGGCACGACGCCCGCGGTGCCGTGCCCCTCGGTCAGCCGCGGGCGCCGCTGGGGTCGCCGGACAGTGCGTCGGTGAGGAGCGCGACCAGCGCCTCGAGCTGGACGTCGATACCGGCGTCGATGTCCTCGTCGGACCCGTCGAGCGCGCGGGCGGCGAGGCCGGCCTTGCTGCCGATGAGCTCCGCGATCCGCGTGTCGAGGGTCTGCGCAGCGATGATCCGCCACGCCGTCACCGGCTCGGCCTGCCCGATCCGGTGGATCCGGTCGATGGCCTGGGTCTGCTCGGCGTCGGTCCACGACAGCTCCGCGAGCACCATGTTCGACGCCACCTGGAGGTTGAGCCCCACGCCGGCCGCGGTGAGCGAGCAGACCGCGACGGACACGTCGGGGTCGTTGGTGAACGCGTCGATGTTGCGCTGGCGCACGCTGGCGGTCTGGTCGCCACGGATCGAGGCGACCTGGAAGCCGCGGGCGGCGAAGGACTCCTCGGCGGCGTCCATGACGTCCACGTGCTTGGCGAAGAAGACGACCTTGCCGACGTTGCGCACGAGCTGGGCGGCGTAGTCGGCGGCCAGCCCGGACTTCGCCTGGCCGATGCGGCGCATCATGGTGAAGACGTTGTCGCCGGACTTCTCCGCGGTGGCGCCCCGCTCCCAGACGGCCACCTGGCGGACGAGCTCGTGGTCGATGCCGGCGTAGACGTCGGCGTGCTTGGCCTCGAGGACCCGCTCGTAGCGGGCGACGAGACGGCGGGCGAGCTCCTGCTCGGCGGCCCGGATCGATCGCCCGGCCTCACCGTCGAGCTCGACGAACACGTCGGCCACGCGGCGTGCCGGCAGGTCGGCGGCGACGTCGACCTTGCGGCGGCGCACGATGCCCTGCTCGATGACGCTCGACCGCGCCGCCGGGTAGAAGCCCGGGTCCGCCGGCGTGAGCCCGATCTCCTCGAGCGAGAGCATGAGGTCGCCGAGCGGCTTCGCCTCGTCGATCCAGCCGAGGAACTCCCAGATCGCGGTGAAGTCCTCGATGTCGTTGATGAGCGGCGTGCCGGTGAGCGCCATGAGCAGCGGCCGGGACATCCTGGCCCGGATCCGCTCGGACAGCTCGAGGACGTGCCGGGAGCGCTGCGACTTCTTGTTCTTGATGTAGTGCGCCTCGTCGACGACCATCCCGCGGAAGCCGAGCGATGCGAGCCAGCCGACGTGCCGGTCGAGGATCTCGTAGTTCACGATCATCACGTCGGCGAAGCCGTCGACGGTCTCACCGTCGCCGTGGACGACGGTCGCCGTGCGGTTCGGGGTCCAGCGCTCGGTCTCCCGGGCCCAGTTCGTCTTGACGACGTTAGGCACGACGACGAGCAACGGGTAGGCGTCGGCGGCCTGCGCGGCCAGCAGCGCCTGCGCGGTCTTGCCGAGGCCGGGCTCGTCGGCGAGCAGGAAGGTGCGGTGGCCCTGCGCGGCAGCCGCCACCAGCTCGGCCTGGTGCGGCATGAGCTCGAGGTCGGCCCGCACCGGGGCCTCGTCGGCGTCGGGCAGCGCCATGCACGAGGACGTCCCGCCCTGCTCGAAGGAGCGCAGCAGCGGCCCGATGAGCTCCCAGCCGGCCAGCCGGCGCGGCACCGCCTTGGGCTTGCCCACCCCGGAGTAGTCCGGCTCGAGGAACGGGTTGGCCAGCTGCCGGGCGATGACCGACTGCGGCACCACCTGGCGCTGCTCCGGCGCGGCGGCGGCGGCCGACGGGGTGGAGGCAGAGGCGGAGACGGAGACAGGCCGGTCGACCGGCTCGGCCGGCACCTCGATCCCGGCGTCTTCGAGCATCTCGCGACGCAGCTCGCGGGACGCCGTCGAGATGACGGCGTCGTCGGCGAGGAGCGCGAGCAGCGAGGTGTCACGCGCGGCGGTCATCGCCAGGATCTGGGCGATGCCGTCGAGCCGCTTGAGCTCCTGGGCACGCTTGGCGTCGGGGACCTCCTCGTCGGCCTTGAGCCGGGCGCGCTCCTCGCGGACGAGGAGCGCGACGACCTGGAACTTGGTGCGGGTCGACGGCTTGGCACGGCCGCGCTGGACCGCGCCCTCGACCTCTCGAACCACCTGCGCGAGGACGGGGATGATGCCCTCGTTGTCCTCGCGGGCGGGCCGACGCTTGGTACGCGTAGCAGGACGGCGAGCGCCGGCCTGACGCTGGGCTCCTCGAGCCACAGACTTCTCCTCGGGTCGATGACCTGTCTCGCGACGAACGCGAACCCGTGCGCAGCGAAGAAGACGGACGTCAAAGGTCCGGCCCCGATGGGCACGTCCTCGACGTGCGCTGCTGCTGCAGCGGGACCGTGATCAGGTCGATCTCTCACGACGGTCACCGCGACGGGCAGGTCGATCCTACCCCTACGTCGTGGCGTTTCGGCACGTCATCGGCTGTGTTGCGGGCCATTGCCCCGCCGGCCGGCCCGGTGGACAACCGGTGGGCGCCTCACCGGGCGTCGCGCAGCGTGCGCCGGGCGATGCCAGCCGCCAGCACCATGAGCACCACTCCGATGGTCGAGGTGATGACCACGCCGGAGTCGAAGGCGTGGCGGGCGGAGTCCAGCAGGGCGCCCGCGACGTCGCTCGGCAGCCCGCCGGCCACCTCGGTGGCGCCGCCGAGGGTCTCGCCGGCGGCCTGCGCGTCGGCCGCCGGCAGCCCGTCGGGCACGACGACGTTGCTGCGATAGGTGGCGGTGAGGATGCTGCCGAGCACCGCGGTGCCCAGCACCGCACCGAGCTCGTAGGCGGTCTCCGAGATCGCCGAGGCCGACCCGGCCCGCGTCGCCGGGACGGAGGACAGGATGAGGTCGTTGGAGATGGTCTCCGCGGCGCCCACCCCGGCGCCGAGCACCATGAAGGCCACGAGGAGCCCGAGGTCGGAGCCCGAGGTGCCGGAGACGAGGACGACGACGTAGCCGGCGGCGTTGAGGAGCAGCCCGCAGGTGACCACGACGGCCGGTCGCACCCGTCGCACGATCGGCACCACCGCGAGACCTGCCAGCACCGTCACGGCCAGGCCGGGGACGAGCAGCAGGCCGGACTCCATCGCCCCGCGACCGCTGACGAGCTGGAGGTGCTGGGGGATGAAGAACAGGAAGCCGACGAGGGAGAACACGCTCAGCAGGTTGGCGGTGACCGCGCCGCTGAACACCGGGTTGGTGAACAGCCGAACGTCGAGCATCGGCTCGCGGCGCCGGAGCTGCCGCCGGACGAACATGGTGCCGGCGAGCAGGCCGACGACGGCGAGGAGCAGCACCTCGCCGTCGAGACCCGACTCAGCGACGGACTTGATGCCGTAGACCAGCGGGGCCATCGTGGCGATCGACAGCACGATGCTCACCGGGTCGACCGGCCCGGGCGCCGGGTCGCGGGACTCGGGGATGAGGAACGGCCCGAGCACGAGGAGCGGCACGAGGACCGGGACCGCCATGAGGAAGACCGAGCCCCACCAGAAGTGCTCGAGCAGAAAACCGCCGGCCACCGGGCCCAGCGCCGCACCGCCGGAGAACCCGGCCGCCCAGATCGCGATCGCCGTCCGGCGCTCGGTGGGGTCGGTGAAGATGTTGCGGATCAGCGACAGCGTGGCCGGCATGAGCATTGCGCCGAAGAAGCCGAGGGTGGCCCGCGCGCCGATGAGCATCGCGGCGCTCGGCGCAAAGGCGGCCAGCGCGGAGACCACGGTGAAGCCGGTGCTGCCGATGAGCAGCAGGCGCCGGCGGCCGATCCGGTCTCCGAGGCTGCCCATCGGCACCAGCAGACCGGCGAGCACCAGGGGGTAGATGTCCACGATCCACAGCAGCTCGGTCCCCCGCGGGCGCAGCGACTCCGAGATCGATGGGACGGCGAAGCTCAGCACTGTGTTGTCCACCGCGACGAGGAGCACCGGCAGCATGAGCACGACGAGGGCGGCCCACCGGCGGGGCGTGCGGACGGGCGTCTCGATGGTCGGTCGGGCGGTCATGCGTGGCTCCACTACGGCTGAGGTCGACGGCGCCGGGTCACCCGGGCGCCGGAGGAGATAGTACACCGTCTGGACGGTACAGTCCGGGAACGTTAGCCTTCACACATGTCGACCCGCGAGAACCTCCTGGACGCCTTCGAGCAGATCCTCATCGCCGAGGGTGAGCGGGCGGCGACCATGGACGCCGTCGCGGCCCTCGCCGCGGTCTCCAAGGGTGGTCTGCTCTACCACTTCCGGTCGAAGGACGCGCTCGTCGACGGGCTGGTCGAGCGGCTCACCGAGCTCGCCCAGCAGGACGTGGCCCGGATGGCGTGCGCCGAACAGGGCCCCTCGGCCTACTACGTCGGCACCTCCGCCTACCAGGGCTCCGCCCTCGACCGGGCGCTGGTCGCGACTGCCCGGCTGGTGCAGGACGCGAACCCGGCGGCCAGCGAGGCGATGCGCCGGCTCCAGCAGGACTGGTACGAGCTCATCGCCGCCGAGGTGGGTGACCGGGCGGTCGCCCGGGCGATCCTGCTGCTCGGCGACGGCCTGTACTACAACGCCGCGCTCGCCGGCGGCACACCGGGGGTCACCGACGCGACGGCGCCTGAGGATCTCGCCGAGCTCCTCGGCGTCGTCGAGCTGCTCAAGGAGCAGGCCACGAGGTAGTCCACGAAGGTCGCGCGGGCACGCTGGCTCACGCCCTCCACCGTAGGGGGCGCGGCTCCCCAGTGGCAGGCGCCCAGTGGTCAGCCAGCGGCCCGGCGACCCACCGCTCGACGTCGCGCGGGGTCCGTAGCCGCACGATCGTCAGCCGGGGGAACCGCGTGGTGAGCTGCGGGATGCGCTCCCGGTCCTTGTGCCGCGTCGCGATCGCCCAGCGGACGACGTGCTCAGGGTCGGTGAGTAACGTCCACAGGGGTGGTTCGACGTTGCCGTTCCACAGCACCTCGCGGCGCAGCCGGCGCCGGATCGTGCGGCGGACCAAGCGGGGCAACGTCACCGTGGCGAACGGCAGGTCGAGCCACACGAGCAGGTCTGCCCGTGCGGTGAGGATCGGCCGCGCGGGGCGGTACTGCCACTCGGTGGTCCAGGCGTCGCGGGCCACGAGCGTGCGCACGTCGTCGAGGAACTGCTCGCGAGGGGCCCAGCCGCGACCGTGGAACAGCGCGTCGATCTCGGTGTGGGGCGCGTCAAGCACCGGCGCTAGCCGCCGCGCGAGCGACGTCTTGCCGGCACCGGAGACGCCCGCGACGACCACTCGGCGGGGCCGGTGCGGCAGCGGGTCGTCGTGGCGGAGCACCCGACGCATGCTACTGGCGCGTCAGAGCACGTTGACCGCAGAGGAGATCGCGGTGAAGACGGCGGTTCCCGCGAAGATGCTGAGGATCGCGTTGCGTCGCCAGAGGTGGAGCCCGATGGTGACGGCGAGCGCGGCGACCGCCGGCCCGGCGGAGGTGAGGACGGCAGGCTGGACGTCCATCAACGTGTACGCCGCGAGGATGACCATGACGCCGACCGGCATCCGCTCCCCTACGTAGGCCAGCAGCTCGCTGTCGCGCAGCGGCCGCAGCAACGCGAACGGGACCGCCCGCAACGTCCACGTGATGCCGGCGGCGATGAGCACCGCGGCCGCGATGTACCAGGGGTCAGGCACGTCGGCGCCTGGTGACCAGGTAGGAGGCGACGAGGGCCCCGATGAACAGCCCCATCGCGGAAAGGAGCATGTCGTTGGGGGTGACCAGTGCCGCCGCCAGGGCGCAGCCGAGCGCGAGCACCGGCAGGGGCAGGGACCGGCGGATGCGGTACGCGTCGATGCCGAGCACGACGAACAACGCGGTGACGGCGAAGTCGAGTCCCACGACCTGCGGCGGTACCAGCGCGCCCAGCGCGGTGCCGATCGCCACGCTGGCCACCCAGGCGAGGTGGAAGAGCACCTGCACGCTGAGGATGCGGGTGCGGCTCCAGCCGGTAGCCCGCGGGGTGGCGGTCAGCGCGTACGCCTCGTCGGTCAGCGCGAAGGTGCTGTAGGCCTTGGCGGCGCGGCCGTGGATCCGGTGGAGCGGGAAGGAGAGGGCGTAGAACACGTGGCGGAAGTTCACCAGGAGCGTGCTCACCGCGATCTGGGTCAGCGGGGCGACGGCGGCCACCATGCCGACCAGCAGGAACTCGAGGGAGCCGGCGAGGACGACGGCGGCGAACACCGGGCCCCACCACCAGGCGAGGCCCGACTGCACGACGAGCACACCGAGCGCGAGACCGAGCGGGAGGACGGCGAGGCAGGCCGGCATGACGGTCCGCCAGCCGAGCCACACCTCCTCCGAGACGGGCCGGCGTTGGTGCCCTCGGCTCACGCCGCCACCAGCGACTCCAGCACCACCCCGGGGTGGGCGCGTTGGATCGATCGCATCCGCCACTCGTCCGGGAAGAGCGCCAGTCGTTCCCCGTCACCACGCTGGAGCACCTCGATGCCCCACTCCCGGTCCAGCACCGCCGCCCAGGTGGCGGTGGTCCGCTGCGCCAGCGTGTAGGTCAGCTGCTCGAGGTGCACCGGTGAACCGAACTCCTCGGCCATCCGGTGCTCGGCGACCTCGAACTGCAACGGCCCGACCGCGGCCAGCACCGGCGCCTGGTCACCACGCAGGTCCGAGCGCAGCACCTGGACGACGCCCTCCGCCTCGAGCTGGTCGATGCCGCGACGGAACTGCTTGTACCGGCCGGCGTCCAACGCGCGGGCCACCGCGAAGTGCTCGGGGGCGAACGTCGGCAGCGACGGGAACTGCACCGCCGGGCCGTCGTACAGGGTGTCGCCGATGCGCAGCGCCAGGGCGTTGACCAGGCCGACGACGTCACCTGGGTAGGCCACGTCGGCGAGGCTGCGGTCCCGGCCGAACGTCTGCTGGGCGTACTTGGTCGCGAACGGGCGTCCGGTGCGGGCGGTGGTCACCACCATGCCCCGTTCGAACACGCCGGAGCAGATCCGGATGTAGGCCAGCCGGTCACGGTGCGCGGTGTCCATGCCCGCCTGCAGCTTGAACACGAAGGCGCTGAACGGTGCGTCCAGCGCACGCGGCGCGCCGTCATGGTCAGCGCGCGGCCCGGGTGCCGGGGCCAGGTCGACGAGGACGTCGAGCAACCGGCTCACGCCGAAGTTGCGGACCGCGGCGGCGAACAGCACCGGGGTGGAGATGCCGGCCAAGAAGGTGCTCTGGTCGTGCTCGGCCCCGGTGGCCGCCAGCAGCTGGGACTCCTCCGCCGCCGTGTGCCACGGGTCCCCCACCCGCGTCATCGCCTCGGCGCCGGACATCCGCTCCTCGGGAGCGACCCGCGCCCCGCCCGCGGTGGGAGTGAAGGCGACATAGTCACCGGTGTCCCGCTCGAGGACGCCCCGGAAGTCTCCGGCGATGCCCACCGGCCAGGTCAGCGGGGTGGGTGTCAGCCCGGTGCGCTCGGCGATCTCGTCCATCAGCTCGAGCGGGTCCTTGCCCGGGCGGTCCCACTTGTTGACCACCGTGATGATCGGGATGCCCCGGTGCCGGCACACCGCGAACAGCTTCATCGTCTGCCGCTCGAGCCCCTTGGCGGCGTCGACGAGCATGATCACCGCGTCGACCGCCGTCAGCACCCGGTAGGTGTCCTCGGAGAAGTCGGCATGCCCGGGGGTGTCCACCAGGTTCAGCACGGTGCCGCGGTAGTTCAGCTGCAGCACCGCGGAGGAGATCGAGATCCCGCGGGACTGCTCCATCTCCATCCAGTCCGAGACCGTGGCGCTGCGGCCGGCCTTGCCGTGCACGTGGCCGGCCTCGCCGATTGCCCGCGCGTGCAGCGCCAGCGCCTCGGTCAGCGTCGACTTGCCGGCATCCGGGTGGCTGATCACCGCGAAGGTACGACGATGCGCTGCTACGCCTGCGGATCCGTTGCCCGCGTCACTCTCGAACTGCCTTGCCACCTGCTGCCACACTCCGACTTCGCCGAACTCACTACTCTACCCCTGGCTGCGCGTCGACTTCTTCGGCGGTGAGGTCGATGTCGATTCCCGCACGGCGCCGGAGTCGGCCTGCGTGGTCGCGGCCGCTCCGGCCTCACACGAGGACGGCCCCCTGCGGCGTCTGCGAGGCTTCCTGCGCCGGCTCCGCGGCCTCGCCGAGGGCGGCGAGGTAGCGCTCGGCGTCCAACGCGGCCGCGCAACCTGTACCAGCTGCGGTGATCGCCTGCCGGTAGGTGTGATCCACTGCGTCGCCGCAGGCGAACACCCCCGGCAGGTTCGTCATGGTGCTCGGGGAGCCAACGACGATGTAGCCGTTCTCGTCGAGGTCGACCTGGTCGGTGAGCATCTCGGTGCGTGGCACGTGCCCGACGGCGACGAACACGCCGGTGACGTCCAGCGCCCGCTCTTCGCCGGTCTGCGTGTCCCGTAGGGTGACGCCGGTGAGCTTCTCGTCGCCGTGGAGGGCGGCGATCTCGCTGTTCCAGGCGAACTCGATCGTGGGGTTGGCGAAGGCCCGGTCAGCCATGATCTTGGAGGCGCGCAACTCGTCCCGCCGGTGCACAAGGGTGACTTTGGCGGCGAACTTGGTGAGGAAGGTGGCCTCCTCGATCGCGCTGTCGCCGCCGCCGACCACGACGATGTGCTGCTCGCGGAAGAAGAAGCCGTCACACGTGGCGCAGTAGGACACCCCGCGACCGGTCAGTTCACTCTCCCGGTCCAGCCCGAGCTCCCGGTAGGCCGAGCCGTTGGCCAGGATCACCGACCGCGCCCGATAGGTGGTGCCCTCGCCGGTGGTCACCGTCTTGACGTCACCCGTGAGGTCGACCGATGTGGCGTCGTCGTAGATGACGGTGGCGCCGAACTTCTCGGCCTGCTCCCGCATCTTCTCCATGAGCTCTGGACCCATGATGCCCTCGGGGAAGCCGGGAAAGTTCTCGACCTCGGTCGTGTTCATCAGCGCGCCACCGGCGGTGACAGCGCCGGCGATGATGACGGGTGCCAGGTTGGCGCGGGCGGCGTAGATGGCCGCGGTGTAGCCGGCCGGGCCGGAGCCGACGATGACGGCCTCGTGCACAAGGCCGGGGTCGGTCTGCTCGGCCGTGGCGGTCAGATTGGTCAGATTGGTCAGACCGGTGAGGTTGATCATCGCGGTCACGCCTTCGCGGGGACGAGGTCGGCGAGGAGCGCCTCGATCCGCCCGCGGATGTCGTCGCGCACCTGGCGGACCGTCTCGATGCCCTGGCCGGCCGGGTCGGTCAGCTCCCAGTCCTCGTAGCGGACCCCGGGGAAGAACGGGCAGACGTCGCCGCAGCCCATGGTGATGACGACGTCGGAGGCCTCCACGGCGTCGGGAGTGAGGATCTTCGGCTTGTTCGCGGTGATGTCGATGCCGAGCTCCTTCATCGCCTCCACCGCGACTTGGTTGATCTGGTCGGCCGGCGCGGACCCGGCGGAGCGGACCTCCACCTGCCCGCCGGACAGCGCGGTCATGAAGCCGGCGGCCATCTGGGACCGGCCGGCGTTGTGGACGCAGACGAACATGACGCTGGGGCGATCAGACATGGGGGCTCCTTCAGTTGGTGAGGGACAGGCGAGGGGCGAGAGTCGCGACCCTGCGGGTGAGTTCGTGCAGGGCCTCGTCAAAGGACTCGGCGTGACCACTGGTGACGGGATCCGGCACCGACCAGTGGATGTCGATGGGCAGCATGAGCTCCTCGTGCGCGCTGTCGCAGACACTGATGAGCAGGTCCCCCTCCCCCACCACCTCGTTCACGTGCCGGGGTGCTACCCGCGGCAGGGCGAGCCGATGACGGCGGGCCACGTCGAGCGCCGCGGGGTTGATCCGGTCGGCCGGGTGGGTGCCCGCCGAGGTCGCCGGCACCTCGCTCGCGCGGCGCCACAGGGCCGCCGCGAGGTGGGAGCGGGCGGAGTTGCGGGTGCAGACGAACACCACCCGCGCCACCGCGCGCTGGTCGCGCGGTGCGAGGTGGTCGAGCGCGCCGGGCACCAGCTGGACGTAGTTGCGTCGCCGGTCGGCCTCGGACTTCTTGCGGCTGACGATACCCTCGCGCTCGAGCACCCCGAGGTGGTGGGCGACCAGGTTCGACGGCGCAGCGAGGATCTCGGCGAGCTCGGAGGGCGAGGCGTCACCCAGGGCCAGCACGTCCACGATGCGCAGCCGAGCCGGGTCGGCCAGCGCGGCGTGCAGTCGCGCCCGCCCCTCCACGTCATTCCCATCAGTATTCATTGACTCAATGGTCGCTGAGCGACCAGCGGATGTCAACCCTGCCGAGAGTCAGGCACCAAGGAGGGTGAGCCAGCCGGCCAGTGCGAGCAGCGTGACGGCGAGCACCGGGATGGTCAGCACGATGCCGACCTTGAAGTAGGTGCCCCAGCCGATGTGCATGCCCTTGCGGTCGAGCACCGAGAGCCACAGCAGGGTCGCCAGGCTGCCGATCGGGGTGATCTTCGGCCCCAGGTCGGCGCCGATGACGGCGGCGTAGGCCATCATCTGCTGCGTCAACCCGGTGGCGCCGGACGCCTCGATACCCAGGGCGGCGATGAGCGTGGTGGGCATGTTGTTCATCACCGAGGACATCCCGGCCACCAGGAAGCCGGTGCCGGCGGCGGTGGCGAGGCCGCCGTGCTCCGCCACGTTCGCCAGCAGCTGCCCCAGGTGGTCGGTCAGCCCCTCGTTGCGCAGCCCGTAGACCACGAGGTACATCCCCAGGCTGAACAGCACGATCTGCCACGGGGCCGACCTCACCACCGACCAGACGGCGATGGTGGGCTCGGCCGCCGTCATCGTCGTCGTGCGGATCGGCGCGGTGCCACCCCGGGTCGCCACCGAGCTGCCGGTCGCCGAGACGGGCACCGGGACGCCGTCGGCGGCTGACGGCCGCTGCCGGGCGGCCAGCCGGCGGAACAGTGCCCGCGGCTGACGGGCCGCGACGAGGGCAAGGACCACCGCGCACAGCAAGGCGACCACGGCGACCGGCACCCCGATCGCGTCGGCCGCGAAGTAGCCCACCAGCAGCGCAACCAGCACGACGACGCCGGCGCGGAACGTCGTCGGGTCGGCCACTGCGTCAGACGGCCGACGTAGGGCCGACACGTCGTAGCGGCCCGGGATCGACTTGCGGAAGAACAGTCGGAGCACGATCAGGCTTGCTGCGATGGAGACCAGCGCGACCGGCACCATCACCAGGGCGTAGCGCGCGAAGCCGATGCCGAAGTAGTCAGCGATGACGATGTTCACGAGGTTGGAGACCACGAAGGGCAGGCTGGCGGTGTCGGCGATGAACCCGGTCGCGATAACCAGCCCGAACGCCACCGTGGGCTTGAACTTCAGCGCCACGATCATCTGGAACACGATCGGCGTCATCACCAGTGCCGCACCGTCGTTGGCGAACAGCGCCGCGACCGCCGCACCGAGCACCACGATGAGGTTGAACAGCGCACTGCCGCTGCCGCGCGCCCACCTCGCCACGTGCAGCGCGGACCACTCGAAGAAGCCGGCCTCGTCGAGGATCGAGCAGATGATGATGACCGCGACGAACGTCAACGTCGCGTTCCACACGATGTCCCAGACCACCGGGATGTCGCTCAACTGCACCACCCCGGCGACGAGGGCGACGACGGCGCCACCCAGCGCGCTCCAGCCGATGCCCAGGCCGCGAGGCTGCCAGATCACCAGCACCAGGGTGGCGACGAAGATCGCGACGGCGATCAGCACCTGGCTACCCCTGGGCGAGCGAGCGCGTCGCGCCCGTGGGCGAAACCGGTCGGGAAGCCGATGAGCCGGGGCTCCGGAGCACCGCAGCAGTCAGCAGCCACAGCGTCGGCGATGGTCGCGGTGCCGTCGGCGTCGATGACAGGCAGGGCGGTTGAGCACACGCCAGTTTCCGGCAGCTCCAGCTCGACCCGCAGTGCGGCGGCGGTGTCGCCGGCGAGGTGCGCGGCGATCGAGCGGACCTGCTCGTAGCCGGTGGCGAGCAGGAACGTCGGGGCGCGGCCGTAGGACTTCATGCCGGCGATGAAGAAGTTCTCCTCCGGGTGGGCGAGCAGGTCCGCGCCGTGCGCAGGGACCGTGCCACAGGAGTGGGACTCCGGGTCGATGAGCGGGGCCAGCCGGCTGGGGGCCTCCACGCCGGGGTCCAGGTCCAGCCGCAGCTCGCGCAGCATCGCCAGGTCGGGCCGGAACCCGGTGGCGCCGGCGAGGGCGTCCACCGCCAGGCGGCGTTCACCGTCCCGGGTGGCGACGGTCAGCTCGAGACGGTCGGCCGCCGGGTGGAGCGCCGTGATCGACGTGGAGAGCAGCAGCTCGACTTCGCCGGCGGCCACCGCCTCTCGCAGCTGGGCACCGAGCGCGCCGCGGGCGGGCAGCCCGTCGGCATCGCCGCCGCCGTAGGCCCGGGCGGCCGAGGAGGCGCGCACCAGCCAGCTGATCCGGGTGGTCGGCTCGCTGCGGCGCAGCCGGCTCAGCGCCAGTAGGGTGTTGACCGCCGAGTGGCCGGCCCCGACGACGGCGACGTGCTTGCCGGCCGCTCGGCCCCGGTCACGTCCGAGCACGTCCGGCAACGGTCCGAGCAGGTATGGCGCCGCCTCGGCCTCGCCGGGAGCGGGCAGCCCTGAGGTGCCCAGCGGGTTGGCCTGGGCCCAGGTGCCGGAGGCGTCGATCACCGCCCGTGCGCGGTGGTCGACGAGCTGCCCGTCGACCAGTGCACGGACGAGGAACGGCCGGTCGCCGCGGCCCCGGGTGTAGGTCTTGTCGAGCCCGTCGCGGCTGAGCGCGACGACCCGGGCTCCGGTGATGATCCGGTCGCACAGGGCAGCGGCCTGTGCTAGCGGTTCGAGATACTCGGCCACGAGCTCGCCACCGGTCGGCAGCTGGTTGGCGGCCGGCTCGGTCCACTCCTCTGCCACCAGCAGGCGCCGCGCCGCGGCGTCGACGTTGAACCGCCACGGCGAGAACAGCCTCACGTGGCCCCACTGCCGCACCGCGGCAGCGACCGACGGCCCCGCCTCGAGCACGAGGGGGTGCAGACCACGCTCGAGCAGGTGGGCAGCGGCGGCCAGCCCGACCGGGCCGGCCCCGATGACGATGACTGGTAACGAGGACTGTGCCGTGGTCGAGGACATCGCGATCCTTGCCTGCGCCAGCGAGGAGCCTGACGCATTGATAGTTGTCGATGTGACGCGCATCAGAGTGGCATGTCCCATCGACAGTCGTCAATGCGTGAGCGATACTAGGGCAATGTCGACACCCGTGGACGTCCCGACCGACGCCGCCTGCTGCGCGCCCCTCACGCGCGAGCCGCTCCCCCTCACCGATGCTCAGCGGCTGGCCGGCATATTCAAGGCGCTGGCCGACCCGGCGCGACTGCGCCTTCTGTCCCTCATCGCCGCGCACGAGGGTGGCGAGGCGTGCGTCTGCGACCTCACCGAGCCGGTCGATCTCTCACAACCGACCGTTTCCCACCACCTCAAGGTGCTCACCGAGGCGGGCCTGCTCACCCGTGAGAAGCGCGGCAGGTGGGCGTACTACACCGTCGTCCCCACCGCGCTCGACGCCCTCGGCGGCGTGCTTCGCACCCAGCACCGCGAGAACGTCAAGTCCGACTGCTGCTAGGGCGCGCTACTGCTGGCGGCGCACCATCTCGGCGATCCAGGTGGGCGCGAACGGGGACGTGCAGTTGGGCGGGGTCGGGTAGTCCTTGAGGACCTCCAGCCGCTCGCCGATGTCGATGGCGCGAGCACGGTGCTCGGGGTGCTCGATGCCGATCTGGCTGAGGCACTCGTTCATCGCCCACTGCAGCCGGTCCGGGGCGTCCTTCATCTGCGCCTCGATCACGTCGAGCAGCCCGGAGAGGTCGAGGCCGTCCGGCTGCTTGCGGACGCGCGCGGTGGTCAGCGCCCACCCGGCGCTGGCGACGACCGGGTCCGGGTCCGCCAACCATGCGAGCCGCAGCTCCTCGGCGTACGGGCTCTTCTTCACCACGTAGTTCACCAGCCAGCCGTGCACCTTCGGCACACGCGACTCGCGGAGCATGGTGTCCAGCTCGTCGCGGCCGAAGGCCTTCGGCCGGCAGACGAGGAGCGCCAGCAGCCGCGCCGCCGTGTCGTCCGTCGCCCAGAGCTCCTGGGCCAGCTCCTGCTGGGTCTTCAGCCGTTTCGCGAGGGCGCGCAGCTTGCCGAGGTTCACCCCGTGGTCGTCGCCGTGGCGCTCGTTCACCGCGCGGGCCCGTGGGTCCTCGAGCTCGGCCAGCTCGGCCATCACGTCGGCCACCGTCGTCCCAGCCATCTCAAGGGCTCCTGTCTCGCGCGTGAGGAATCAGCCTACGACGGACGTCCCACGTCGGGCGTACCCGCCGAAGGGCGCGTCGGGACCGCCGTTCAGTCTGAAAGTCCCCGGCTTCGCGCGCGCCGACCGCGAACCAGGCGACCGGTCCGACGACCGGAAGCAAAGGACGACGATCAGCCACCACAGTCGCTGGCCGGCCGTGACGCGCCTCGGCCACCGTCAGAGCGAGACGACTGCCCTCAGGTGCCAACTTTGTCAGCGAACCTCTGCCGAGCGGCTTGACGGGACACGCCCAACGCCAGAGCGATCTCATTCCAGGATCGACCGTGCGCTCGAGCCGCCTCGACGGCGTCCCGCAACTGCGCCTCATCTGCCCTGACCGCCTCTGCTGCGGTAGCGACCGACCGCAGGTCATCGATGTGCTCGGCCTCGACGCTGGCCGGATTTAGCTCGTCAGCCAGTCGCTCGAATCGCTGCGCGGCCCGCTCGATCTGCTCGTCACTGTGTCGCACTCTGCTCACCTCATCTCAGGACCTGTCGGAACTTACGCCGGAGGATCATGGCGTGGATGACCACGGCGTCGTCCCCATCCAGATCGAGGACCCCGACCTCCAGCAGCGTCCCGTCAGTTGCGGGGCCGATCAGCATGGTCAGATCCTCGTCCATGACGATACGACGGACCGCGTTACGCAGCGCGTGCCGGATGTCGGTCTCTGCGACTCCATGTTTCCACGCCGGCTTGCCGATCCGCACGTAGACAACATACCTTGTCTCAGCCGGCGAAGGAAGGTCGCTGCGGCTTCCCAACTGCGGACCACGTTGCACTGGGGCCAGCCCTCTGCAACGGATCTGTTGCGCAGGGTGTCCCCATCGCAACGGTCCCGGGCTTCTGCGCCTCGCGGTGCAGACGGCCGGTCGTGGGGCCCGACCGTGCTTGCCGGAGCGAAGGGGTAACCTGACCTGATGGATGCGCAAGCCGCGCTCGACGAGCTTTCAGCTCGCAGACGGCTCATGTCAGACCCGCCAGCGCTGGAGGATGCAGCGTCCCTCGGTAAGGCTGTTCGACATGCGGCCGAAAGTGGCGCAAGCATTGACGACATCGCGACTTCCGGTGAGGTGCCAACGCCGAAGAACGCTAAGCGGTAGGCCAGAGTGTCGACGGCTCCAGATCACGGAGCGAGTTTCCGAGGCGGCGTTGCGGGTGTGCCCAGCGCACCAGCCCATGAAAGGCGTCCCGTGGGTTCCCGAGACCCTCGTGGAGTGCCGCAAACGCTGGGCGTGCTCGGGCTGAGGAACGTCATCACTTCGCGTAACGTCCAAGGTTCCACCGAGCTCCGACATCCACACGCGCTGAGCGAAAGCAGGGTTCAGTGCTCAACAACGGCTCGGGCGCCGCGGCGGCATCAGTTGTTGGCACTCCGCCACCTTCGCTCTCACGTCCGTCCACTTCGTTGCCACTTCACGGGGGTCGCTGGCGTGCCGGTCTCCCCGGCACGCCAGCGACCGGTCAGAAGTCCCAGTCGTCATCCTCGGTGTCGACGGCCTTGCCCATGACGTAGCTCGAGCCGGAGCCGGAGAAGAAGTCGTGGTTCTCGTCGGCGTTGGGGCTCAGCGCCGCGAGGATCGCCGGGTTGACGTTCGTCGTCTCGCTGGGAAACAGCGGCTCGTAGCCGAGGTTCATCAGCGACTTGTTGCCGTTGTAGCGCAGGAACGCCATGACGTCCTCGGTCAGCCCCAGCGGATCGTACAGGTCGCGGGTGTACTCTTCCTCGACCTCGTAGAGCTCCTCGAGCATCTGGTAGGAGTACGCCTTGAGCTCGGCCTGGCGCTGCGGCGTGTCCAGCTCGAGGTTCTTCTGGTACTTGTACCCGATGTAGTAGCCGTGGATGGCCTCGTCACGGATGATCAGCCGGATGAGGTCGGCGGTGTTGGTCAGCTGCGCCCGGGAGGACCAGTACATCGGGGCGTAGAAGCCGGAGTAGAAGAGGAACGACTCGAGCATCACCGAGGCGATCTTGCGCTTCTGCGGGTCGTCGCCCTCGTAGTGGGCCACGATCGTCTGCGCCTTACGCTGCAGCGCCTCGTTCTCGACCGACCACGCGAACGCCTCGTCGATCTCGGTGGTGGACAGCAGCGTGGAGAAGATCGCGGAGTACGACTTGGCGTGGACCTGCTCCATGAACACGAGGTTGGACAGCACCGCCTCCTCGTGGGGGGTGAGCACGTCCGGGATGAGGCTGACCGCGCCGCGGGTGCCCTGGATGGTGTCGAGCAGCGTGAGCCCGGTGAGCACCCGGGTGGTCATCCGCTTCTCGGCCTCGGTGAAGGTGGCCCACGACTGGATGTCGTTGGACAGCGGGATCTTCTCGGGCAGCCAGAAGTTGGTGGTGAGCCGGTCCCAGACCTCGGCATCCTTGGGGTCCTCGACCTTGTTCCAGTTGATCGCGTGGAGCGGGCTGATGAGGTCCTGCTTGAGTGTCGACGTCGTCGTAGTCATGGAGTGGTGCGGGCAGCGCGGTGCCCTGGTCCTTCCTGTCGGTGGGTCGCCGTGAGGTGAGCAGCGGCACGCTGCGGAACCGTCGGTTCGCGCGCGGTGCCGGTCTGCTCCGAGGCTAGCCCACCCTCGTCAGGCGCTGCTGGAACCGCAGGATGCGGCGGACGGCCTCGTCGACGGCGTCCGCACCGGCGGCGAAGGACAGCCGCACGTACCCGTGACCATGCACACCGTCGAAATCCACCCCGGGCACGACGGCGACGCCGGCGGTCTCCAGCAGGTCGGCGCACCACTCGAGGGACGACTTGTGCGGGCCGAGCTGGTCCCCCAGCCCCGCGTAAAGGTAGAACGCGCCGTCGGCCGGGGCCACCGGGCCCCAGCCGAGCTCGGGGACCCGGTCGAGCAGCACCCGGCGGGTCTGGGCGAGCCCGGCGACCCGGGCATCGGCCTCGGCGTAGGTCACCTCGGAGAACGCGCCGAGCGCGGCGAACTGGGCGGGCGCCGGCGGGCACAGCGCGACGTTCCCGGCGAGCGCGTCCACCGCGCCGAAGAGATCCTCGGGCAGCAGCGCCCAGCCGAGCCGCCAGCCGGTCATCCCCCAGTACTTCGAGAACGAGGAGACCACCACCGACGACGGCGCGGCCTCGGCGATGTCCCAGGCGCAGACGCCGCGTGCATCTGGCGCCTGCGGATCGGTGGGGTAGGTGATGCCGTGGTAGATCTCGTCGCTTACCAGTCGGACTTCGTTCGCCGCGCACCAGCGGGCCAGCGCGGTCAGCCGCTCGCGGTCGATCATCGTGCCGGTGGGGTTGGCCGGCGAGGCGATCACCAGTCCGGCGACCGTCCCGTGCTCGGCGAGCACGGCGTCGAGCAGTTCCGGCGTCGGCTGGAACCCGACCTCGGCGCCGCACGCCACCTCCACGACCGCGCACCCCAGCGTCTGGAGGATGTTGCGGTAGGCCGGGTAGCCGGGACGCGCGAGCACGACGACGTCGCCCGGGTCGAACGCGGCGAGGAAGGTGAGCAGGAACGCGCCCGACGAACCGGTGGTGACGGCGACGCGCTCCGGCGGCACCTCAAGGCCGTACCAGCGGCGGTAGTGGCCGCTGATCTCCTCGCGCACCTCCCGCAGTCCGAGGGCGCTGGTGTAACCCAGCGCGCTGCTCGACGCGTGGGTGCTCGACGCCAGCGACCGGACCTGCTGCGGGGCACCACCGGCCGGTTCACCGGCGCACAGCGAGATGATGTCGCGGCCCTGGTCGCGCAGCTCGGCGACGCGGTCGAGGATCGACATCACCTGGAACGGCGGGACGGCGGAACGGGCGGACACCTTCACGGCAGATCTTCCTCCTGGTGCTCGAGGGCCAGCCCCCATCGTGCCACCGTGGCCATCCAGCGGCCCCTGATTGTGCCCGCGCCGCGGCAACGGCACGCTAGGACCATGCCCAACCCCACCGCCGCCATCCTCGTCATCGGTGACGAGATCCTCTCCGGACGCACCCGCGACGCGAACGCCTACCACCTCGCCGGCGAGCTCGGCAGCGTCGGCATCGACCTGCGTGAGATCCGGGTCGTGCCCGACACCCACGACGTTATCGTCGACGCCCTCAATGCGCTCCGGGCGGCGTACACCCACGTGTTCACCTCCGGCGGCATCGGGCCCACCCACGACGACATCACCGCCGACGCCGTCGCCGCGGCCTTCGACGTCGGCATCGACGTGCGTGCCGACGCCCGGGCGCTCCTCGAGGAGGCGCTGGCCCGGCGGGGATCCGCCGTCACCACCGACCAGCTGCGGATGGCGCGCATCCCCGACGGCGCCGCGCTCATCGTCAACGGCGTCTCCGGCGCGCCCGGCTTCAGCATCGGCAACGTCCACGTGCTCGCGGGCGTGCCGAGCATCTTCGTCGCGATGCTCGACGTCGTGCTGCCCACCCTCGCCGCCGGCGCCCCGGTGCACTCGCGCGAGGTGCGGTTCGACGTGGGCGAGGGCCGGGTCGCCACCCCGCTGCGGGCACTCGCCGAGGAGATGCCGCAGCTGAGCATCGGCTCCTACCCGTTCCGCGACGGCGACGTCCGCGGCACCAACATCGTTGTGCGGGGCACCGACCTCGCCCTCATCGATGAAGCGGTAGCCCGGCTCGAGGCGATCCGGGCGTCGCTCTAGAGCGCGAGCCGCATGAGCACCCGCGGGAAGCCGTTGAGCACCGAGGTGGTCTCCGCAGCCTTGGTGAAGCCGGCCCGCTCGAACAGCGCCCGGGTGCCCACGTAAGCCATGGTCAGGTCCACCTTCTCGCCGCCGTTGTCCACCGGGTACCCCTCGATCGCCGGTGCGCCGTGACTGCGGGCGAACGCGACCGCGCCGGCGAGCAGGTCGTGGGAGATCCCCTTCCCGCGGTGCCCGGGGCGGACGCGGATGCACCACACCGACCACACGTCGAGGTCGTCGACGTGCGGGATCTTGCGGTTGCGGGCAAAGTTGGTGTCGCGCCGCGGGTGGGCCGCGGCCCAGCCGACGACGTCGTCGCCGTCGTAGGCGAGCACACCCGGCGGTGGGTCCTGCCGGACGAGCTGGGCAACCCGTTCCCCGCGCTCGGGACCGCGCAGCGCGACGTTCTCCTTCGACGGGATGCGGTAGCTCAGGCACCAGCAGACGTTGGCGTCAGGCCGCTTGGGCCCGACCATGGTGCGGACGTCGTCGAGCTCGATCGCGGGACGGACATTGATGGTCATCGGTCGCTCCTCATCAGGACCCGGGTGGGTCAGGCGCCTCGCCGGCCGACGGCCAGGAACACCGAGTAGGTGACGCCGTCGCGGTCCAGCTCGGTGCAGTCCTCGACGGACACGCCGACGAACCCGGCGGCGCTCAGCTGCGCGGCCAATGCGGCCCGGTCGAACCCCTCGTGGCCGCCGAAGTCGTGCTGGTGGAATGAGCCGTCCTCGCTATCGAGGTCAGCGATGCACAGGTACCCGCCCGGCTCGAGCAGTGCGGCGAACCGGGACAGCACGAGGTCGAGCGCGTGGATGTGGTGCATGACGAGCGAGGTGACGACGAGGTCGAACCGCTCGTCCGGCGCGGGTTGGGTCTCCAGGTCCAGGTCCCACACCCGCGCGCCGGGCAGCACGCCGGCGGCCATCTTCTGCTCGATGACGCCGCGCATTCCCGCGGAGTTGTCCGCCAGCGTCACCGGTCCGACCCGCCCGACGAGCGCCTGCGTCACCAGGCCGGTGCCGGCTCCGTACTCGAGGACGCGCAGATGCGGCTCGAGCGGCACGGCGGCTGCCACCGCCTCGGCGACCTCGTTCGCGCGGAGCACCTTCTGCTCGTCGCGGTCCCAGTCGGCGGCCTTGGCGTCGAAGTGCTCAGATCCCATGCCCACACCCTGGCACCGATCCAGGTCGCGGAGAAAGGCTTGGCACCTATCCGGCGGACGTGTCGTCCGGCACGACCGGCTGCCGCAGGATGGTGCGCCGCCGCTCCGGTGCCACCCGCCGGAAGTCGCTGAGGTAGATCTCGTGGTGCCGGCCGACCATCCGCAGGCCGTTGCCGGGGATGAACTCGTGGTGCATCCGCTCGAGCACGGGCGCCTCGTCGTCGAACGACCCGACGTGCAGGGTCTGGACGCACTGGCCCTCGGACAGCGTGGCCAGCCGCACCGCGCCCGCCTCGCCGATGGACGCGACGGTGATGGCCTCCTCGATCCAGTCCGGCACCATGATCATCAGCGTCCACGACCACTGCGCCTTGTCCCGGGCCGTGGTGAAGGAGGCCATGTCCTCGGCCCACCACAGCCCCTCGAGCGGCGGGACGACGTAGTCGCGGCCGAGCTCGCGCTTGCTGGCGAACTTCAGCCGGTAGGCGACCGGGTAGAGCGCCTCGATCGCCGCGGTGAAGGCCGGTGACGTGTTCGGGTCCCCCTCGCCGTCGACCATGAGGTAGCGCCGGTCGGGCACCGTGATGATCCGCAGCTCACCCTGCTTCGCGCGAAAGCTGTCGAGCTCCTTCTTGAGGTCGACCTTCTCCACCATCGCTGCTGCTCCCCTGCTGCCGTCCGGCTCCGCATGCACTCCCGCCCGGCCCACCATCGGGTGAGTTCCGTCGGACTACGCCTGACGCAAGTTACCCGCTAGGTGCCACGCGCGCTGAGCTCCAGCCACCCGCGGCCTCCCTAACCAACGGGGCAGTTCCGTCCGACCATGCCTGACGAAAGCTCCCCGGACCGCAACGCGCGCGGACCGGTCCGTCCCTCCGGGCGCGGTCGCCCGGCCGGCCTGCAAGAATCTGCGTGTGCTCCTCGCCGACGTGGTCGAGACCTCCGCCGCCGTTGCGGCCACCCGCTCGCGCCTGGCCAAGCGGGCGTTGCTCGCCGACCTGCTCCGGGCGGCCGGTGCCGACGAGGTGGGGATCGTCGCCGGTTACCTCTCGGGCCGACCGCGGCAGCGGCGCACCGGCGTCGGCTGGCGCAGCCTGGCCGAGGTGCCACCCTCCGCCGCGGCGGCGACGCTGACGCCGGCCGCCGTTGACGACGCGCTCGAGGAGCTCAGCCGGCTCGCGGGCGCCGGCTCGCAAGCAGCCCGAGCCGGCGCCGTCGCCGCGCTGCTCGGTGCCGCGACCACCGCCGAGCAGCAGTTCCTGCGCGGGCTCATCCTCGGCGAGCTGCGGCAAGGTGCGCTCGACTCGCTGCTGCTCGACGCCGTTGCCGAGGCCGCTGACGTGCCGGTGGCGGCGGTCCGCCGGGCCGCCATGTTCAGCGCGCTCACCGGCCCCATCGCCCACGCCGCACTCACCGGTGGCGTCGCGGCGCTCGAGCAGTTCCGGCTGGAGGTCGGCCGGCCGGTACGTCCCATGCTCGCCGCCGCGGCGCCGGACCTCGCCGGCGCGCTGGAGAAGGTCGGGCTGCCGGTCGCCGCCGACGGCAAGATCGACGGCATCCGGATCCAGGTGCACCGCGCGGGCGACGACGTCACCGTCTTCACCCGCTCGCTCGACGACATCACCGACCGGCTCCCCGAGGTCGTCGAGCTGGTGCGAACGCTCGAACCGCGGGCGCTGGTGCTCGACGGCGAGGTGATCGCGCTCGGTCCCGACGGCCGCCCCCGCCCGTTCCAGGAGACGGGGTCGCGCACGATGAGCCGCGACGGCGCCGCGCTGCGCGGGTCGGTTCCGCTGACGTCGTACTTCTTCGACCTGCTCCACCTCGACGGTGAGGACCTCATCGACTCCCCCGCCGCCGACCGGTTCGCCGCGCTCGAGCGGGTGGTGCCCGCGGCGTCCCTCGTTCCCCGCCGGATCACCGACGACCCGGCGGTGGTCCAGGACCTGTTCGCCGAGATGCTCGCCGCCGGCCACGAGGGGCTCGTCGTCAAGAGCCTCGCGAGCCCGTACGACGCCGGACGGCGTGGCTCGGCGTGGGTGAAGGTCAAGCCCCGGCACACCCTGGACCTGGTGGTGCTCGCCGTCGAGTGGGGCAGCGGCCGCCGGCAAGGCATGCTGTCGAACATCCACCTCGGCGCCCGCGCCGACGACGGCTTCATGATGCTGGGCAAGACCTTCAAAGGAATGACCGACGAGATGCTCGCCTGGCAGACCGAGCGCTTCCTCGCGCTGGAGACGCACCGCGAGGGTCACGTCGTCCATGTTCGGCCGGAGCAGGTGGTCGAGGTCGCGTTCGACGGCGTGCAGCGCTCCACCCGGCACCCCGGCGGGATGGCGCTGCGCTTCGCCCGGGTGCTGCGCTACCGCGACGACAAGACCTCGGCGGAAGCGGACACCATTGACGCGATACGTGACCTGCTCCCATAAACTGACGTCACCCGACCTGGGCATACCTCACGGTCCGCGCCGTGGTCCGGCTCGACGACTCACCCGCGATAGGCGCAAGTGAGGCAAACTCGGGCGTCGACGATCCGCAAAATGCGGCATATCGCCTGGGTATTCACCTAGCGAATCCGGCCGATCCGACGCAAAGCGGGGCGGCGCCAGACCGGGGTCTACTTCCTGACCTTCTCAGGCCCCCAGCGAGGGGAACCCAACCCGTGTCTGGCCTTACCGTCAGGGCGGCTGCACTTGAGGAAGGATAGTTCCACGGATCGGCGCCTGGGAAGGTGACACAGGTCCGCCGGCAGTCTCGAATCGGTCGTCGTCGAGGACCACGTCAACCACCCTCCTGCAGCGAGCCTCATCGATGCTCGTTCTCCGGGCACGGATCTACCGTTTGCCGTGTCCAGCCGCCCGCCCCATCCCCACCTCACGTTCCGCCCGCCCGACGCGTCTACCGTGTGATGACCATGAAGCAACCGTTCGAGCAGGCCGTGCGACGCCACGGGCCGACCGTGCTGCGGGTGTGCCGCGCCGCGCTCGGCCCCGGGGCGGACGCCGACGACGCCTGGTCGGAGACGTTCCTCGCCGCGCTGCGGGCGTGGCCCGACCTGCCGGAGCAGACGAACGTGGAGGCCTGGCTGGTGCGGGTGGCGCAGCGCAAGACGATCGACATCCTGAGGAGCCGCTCGCGGCACGCCGTGCCCACCGGCGACCTCCCCGACCGAGCGACACCGCACGGCAACCCTGACGTCGAGGGCTGGGCGCTGTGGCACACCGTCGCCGCGCTGCCCGAGCGTCAGCGCCTGGCCGTCGCCTACCACTACTTCGGCGGGCTCCCCCACACCGAGACCGCTGAGCTCATCGGCGGCACCGCGGACGCCGTCCGCCGGGCCGCCGCGGACGGCCTCAAGAGCCTTCGCCTGACCTACCAGACACCGGAAGGAGCAGCCCGATGACCACCATCGACAACGTCGCAGCGGACGAGACCGCCGCCCGGTTCCCCGTCTCCGAGACAGACATTGCCACGCTCCACGCCCGGCTGGCCGCGAGCGCCGAGCAGGAGGGGATGCTCGACGTCGGCTACCGCACCGTCGACTCCCCCATCGGCCCGCTGCTGCTCGCCGCCACCGCCACCGGGCTCGTCCGGGTCGCGTTCGAGAGTGAGGGCTTCGACCAGGTGCTCGAGTCCCTCGCCGCGAGGATCAGCCCGCGGGTGCTCGAGGCGCCGAGCCGGCTCGACGCCGTCGCCCGGGAGCTCGAGGAGTACTTCGCCGGCGCCCGGCACGCCTTCGACGTGCCGCTGGACCACGCACTGTCCGCCGGCTTCCGGCAGACCGTGCAGCGCTACCTGCCCGGCATCGGCTACGGGCACACTCGGACCTACAAGGAGGTCGCCAAGCTCGTCGGCAACCCGGGCGCCGTCCGCGCGGTCGGTACCGCCTGCGCGACCAACCCGCTGCCAGTCGTCGTCCCCTGCCACCGGGTGCTGCGCACCGACGGCAGCCTCGGCGGGTACCTCGGCGGCCTCGATGCCAAGCGGGCGCTGCTGACGCTCGAGCGGGCGGCATGACCACCGACGCACTCTTCGGCGACGACGTGCTCGGGCGCCCGGCGCCCGAGCTGCCGCCAGGCGCGCACCACGTGCCGGGCTGGCTCACGCTGGAGCAGCAGCGGTGGATCGTGGCCCGCTTCCGGGAGTGGGTCGAGGGCCCCGTCCCGATCCGCGCCGCGAAGGTCCGCGGGCACGAGATGAGCGTGCAGACGGTCTGCCTCGGCTGGCACTGGCGGCCCTACGCGTACACCCGCGAGGCGGTGGACGTGAACGGCAACCGGGTGCTCGACTTCCCCGACTGGATGGCCCGCCTGGGCCGCAGCGCCCTCGCGGCCAGCGGCGACCCGCGGGCCGGTGACGACTACACCCCCGACACGGCGCTGGTGAACTACTACGACGGCGACGCCCGGATGGGCATGCACCAGGACCGGGACGAGCGCTCGCTCGCTCCGGTCGTCTCGCTGTCGATCGGCGACACCTGCCGGTTCCGGTTCGGCAACACCGAGACCCGCGGCCGCCCCTACCAGGACGTCGACCTGCAGTCGGGTGACCTCTTCGTCTTCGGCGGCGCCTCCCGGCTCGCCTACCACGGAGTCCCGAAGGTGTTCCCGGGGACCGCACCGGCGGGTTGCGGCCTGCCTGCCGGACGTATCAACATCACCATGCGGGTCACCGGCCTCGACGGCTGATCAGCACCGACCACCGACGACGAAAGGGCGCGCCCTCGTGGCCACACCATCGACCACTCCCGCAGCCGACCCGATCGTCGTCGGCGACGACGGTCTCGCGCGGCCTGCCTGGGCCAGCGTCGACCCGATGCTGCAGGAGTACTACGACACCGAGTGGGGCATGCCGGTCCGCGACGAGCGAGGGATGTTCGAGCGGCTCAGCCTGGAGGCGTTCCAGTCCGGCCTCTCCTGGGCGACCATCCTGCGCAAGCGCCCCGCGTTCCGTACCGCGTTCGACGAGTTCGTACCCGACGCCGTCGCCCGGTACGACGACGGCGACGTCGCACGGCTGATGGCCGACGCCGGCATCGTGCGCAACCGCGCGAAGATCCTCGCCACCATCGCCAACGCCCGGGCCACCGTGCAGCTGCGGGACGGCGGCGGCCTGGTCGAGCTGGTCTGGTCGTTCCAGCCGAGCGACACCCCCGAGCCGCGCACCGTCGCCGAGGTCCCGACGACGTCGCCCGAGTCCGTCGCGCTGGCCAAGGCACTGCGCCGGGCGGGCTTTACGTTCGTCGGGCCGACCACGATGTTCGCCCTCATGGAAGCCATCGGCATCGTCGACACCCACCTGCTCGGCTCCCACCGGCGAGGGACCTCGGGCGTCTGGCCACGCTGACGGCGGACGCGTCGGCCGCGTCCCGGTCGGCGCTCGCGCTCGCCACACGCGGCACGTCGCTCGACGGTGGTCGACATCACTGACCTCATCTCTCACACTGGTCCCCTATGAACACCACCGGGCGACGGCCCTCCCTCCCTGCCCTCGCCACGATCGGCGCCATGGTCGCCCTCACGCTCACCGCGTGCAGCAGCACGCCCGACCCGGCGCCGCCCGCCGAGGCGCTGGCGCAGGCGCTGACGACCGGGGACCCGGGCGACGTCAGCTGGACCGACGGACCCGTCGACGTCACCGCGACGCTCGGTGAGCTCGCCGAGCTGCCGCGCACGGTGGCCGTCACCGAGGTCGGGGAATCCCGGGAGGACGGCGACGGGCTGGTCGCCGACGTCGCCCTCGAATGGTCGTGGGACCTCGACGACGACGGCGAGACGGACTGGACCTACCCCACGAACGCCGTCCTCGTGACCGACGGCGAGGCGAGCTGGTCGGCGGTCTCCGACCCGGCGATGGTGGCCGAGGGCCTGCGGCCGGACGGCACGATCGTGCTGGTGCGGACCACCGGGGAGCGCGCCGACGTTGTCGACGGCAACGGCTCGGCGATCGTCACCGACCGGCCGGTCTTCCGGGTCGGCATCGACAAGACGCGCATCGAGGGGGCCTCGGAGGCCGACCTGCGCGAGAACGCCGAGGAGGTCGCGGCGCTGGCCGGCTACCGCGAGCCCGCCGGGTTCGGCGACCGGACCGTCGCCGCCGGGCCACGGGCGTTCGTCGAGGCGATCGTCGTGCGGGAGAGCTCCGACGAGGTCGACCTCGACGCCGTCCGCGAGGTCCCCGGCGGCGTCGCCCTGCCCGACGTCATGCCGCTGGCGCCGACCGCGGTGTTCGCCCGGGCGCTGCTCGGCCGCGCCGGGCCGGCGACCCAGGAGCTGATCGAGCAGTCCGAGGGCCGACTCACCGCCGGCGACGTCACCGGGCTCTCCGGGCTGCAGCAGCAGTACGACCCGACGCTCACCGGTGCTCCGGGGCTGCAGGTCGTCGAGCAGCACGAGTCCGGCGACGTCGTGCTGTACGAGCGTCCCGCCGCGGACGGCGCCGACCTCCAGGTGACCCTGTCGGTCCCGGTGCAGGAGGCGGCGGAGGCAGCACTGGCCGAGGTCGACGCACCGGCCGGCCTGGTCGCGATCCGCCCCTCCACCGGTGAGGTTCTCGCCGCCGCCAGCGGCCCCGGCAGCGAGGGGCACAACACCGCGATGCTCGCGTCGGTCGCACCCGGCTCCACCTACAAGCTCATCACCGCGCTGGCCCTGCTCCGCGCCGGCACCGGACCGGAGGACACGGTGATGTGCGCGCCGGAGGCCACCGTCGACGGCTACACGATCAGCAACTACCCCGATTACCCGGCCAGCTCGCTCGGCGAGATCACCATGACCGAGGCCATCGCACACTCGTGCAACACCGCTCTCGTCAGCTCCGTCGACCAGCTGTCGGCCGACGCGATGGGCGAGGCTGCCGAGGCGCTCGGCCTCGGCCGGGAGCTGGCCGGCGACTGGCCCGGCTTCCTCGGCAGCTACCCGCAGGACGCCACCGGCACCGGCCTGGCCGCCTCGCTCATCGGCCAGGGCGAGGTGCTCGCCTCGCCGCTGGCCATGGCCACCGCCGCCGCCTCGATCCAGGCGGGCGCCACGGTGACGCCCACGCTCGTCCTCGGTCCGGACGAGGTCGCCGACGACGCCGACGGCCCCGCCGCGCCGTCGGTGCCGCTGTCCGAGGACGAGGCCGCCGTCCTGCGCGGCTACATGGCTGCCGTGGTCACCGACGGCACCGGCATCCTGCTGTCCGACGTCCCCGGTGAGCCCGTCCACGCCAAGACCGGTTCGGCCGAGGCAGGCGGCGGCGATGACTCCCGGGTGGACTCCTGGATGACCGCCTACCAGGGCGACGTCGCCGTCGCAGTCTTCGTGCAGGGCGCCGGCCACGGTTCCGGCGTGGCCGGCGGCGTCGTCGAGGAGCTGCTGCGGTCGCTCGGCTGAGCCGTCACGGCTCGTCGCGGCAGCGTGACCGTAGTCCCCTGCCGTACCCGCCGGCTCAGACGGCCGGCGCCCCCGTCTCCAGCGGCAGCGACTCGTCCGCCGCCCACTCGGTGAGCGACCCGTCGTAGACGGCGACGTCGTCGCGACCGAGGCGGGCGAGCTGGAACGCGAGATAGGTGGCGGCGATCCCCGAGCCGCAGTAGGTGACGACCTGCTTGTCCTCGTCGAGCGCGCCGGCATTGGCGAACGCGGGGCGGACCTCGTCAGGGTCCAGCGCGAGGCCCTCGGCCGAGACGAGCTCACCGAAGAACACGTGGCCGCTGCCCGGGATGCGTCCGGGCCGGGCGTAGGTCGCCCGGGTGCCCTCGAAGGTCTCCCGGTCCAGCGAGTTGACGAGCTGGATGTCGGGCAGGTCGAGCGAGAAGAGCACGTCGTCCTTCGTGGCGAGCAGCTCGGGCCGGCGCCGGGCGGTGAACGTCGCCGCCGGCAGCGTCTCCTGCCCGGTGGCCACGGGGCGGCCGGCCTTCCGCCAGGCTGTGAACCCGCCGTCGAGGACGGCGACGTCGTCGAAGCCCTCCAGGCGCAGGTTCCACCACAGGCGGGTGGCCCACATGCCCACGCCCTGGTCGTAGACGACCACGGTGTCCCCGTCGCCGATTCCCAGCGCGCCGAGCTTGGCAGCAAACTCGACGGAGTCCAGCGCGGTGAACGTCGTCGGGGCCTCGCCGTCGGCAAGCTCGGTGAGGAGGTCGGCGAAGACGGCGCCGGGGATGTGGCCCTTCTCGTAGGCCGCGCGGCCCGACTCGACGTCGTAGTAGCCGTCCCCCTCCGGCTGGGTGAGGAAAGTGGTCGCATCGACGATCTTGAGGTTGGCGTCGTCACGGTGGTCGGCGAGCCAGTCGGTGTCGACGAGCAGCGGCAGCGTGGTCATGTCCGTCCTCCAAGGTTGGGTCCTGGACGACGACGCTACGTGGGTCACCGTCGGAGCAGCGCGGGCAGGTACCCAGCTACCAACAGGTGAGACGAGGACACCTGGTTCAGGCGACGACCGCCTGAAGGACGCGGTCGAGAGCCCGATGGCAGGCGTCGCGCGCCGATGAACCTGGTGGCTGCTCAGCGAGCCACAGTGCCGCCTCGTTCATGGCACCGGAGAGATGTGCGGTCATCGCGTCGAGCATGTCGGCGGCCACGCCCACGCCGGCCAGCGCCTGGCGCAGGTGCCTCACCGAGCCCGCGGTGTCGAGCTCCCGCCACTGCGCCCAGCCCATCACCGCCGGTGCGTCCAGGAGCAGGACCCGGACGGCCGGGGCCGCCGTGATCGCATCGAGGAATGCGTGGCTGCCGGCCCGCAGCTGTGCCACGGCGTCATCACCGGCCTGCCCGGCAGTGGCGACCGCAGCAGCGACGTCCGTCTGAAGCTCCGCAGCGACGGCGCGGAAGAGACCGGCCTTGCTCCCGTAGTGGTGGTAGACCGCGCCCCGGGTGACACCGGCCGCCCGGGCGATGTCGTCGAGGGATACGCCGGCGTACCCATGACCGGCGAAGAGCTCGGTTGCCGCGGCCAGCACCTGCCGGGCGGTCTGGGCGGCGGTCTCAGCAGATGCGCGTGCCATGGCTTCCTTTACGTACGCAGAGTATGTATCGTCGTTGTTTACATACGGAGTGTACGTAAAGGAGCGGATCATGTCAGTCACGAGTTTCTACCCGGTCATCATGTCGGCCGACGCCGGCGCGGCGGCGACGTTCTACCGTGAGGTCCTCGGCTTCGAGATCACCTTCACCAGCGACTGGTACGTCAGCCTTCGCCTGGGTGACTTCGAGCTGGCGATCCTCGATCGCGACCACGGCACGATCCCGGCCGCCTACCGCGCCCCCGTCCAGGGGTTGATCCTCAACCTGGAGGTGGACGACGCCACCGCGCTGCACGACGCGTTGACGGCGGACCACGGCTTGACCCCGGTCCTTGCACTGCGCGACGAGGACTTCGGGCAGCGTCACTTCATCGTCGAGGCACCTGACGCCGTGCTGCTCGACGTCATCCAGCCGATCGCGCCGACGGCGGAGTTCGCCGACTCCTACGCTGGCTCAGAGTCCTGACCTGCGCGATTCCCGCTGTCCCGCGTACTGTCGTCGCATGCAGGTGGGGCTGAGCATCCCGGTGATGGACGAGCCGTCGTCGTTGGTCGATCTCGGTGTGTCCGCCGAGGCCAACGGCTGGGACGGCGTGTTCCTGTGGCACCACGTCGTCGGGACCCCGGACCTGCCGATGCCGACGGCGGACGCGTGGGTCGTCCTCGGGGCGCTCGCGAGCAGGACCGAGCGGGTCCGGCTGGGGACGACCGTCACCGCGCTGCCCCGGCACCAGCCGCATGAGGTCGCCCGGCAGACGGTGACGATCGACCGGCTGTCGGGTGGTCGCATGGTGCTCGGTGTCGGCCTCGGTGAGCCGCCGTCGGAGTACACCGCGCTCGGCCGCAGTGCGGATCGTCGCCGGCTGGCGGCGATGCTCGACGAGGGCCTCGACGTCGTGTCGGGGCTGTGGTCGGGCGAGCCGTTCTCCCACCACGGCGACCACTACCAGCTCGACGACGTGCAGTTCCTGCCCACGCCGCTGCAGCAGCCGCGCATCCCGGTGTGGGTGTCGGCGATGACCCGCAACGAGCGCACGCTGGGCCGGGCCGCGCGGTGGGACGGCGTCGTGCTCGGCGCGATGTCCGCCGAGGGCACGATGGACGCACTGCCGCCCGAGACCGTCGCTGAGGTCGCGGCCCGGCCGGACGCGCCCGCCGACATCGTCGTGGCCGCGCCGGCAGGCACCGACCCGGCCGACTACGACGGCACCGGAGCCACCTGGGTACTCATCACCGGCTGGCTCGACGAACTGCGCGCGATGGCTTCTTCCCCGCCGCCGCGGAGCTACCGGCGTCGCTGATCGCGCGGCCGGTCGTCGTCGACGTCAACCAATCGTCCGGTGACATACTTGTGGACCACGCTGGCGATCAGGGTCTGGTACGGGATTCCGTCCTGGAGAGCTCGGGTCTGCTTGTCGCTCAGCTCGCCGGATATGGGCAGCATCAGTCGCGCGCCCTCCCCGGTCGCGCGCAGCAACGCGTGGAGGTCAGGTTCCCCGCCGTGTCGGTGCCGGCGGGCAGACTAGACCGGTGCGACACATCACCGACACCGAACGCCGCAGCCGACTGTCGCGCCGCCACGCGCTCCACCCCGACCACCGGCTCGATGACGCCGTGGCCGTCGCCCGGGCGATGACCGTCCTGCACGCGACCGAGGCGGCCACGGTGCACCTGGCCGTCCATGCCCGGGCGGACGGCGTCTCCCCCGCCGACGTCGACCGGGCGATGTACGAGGACCGGACGCTGGTCAAGCAGCTCGCCATGCGGCGCACCCTGTTCGTCTTCCCCCGCGACCTGCTGCCGGCCACGCTCGGCAGCGCGTCCGCCCGGGTGGCGGCCGAGCAGCGCCGGCTCGTCGCCCGCGACGTCGAACGGCACGGCGTCGCCGAGGACGGCCAGGCGTGGCTCGACGCGGCGGCAGCCGCCGTTGTCGCTCGGCTCGCCGGCGGTGAGCCGCTGACGGCGCGGCAGCTGCGCGAGCAGCTGCCGGAGCTCGCCGGCACGGTGACCGTCGACACCGGCAAGAAGTACGGCGGCACGTTCCAGGTCGCCCCGCGGGTGCTGACGATGCTCGGCGCCGAGGGGTGGATCGTGCGCGGCCCGAACGCCGGGCACTGGCGCCTCGGACGCCCCTCGTGGACCCTCATGTCCTCCTGGCTCGGGCAGCAGCCGGAGCCGCTCACCGCCGACGACGGGTACGCCGAGCTCGTGCGCCGCTGGCTGCGCACCTTCGGCCCCGGGACCGTCGAGGACGTCCAGTGGTGGCTCGGCTCGACCAAGTCTGCGGCGCGCGCCGCGCTGGCGGCCGTGGCCGCCGTCGAGGTGAGTCTCGACGGCGGCGTGCCCGGCTGGGTGCTGCCCGACGACGTCGACCCGGTCGAGCCGCCGGGGGCGTGGGCGGCGCTGCTGCCCACCCTCGACCCGACGACCATGGGTTGGAAAGGTCGCGACTTCTACCTCGACCCGGCCGACGTGCCCTACCTGTTCGACACCAACGGCAACGGCGGCAACACCGCGTGGTGGAACGGCCGGGTCGTCGGGGCGTGGGCGCAGGCGGCGGACGGCGAGGTCCGGGTGATCACCCGCCCGGGAGCCGCACTCCCCGCCGAGGGTCGGGCGGCGCTCGATGCCGAGGCCGCCCGGCTGACCGACTGGCTGGCCGGCGTGCGGATCACCAACGTCTACTCCTCCCAGCTGATGAAGCAGGCCCCGCTGCCGTAGACCGCCGGCCTGAGCCGGGAACGCTGCCCGATCGGCCCTTGACGTCGTGCCGGACGCACCGGGACGCTTCGAGCAGGTCGGACGGCGGTGCGCGTGGCACGCTCACGGGCACCGCCCCTGGGGGTGGAGGCGCCATGACCACGGTGGACAGGGACGAGGACGAGACGTCGACACGGGGGCCACTGGTTCGCCTCCGTCGCAACGTCTGGGCCTCCCAGGGCGGGTGGGCCGATCCGGTCCTCTGGTACGCCCGCGGGGTCGCCGCGATGAAGCAACGGGCCCTGGACGATCCGACGAGCTGGCGCTTCTACGCCGCCATGCACGGCTTCGCACCCGCCCGGTGGGCGGCGCTGGGGTACCTCGACGCCACCGACCAGCCGCCGAGCCCGGCCGTCAGGGAGCAGTTCTGGGCCCAGTGCCAGCACGGCAGCTGGTACTTCCTGCCGTGGCACCGCGGCTACGTCCTGGCCTTCGAGGCGAACATCCGCGCCGAGGTGGTCCGGCTCGGCGGCCCGGACGGCTGGGCACTGCCCTACTGGGACTACTTCGGGCCGGGACAGTCGGCGCTGCCGCCGGAGCTCGCGTCCCCGGTCTGGCCGGACGGGACCGGTGACAACCCGCTGTTCGTGCCGCAGCGGTACGGGCCGTTCGGCGACGGCAACGTCTTCGTGCCGCTGGACGCGGTCAACCTCGACGCGATGAACGAGGACCACTTCACGGGTGTGTCGAGCGGCGGCACCCCGGGGTTCGGCGGGGTGGACACCGGCTTCTCGCACGGCGGCGGGACCCACGGCATGATCGAGGGCCAGCCGCACGACTGGGTGCACGGCCTCGTCGGGGGCCGGGACGTCCGGCCGCCGCAGCTCGACGGCGTGATGTCAGACCCGCGCACCGCCGGGCTCGACCCCGTCTTCTGGCTGCACCACGCGAACATCGACCGGCTGTGGGAGGTCTGGAACCGGACCGACCCGTTCCACACCAACCCGACCGACCAGCGCTGGCTCCAGGGACCGGCCAGCCAGGGCGAGCGCCCGTTCGTGGCACCGATGCCGGACGGCACGACCTGGACGTACACACCCGACGAGATGACGGACATCGCGGCCCTTGGCTACGGGTACGAGGACCTCGCACCGGCCCCCGCGCCGGTCCCGCGGCGCGAGCGGTTGCGGGAGCGCGGTCTCCGCGCCGGGGTCCGAGGAGGTGCGACCGTGCCTGATGAGACGAACGTCGAGCTGGTGGGAGCGAGCGAGGAGCCGGTGCCAGTCACCGGCAGCGCGGTGGGCAGCCGGGTCCGGCTGGACGCCCCGATGCGCCGTCGAGTCATCCGCAGCCTGGCGCGGGCGGCCGAGGCGCCCGACGTCACCGCGCCGCCCGACCGGCTCTTCCTCAACCTCGAGAACGTCCGTGGCCACTCCGACGCCGCCGCGTTCCACGTCTACGTCGGGGTGCCCGACGACGAGGAGGCCACCGACCATCCCGAGCAGCTGGCCGGCAGCATCGCCCCGTTCGGGGTGAGCCAGGCCACCGAGGGCGACGACCTGCACGGCGGGCAAGGCCTCACCTTCGTCCTCGAGATCACGTCGATCGTCGACGATCTCTTCCTCGGCGACTCGCTGGACGTTGACAGCCTGCCGGTGCGGATCGTGCCGGTCCGGCCGATCGATGACGACGCCGGTCTCACGATCGGCCGCATCAGCATCTTCCGTCAGGGTCGATGACCGCGGCCGCGACGATGACACCCGAGGCTCGCGAGCGGCGGCGGATCCGCCGGCCGGTGCTGGCCGTCACGGCCGGCGCCTGGCTCGCGACGATCGTCATCGCCGTGGCCGCCGCGGGACCGACGGGACATCACCCGTCGGGCGTGGCTGCCAGCGCGCACACCGGCCACGACGTCGACGTCGTCGTCAGCGGTGCGGCCACGCACGCCGTGCACGAGTGGGGGCTGGCGTTCCTCGGCAGCTGGCTCCTCATGCTCGCGGCGATGATGACGCCGCTGCTCATCCCCGTGCTGCGCCACGTCCACGCCCGCAGCCTGCCGAGGCGCCGAGCCCGAGCGGTAGCGCTCGTCGTCGCGGCGTACGCGGCGGCGTGGACCGCCGGCGGCGTCGTGCTGACCGCGGTGGCGACGGCGCTGCGAGCCGTCGCGCCGGTGGGCGGCGCCGCGATCGTCGTGGGTCTCGTTGTCGCCGTCGCCTGGCAGCTGTCACCGGCCAAGCAGCGCTGCCTCAACAGGTGCCACGCCCACCCGGCGGTCAGAGCGTTCGGCCACGCTGCCGACCTCGCCGCCCTGCGCACCGGCGCGCAGCACGCCCTCTGGTGCTTCGGGTCCTGCTGGGCACTCATGCTGCTGCCCCTGCTCGTCACCACCTCGCACGTGCTGGCGATGGTGCCCGTGACGCTGTGGATGTGGGCCGAGCGGCTCGACCGTCCGACGCGGCCCTCGTGGCGCGGCCGCCTCCCGACGCGGGCGGCCCGCGCCGTCGGCTTCCGTGCCCGCTCAATGCTGCCAAGCGTGTGACGCCACCCGCGATGCGCGTCAGGCCACGAGGCGGGTGACCTCCCCGACCGCGCGGAGGAACGCGTGGAGATCGGGCTCGCCGCCCACGGGGGAGAGGATGACGGCGTCGGCACCGGCGGCCGCGAACCGTCGCACAGCAGCCACGACGTCGGCTGGCTGGCCCCACACGCCGCGGTCGTCGTCGGTCCCGCTGTCACCCAGCTCGGCTGCCACTCGCTCCTGGGCGCCGTCGCCGAACGCAGCGTGCACGTACGCGACGATCACGACGTCGCCGTCACGACCGGCGGCGGCGTGGGCGTCACGGACCCGCCGCGCGTGCTCGCCGACCTCCGCCGGACTGAGACCGGCGACGAGAACCGTGCCGTCCGCGACCTCACCGGTGAGGGCCAGCGTCTTGGGCCCCACCCCGGCGGAGTAGACCGGGGGCGGGCTCTGCAGAGGCCAGTCCAGCCGCACCTTGTCGAGGTTGACGTACCGTCCGGCCACCGTCACCTCCTCGCCCGCCAGCAGCGAGCGCAACGGCGGGAGGTACTCGCGCATGAGCGTGAGCGGCGAGGCCGCCAGGACGCCGGCCTGCGCCATCCACGGCAGCACACCGTGGCCCAGGCCCGGGTAGAACCGGCCGGGGAACATCCGCTCGATGGTCGCGATCTCCATCGCGGTGACCGCGACGTTGCGCAGCGGGATCGGTGAGATGCCCAGCCCGATGCGCAGGCGCTCGGTCCAGGCCAGTGCCGCGGCCACCGAGGCGTACGCCGACTCCCGGAAGCAGTCCTCCCACAGCCACAGCTCCGGGACGCCGGCGGCCTCGGCCACCTCCACCGCGCCGCGGAGCGCCTCCGGTGCGTTGTGGTACGGGCTGAAGACGGCTCCGATGCGGGTCACAGCGCACCGCTGGCGACAAGGTTCAACGTCTGAGTCATGGTTCGAGTCTGTCACGGGGCCACGCTGCGCTCAGTGCTCGGTGTCCTCGATGCGCTCCACGTCGTCGGCCACCGTCGGCACGGCTGGCGTCGGCGGCGCCGTGGGCGCCACCGGCGGGGGGAGCACCGAGGCGTAGTCGTGCTCGCTGGTGTAGCGCAGGAACGACAGGTGCGTCTCGTACCGGTCGAGGACGTCGTCGCCCACCGGCATAGGGCGCCCGCCGATGCGCGGCACCGGGGCCCCGACGGCGACCGCCTGGTAGTGGAAGTTTCGGTGCTCCTCCATGTTGACGACCAACGTGTGCTCGTCGATGCCGGTATCAGTGCCCGAGGTCGCCTCGAGCGTCGCCTGGTAGCCGAGCTCGCGGAGCTCCGCCGCGCCGGCAGCGAGCGCCGGCTGCACGGTGCGCGCCACCCCATGCGCTGACAGCCTCGAAATGCACCGACAGCGGGATTGTCAACGGGCCCCACCCACCCACCCACAAGCGCGACAGCTGGATTCTTCACGGTGAAGAATCCTGCTGTCGCGCTAGTGGTCGGGAGGAGGAGTGAACGGGGTTAGCTGCGCTTGCCGACCGCGCCGGCCTGCTTGGCTCCGCCCGACGTGCTGGCGTCGCCACCGACGGGGCGGCGGATACCGAGAGTGTCGGTGCCGTCACCGTCCCAGTCACCGACGTGCACCTCATCGCCCTCACGGCCGTAGGTCACCACGATCTCTGCCTCGCCACCACGCAGCGAGTTGTTCACGTGGTACGTCCGGCCGCGCTGCACCGCGAAGCTGTCGGTGCCGTCACCGTCCCAGTCACCAGCCAACGTGACATCGGCAACCCGGCCGTAGCTGAAGACCACGTCCGCGTCACCACCGGCGATGGCGTTCTTCACGTAGAACGTCGCCCCGCGGCGCACCGCGAAGGTGTCGGTCCGGTCACCGTTCCAGTCACCCACCAGCACCGCGTCAGCCTCACGGCCGTAGCGAACCACCTGGTCGGCCTCGCCACCGCGCAGCGAGTTCTTCACGTGGTAGACCGCCCCACGGCGCACCGCGAAGGTATCCACCCCGTCGCCGTCCCAGTCACCGACCAGCACGACATCGCCCTGACGGCCGTAGGTGAACACCACATCGGCATCTCCCCCGCGCTGGCCGTTGGTCACGTGGAACTCGTTGCCCCGGCGCACCGCGATGGTGTCGGTGCCGTTGCCGTCCCAGTCACCGACGAACACGTCATCGGCGAACCGGCCGTACCTGAAGAACCGGCTCGTCGAACCCTTCCAGTCATTCGACAGGTGGAACTCCGCGGTCCGACGATCCGGCTGCGGCTCGCCCGGGTCGGTCGGCTCCTCGGTCGGTTCCTCGGTCGGTTCCTCGGTCGGCTCGTCCGTCGGCTCCTCGGTCGGCTCCTCCGTCGGCTCCTCCGTCGGCTCCTCGGTCGGCTCCTCGGTCGGCTCCTCTACCGCCTCGGCGACCACGAACTGGCTCGTGGCGCTGCGCGTGACGTTCCCGCCGTCGTCGGCCAGGTCGACGTACCACTCGTACGTCGTCTCGGGCTCGATCCCGGCGAAGGTCACCGACGCCGCCTCGGCGCCCACCACCGCGACCGGCTCGCCCACCTGGGTCGGCGCGCCCGCGGCGAAGGTGAGCCCGGAAGCGGTCAGCGTTCGGGTCTGCACCCCACCGAGGTCGAGCTCGAGCACGAAGTTCTCCGAGTCGTCCCCGTGGAAGCCGGGGACGTCGTCCTCCGAGATCGGCGAGTGCCAGCGGCCGTCGGAGATCCACTCGTCCAGCCACGGCGAGTACGTGTTGAAGTACATCAACCCGTTCTCGGCGTCGACGCTGATGTTCTTGAAGAACTCGTGCCCGCCCCACGGGCGCGTCTGGTAGTCGGTGAGGATCCCGTAGGACTGCGACCCGTGGTCGGTCTCCCGCGCGGTCACGTAGCTGCCAGAGTTGTGGCCGCTGAACGTCATGACGACGTTCGGGTACGGGTCCACCAGCAGGTCGTTGATCCGCTGGTTGGAGAACGGCGCATCGGGGAACCGGGCGACGAGGTGGTGGTGAGTCGCGAGGACGATGGTGTGGTCGGGGTGCGCCTCGATGACGTCCTGCGCCCACGCGAGGGCCGGCGAGTCGTCGTCCTCCGCCGACCAGAAGCCGACGGTGAGGAACAGCAGGTCCGCGCCGTCGATGTCGGCCGTGTAGTAGTAGTTGTCGATGTCGAAGTTGTCGCCGAACTCAAAGGGCGTGCCCTCGACGCTCTGCTCGAAGCGCGACATGGGGAAGTACTTCTGCAGCATGAGCCGCCCGTTGCGGTCGAGCGAGTAATCGTGGTTGCCCCACGACACCATGTAGGGGATCCCGGCCTCGTCGAGCAGATCGGCGCTGTGGATGGTGTCCGACCACTGGTACTCGTCGTCCAGGTACTCGCGGTTGACCCAGTCACCGGCGTGGAGCACGAGCTCGGTCTTGCGCTCCTCAGCGTTCGCGACGATGTGCTCGAACATGTCGTTCATCATCCACGGGGTCGCCTCGGCGTAGAGCTGGGTGTCGGGCACGTGGTTGAAGGCCCAGTCGAAGTCCGCGCCGTCTGGGTGCTGCTCGTAGACGCGGTCCTCGGCCCACGGCTCCTCGACCAGTCCCCGCCAGACCAGCACGTGCAGGGTGCCGTCGGAGCTCACGACGTTCTCGTCGGCCCGGGCGGCGACGTCGAGCGACACCGTCCCGCCGTCGGCGTCGTGGTCATCGTCCTTGAGCAGCCACTGCCCGGCGTCGTGGTCGTAGACCCACGCCGAGACCCGGCGGTCGTCACCGGTGCCGGACCAGCTGAGGTGGAACTCCTCCTCGGCCGCCTGCTCCTCGGTCAGCGTGATCTCGTAGATCTGGAACGGGTTGGCGTCCTCCCCGACGGTGGTGGGCAGCAGGTCACCGGACTCCTCACCGGACTCGGGGGTGAGGCCGGCCGGCACCCGGTCCGTCGTCGTGCCGGTCCGCACGACGACGTTGTCCTTGCCGACGGCGGTGGCCTCGTTCGCGTAGAACGTCGCCTCCGTCCACTCCGGCTGGTCGGTCTGCGGCGTGGCCGTGAGCGTGAGCTCGGTGGCTCCCGGCTCGTTGCCGGACTCCGCGACCGTCGGTTGGGTGGGGGCGACGGTGTCGGCCACCTGCACACCGACGATGACGGCGCCGGCGGTCGCGTCCTCGTCCGCCACGCTCCGCGCACTCAGCGTCACGGTCTGCTTCCCGGTCGCGAAGACCGGGACGTCGAGCGCGAAGCTACCGGCGTCGACCGTCTCGGACAGCACCTCGCGGCCGCTGACCCGGGCGGTGACGACAGCACGCTCGCTCAGCGACCCGGTGAAGGTCACCGGGCCGGCCTCGACCTCGCTGCCGCCGGCGGGGCCGCCGACCACGAGAGCGACCGGCTCGTCGCCGCGCTCGACCTGCGCGCCGTAGGTGACGGCGTCGCCGAAGTAGTTCGCGTACCGGAACGTCTCGAACTCTGGGAGGAAGCCGAAGCCGGCGATCTGCACCTCGTCGATGGAGCCGTGGAACGGCGAGCCGAGCGAGCCGTTGCCGGTGTCGATGTCCCCGATCGTCGTGAGCACGCCGTGGTCGGACGCGGTGAAGCTGCGCTCGTCCTGGCCCTGGTACTGCTCCACGCCGTCGACGAAGACCGCGGAGGTCATGCCGTCGTAGACCTGGGTGACGAGGTGCGGCTCACCGTCGGCCGGGACCTCGACGGTCGGCGTCGAACCGCCACGGAAGGCCTGGACCGAGCCGTCCGGGGCAACGCCGTGGAAGAACGCCGCGTCGGAGCCCTGCCGCTGCTTGGCCACGACCGCGCCCGCGCCGTCGAGCGCCGCGATGTCCTCCGAGGTGAAGGAGTACACACCGCTGACGGTGATGGTGCCGAAGCCGCCGCCGACGTCGCCCGGGTACTGCAACCGCGAGCCGGCGAACTGCGACTCGAGGGTGCCATCAGCGGTCGCAGTCGCGGCGAGGTCCTCACCGACGAGCGTGCCGGTGTGCTGACCGGTGGAGTCGATGCGCTGCTCGCCGGAAGCGGTGTCCTGCGACAGGTGCTCGACGAGTGCGTAGCCGCCGCTCCACACGTCGGCAGGATCGTTGTTCTCGGCCCCGCCGCCGTAGTACGCCCACACGTTGGTGGTCGACTCGGCAGGAACCAGCGGCAACCTGACCCACACGGTCGAGGTGGCACCGGGCTCCCAGTGCTCCACCTCGTAGGACAGCGGAGCGCCGTCGTCAGCGGAGAACGCGAGCGCGTCCGCCTCGACCGACGGCGTGTCCTCGATCGTCAGCCGGACCGGGGCGTCGGTGAAGTCCCGCCGCGTGTCGTTGCGAACCGCGATGGCCTGCCGGGTGGTGGCGTCCGGGTCGGCCCAGCCGACGACGGACCCGTCGGTCGTCACGAGGCCGGCGAGCTGGCGCATTCGCAGCTCCAGGGCGCTGAGCTTCTCCAGGTGGGAGAGCGCCGCCCGCTGGCCGCGGGTGAGCGCGTCGACGGCGGCGCGGGCCGCGGTGATGGCGTCCGCGTCGTCGAGCGTGGCGTCGGCCGGGTCTGGCAGCGCCGCGAGGACTGCGTCCACCGGGGAGAGCTGCCGGTCGATGCCGAAGCCCTCGACGCGGGTCGGTGCCCCGCCGTCGCGGACCTGGAACAGCTCGACGGTCAGGCGGTCCGTCGTGACGTCCACCGAGGTGAACGTCTCCACGGTGCCCGCGCGCGGGGTGCCGAGGCGGTCGAAGAGCTGAAGGTAGGCCTCGACGTCGAACGCCTCGGACGAACTGATCTGCTGGTAGTGCTTCGCGCCCGCGGTGTTGGGCATGAAGTAGATCGTGCCCTCGGGGTCCAGGTGGTACTCGATGCGCTGACCGTTGACCATCTCGGTGATCTTGGTCGTCTCGACGACGCCGGCCCCCTCGACGCCCTCGGGGTCGTGCTCGAGGACCTGCGTGCGTGACATGTAGTGGTCGTGGCCCTGAAGGACGAGGTCGATCTCCAGCTCGTCGATCACCGGGACCAAGATGTCGCGCATGTTGATGATGTCGGCGTCGTCGGCGTGGTTGCCGGCGGTGTAGACACCCTTGTGCATGACGAGGATGAGCCAGTCGGCGCCGGCCCCGCGGGCTGCCGCGGCGTCCTGCTCCAGCCAGGCGAGCTGCTCGTCGGTGATGGACTGCGCCTCGTCCTCGTTGGTGTTGAGGACCATGAAGTGGGCGCCGTTGTAGGTGTAGGAGTAGTACGCGCCCGTCGTGGTGTCCTGCTCGTTCGGGTGCTCGAGCATGAAGTGGTCGGTGAAGGCGTCCGGTGCCATGTCGTGGTTGCCGGACGCCGGTGCGATCGTCGTCGCCAGCAGGCTGTCCTGCGCGGCACCGAGCATCTCGACCCAGTCCTGCTCGACGTCGCCATCCTGGACGACGTCGCCGTTGTGGACCATGAACTCGGCCTCGGGCACCGCCTCGAGGGCCTTGCGCATGGTGCCCGCCGCCAGCTCCGCCTCCGAGGAGGCCTTGGCCTGGGTGTCGGTGAGGTCGATGAAGGTGAAGTCGCCCTCGCCGGTCGGGGTCTCGAAGGTACCGCTGGCGCTCCACACCTCGGAGATCGAGTCGCCCACCCGGTAGTAGTAGGTGGTCCCGGGCTGCAAGTCGGAGGCCACCGCCTGGTGGACGACCTCGCCGTGCGTGCTCTCGTGCTGCGTGGCCTCGACCCGCGTGGTCGCGTCCGTCGCGAAGTCCGGGTCGGTGCTCAGCAGCACGGCCGGGGCGTCGGTCGCGATCGAGTGGTACCAGGTGAAGGCGCGCTGGGTGGACGGGTCACCGTAGAAGGTCGTGGTGATCCGGTTCGGGTACTCCTCGGGCAGGACGTACTTGAGCAGCGGGCGGCCGGCGGCGGGGTCCCAGCGCCAGTCGTCGGTGAAGCTCCAGCCAAGCTGCTCGTAGGTGGCCTTGTCCGCGAGCTGCGCGGGCGTCGTGTCGGTGCCGTGCTGGTTCTTGGTGCCCGGGCCGGTCACGGTCGCGCCACCGATGGTGATCTCGGTGTTCGCGAGGTTCTGGTCGGCCGACCAGCCGTCGTGGCCGGTGAAGCCGACGATGCGACCGGTGAAGCCGTCGACCGCGCCGGTGTAGCCGATGACGCCGTCGAGCGCGACGTTCCGGGTGATGGTGCTGTCCGGCCCGGTACCGGGGACCGCGCCGATGAGACCGGCGTTGACGCCCTCGGCACCGTCCCCGCCGCCGGTCAGCACGGTGACGTCCGCCTCGACGAGGTTGGTGTCGATGACCACGCCGTCGGACAGGACGCCGACGACGCCGGCCGCGACGCCCGCGGCAGTGACCGTGACGTCGAGGGTGTTGCGGGCGATGACCGCATGGGACGCCGTGGCAGCAAGCCCGCCGGCGACGTCGGCCGCCGGTGCGGTGACCGTGACGTCGACGAGCTGGACCCGCTCGATCAGCGCGGGGCGGTCAGCGGTGCCGGCGAGGTTGACGGCGAGACCTGCGGTTGCCTGGTCTCCGCCGTCGGCCGTGACGCCGGCGAGGGTGAGGTTGCGGACAGTCCCGGACAGGTCGCGGATCAAGCCGAGCTCCGCGGAGGCCTCGCTCGGGCCGTAGCTGAGGCCGGTGATGGTGTGGCCGCGCCCGTCGAGGGTGCCGTCGAAGGTGTCGATGCCCTCGAAGGGCTCCCGGCCGGAGAGGTCAAGGTCGGTGGTCAGCACGATGTGCTTGCCGCCGAGGAGTGACTGGTCGCCGTCGTTGATCCGCGCGGCGAGGAACTCCAGGTCGCCGGCGGTACGGATCTCGAAGGGCGCGGCCTCGGTGCCCGAGCCGAGGAGGAAGCTGCGGTGCGGGACCGGGTGGCCCAGCGCCTCGTCCCAGCGCCACTGGTCGGTGAAGTCCCAGCCGAGGTCCTCGTAGGTGGACTGCTGGGCGAGCGCCACGGGCGGGGTGTCGGTGCCGTGCTGGTTGCCGGCGCCGGGGGCGTCGGGGCGCGCGCCGCCGACGGTGATGGTCTCGTTGGCGAGGTTGTTCTCGACGACGAAGCCCGCGTCGCGGTAGACGCCGAGCACGCGGCCGGCCTCGGTTGTGCTGGCGCCGCGCCAGTCGACCTTGCCGTCGAAAAGGACGTTCTCGCTGACCTGGCCCGGGGAATTCTCGTTGTAAGCGCCCTGGTAGGACAGCAGCATCCCGCCGTGGGCGCGGGCACCGGCGGAGGTCACGTGGGCGTTGACGAGGTTGTTGCGGATCTCGACGTCGTAGCGCCCGTAGCCGACGACGGCGGCCGGGTAGCGGGCACTGCGGAAGGAGCCGTCGACCCAGTTGTTGGTGATGCTCACGCCGCGCTGCGCGTTGGCGGCGATGGCGGCGACGTACTGGCTGCCGGAGCTGAGCTCGGCGTTGATGACGGAGTTGCCGTCGATGACCGTTCCGCCGGTGGCGTTGATGGCGATGCCGGCGACCTGCGAAGCCTGGGTAACGGCCGCGCGGACGCCGTCGAGGGTGAGGTTCGTGATGGTCGCGCCGTCGAGGCGGCGGAACAGCGCGCGCTCATCGTTGTCGCTGCCGGGGCCGTAGGTGATGTTGAAGATCTTGTGGCCAGCACCGTCGAGGACCCCGCGGAACTCGTCGATGCCGCCGAAGGTGGCGCCGGCGAAGTCGATGTTGGCGGCAAGGACGTAGTGGCGGTCGCCGTACTGGGCATTGTCGGTGTTGATCGCGTCGGCCACGGTGCTGAGGTCCGCGGCGGTGGCGAGCTGGAAGGGGCTGGCTTCGGTGCCGTCGCCCATCATGTCCGGCAGCGGCGCTGCGGGGGTGTCGGGGTCGACCGGCTCCTCCGGCTCCTCGGGCCGCGGGTCCACGGGCTCGGGCAGCTCGTCGAGCACGATGCCCTCGTGTGCGTCGGCCGGCACCGGTTGCGAGAGCTCGGCGTCCCAGCGCCAGTCCTGCTCGAAGTCCCAGCCGAGCTCTTCGTAGGTGGCCTGCTGGGCGAGCAGCTCAGGAGCGGTGTCGGTGCCCTGCTTGTTGCCCTCGCCGGGCGCCTCAGGGCGCTCCCCGCCGACGGTGATGGTCTCGTTGGCGAGGTTGCTCTCGAGGATGTAGCCGGGGGTGCGGTAATGGCCGAGCACGCGGCCGGCAGCGAGCCGGTCCTGCCCGTTCTCCCAGGTGACCGCACCGCCGAGGAGCACGTTCTCGCGGATGTGGCTCTCGGCGTTCTCCTTGGAGTACCCGCCGGTGTACGAGTGCACCATCGCGCCGACGGCCTGGTTGCCGGTGGAGGTGACGACGGCGTCGACGAGGTTGCGCGAGACGTCGACGTCGTATCGGCCGTAGCCGATGATCGCGCTCGGGTAGCGCTCGCTGGTGAACGAGCCACGGGCCCAGTTGTTCGTGACCGTGACGCCGTCGTGGGCGTTGTTGACGATGGCCGCCACGTACTGCTGACCGGTGCGCAGATCCGCGTTGACGACGGAGTTGCCGTCGAGGACCGCCCCGCCGGTGGCCTCGACGGCGATGCCGGCGACGCGCAGCTGCTCCTCGACGTGGACCGTGAGGCCGTCGATCGTCAGGTCACGCACGGTGCCGCCGTCGAGCATCCGGATGAGGCCGCGGTTACCGTCGGCACCCTCGCCGTAGGTGAGGTCGGCGATCCGGTGCCCCGCGCCGTCGAGCACTCCCTCGAACCGGTCGATGCCGGGGAACGAGGCGCCGTCGAGGTCGATGTCGGCCGCCAGCCGATAATGCTGGTCGCCGTAGTCGGCATTGGCCGTGTTGATGGCGTCGGTGACCGCGAAGAGGTCCGCGGTCGAGGCGATGAGGAAGGGGTCTTCCTCGGTACCGACGCCGGCGATCCCCTGGAGGGGCTCGACGGCGTGGGCCGCGGGGGTGACCAGGGCGAGGGCGAAGGCCGAGGTGAGCACGAGGCCCACGACCCGGCGGAATGGCGCACGAAGCGGCATGCGGGGACAGCTCCAAGTTCTACGGGGCGTGCCCTGGTGTGGAGGGACGGGCACGACGGTGGCTCGGTGACCGTAGGGAGGCAAGGCGACTTCCAGATGAACTGGTCCTGGCCGCCGAGTGAACGCCGTCCCACACCAATTGCGCCCACAGCGGGATTGTCGACGTGGACAATCCCGCTCTCGGCGATGGTGGGGGTGGTGGGGGTTGACGTGGGCGTGGTGCGGGAGCAGCATGAAATCCATGGTTTTCGTCGACCACATCATCGTGGAGGGCACGGAGCCGACAGACGCCGGCAGCTTCTACCGCGACACTCTCGGTCTGGGCACGCGAGTGCGCGTGCAGGCCTCCGAGGCGCCGACGAGCGGCTTCCGGGGCTGCCTCCTCGGGCTGGTCGTCGCTCGGCCGGCGACCGTCGACCACCTCGTCGCCAAGGCGTTGGACGCCGGTGCCACGTCGCTGAAACCGGTGAGCAAGTCGCTGTGGGGCTACGGCGGGGCGGTGCAAGCGCCGGACGGCACGGTCGTGACCGTCGCGTCGTCGTCGAAGAAGGACACCGGCCCGGCCGAGAGCAAGGTCGATCAGATCGTGCTCCAGCTCGGCGTCGACGACGTGGCCGCGAGCAAGCGGTTCTACACCGAGCACGGCGCGGTGGTCGCGAAGAGCTACGGCCGCAAGTATGTCGAGCTCGACACCGGCGCGATCACGGTGACGCTCAACAAGCGCGGGGATCTTGCCAAGACCGCCGGGGTGCCGCCGGAGGGCACGGGGTCGCACCGGCTCATCATCAGTGGCGACGCCGGTCCCTTCACCGACCCCGACGGGTACGTGTGGGCCTCATGACCGCCGGCAACGAACCGACGCTGCTCTCCGGCGGCAACCCGCAGATCCCCAAGGGGGACGGCAACGGCCCGGTGCGGGACTACATCGCCGCCATGCCCGGCTGGAAGCGCAAGGTCGGCAAGCAGCTCGACGACCTCATCACCGCGGCGGTCCCCGACGTCCGCAAGGCCGTGCGGTGGAACCAGCCGTTCTACGGCCTCGACGGCGAGACGTGGCTGCTCTCCTTCCGCTGCTACACCGACTACGTCCAGGTGCAGTTCCTCAGAGGGACGTCGCTGGATCCCGTGCCACCGAAGGAGTCCAAGCACGACGAGATGCGCTACCTCGACATCCGGCAGGACGACGAGCTGGACGAGGACCTGCTCCGCTCCTGGTTCGAGCAGTCCGGCAGCTTGCCGGGAACGAGGATGTAGGGCGCACGTGGCCGCGGGCCTCACTGCCTTCCGACGCCGGGACGTCGTCCCGGGGTGACGCTGGGTCGCGGGATTGTCGCCGAGAGCAGACTTGTCCGCGAGAGCGGGATTGTCCGCAGCGCACTCGACGGGCAATCGGGCTCGAACGTGGAGAATCCTGCTCTCAGCGAAGGGTGGGCGTGGACAATCCCGCTCTCGGCGAGGGGGAGGCGCGGAGGGCCGAGGGCGTGGACAATCCCGCTCTCGGCGAGGGAGGGGGCGCTCAGCCAACGCGGTCGGCGAGCAGCTCCCGCAGGTGCTCGATGCGGGAGGGGACGCCTCGCCACTTCCAACTTATAGCGCACCGGGGGGCTTGCCACAAGACCCCCCTCCTGGCGAAGAATCGCTCGCTGACGCCACGGCAACGGCCCCGACCCGGCCGCTGGACCGCCGGGCGTCCGCGAACGGAGCTGACGACATGCCCCACCTGACCGACACCGCGTTCCACCTCCCCGAGGACCTCGCCCACAAGGCCGACCCGGCGCTCATCGCCACCGACGAGCAGCACTTCGTCGCCATCTCAGCCGGCATCGAGCAGCTCACCCGCGACCTCACCCAACGCCTCGACACCGCTCGCCGCTCCCCCGGGGGCAGCGGCACCGCAGCACTGGAGCGCGACCAGGAGATCCACCGGCTGACCTCCCGGCTGCGCACCCTCGAGCGCTTCGGCATGGACCTGTGCCTCGGGCGCATGGACAGGCCCGACGCCGAGCCGGTGTACGTCGGACGGCTGGGCCTCACCGATGCCGCCGGCCGCCGCCTGCTCGTCGACTGGCGCTCCCCCGACGCTGAGCCGTTCTTCGGCGCGACCCACGGCAACCCGATGGGCCTGGTGAGCCGGCGCCGGTACCGGTGGGTCCGGGGACGGATCCGCGACTACTGGGATGAGGTCTTCACCGCCGACGGGCTCGAGGGGCACGCCGCGCTCGACGACCAGTCGGCCTTCATCGCCAGCCTCGCCGGCAGCCGGACCTCGCAGATGCGCGACGTCCTCGGCACCATCGCCGCCGACCAGGACGCCGTCATCCGTGCCGGGTCCGACGGCGCACTCGTCGTCGACGGCGGTCCCGGCACCGGCAAGACCGTCGTCGCCCTGCACCGCACCGCCTACCTGCTCTACTCCGACCCTCGGCTCGGCCACCGCCGCGGCGGCGTGCTGTTCGTCGGCCCTCACCAGCCGTACCTGGACTACGTCGCCGACGTCCTGCCGAGCCTCGGCGAGGAGGGGGTGCGCACCTGCACCTTGCGCGACCTCGTCCCGGAGGGGGCGGGTGCACGGCCGGAGACCGATCCCGAGGTGGCCCGGCTGAAGTCCTCTGCCTCGATGGTGGGCGCGATCGAGCCCGCTGTCGCCCTGTACGAGGAAGCGCCCACCGAGGCGCTGCTGGTCGAGACGGCCTGGGCCGATGTCCTGGTCACGCCGGCCGACTGGGCCGAGGCCTTCGCTGCCGCGGTGCCCGGCACCCCGCACAACGAGGCCCGCGACCAGGTGTGGCAGGAGCTGCTGACGATCCTCGTCGACAAGCTCGAGGGCGACGCCGGTACCGATGAGCCCGACGGTGACGGCGACACCTTCGACGCCTACGGCCTCGAGCGTGAGGACGGCGACGACAGCCTCCACCAGGCGCTCACCGCGAACCGGGAGCTGGTCCGGGCCTTCAACCGGGCGTGGCCGCTGCTCGAGGCGACCGACGTCGTGGGCGACCTCTGGTCGGTGCCCGCGTACCTGCGCCGGTGCGCGCCGTGGCTGGCGCCCGAGGAGGTCGCGGCGCTGCGACGGACCGACGCGCACACCTGGACGACGGCGGACCTGCCGCTGCTGGACGCAGCGCGCCACCGCCTCGGTGACCCGGAGGCGTCGCGACGTCGTCGTCAGCAAGCGGCGGCCGCGGCCGAGCGCGCCCAGATGTCCGACGTCGTCGAGCACCTCATCGCGACCGACGACTCCGACCTGGGCGTGATGTCGATGCTGCGCGGTCAGGACCTGCGTGCCGCCCTCGCCGACGACGGCGCGCGGTCGCCGGCGGAGTCGGACCGGCTGGCCGGGCCGTTCGCGCACATCGTCGTCGACGAGGCCCAGGAACTCACCGACGCGCAGTGGCAGATGGTGCTGCTGCGCTGCCCGTCGCGCAGCTTCACGATCGTCGGGGACCGGGCGCAGGCCCGCCACGGCTTCACCGAGTCGTGGCACGAGCGGCTCGAACGGGTAGGCCTGGACCGGATCGACCAGGCGACGCTGACGATCAACTACCGCACCCCGCAGGAGGTGATGGCCGAGGCCGAGCGGGTCATCCGCGCCGCGCTGCCGGACGCGAACGTCCCGACGTCGGTCCGCCGCACCGGCGTCCCGGTGCGCCACGGGGCGACGTCGGAGCTCGGCTCGGTCGTCGCGGGCTGGCTCGCGGAGCATACGGAGGGCGTCGCGTGCGTCATCGGCTCGCCAGGGTTCGCGCCGACCTCGCCTCGCGTGCGGTCGCTCTCCCCGGAGCTGGCGAAGGGGCTGGAGTTCGACCTCGTCGTTCTCGTCGAGCCTGAGGCCTTCGGTGACGGCGTCGAGGGAGCGGTGGACCGCTACGTCGCGATGACCCGGGCGACGCAGGAGCTCGTGGTGCTCGCCAGCGACGCCTAGGGCCCCGGGCTGAGCAACGCGGCGGCCGTGGCACGGTCGGTGTCGGCACCGGTCGTCAGCGCGTACAGGGCGTACCCGATCGGGGAGGCATCCCACAGGTGCTTGGCCTGGGCTGCCAGGCCCGGGTGCACGTACCCGCCGGCCTGTTCGTACGCGGCGAGAGTGACCCGCAGCATCTCCTCCCCGGCGGCGCCGTACTGGGCAGCCAGATCCCGGGCGGGGTCGTCCACGCGGGCGGTGGTCCAGTCCAGGACACCCGTGATCGTGCCATCCTCGCCGAACAGCACGTGCGCGGGGTAGATCTCCCCGTGGGTCATCACGGTCAAGTCGGGCCAGCAGGTGTCGTCCTCGAGCCAGGCCTGCCATGCCTCCGACAGTGCGGGTGCCACCGTGAAGGCGCCGCACACCCGGTCGACGTCGTCCCGCCATGCCTGGCGCACCTGCGCGGCGGAGCGGACCTCGACCCCTGCGGCGGCCGCTTCCGCGGGCCCCAGAGAGTGCAGCCGCGCCAACAAGCGTCCCAGGCGCGCGGCGTAGTCCGGGCTGGCCGGGTCCATGTCCCAGACGGGTTCTCCGGTCTCAGACAGCGTCAGGCCCGGGACGCCGGGCAGGGCCGGATAGGCGATCAGCTCCGGGGAGCGGACCTGCCAGTCCGGAACCGCCACCCCGTCGGCCGCAAGGACCGGGGAGACGAGGTCAAGGACACGGGCCTCGGCGGCCATGCTCTCGGACACGTCATCGCGGCGCGGGACACGCAGCACCCAGCGCTGCCCGGCCTCGTCCGAAGCCATGACCACGCGGTAGTCCAGGCCCGCCTCGTTCACGGTCGCGCCCTCGGCGGACAGCTGCAGGTCGTGGGAGCTGGCTAGGGCGATGACGTCATCGAGTGCACTCATGAGGCCACCCTGCCAGCCCTCCCCCACGACGTGAAGGTTGGCGCCCCGGCAAGGTGGTTCATGGTGCCGGCCGTGACGCGGCCCGGGTGCCGCTCCTGGCGCCAGGGCCCCGCCGTCGTTCACCCGCCCCGGGCCTCCCTCCGGGCGGGGCGTCGCACGAGCAGGACGACGGCGACCGCTCCTGCCAGCGCGGGCAGCAGTGCAAGGGCTCCCCACAGCGGCGGAAAGATCGGCGCGCCGTACTCGGTGATGAACAGCAGGGTGAGCGCCAGCATGCCGGTGACGACCGTGGCCGTGCCGGCGGCGATGGGCGCCCAGCGGCGCCCCCGCCGGGCGGCGCGCAGCACGGGCAGCCAGAGCAGCAGCCCGACGACGGAGACCGTGTAGACGATGCCGTACAGCAGCGCCGGGTCCGGTGACGTGCCGTACGACGCGTAGGCGGCCGCCGCGTGGTCGAGAAGGCTGCGAGCGCCGGCGTGGTCGATGATCGCCGCGCCCAGCAGGACGACCGTCAGTGCAATGGCGGAGACGACGGCGCCGGTGGCGCCGCGTGAACTGCCTGGCGTGGGCCCGGCAGGACGTCGGATAGAAGCAGTTTCAGATAGTGACTGTCTCATACCGATCACGTTAGAAAGCGCCTTGCGGACAGTCAAGATCTTTCTGACAGTCACTTGCTCTGCAGCTCTGGTCGCGGCTAAGTTGTCGCCATGGCAGGTCTTCGGGAGCGCTGGCGCCGCAACGCGATGCGCATCATTCAGGAACGGGCCCTTGACCTCTTCGACGAGCGTGGCTTCGGCGCGGTCACGATCGAGGAGATCGCGGCGGCGGCGGAAGTCTCGCCGTCCTCGGTGTACCGGTACTTCGGGACCAAGGAAGGCCTCATCGTCGTCGACGAGTTCGACACCATGAGCCCCGAGGAGCTCGACGCACTCGTGGACCCGGACGATCCGGTCGGCAGCCTGCTCGGGGCGGTGCTCACGTATGAGTCCGGGCCGGCGCCGGCGGCCGACGGCGAGCAGGAGCCGCCGGAGGTGATCACTCCGTGGCGGCGGGCGCGGTACTTCTTCACCGAACCGTCGGTGCGCCGGGCGCTGCACGCGTCGCTCGACCGGGCTAGCCAACGGATCGCACCGATGCTGGCGGCGCACCACGGACTGAGCGAGACCCAGGCCAGGGTGGCGGCCAACGCGCTGGCGTTCGGCTACTTCGCTGCTCTCGAGCAGTGGTATCTCGATGGCAGCGTCCGGCCCATCGCGGAGTACGTCGACGAGGGCATGGCGCCGCTTCGCAGCATCTGGTCCTGACCCTGGGCCCGCCCCTACGCACGGCGACCACCCACCACGCCTGCCGGGTCGGCGGCCGTCGGGTTCCGCGGGGCAGTGTGATCCCGAGTGCAGCGCTCTCCCCGCGAGGCCATGCTGGCCGGATGAACCTGACGGTGGTTGTCGCGTTCACTGCCAACGCCCTCGTGGCGGTCGCCAAGACGGCCGCTGCGGGACTGACCGGCTCGGCGTCAATGGTCGCCGAGGCCGCACACTCGTGGGCTGATACCGGCAACCAGGTGCTGCTGCTCACCGCCGACCGGCGCTCACGTCGCCCTGTCGATACCTCCCACCCCCTGGGCTACGGCCGAGAGGCCTACGTGTGGTCGATGTTCGCGGCTCTCGGGCTCTTCGTGGCCGGGGCAGCAGTCTCCATCACCCACGGCATACAGGAGCTGCTGGACCCGTCCCCCGCCACCAACTTCCTGGTGGCCTACATCGTGCTGGGCATGGCGTTCGTGCTCGAGGGCGTCTCGTTCCTGCAGGCCTTTCGTCAGACTGCCCGGGAGGCGAAGCAGGCCCACCGCGAGGTTCTCGAGCACGCCCTGGAAACCTCGGACCCGACGTTGCGGGCGGTGTTCGCCGAGGACGCCGCAGCGCTCGTCGGGATCCTCATCGCGTTCGCCGGCGTGCTCGCCCACGATCTCACCGGCTCCCCGGTGCCCGACGCCGTCGGCTCGATCCTCGTGGGTCTGCTGCTCGGCGTCGTCGCCGTCGTCCTCATCGACCGGAACCGGCGGTTCCTCGTCGGCGTCGAGACCAGTCCCGCACTCCGGCAATCCATGACAGAGCAGCTGGCCGCGCTGCCGGGCGTGGCCACCGTCAACTACCTGCACATGGAGTTCGTCGGACCGCGGAAGGTCTACCTGGTCGCGAGCGTGGACCTGGTCGGTGAGGAGACCGAGCCCAACATCGCCGACCGGCTCCGCGAGCTGGAGCGACGGCTCGAGGAGACCCCACTGGTCATCGAGGCGGTGCTGACGGTCTCCCGACCCACCGCAGCCTGAGTCCCATCGGTGGTGGGGCAGTCGCTCACCGACCGATACGGCCGAGGTGGGTGTCCTTGAAGTTGGTGTCGTACTTGAGGCCGTAGCCCAGCGCACGGTCCATGCCGATGTGGGCGAACCACACCAGGGCAGCCCCCTGCCACAACGGCTGGTCCGCCGCGACAGCGACGGCACCGAGGATCGCGGGCACCGGGTAGGAGTGTGCGACGTTGTACAACGCCGCACCGAGCCGGTGGGACTTGGCGTAGCCGACCATGAAGATGTCGGGCACGAAGAGCAGCAGGGGGACCAGCCACCACGGCTCGTCCAGCGCGACGAAGTACGCGGCGACGGCGGCAGCGAGCAGGACGACGCCCTCGGTCCGGAGGATGCGCAGCGGCGTACCGGCGACCGCCGGAGTCGGGATCGCACCTGCTGGCGTTGGGGACATTGGCGGCTTACTCATCGGGCTTCCTCTCGGGAGAGCTGGTGAGGTCCAACGCGCCGAGCCAGCGGCTGATCGCGGTGGCGATCTCGGGATCGTCCTTCTTCAGGCTGTGGTCGCCGGGGACCACGACCACCCGGCGGCCGGGGCCCTCGGGCGGCATCCCGAAAGCGTCGCGCTCGCCCTGCACTACGAGGACCGGCACCTCGACCGCCTCGAGCTCGGGCAGCCGGCTCGGCCGGTCGGGCCGGCGCGGCGTCTGCAGCGGGAACGCCAGGCAGAGCACTGCCACCGCTCCGGCGGCGGTCGCCGTCCGGCAGGCCACCCGGGCTCCGGAGGATCGTCCGCCGACGACGAGCGGCAGCCCGACGAACCGCTCGGCGACCACGGTCACGATCTCGGTCCAGGCGGCGTCGAGCTGTCGGGCAGGGGCCGGTGCGCGCCGGCCGGCAACGCGGTAGGGCTGCTCGACGAGCGCGACCGCCCAGCCGAGCGACAGTGCCACGCGGGAGCCGACCTGGAGGTCCGGCGCCGCGACCCCGCCGCCGGCGCCGTGCCCGAGCAACATCACTCCTCGTGGATCCGGGGCGCCGCGCAGGTGCACCCGGGCCTCCCCCACCGACGTAGGGATTACCAGCACCTCGAGCCCGTCGTCGTCGCCCGGAATGGACGGCGCCGCCTGCTCACCGCCGCTCGAGGTCATACATCGATCCTACGTAACGTGCGCGGGCGGCGTCGCGGCCCGTCGGGCCGGACCTACTCGATCCCGAGGTCGACCGCGCCCTGGCGACGATGCCCGAACTTCTCCCGCAGAAAGTTGCCCGTGGTGGTCAGTTCCGCCGTTGCGCGGCTGTGGCGGCTCACGCTCAGCGCCTCGGCCTGCCCGGAGAGCAGCTGAAGCTGCTCGACCAGCTCCTCGTCAGGGGTACGACCGTTGGGCTGCCGCGTGCCCACCATGCTCGGCGGGAGGGCCAGGTAGCCCTGGAGGACCTCGGGCAGGTACTCCCGCACCACGGCGTCGAGCTCGTACTCGAGGCGAGCATCCGCGGACGGTTGCCGCTGCTCTGCGTCGATGACCGAGTCCAGCACCTGGCACGTCTCCAGCAGGGCGACGTAGGCCCCGCCGGGGAGGCGGTGCTTGTTCTGCTTGGCGCGGGCGGCGACCCAACCGAGAGCGGCGGGCAGGTCGTCCGACGGCGCGGCCCCGTCGCCCGGGCGCGGCGGAACGGACACGTAGCTCGTGGACTCAGCCGGGGCGGGCCGCCACCACCGGCGACGCCGCTGCGGCAACCAGAGGTCACGCAGGTGGTAGGCGCGCACGCCGGAGGCCGCCATCGAGGCGAGGCCGAGGAGCACGGCGCGGCCGCTGAAGTCGAGCACGAAGAGCGCCGCGGAGAAGCCGGCCGCGTAGATCGCGCCCTCCAGCCCTACCCAGAGCTTCTTCTTGACCGATCCGATGAGGAGCACCAGGTAGGCCAGCAACGGCAGGAAGAAGACGGTGAGGGCCACCTTCGCGACATTGCCGAGCGTGAGCCGTGACATCGTCAGTCCCCTCGGGTGGGCGTGATGGGGGCGTCAGTGGGCGTGGGGGCGTCGGTGGAGTGGCTGCGCTCCAGGTGCAGCCGCGCTCGTCCCACCTGCCCCTCGAGCACCGTCACGGTCTGCTTCATCGACCGTGCGGCCTCGGCCTTGTACCGGTCGATCTCGTCCATCGCCTGGAACACGTTGTCGAAGGCCTGCTGCAGCTTCGCCGGGTCGACGGTCGCCTGGGTGGCGCTCTGCTGGATCGCCGCCCCCTGCGAACGGAGCAGCTCCGAGGTGGAGACGATCATGTCCGAGGTGGTCGAGTTGAGTGCGTCGATCTGTGCCAGCGCGATCTTCTGCTGCGCGAGCGCCTGCGAGACGATCACCGCGACCCGCAACGCCGTCACCGTGGTGTCCAGTGCTCGGTCCACGCCCTTGATGAGCTCAGCGTTGTTCTTCTTCACGACGTCGAGGGCCAGGTAGCCCTGGACGGCGACGGCCATCTGGGTCATCAGGTCCTGGTGGCGCTGGCGGACGGCGAACAGTGCGTCCCCCTCGAGCGTGGCCGCGTCGTCGTCCATCCCTTCGGCGCGACGTGCGGCGATCTGCTGCTCGAGGCCGTCGCCGAGGTGCCGAGCGAGGACCGCGTAGTTCGCCAGCTGGCCCAGTGCTGACCACAGGGCGTCGCGCTCGGTCTGGATGGCGGCGTTGTCCCGGCGCAGCTCGTCCTGGCCGCCCTTGAGGGCCTTGATGATGGCGTCGAGCTGTTCCTGCGCGGACTCGTACTTGAGGAAGTATCGCTGCATGGCGCTGCCGCCGGGCAGGAACTTCAGGATGCGCTTCGTGCCGGTGAGGTCGTGGCGCTTCGGGTCGAGCTCGGTGATGATCTGCCGCAGCTCGGCCAGGCTGCTCCCGGTACGTGAGGCCGGGTCTGCCCCGGTCGCTGCGAGCGCCGCGGCCGGCCGGTTGAGCATCCGGTTGGACGAGTCGGCCGCCTGCTGCATGGTGCCCTCGCCCAGGTGGGTCAGCTGCGAGAGCTTCACCTGGAACTCCGGGCTGTGCAACGGGGCGGCGAGGAGCTCGTCGAGGAAGGCGCGAGCCGTCTCGGCGTGCTTCTGCTGGGCGTCGGCGTCCACGAGGATCATGCCGGCGACCTTCTCCGGCTCGTGGACGGCTACCTCGGCCGCCGCCTCGGGTGGCTCCAGCTGCAGCGGGTTCTCGACGGCGGGGGGCTCGTTCTGGCTCAGGTCGAGCGGGTTGGACATACCGTGCACTCCTCAGACAACTCCGGGGTCAAGAAGAGTCTCTCAGGATCTGCCCGGTGTGACGCCGTCAATCCTTCTGACCGGGTCGTCGGGACCGCCCGCCCGGCTCTTCAGAAGTAGTCGTCCGGGCCGTCGAAGCGCCAGTAGGGAAACGCGTGGTCCGCCATCGGGAACACCCGCTGGAGCCAGCTGCCCGCCTCCGAGGTGGCGCGCGCCACCGTGATCTCGGCGCCGGGCTGCCGCAGCAGCCGCTCGGTCCGGTAGTCGAGCAGCGCCACCAGCAGGTCACGGTGCTGCAGTTCCTCCCCCACCCGGGCTACGACGTCGTCGTCCACCGCCGACGCCGCCACGCCGACGGCGTAGGCCACCGTGACCAGCTCGCCGGTGGACAGGCCGGCGATGCCGGTGAGGGCCGGTGGCGCGATCACCGGCCGGGGCGGCGGCTCCTCCAGGGTCACGCGCTGCCAGTCGTACTCCGGATCGTCCTGGTGGCGACGCAGCAGTGCCAGAGCCCGGTCGACAGGCGCCGACCGTTCTGCCACGGGCAGCAGGCGGCGGACCTTGAGCGACGTGGCGTGGGTCCCGCGTTCGAGCCGCGCCGCGACGGTCTCGACATCAGTCACGCCCTCCCTGGCCGCGGCGAGGATCTCCTCGTACTCCGCGTCCGTCCACGGTTGCCCGTTGCGCGCTGGCGCGGCCAGCCTGGTGTCCTCGGCCATGGTCCTCTCCTCGCTGTCGACAGCCCGTCGGTGACCGGAGCATGGCCGACGGCGCGCCATCGGCGCCGTCGACATCAGCACAGGTGGGGATGCAACCACCCAGCGCCACCGCTGTGGAGCAACGTGGCGGAGTCGTCGCCAGCGGACAGCGGCGCCGGTGTGCGGAGCCGCCGCGCCTCGCATAGCGTCGTTGGAGTCCACCTGTCTCGACCTCACGAGGAGAACCCTGATGACGAACGTGACAATCTTCGGCGGCCACGGCAAGGTCGCCCTCCTGCTGGCCCCGCTGCTCACCGACCGCGGCGACGTGGTCAGCAGCGTCGTCCGCAACCCCGACCATGAGGAGGATGTCGCGGCATCCGGCGCCACCGCCGTCGTCGCGGACGTCGAGACGCTGTCCGTCACCGAGATCGCCGAGCTCCTCCGCGGTCAAGAGGCCGTCGTGTGGAGCGCCGGAGCGGGCGGCGGCAGCCCGGAGCGGACCTGGGCCGTCGACCGCGACGCCGCGATCCGGACCATCGACGCCGCCGCGCAGGCCGGGGTGCGCCGCTTCATCATGGTGTCCTACCTGGGCGCCGGCCAGGACCACGGCGTGCCAGAGGACGACTCCTTCTACCCGTACGCCCAGGCCAAGGCCGACGCCGACACCCATCTGCGGGACTCCGGCCTGGACTGGACGATCGTCGCCCCGGGCAACCTCACCATGGACGACGCCACCGGGACGATCGACATCATCTCGGCCCCCACCGGAGGCAAGCACCCGACGTCACGCGCCAACGTCGCACTGGTGATCGTCGCGGCGCTGGACGAGCCGGCGAGCGTGGGCCGCACGATCGGGTTCCGCGACGGCGGCACGCCCGTGGCCGAGGCGGTGGGCGCGCAGCGGTAGCGCCGATCGGGCGCCCGCCGCCTCGGCCACTGCGCCCTACGACCCCTGCGGCACGCGCACCACGTCACCGGGGTGGATGACGTTGGGGTTGGTGATGGCCGGGTTGGCGGCGACCAACCGGTGGTAGAAGCTGCCGTTGCCGTAGTGCTGCTGGGCGATGCCCCAGAGCGTCTCCCCGCGCGTCAGCCGACTGCCGCCGCACGACATGCCCGGTGGGCGAACGCCCGGGCTAGGCTGCCGGCACTGGAAGGGGGCCGGCCGTGGCACACACTCTCGTCGTGATCCGGCACGCCAAGTCGGACTGGGACGCACCGGTAGGCGACGAGGAGCGGCCGCTGGCGCCGCCCGGCCGCCGCCAGGCACCCGAGACGGGGCGCTGGATAGCCGAGCACCTCGACCCGCTCGACCTGGCGGTGGTCTCTGTCGCCATCCGCGCCTGGCAGACCTGGGACCTGGTCGCCGCCGAGCTGCCCGCGGCGCCACCGACGCGGCTGGCACGCGGCGCGTACACCTTCTCCGGCGACCAGCTGCTCGACGTCGTCCGGCACCTTCCCGAGCACGCCGGCACCGTCGCCCTCGTCGGCCACAACCCGGCGGTCGAGGCGCTGGTCGACACGCTCACCGGCGTCTGGACCCGGATGCCGACCTCGGCGTTGGCAGTTGTCGCCATGACCGAGTGGGCGGCCGGGACCGGCCAATTGCGAGCAGCGGGCCGCCCCGCGGACGGCGTCGTCCGGCTGACGGCGCCGCCGGCCTGATGTGGGCGGAGTCGGGTACGCGACCGCGCAACTACACCAGACCGACGGCGTGGCCGACTCAGTCGCCGAACTGCGCGACGAGCCGCCCCTCGACCTCGTTGTTCTTCAGCCGCTCGAGGCCGTCCCCGATCTCGTCGGACCGCGACCCCTGCCGCGGGTCCTCAGCCGAGCAGCTCGCGCACCCGCGGGATGACCTCGGTCCCGTAGAGACGGATCGCCTCCAGGGTGTGCCTGTGCGGCATCGGGCCGTTGCTGTACTTGAGGTCGAACCGGCTGAGGCCGAGCTGGCGCACAGTGTCGGCGATCTTGCGGGCGACGGTCTCCGGGGAGCCGGCGAACACCGCGCCGTGCTCGACCTCGGCGTCGAACTGCTCGCGAGAGGTCGGGGAGCCGCGCTCCGCGCCGATGCGGTCCCGGTTGGCCTTGAAGTGCGGGAACATCAGCTCGCGCGCCTGCTCGTCGGTCGCCGCGACGAAGCCGGGCGCGTGCACCCCGACCGGCAGCTCGGGCTGCTCGAGCTCGGTCAGCGCGCGGCGGTAGAGGTCGGCGAACGGCACGAACCGGGCGGGCTCGCCGCCGATGATCGCGAGCATCATCGGGATGCCGTACCGCGCGGCCCGGATCACCGACTCCGGCGAGCCGCCGACGCCGATCCAGCTGCGCAGCGTTCCGGCCTCGGTGCGCGGGTAGACCTGCGCGTTGTTGAGCGGGCCGCGGACGTTGCCGCTCCAGGTGACCGGCTCCTCGGCGCGCAGCAGCGAGAAGAGGTCGAGCTTCTCGGCGAACAGCCGCTCGTAGTCCGCCAGGTCCAGGCCGAACAGCGGGAAGGACTCGGTGAACGAGCCCCGGCCGAGGGTGACCTCGGCGCGACCGTTCGAGACGCCGTCGAGCGTGGCCATCTTCTCGTAGACCCGGACCGGGTCGTCCGAGCTGAGCACGGTGACGGCGGTACCCAGCAGGATCCGCTCGGTGCGGGAGGCGATCGCGGCCAGCACGATCTCCGGCGCGGAGATGGCGAAGTCGTCGCGGTGGTGCTCGCCGAGGCCGATGGCGTCGACGCCGACCTCGTCAGCGAGAACGCCCTGCTCGACGACCTCCCGGAGCACCTGGCCGAAGGTACGCGGTGCGCCATTCTCGTCGACGGTCATGTCGCCGAAGGTGTCCAGGCCGAGCTGCACCTCGTGCGCGGGAAGGACGAGCTGGAGTGCATTGACCTGTGCCATGGCACCACGGTAGGCCGTCTGCTGCGGGTGTGCGTCTGAGGTGCTGGTCACCCTTGCCTGGCTGGGCCACGCGCGCTGAGCAGACCAGCGGCGAGACGCCCTGTCCCGCTACCGTGCACGCATGAGCAACCTGAGCGCCGTGGGCGACCGAGATAACTGGCGCTGCTGGCTGTGCGACGAGCCGGTGGACCCCGACGCCTCGGTCAACTCCGACCTCGGCCCCAGCGTCGACCTCGGCCTCTCCAAGGCGAAGAAGGGTGCGGCAGGCACCGAGCGGCTCGCCCATCGCGCCTGCAACACGCGCAAAGGCGCGGTGAAGCCAGTGGTGCCGTGGTCGCCGGAGCTCTTCGTCGTCGACCCTGCCCCGATCGCGGAGACCGTCGAGCGCCTCGGGCGCAAGCGAGGTCGGGAGGTCGTCGCCCGCTGCCCGAGCCGAGAGGACGCCGACGCGGCCGCCGCCTGGCTGATCGACCGGTTGTCCCGGTTCGCCCCCGAGCTGGCGGTCACCACGCAGGTCGAGTCCGGCGGTGGGCAGTTCTTGCTGGTGCTGCGCACCGCCTGAGGTCGCCGCGGCGAGTTCACCGGTGCGTCATCCGTCGTACATGCGGCGTGCGTACCGTGAGGAGCGGGTTGTCATCGACGAAAGGCCAGTGATGTTCAAGCACCAACGGTCCCCGCTCGTCCTGCTCTCGGTCCTGGGCCTGGTCGCGCTCGGCACCGGCGCGCAGGGCGTCACCTCGCCGGAGCCTGACACTGGCACGATCCTCTACTTCAACGACGCCCACGAGATCGGCCCGGCCCTCACCGGTGACCAGGACCGGGGCGGGGTCGCGCGGCTCGCCACCGCCATCGATACCGTGCGGACTCAGGACCCTGGTACCGCCGTCGTGTTCGGTGGCGACCTCGCCGGCGGCACCCTCTTCGGCGGGCTGTACAAGGGCTTCCCCATCGTCGACGCGTTCAACCGGATCGGGATCGACCTGGCGAACCTCGGCCAGCACGACTTCGACTTCGGCGTGGACAACACCCGCGCCCTGACCGCGGCCTCCGACTTCCCGTGGATCACCTCCAACCTCACCGAGGCCGACGGCACGCCGTTCCTGCCCGGCTCCACATGGCACGTCGACCAGGTCGGGGACCTCTCGGTCGGCTACATCGGCATCACCGCCGGGATGGACACCACATCCGTCGGTGGCACGGTCATCGAGCTGGACCACATCGCCGCAGCCACCACCGCCGTCACCGACATGCAAGCCGCCGCGGACCCGGACGTGATCATCGCCGTCACGCAGATCCCGCTCCAACGCGGCCGCGATCTGGTCGACGCGATCCCCCAGCTCGACGCCGTCCTCCTGGAGGAGATGGCCGAGTACGACTCGGTCGTCGAGGAGTACGAGGGCGTGGTCCTGGCGGCGCCCGAGGGCAACATGGGCTCGCTCATCCAGCTCGACATCACGGTCGATGGCGACGACGTCGCGGTCACCACGTCCGTCGTCGAGGTCGACCACACGGTCGAGCCCGACCCGGAGCTGCGCGCCCTCGAGGAACAGTACGAGTCCGAGATGGAGGAGAACCTCTCGGAGGTGCTGGCCTCGGTCGAGACGCCGCTGCTGAACCCCGAGCACGCCACGCGGCGGATCGAGACGCTCCTGGGCAGTTTCGTCGCCGATGCGTTCCGCGCCTACCACTCGGCGGACGTCGGCTGGGCCAACGGCGGCGGCATCCGTGCCGAGGCGCCGGGGCCCGACTTCACGCTGCGGGACGCCTACTCCCTCGCGCCGTTCGACAACAAGGTGATGCTCGTCGAGGTGACGGGCAGCGGACTGCGCAGGGCGCTGGAGGAGGGCGTCGCCCGTGTGCAGGACCTCGGCGGTGGCTTCCCGCAGGTCTCCGGAATGGCTTACACCTACGACCCGGCCGCGCCGGTCGGGACGCGCGTGAGCGATGTGCTCGTCGCGGGCCAGCCGCTGGACGACGAGGCGACGTACACCACCGCGGTGACGAACTACGTCGTCGGCGGGGGCGATGCCATCACCGGTTTCGACGCGGCTGAGGTCCTGGTGCCCGCCGCGGAGGCTCCGGCCGACGCCGAGGCGATCGCCGCCCATGCGCGCCAGCTCGGCACCATCTCGATGGAGCTCGAGGGACGGATCGTCGTGGCGGGCAGCGAGCCGACGCCCGAGCCCACCGACCCGACCACGGAACCGACCGACCCGGCTCCCGAGCCGACTGGCCCCGTGCCGACGGACTTGCCGACGACGGACGCGCCCGCCAACGCACCCGACGACGACAACGCCGGGCCGTCGGGTAGCGGTGAGCTGCCCGCCACCGGAGCCGACGGCGTCACGTTCACCGCACTCGTTGCCGTGACCTTGGTCGGTGCCGGCGCCCTGGCACTGAGACGCCGACGCGCCACGGCTTGATCTACACGTGGCCGCGTCGGGCTGGCTGCGAGCGACGGCGCAGACTCCCACTGCACAACAACTGACTAACATTGAGTGTGATGATCACCCGCCGCGACGCTGCCCAACGCCTGGACATCCCAGTGGAGATGGCCACCCGGCACGGCCTGCCCTCGAAGCTCACTGAAGCCCAGCTGCGTGAGATCGACGACAACCCGCCACCGTGGCTGGCCCAGTCCCGTGCCAACCGGACCGGCAAGAAGGCGGTATGGGTCGATCTCGTGTGCACTGTCTGCGGCTTTGCCGAGAAGGCACGGCCGAAGAAATGGTGGCCGACGTTCACCCACGTCAGCTGTGACCACCACCGCCCTTCCGACCTGCCGCGGCCACTTCCCGGCCACCAGCGTGAAGAGATCCTGGGCATCGGCAGCCGGTTCGTCGGCTTGGTCGACACCCCGCTGGAGTGAGCAGCTTTCCGGGCGGACGGTCCGCGCGGACGGCTACTCCCGATCTCGCCGTCGAGCCGCGTCGATCTTGCCCTCGAGCACCTCGCGCTCCCGCTCGTTCCCAGTCATCTCCACCGCGCGCGCGAGCTCAGCCCGTCCCTCGGCGTACCGCCCGAGCTGAACGAGCAGGTCACCGCGGACCACCGGTAGCAGGTGGTAGTTGCGGAGCTCACCGGCGGCCACCAGACGCTCGACGATCGCCAGGGCGGCGGCCGGTCCCTCCGCCATCGACACCGCAGCCGCCCGGTTGAGCTCGACGACGGGCGACCGCGTCAACCTGCCCAGCGCCTCGTACAGCAGCACGATGCGCTCCCAGTCAGTCTGCGCTGCCGACGGCGCATGTGCGTGGCAATGGGCGATCGCCGCCTGCAGGCCGTAGGCCCCGCGCCCGCGCCCCACCGAGTCGGCACGGGCGAGTGCCTCGCTGCCGCGGCGAATCGCGTCACGGTCCCAGAGGCTCCGGTGCTGCTCGGCGAGCGGGACCGCGCTGCCGTCGGGCGCGGTGCGGGCGGGGAACCGTGAAGTCAGCAGCTCCATGAGCGCAACCAGCGACTGTGCCTCCGGCTCGCGCGGCACGAGCGCCGCGACCATCCGCCCCAGGCGCAGCGCCTCACCGGCAACCTCGCGTCGTACCCACCGATCCCCCGACGTCGGGACGTAGCCCTCGTTGAAGATGAGGTAGACGACGGCGAGGACGGCGGCCAGCCGCGGGCCGTACTCCTCGGGTCCGGGCACCGCGAATGGCACGCCGGCGGCGGCCAGGGTCCGCTTGGCCCGGACGATCCGTTGCTGCACGGTCGCGACGGGCACGAGGAACGCGGCGGCGATCTCGTCGCTGGTCAGCCCGCCCACCACGCGCAGGGTGAGCGCGACCTGCGCCTCGCGGGACAGCACCGGGTGGCAGGCGACGAACACCAGCCGCAGCACGTCGTCGTCGATCCGGTCGGGGTCCCAGTCGTCCTCGTGGACCTCCTCCAGCTCCCGGGCGAGCTGCGCCTGGCGCACCTCGAGACGCTCGGCCCGTCGCCAGGCGTCGATCGCCCGACGGCGGGCCACCGTCGTCAACCAGGCGCCCGGGTTGCGCGGCACGCCGTCGCGGGGCCAGGTCTCCAGGGCCTCGGCCAGCGCCTCCTGGGCGAGGTCCTCGGCGCGGTCCAGGCTGCCCACGAGGCGGGTGAGCGCCCCGGTGATCCGTGCCGACTCCACCCGCCACACGGCCTCGACCGCGCGCCGGGAGTGCCGCAGACCGCCGGGTGGCGCCGTCATGTCAGCCCTTCGCCGCGCGTTCGGCCTGCTCGGCGCGCCAGCCTTCCTCTTTCTGCACCCACTCGTTGTCCTGCGGGAAGTCCTCCGGCCCGTGCACCCGGCGCACCTCCAGCTTGTTCCCGGCGCCGAGTGGGCACCGGCTGGCCCACTCGGCGGCCTCCTCGCGCGAGGAGACGTCGAGGATCCAGAAGCCGGCGAACAGCTCCTTGGTCTCGCCGTACGGGCCGTCGGTCACCAGCGGAGGATCGGCGTCGAAGTCCACCACGAAGCCCTCCGACGCCTCGGTCAGGCCCTCGCCCGCCGCCAGCACACCGGCCTTCATCATCGACTCGTTGTACGCGCCCATCTGGGCGAGGATCTCCTCGAACGGGACCTGCTTCGACGCCTCGACGGCCTCGTCGGTCGCCCGCATGATCAGCATGTACTTCATGATCGTCTCCCTCGGTCAGGAAGCACCGGTGGTGGTGCTTCTACCTGTGCGTCGAACGACGTCGTCGCCGATCGACACCTCGACGGCGATTGTTCTCCGCAGGCTCCTCAGGCGGAAGGTTATGGGTCTCTTCGATCCGTCACTGATCAGTGGTGTTCGGCGCGTCGTGCTCGTACGGCTTGGTTGAGGTCTGCGAAGGCGAGGTCGCCGTGCACGGCGCTGCCCGTGGCGACGCCTGATGCGGTCGATGCGACGACCATCGCCATGGGTTCGCTCGCGTTGCCTGCGGCCCAGACTCCTGGCACTGGGGTCATGCCGCGCGGGTCGGTGGGAATCTGCTTGCCGAAGGGAGTCGTCTCAGCGGTGCCGCCGAGCTGTTCGTACAGGCCGGTCCTGGCGTTGAAGCGCGGGGCGATGACGACGGCGTCGGCCTCGAAGGTGCGGCCGCCGTCGATCTGGATCGCACGCACTTTCGCGCCCTCGACCACCAGACGGTCGACACGTGGCCGAACGACGGAGACGTTCAGAGCAGCGAGCTGTTCCCACTGCTCCTCGGTGGGGTCGGGGGCTTCGTGGAGAAACACGGTGACCTGGTCGCTGAGCTGGCTGAACAGCATCGCGTGATGGATGGCCACTTCGTCGCGGGTGAGGATCGCGATCCGCTGGTCGCGTACTTCCCATCCGTGGCAGAACGGGCAGTGCAGGACCGTGCGTCCCCATCCTGCCTCAACGCCGGGAACGTCAGGGAGATCGTCGACGAGGCCAGTGGCGAGGAGGGCTCGGCGGGCATGGACGCGGCGGCTCCCGTCTCCCACTTCCACGGTGAAGTCATCGATCGTGCCCGACAGTCGGGTCACCTGGCCCGGCAGGATCGTGACACCGTAGGACTCTGCTTCCGCGCGCCCCCGGGCGAGCAGGTCCTGTGGCGCGATGCCTTCGTTCCCCAGTACGTTGTGGGCGCCTTCGGCGGGTGCGTTGCGCGGCTGTCCTGCGTCGATCACGACGACCTTACGGCGCGAACGGGCGAGGGCGACCGAGGCGGCGAGGCCAGCCGATCCGCCACCCACCACAACCACATCTACCTCGAGGCTCCCGAGCACTCCGAAAGCTCTGCCGCCCGTGTCGGCGGCCTTGTCCGGGTGCTCGATCGTCTGCCGGGTCTGCCCAGCAAGCGCCTCCTGCGGCCGGACCGCGATCCATACCGTGTGACCGGAGCTGGACGATATCTCCGATGTCCCGGTCTCGAGTGCATCAATGACGGCATCGAGGGCCGCGAGATCGTCGTCCGTCACTTCGTGGACGAGTCGTTCTCGCTGAGCGCGCAGCTGCATCTCCAGATATCGCGCACCGTCGGCCGTGTCGGCTCGTGCGACGAAATCGTGCTCGTGAGATTCCACGACATCGAAGCCGGCGTCGGCGAGGAGCCTCGACCAGTTTGCGTTCGTGTGGGGGCGGTGCGACAGCGCACGCGTGATGCGATCCTGCAGACCAGCCCGGCCGGTACCGAGCTCGACGGGCGTGAGTCGCGCTTCGCCCGTCAGTTCGGTCAAGACGAACACTCCGCCAGGCCGCAGTGACGCGAACACCTGTTGCAGCACGGCTACGGGATCGCCGACGTGGTGCAACGTCAGCGCCGCCCACGCCAGGTCGACGCCGGTCGGGATCTCCGACGACCAGTCGTCGTTCAGGTCGACGCGGTGCTCTTCGATCTGGTCTGCAACTCCCGCTGCCACTGCCGCTGACGCGACGCGATCGAGGAGCTCCCGAGAGACGTCGAGGGCGTGCACGCGGGAGGCTGGAAATCGCCGGGCCAGTGCGACCGCGTCTGCGCCGGTGCCCGATCCGAGGTCGACGATGTGCGACGGGGCCGCGTCCAGTGCGAGGGCCGCTCGACCGAGGGCGGTGCTCCTCGCCGGCGCGCTCAGCCGCGCTTCCAGGTCAAGGTAGTCGGCGAAGCCAGCGGGGAGGTCGTGCCAAGGCCCCTGGCTGGGGTGGAGCTCGTGGGGTGTCATGGCGGCAACGTTAACCAGGAATCCCTCCGAACGCATACACTCTTGCATATGACGCAAGAACAGACGGAGTCGATCGTCAGACAGCGCATCCGTGGTCTGCGGCTGGCGCGCGGCTGGACGCTCGACACGCTGGCGGCGCGCTGCTACCTCTCACCATCGACGCTCAGTCGCATCGAGACCGGCCATCAGAGGATCGCGCTCGAACAGCTCGTGGCGATCGCCAAGGCGCTCGGCACCTCTCTCGACCAGCTCGTCGAAGCCGAGGGTGATGAGGATGTCGTGATCCGCCCCGAGCCCGAGTCGATCGGTGGGGCGACGTTCTGGTTGCTGTCCCGAGAACGCGACCGACGTGGCGTGACGATCGGCAAGATGCGCATCACCGAAGACCGCGACATCGGCGGCCCGCAGGTGCACCCCGGCTACGAGTGGTTCACCGTGCTCAGCGGAACCATCAAACTGCAGCTCGGTACGAGAAGAATCCTCGTGCAACCAGGCCAGGCCGTCGAGTTCTCGACGATGACCCCGCACCTGCTCGAGGCGCACGACGGCCCCGCCGAGATCCTCACCATTCTCGATCACGACGGCGAACAGGCACACCTGCCAGGCCATCGCCTCCAATGACGAGAGGTCACTTCGGAACCTGAGCCAGGCAGTACTGCTCGTAGCGGCCAAGGTGCACCGCGTGGAGGCCCCCAACCACGGCGATCGGGATCAAATAGTATTTCAGGTCTCCGTCAATGACGAAGAAGTCATCGATCTCGTCAGGGTCGTACGTTCTGCGTCCATGATGAGAGGTCGAGAGGTAGACCTTCCAGGAAGAGGCGCCCGTGCGGGCCGTGGTCGTTTTCACCTAAACGCGGCGGATCCCGGCGTCGGTGGAAACGAGCAGGTCGTAGCGGCAGGGTTCGAGCGGCCAGGAAACATCGTGACCGCACATCGCAAACCAGGCGGCCGCCAGAAGGGAGCCGGCACTATGGAGATGAGCGGTTCTCGGCTGAGATCCGCCAACCGCTCCAGCCAGCTGCGGTCCTCGTAGGTGCCTAATATCGAGGCCGAGTCGAGTCGCGTGACCCTTCACACTGGCACTGACAGCGGCACCGTCAAGACCGAGGGTGCCAGCCACCTCAGACCACGTTTGAGCAGCAGCTACCGCCGCCCGAAGCCCATCGTCGGTCCATAGACGCTGGCCCCTAAAGTGGCCGTAGTCGACGCATAACCGATCAGCGTGCGAGCGCACAGACCTCATCGCGCCCGCCGACGTCGCAGCCAGGCCGAGTGCACGGAGCACCCCACGCCAAGACGTCGAAGCAGCGATGGCGTTGACCAACTGCTCGTCGGTGTAGGTCCGCTCCCATGTCATGTCCGGAACGTATAGCTCACCTCTGACAATCAGTGGAGCGCAGGAAACAGCGGTGCTGCTCGAAGCCAGCAGCACATCGCTTGGTCCAGCGGCGGGATCGCAGACTCTCAGAGATGACCAAACCCTGGTGAGGAACAAGTTCTCGCCAGGGCTCATGCGTCGGGCTGGCGGGATTCGAACCCACGACCCCCTGACCCCCAGGTAGACGGTTCAGGCCGAATCCTTGATTTTCCGGGCTTCTCTGCCCCTCAAACGGCCCTATTTCACGTCATGGATTGCATGGTTTGCATGCATCAGGTCCCGGCCAGGTCCCGGCTCTTGGTAGCTGTCGACAATCTCGTCGGGGGTTTACGTGGGGTTTATGGAAGCATCCAATAGGACGTCTTCTCCCAAGTGAGGTGCGCGGCAGCGTCGGCGCCCAGGGCGACCCGGCCGCTACGGCGCGGCCGCCGACCCAGCCCTCTTCCCGGAGCCAACAGTGGCCCCGCGACACGACACAGGGGCCGACCACGAGGAGGCGATCCGCACGATCCCTCAAGCAGCGAAGCGTCGGCGCCAGTTGTCGACGTGAGCATGGAACTCGGCCTCGCGGGAGATGTCCCCCCAAGCGTCGGCGACCATGCTGGCGACAGTCGAGGCGTCGGTGAGGATCTCGACGAGATAGTCACTACCGAGCGCGACGGCGTCGCCGATCTTCGGGTCCGCGATCCCTTGGGCGAAGACTCCCGCCGCATCCTCGGGTGTGATGACGAGAAGAATTCGATATAGGTCGGCGAAGTCCTTCGGGCGCAACCGGTCCGCGTTACGGCGCAGCTCGGTGGGATCGAGCCGGTCGTGGATCTTGTACGCCTTCGCACACAGCAGCGCGGAGGGGCCCGCGACGTAGGCGTCGACGGTCGGCCCGCCGTCGAACGAGCGGAGCGTGCGCCACTGGCGGTCGAGGATGCTGAGCTCGGTGCCACCGGTCGCGGAGACGGCGTGCTTGCCGTGGGCGCCGATGCGGGCGGCGCGGATGCTGCGGTTCGTGGTGAGGTCGCCGCGGGCGAGCGACATCGGGGCGATGAGATCGACGCTATCGCGGTCGTGGATGTCGCGGTCACGCTGCGAGATCGGTGACCATACGCCGGGGCGCTCAGGACGCGCGGCTTCGTAGCCGAGCTCGGTCATCCGGGCGCTGAGGTTCGGGACGTCGCTGAGCAGCTGCGGGGTGACGCCGAGGTCGCCGTCGCGGGTTGTATCGTCCGGTGGGAGTTCCGCGATGCCGTGGGTGGCTTCGATGACCGCGTGGCCACCGAGCACGGTGAGTGCTTCACGCTGGTCGGCGAGACCGGTGATGACGTCGATGAGGGCTCGCCGTGAAGTGATGATCTCGATCTCGAGGTCGTCGAAGTCGCCGGTCATGCGGAGACCGCCAGCAGTGAGCGGAGCGTGTCTTCGGCCTTGTCGGGCTCCCGGCCGGAGCCTGCGAATGCGTCGAGCACGCCCTGCGCGCGTGAGACGAACCGGATGCCTCCATCGATTTCAACGCGCGTGAGCTCGTCAGCCCCGGGAGCGATCAGCAGGACACCACGCCCTGGCGCGGTCTCCTCCAGGCCGAGCCTAGAGACCGCCAGGAATGGGTCGTCGACGTAGATCACCGGGCTTACCGCTGTCGCGGTCGCCCGATCCGGGCGGGCGGCAATGAGTCCGGAGACGGCGTAGTCAATGCCCTCCTCCCCCAGCCGCTGTGCGAGGGCGCGCCATCCGTCGGGAGCGGCGACGTTACGGCGGGCGACGTTACGGCGGGCGATCTTGCCAGCGTTGCCCGCAGCAACCGCGACACTCACCGCGTCGTCGGCGTCCGTTCGATCCGATAGCCACCCTGCGCGAGCCCACCGGCCAAGCCACTGGTCGACGACCGAGCTGGCAGCCTGCTGGAACATCTCCATCGTGGGTGCGAGCGCGACCCTGGTGGCTGCTGCCATCTCGTCCGCAAGCGAGCGACTGATATCGCGTGCAGCCGCGTTCAAAATCGCTCTCGCGGGAGCAAGAGCGTCCGCCATCGCCGTAGTAGCAGGAGTGAGCAACGATTCCAGCACGGGGCGGGCGGCGGTGATCGCCGTCTGGTCACCGGCCGAGACCACGGTGTCTCCGTTGATCCGATATCCGGTCGACTCAAGGATGCGCGAGAGCGTCCCCCACGTCGGGTCCAGTGCGCCCTGTTCGATCCGACCAATCGTTGAAGGCGAAAGGCCAGCGAGCTGGGCGAGCTCCTTGCGGGTGACGCCGCTGAGCGCGCGCACACGCTTCACCATCGTTGCCGCGTCCACAGCCCCACCCCTTCTCGTTTGCGCATACGCAATCATACCCTGGACTGCGCCAGGCTATGCCAGTCGAACCCGAAGCCGCTCGCTCACTCGTCCGCCAGATCAGCGACGAGCCTGTCGAAGCTCTCCCGCACGACGGTGTTCCGCTCCCCCGAGACTGCAACGCTAAGGACCTCCTCGCGCACCTCCCTATTGGCGAGCGCGTTCCGAACCCGCTCGACTAGCGCATCCCAACCCGCTTCGACGTACACGTCAGGGGCGCGCAGAAGCTCAAGGAGGGCGATCTCCTTCGCGTTGAGCTTCGCCCGCTCCTTGTTCCGCCGCGCGTGCTGGGTCACCCCCGCGATCGGATCTGCTGGCCAGAGCGTCGCAACATGGAAGGACGAGGGCACTTGAGTCGTCACACCCCACTCGCGCGCAGCAGAATATCCGGCTGGGCCACTGCCTGTTTCCCCGAGCACTTCCCGGGCGATCTCTTCCACACGAGGACGCGTCATGCCGTACCGCGTCTTCGCACCCCGGTAGTACAGGCCCCGACGGACGGAAAGGAGCTCGCCGCTCCGCGCCGCCCGTGACGCGGCCTGCCGTGCAGCGGCAGCGGTCCCGGGCAGCCGGTTGACGTGAACGAAGGACCGCTCAGGCGCACTCCGAATCACTGCCGACGGGGACACCACGCTCATGTCACGAAAGCTTACCGGGAACGTGACATCAAGACAAGGCGTGTAACGCCCAGCTCTGCAGGAATTCAGGACCGCAACAGTCCAGAGAAGCGATCGCGCCGACTCCTAACTGGGCACACACGACGATGACCTGTAGACAGTTAGGAGGGTATTACTCCGGCGGGATCCGCCTGCGAGATTGAGCCCGACTGAACGCACCACTGCTTCGCACCTCTAGGACGAGGTTCTCAGCGCCCTGAGCTGTCGACGCATCATGCCTTCGCGGAGACGTGCACCTCGACCTTGGCGACGTCGTACTGGTTTACGCTGACCCCAGTCGCTTGATCCGGATGGAAGAGCGCCAGGTTGATACCGTCACTGACCGAGCTTCGATAGACCACGCCATCGAATCCGCAGCTCTTGATGAACTCGCACAGGTGTTGGCTCGGGACATACTCGAATGGCGCACCTTGGGGTAGTACTGGTCGTGTGAGCTCGTCCCCGAGGCGTTCAAGGAGCGGCAGATCCGCGTGCATCTGTCCGACTTCGTCGTCGTTGAGTTCGAATGGTGAGATGCGCGCGCGTGGAGCCCTGAGGTCGACCGCCTTCATGCTGGGGATCTCGAACTCGGCGACGCACGCGAGTTCACCCGTGTGTGGCCGCACTTCCGATACCGCTGTGGTCGGGGTCGACCCAAGGTACAGGTATGGGATGCCGGCGGGATTCGCTCGACCATGTCCCGCCTTCTTGGAGGGCGGAGCGCCCATCCTGTCGAGTGGAAACGGATCATCGCTGACGATACGAGCCCGATGCCAGCTGGAGCTCAGCGTTGTCGGGTCGACGATTAGGTAGTCGAGGAGCTCCTGAAGACGGTCATAGTCGATTTTCCGCTCCAGGAACCACCGATTTCCGTGCATCATCTCAATGCGCAGATCGTCCCAGTGAGCCAAGCTGGTCGCCCTGTACTTGTCCGATGCCGAGTAGAGCTTTCTCCCGATCTCGCCATCGTTGAAGATATCCGCGAGAAGCTCCTTGGCTGCTGGATCTTCCCGCATCACTGGACCGGCGAATAGTCCCCAGTCGCGCCGGAGCAGTGTGGGTAGCGGTAGTCCGTCCGAGTCTGGCCCGTAGATCGCGAGGAGATTCTCGAACGACTCACGGAGGAGAGATGGCTTCACCAGCGTGACGGTAGCGACGTGGCAGTAGCCGCACTGCCCCGCGCTCGGGCTGAGCTTGTCGGAGATGAAGTCTCGCAGGAAGTCGTCGCTGAAGCATTCTGCGCAGCATAAGCGTTCAGGCATCCGCGTTGCGGTGATAGTCCGCGAGCGTCTCGATGTGATGCCGGATCGAGAGCTTCTTTATGTAGCCGAGGCCCGGGAAGTGACCTGCGGCGTGAAGTCGGCGGAACTCTTCCACTGCCGATGTTTCTACGAGGTTGGAGTCCGGGCTATCGAGCTTCGCGATGAGTTTCGCGAGGGCCTCAGCGAACTTGTTCGCCGGGTCCGTGGGCGTATCGTTCGAATCGGACTTGAAGTGATACACGTACATCGCGTCGTCCTTCGTGGGGTCGATGTACGTGAGATGAATCGCAACGGCGTATGCCGGACCGCCACCTTCGGTGTATCGGTCCCCCACCGTGAGGAAGTCGCCGTACCCGTCCATGTTGAGTTCCTGGAATGTGACGTGAAGGTCGGAGAAAAACTCGAACGGGTCGTAGTCCGCGTTCTTCTTCTGCTCGAAGCCGTCCCGAACCAATACGCGGTTTCCGCTCGCGAAGTGTTTGCGATAGAGCATGCTCGCGTGATCTTCGCTGAAGACATTGGTCGCATCAATTCCACGGTCGCGGAGAAACTCTGCGATGTCGCGCGCCGCTGTGAAGCCTGAGTGGACGATGGCCGGGTTATGGTGAGCATGGTTCAAGATGAGTGCCTCGGCTTCTTCGACGCTCGTACTGCTAAGGAGTAGGACTCCAGCGGAGATGGCATCGTTGCCCCTGTAGTTCTCGCTCAGGAACGCACTGATGTTCGCTCCGTCAGCTTTGTGGTCGCCGTGTCGCGGGTTCACGATCACGATAGCCTGACCGCCCGCGTCGCTGATTGCTGCCAGAGCTCGCTCGAGGCCGTTGAGCGATTCCCGCACCGGTTCGATGATGGGAATGAAAGATGCTTCGGCTAGCACTTCTGCACTCTCACGGAGTGCGAGGAGTTCGAACTGCTTTCCTCGGAAGTACGGGTAGTACATGAGCTATCTCCAAGCGAGTGCGGCACCTATGGGCGAGCGTGTCGCGTCGCGGAGCCTCTGCTTGGACGCGTCATTCATCTTTAGCGTAAGCATGGCAGCACGCAGGGACATTGGTATGGATTTGATGTAGTTCTCGGCCGAGCTTCGGGAGCGGGACGACCTCAAAGTAGTCACCATGAGGTCGTGCACGCGTGTTGGGTCAAGGTCAGCGAACAGTTCATTCAGCGCGCCACGCATCTGTGTGTTGGGAACATTCGGAGGCTCGATGCCGATCTCTTGCAGAATGGCGAACGCTTCGTCGAGGCGGACGAAGTCGAGGATCGCGAGTGGTTCAGTGCGAGAGGAGTCACATGTTGCACGCCTCTCCACCCTCAGAGTGAATCGGTCGGTGAGGATGAGAACGCCGACTTCTTCGGGGACTTGTCGAAGCACGTGCTCTACATGCGATGGACTCGTGACCACGTTGACTGCGGCGAACACCTGAGAGTAGGCCAGTACCTGACTCCGCAAGCGGGCCAACGAATCGCGCTCAGACTTGATCTCGTAAGCAGTCGATGTGCCGTTGAAGACAACTACGTCTGCCTTCGATGTTCCGACTCGCGCTTCACCTAGCATCGACGCCGTGCGGAGGCTGTGCTGGCCAAGCAAGATCTTCTGGGTGATCGCGGAGCGGTACACATACTCGTCGCGGTTCCCGAGCGAGCGCAGAACGTGAAAAGCGTGGTCGAAGGCATCACCGACGGTCGCCTCAGGCCTCAGCGTTTGAGCCGAGCCAGACTGGTACAGCAGTCGGGCGAGGAGTCCCGACTTACCCTGCTTGCCGAGCTCACGCACGACCGCGGACGAAAACATGCGGGTGAACGCAGCGAGTTCGTCCTTGCTCGCGCTCATTGTCTCACCCCTTGCCGACCGTCGATCTCCGCGGTTGAGCCGCTTACCGAGTCTAGCCGAGCCGCTGCTCGGTGCCTCGGAGCCCGGAAGCGTCGCGAACCGAAGATGGGGGCTTGGGGGCTGCTGAGGGTTCGGTGTCATCTCGCTCTCACACGGAACGCCGGCGACGAATCATGCGGGAGAGAAGCACTCGCGGACACTTGCAAGGTACGTTGAGCCTACCTAGCCCAGACTCTCATCTGCGAGAACGAACGGGATCACCTTCCTGTTGAGGAGCACAGTGATCTTGGCAAGTTGCGGCCGGGTGATCTCGTCCTTCTTACGCTTGTTGAACATGTCGAGCATGAACGCATACCCTCCATCAGCGTCCCACCGGTCGGGGGCAAAGGCACCTTCGTCGTTGAGGTACTCGAGCATCGCCCGTGAGAAATAGTCGCTGGTGAGAGTGATCCGCGTGTTGTTGAGAATGGCGGCACGCAAGCGGAATAGATCGCTGTAGAGGGTTACCTGGCGGTTGAGGTCGGTGCGACCGAACTTCTGTACACAGGTGCTACCGATCGGGTACAGCTTGGCACCGTTGTGCTTGTTCGTGATCGTGAACAACAGCACCAGCTCCTGCTGACCGCAGACACATTCTCCGCGCCCGGTGGGGTCCTCTTCGAGTTCGGTGACGTCCCACTCCAAGACGGCGGCGGTCCACTCACTCGCGACGGACGCAGCGATCACGGCGCTTGTCAGCCGGCGGAAACTCTCGGTTGTCATAGGGTTCCTCCGTGTCAGCACGGTATCGGGCGGGAATCGGCAACGTCGATATGAGAGCGGGCGCTGGATGGCGTCCGCTCTCATATCGGCCGTCGTTCAAAGGCCGGAGAGGTCGTCCAGGTTGTTGCGGGTCGTGTTGTCGCGATCGGTGCGGAGGTACTTGCCGGTGGCGCCGTTGACGACACGGATCTCCGTGCGCTTCTCCGGCCACTGGACGTAGTACGTGTGGATGCGAAGCTCGATGTCGCTGATGGCGTCGGCCTTCGCACGCGGCGACCAGTACTGGCCGGGCGTGCCGATGGCGGTGATGTCACCGTCACGATTCTTGCGGGAATGGGTTACTCGTCGATCTGCCATGATTCCTTGCTCTCTTGGTGAGGGTGAGATGAAGCGGTGGTGACGAGCGGAGCCAGCGCCGGGCCGGCTCCGCGTCGGTCACTTCTCGTTGCGGACGCCCTTGTGCTGGTTGGGGCTGCCGTTCATGATGCGGCCCGTCGAGGTGTCGCGCTTGAACCAGGTTTTGCCGACCTGGAACTCGCTGCGCCCCTTGACCGCACCGACGCGGTGACTGCGTCCCGTGTTTTTCGCCATTTCTGGCTCCATCTCCGGGGCTGACCGTCAGCCCCTCACTAAGTAGTCGGAGCAGGACGTGATCGAGTTAACGGCAGTCTTCGCAGAGTCCGTCGACAAGCAGGTGTCGCTGGAAGATCATGAAGCAGCCCGTACAGGTCTCTTCGGTTTTGGCGGCGCGGTCGCACTGACAGTTCTTGCAGACGGGGCAGAAGCCTTTGCCGCAGGTGGGGCAGGGGTAGCCACGGAACGTGCGACTTTGCCCGCAGCAGTAAATGGTCAGGAGCGGGCGCGTATCGAACTCGCGCGGCTGGATCATGTAGCCGGGGTCGACCTTCCAAATGTCGTGCCCGGCCAGCACTGCGATGATTCGCCTGTCATCGGCAATGGCATCGGCATAGAAGTCGGCGGCTCTGCCCCACGAGTCATGCCAGATGATCCTTCGGGTGAACGCCGCTCCCGGAGTGATCTGTCGGAGGGCGTGGGCATCCGGAAGCACCTGGCCGCGCCAGGGGTAGACAACTGGCCACCCATCGTCGGGCTCAGGCTGGATGCTCGAGTGGGCGACTTGGCCGTCGAAGCGGTCGATGAGTACAACGGCGCCCAGTCCGCGAATGCGTCGTGAGATCGCGATTGCGCAGGCTTGATAGCTGGCCTGGCTGTTGTCGAAGAGGTCCTGGACATGGTGCGCACGCACGAGGTCATCGCCGACCACCTCGGCGATGAGGGCCTCGGGAAGCAGGAGCCGCTGCGCGATGTGGTCGCACACTGTCTCGAGCAGCGCGGGCGGATCCGACTGATCGGCGATCCAGTCGAACAGACCGTCATCTTGCTCCACGATCCAGTGGCCAAGTTCATGTGCGAGGGTGAAGTTCTCACGGCGGCTGTTCGGCGTCGGGGCGTACAGAATCACCCCGTCTTCGAGGAACGACATCCCATCACAGAAGCCGCCGTCCCCTCGACTACTCGACAAGGAATCCATCGTACGGACCGTCAGCTGCATACCTGTGGTGAGGGCGTCGAACGGGTCGAGGACAAACTGCTCCTGCAGCACGGGATCGAGGATTTTCACGGCACGCTCGATCCACGGCCCGAGCTTCATCGCCCCTCGACGCCTTCGACGGAGTCAACCAACGCCTCGAGCGAATCGAGCAAAACGTCGTTCTCGGGGGCGCCACCTCGGTGCACCGCCACCAACATCCGCGACTCAAGCGCAGAGGCCGCCAGCGCAACTGTTGTGCCCTGGATGCGTGCCCAGCGCTGGGCCAGCACTTTGAATGCCTCCGATCCAACAATGGCGGCAAGCTGAGAACGCTCGGGATCCGTCGCAGACTTATGGCGCAGCCGATCCGCGTCGACGCCGGTCTCCTCAGCGAGCGCGTTGATCAGTGCCGGGACATGAGTGAGGTTCTTGCCGCTCTCCCACGCGAAGACGTCCCTGTTCGCTACTTCCCAGCCACGCGCGGCGAGTCGTTGTACCAACGCGCTCACCGTCAGACTCGCACCCTTACGAGCGTTCGACAGCGCCCTCCCATCCAGTTCGAGCTCCGAGTCGGGCATGAGCCCAAGCATCGCCGCAACCGGGTCATCGGCAAGCGGTGGAGCGCTCTGCTGGCTAGCCCAGGCAAGATCAGCGGCGCTGAGCAGTTCCCGAACCTCGGGTCGATCAGAGGACTGATCCGCTGCCGCGGCAAGCGCCGACTGGCCGGCACGCGCATCGAGGATGGCTGTGATTTCTTCGTCGCGGTTGTCTGATTGCATGGTCATCCTCCTCCTTCCGCTTCGGCGTTGATCTTTGACAAGACTCTCGTATTGATCTGGCTGATTCGAGCCGGCGTAACGCCAAGCTCTGCTGCGACGTCACCGCGCGGGCGGTCCAGCACGATGTACTGCGCAAGGACGTAGTGCTCCTGAGCATCCAGGCGCGCGATTGCAGTCCGTGCCCGTGCCATCTTTTCGAGCCGCTCCATGGCGTCGTCTTCGTCTGGCGCCGCGGCTCCTGGCACGTACTCCTCCGAGTACTCCACACCCCGCACGACTGCAGCGGATCGAACGATGTCGAGCGCCCTCCGCTTCGACGTTGCCACCAGCAACGCCTCCCAGCTACGGGGTGGTTCCGCCGGAGGTGCCTTCATAAGCGAGACCATCGCCTCCTGGACTGCGTCGGCGGCTAGATTCCACCGCCCACTCCCGCGCAGCACTTCGTAGGCGACCCCGTACATCGCGTCGCGATGCTTCTGATACAGAGCCGCCCAGTCGTAGGAGGGATCAGCCATGCGCAGACTCCTCCCCATGTGCACTCATCTAGTCCCCCTCCATCAGCGCCGATGTCGTCGCTTCAAAGGGTAGTCGGGTCAGACGACTGGAGAGTTAACGACGCGTTGGGCAGTCGACGAGTTGGTGATGTCACCTGGCATGGCTCAGTGCTCGAGGTCGTGTCTGCGTCGTAGACATGGCAAGTTACCGCGTCCTCCGTTTGCGCAAACGCAATCAGAACCGGAGGTGCGGAGCTGGGCCAGATCCGTCGTCGTACTGCGTCTGAGTGGCGGTCACTGGTGACTGAGCGTGAGGCTCTCGACGCACACAGCAAAAGGAACGACGACACGGCGTCTCTCGCCCCGTGAACGCGGTGCGCAAGCGACCGCTCGATACCCTTGGGACATATGGCACATCGATCCGAGGCCGGAACCCTGTACTCCGGATACTCGATCGGGGCGATCTCCGAATCGGTGGCCCTTTGGCTCGACCGAGAATGGCCGGGCCAGCAGCGCTGGCGCGGAGATTGGTGAGTGAAATGAAGGAACTGGAGGTAGACCTCGAAGCGTTCGGGAACATCTTTTCCACGATTCAGAGCACGCCTTTCACGGTTGTTGAGATCGACGTGGCGTCGGCGTCGGCCATTGCGGAGCAGCTCGGCGTCCCGGTTCGTCGTTGCTACATCTCGGACGAGACGCTCCAGGATCGCATCGCGAAGACCTCGGTGTCGGCCCAGGAGATCATCGCCACGAAGCTCCCGGATCGGGGCTCGACGATGGCCGGCGACTTCGGGGAGATCCTGACGGCTCTGTTCCAGGCGGCCAGCGAGCATCCGGGCGAGGTCCTGGACCCGAAGAAGTGGCGGCTGAAGCACGATCGTACGAAGCCTGCTTCGGGGTCCGATGTCGTGCAGATGGTCCTCCCGCACTGGCCGGCGGCGTCGGATGAGGATCGCATCATTTGCTCGGAGGTGAAGACGAAGTCGACTCGCGGCAGATCGAAGCCAATCGAGGAGGCGATCACGGACTCGGAGAAGGACAGCTCCCGGCGGTTCGTGAAGACGCTGAACTGGCTCAAAGAGCGTGCCTTGGACACGGGGCTGTCGACGGTCACAGTGGCGCAGCTGGACCGCTTCATACACCCCGTTGACCATCCGACGGCGCGACGTGAGTTCCGCGCCGTGGCGGTCATCGCCGCCAGCCTGGTTGCGGCTGAGTTGGTGGGTGCGGTGGCTCCGCCAACGAGCGAGCGAGCTCTGATCGTGATCTCGGTGCCCGATCTCAAGGCGAACTACGAGTTGGTCTACGACGCGGCGCTGGTGAGTGCTGACGAGTCGGAGGCGGTCGCGTGAGAGACACGCTGGCGCGATGGATCGCGGACGCGGAGACCCACTACGCGATCGAGGACTTCCGGCTGGGAGCGCCGCTAAGCCAGCTCGACTATCTCGAGGACCGCACGACCGATCTGTACTTCTCCCTCGTCGGAGAGTTGTTCGACATGGTGCGGGCCGGGGCGGGTGATCCACTGGACTGGGCATCGCTAGGCCGCGCATTGGATTCGGTGAGCCGCGAGCTGGAGAACGGTGCGCGCGCAGATGCATTGTTCTTCGCTGCAGTTGCGTTCTACCTGGGTGGGTACCCGGCGTCGGCTGTAATGATCATGCGCCGCTCGGACCCGCGGTATTGGGAGACCGAGGTCCAGCGGGCGGCGCACGAGCTGCTGACGCGACCGGCGAACCCGGCCGCGGCATCCACGCGCGCGCTGGTGGACTCGGTGCGCAGCGGGGACATCATCGTCGTCGACGCGGCCGTCACTGCAGCGCAGACGGACGCAGCGCAAGCGCTTGAGGTCGGCCCAGAAGAGTGGGTCGCGAACCGCCTCTACCTTGCGCTGCTCCAGCGGTTCCAAGAGACGAACCTGCGCGCGGTGCTTCCGGATGGGACGGCGGGCAGGTGGGATCCGCTCGTCGGGTCGTTCCTCGATCGCCGGCAGCCGGTATGGGACTTCTTCCCGTCGCAGATCGAGGCGATCGATGCGGGACTGCTGACCAGCGGGCAGTCGTACTCACTGCAGATGCCGACGGGCGCGGGAAAGACCGCACTCACTGAAACGCTGATCTTCGACCATCTCACCCGTTCGCCGGAGAGCAAGGCTGTCCTACTCGTCCCGTACCGAGCGCTGGCCCGAGAGCTGCGCGGAAGCCTCGGCCTACATTTGAGCGCAATGGGCTTGCGCACCCGCACGGTGTACGGGGGGACGGTACCGGGCATCGAGGAGAGCGAGGACCTCGACGAGGTACGGGTCATCATCGCCACACCGGAAGCCCTCACCGGTCTGGTCGGTGCGCATCCTGAGCTGCAGACGACGATCTCGCTCGTCGTCTGCGACGAGGGGCACCTGCTCGACGGCGGTGCACGCGGGGTGGGTCTGGAGCTGCTGTTGGCGCGCCTGAAGGCACCTACTCCGAGCCCGCGGATCGTGTTCGTCTCGGCAATCGTGCCGAACGTGGAAGAGATCAACACCTGGCTAGGAGGGTCCGACGCGACGGTGGTCAGGAGCGATTACAGGCCCTCGACCGCCGAGTTCGCGGTGTTGCGCCCTATCGGCACAGGCGGGCAGACGAGGATCGGGTTGGAGCTTCACGAACCGTCGACTTCGGTGCCGTCGTACACGCTCCCAGACTTCCTACGCCCGCAGGACTTTCACTTCACGAACCCGTCCACGGGCCGCCGCAACACTTACTCGTACTCCTCAACGAAGACGCAGGCCGTGGCCGCCGCACGGAAGGGGCTGACGCTGGGATCTGTAGCGATCTTCGCTGCGGAGAAGGGCGGCAATCGTGGCGCCGTGGGGCTGGCAAACGAGCTCCTCAAGCAGCTCGAGGCGGGGCTGGACCTTCCCTCGCCACTGGACCACGTCGGCGATGACACAATGGTTGAGTCGGCGGTGGCGTACCTGAGCGCGGAGTTCGGGAACGACTGGGTGGGCACGAGATCGCTACGGGCAGGCGCGATCGTGCACCACGGGGACGTGCCGCAGGAGACCCGCGAGGTCCTCGAGGAACTTGTCGCCGACCGACACATCGGGATGGTGATGTGCACCAGCACCTTGGCGGAGGGTGTCAACCTCCCGTTGCGCACGATGGTGTTGTACTCGGTGAAGCGCAGCGCGGACAGGGCCGCCCCCGTGCCAATGCTGGCCCGTGACATCAAGAACTTGGTGGGGCGTGCTGGGCGAGCGGGCAGCTCCACCCGCGGACTAGGGCGTGTCTCCCAATAGGCGTTGCCAGGTGAGGATCGCGCAGAGGGTGACGCCGGCACGGTAGGTGATCGCGAGCTTGTCGTAGCGTGTCGCGATGCCGCGCCACTGCTTGGCGAGGGCGAAGAACCGCTCGACGACGTTGCGGCCCTTGTAGGCGGCGGCGTCGAGCCCGGGTGGCCTGCCACCCTTGCTGCCGCGCCGTTTCCGGGCGGCGGCCTGGTCGCGCTTGTCGGGGATGACGGCCTTGATCCCGCGGCGGCGCAGTTCGGTGCGGATCACGCCGGTCGCGTAGGCGCGGTCCGCGATCACCGCCTCGGGCCGGGTGCGCGGCCTGCCTCTCCCGTGCCGGGGGACGTGGATCTGAGCGAGCACCTCGGCGAGCATGGCGCCGTCGTTACGCTGCCCGCCGGTGACGATCATCGCCAACGGTCGGCCGTGCCCGTCGACGGCCTGATGGATCTTCGTCGTCAGCCCGCCGCGGGAGCGGCCGATGCCGTGACCGGGCGGCTCAATCTCGTGCCAGGGCAGATTCTTGTGATTCGATCCCGCCCCCTGTGTCCTGCTCCGGGCGGGTGGTGTCCGTCGCGTGCTGATGCGCACGCGCGATCGTCGCGTCCACCGACACCGCCCAGTCGATCTTCCCCGCCGCGTCCGCCTCCGCGAGAATCCGCGTCAGCACACGGTCCCAGGTGCCGTCCCCCGCATAACGGCGGTGCCGCTTCCACACCGTCTGCCACGGCCCGAACTCATCGCGAGGCAGATCACGCCACGGGATCCCCGTGCGAAACCGGTACGCGATGCCCTCCACGACCCGACGGTTGTCGCCGAACGGGTGACCGCGACGCCCCTCGTTCGACGGCAGCAACGGCTCGATCCGCTCCCACTGCTCATCCGTGAATACCCGATACCGCGAACCCGTCGACCTCACCCGACCAGACTGCCGCGAGCCTCACTCTCCATATGGGAGACACGCCCTAGTCAACCGGAGATTCGTCGCGGATGGGCCGCGCAAGCTCTGGGTGTGCGACGTGACCTACGTCGCTACCTGGTCTGGGTTCGCGTATGTCGCGTTCGTCACCGACGTGTACTCGCGCAGGATCGTGGGCTGGAACGTTGCTGCGACGCTGAAGTCTGAGGTCCTGCCGATGCAGGCGCTCGATATGGCGGCCTGGCAGTCAGGCGGCCGGCTCGATGGGCTCATCCATCACGCCGATCACGGGTCGAACTACACCGCCATGGTCTACACGGATCGCATCGCGGAACTCGGAGCGGTGCCCTCGACCGGAACTGTCGGCGACAGTTTCGATAACGCGATGGCTGAGGCGGTCAACAACCTCTACAAGACCGAGCTCATTCGTCAGCAGGGGCCGTGGCGGACGGTTGAGCAGGTCGAGCTCGCGACGCTCGAATATGTGTGGTGGTGGAACCACGAACGCCTCCACGGAGAACTCGACATGCGCACACCAACCGAGGTCGAGCAGGCGTACTACGCTGGAACCGAGACGCTTCTGTCACTGACCGGCTGACAGGAAAACCGGTCGGAACTGAAACCAGGCCAATTCAATCGCGTCGGCAGGGCTGATCCTCGCCAGCTCTGACCCGCGTTCGGTGCTCTCAGTGATCGAACTCTCACGTGCTGCCTACCGCAAGATGAAACAGAACCTGTGGTGGGCGGCGGGGTACAACCTGATTTCGGTGCCGCTTGCCGCCGGTGTGCTCGCCCGCGTCGGGTTCGGGCTGCCGATGTCGGTCGGAGCGATTCTGATGTCGCTGTCGACGATCGTCGTGTCGCTGAATGCCCAGCTCTTGCGCCGCATCGATCTCAGCTCAGAAGCCAGCACTCGCGCCGTGCTCGAACGCACGAACTGAACTCACGCAGCCCAGGATCAGCACATGTCATCAACCGCTGAATCGCATGCGTCGCACCACGGGTGTATCGGCGATATGAAGCGCTACCTGCAGCGCATGAAACGAATCGAAGGTTTGGCCCGGGGCATCGCGAACATGATCGACGAAGAGCAGTACTGTATCCACATTCTGACCCAGGTCAGTGCGCTCACCCGCTCGCTGCAGGGGGTGGCGACGGGGCTGCTCGATGACCACCTGAAGCACTGTGTGCTCGATGCCGCCAAGCTTAGCGACGAGGCCGCCCACGAGAAGATTCAGGAGTCCATTGCCGCGGTCAACCGGCTGATCCGATCGTGACTGTGTGAGTCGGTCTCGCGGGTTAGCCTACCGGCATTTCCCGCCGAGCAGGGCCCTCGCGCCGCGCACCCCGGTGCGCTCGGAGCGCGCGGAGCGCCGACAGAATGGCCACAAGGTCAACAATCTCTTGCAGCAGCGCTCCCACCACCGCCGGCAAATAGCCGAATGCGGCGACGAGCATCAAACCGACTGAGATGATGATGCCCATCCAGATCGACTGCAGGGCGATCTGCACCGTGCGCCGCGAGACATAGGCCACATCTGCCACTCGCGCGATGTCGTTCGAGGTGATCACCGCCGCTGCTGACTCGCTCGCGACCGTTGCACCCCTGCCCGCCATCGCAACACCGACGTCGGCGGCCGCCAGCACCGGGGCATCATTGATCCCATCGCCGACCATGAGTACGGGTCTCGGCCGCATCGCCTGCACAATCCGCACCTTGGTCTGGGGAGTGGTCTCAGCGTGCACCGTCTGAATGTCGACCGCGTGTGCGACAGACTCCGCGGTCGACGTGATATCACCGGTCACCATCGCGATCTCGGCTACGCCTGCTCGGCGAAGACGGGACACCGTGTCTGCAGACTGCTCACGAATCGGGTCGGACAAGATGATCACTCCGGCGAGCTCGTCACCGACCGATACGTAGACGGCCGTCTCCCCAGCTGAGAGTACGGGTCGATCGATCGGCCCGGTCACCTCTTCGATAAATGAGGGTTTGCCCACTCGCACCGAGGTGCCGTCTGCCAGGGAGGCGAGGACACCGTTTGTTGCCACCTCGTCGGCCGTCACCACTTCGGGAAGCTCAAGTTGCTGTGTGCGTGCCGATGCCACGATCGGATCGGCGAACACGTGCACGGAGTACTGCTCGGCGGCGGCCGCGAGCTGCAGCGTCTCGTCTACGGTGCGGGCAGCAGGGTGAATCTCGACGACGTCGGCTTTACCTTCGGTCAAGGTGCCGGTCTTGTCGAATGCGACTGCACGGACCCGGGCGAGCACCTCTAACACGCCACCGTCTTTGATGATGACGTTGAGCTTTGCCGCGGAACTCATCCCGCCCATGAACGCGACCGGGGTGGCGATGAGCAGCGGGCACGGCGTCGCCACGACGAGCACCTCGGCAAACCGCACCGGGTCCCCGCTGAGAAACCACGCGAAGCCCGCAATCAGCAATGACACAATGGTGAACGGCACCGCATAACGGTCGGCGAGTCGCACCATCGGTGCCCGGGAGTCCACGGCCTCCTCGACCAACCGTACGATCGAGGCGTAGTTCGAATCGGCTGCCACCTTCTGCGCGCGCATCGTGAAGCTCGTCGTGCTGTTGACCGTTCCAGAAAGCAGTGGGTCGCCCGCGCGGTAGTTCACCGGGATCGGTTCACCGGTCACGGATGATTCATCAATCGTCGCGTGATCCGATAGGAGCACCCCGTCGACGGGGAGGATCTCTGAGGAGCGCACCAGCAGTTCGTCGCCGACTTTCACCTCTTCGATCGCGATGCGTTCGACCTCACCTGTTACCGGGTGAATTCGACCCGCGAATGCTGGGGCTCGGTTCAACAGTTGGTCGAGTTCTCGGCTCGCGCGGCGAGCGGCGAGGTCTTCGAGCGCTTCCCCTCCGGTGAGCATCAACGCAATGATGAGCCCCGCGACATATTCCTGTACGGCGAGTGTCGCGATCATGGCGATGACCGCAAGAATGTCGAGCCCCCAATGCCCACGCATCAGATCTTTGAACATGTCGATCGCGGTGATCACGATCACGATACCGAGCACCAAGTATGCGGTGACCCCGAGAGCCATCTCTGCGCCGGTCAACCAGAGCATAACCCCGGTCGCCAAACCGACGAGCACGAACATCATGAGCTTGCGGTTGCGAAGAAATTCCACCGTCGATGACATTGCGTGTGACGCTTCCGAGGTACGTGGGGCGATGGTCTGGGCTGGCACGGTGCTGTTCTCAGTCTCTCTTCGTGAGGGTTGAGAGTGCGGTGAGCGCGGTCACATCAGTGATCGTGATCCGCCCCTGTTCCTGTTGTGAGATCACCCCGGTGTCGGTGAGTTTGCGAAGTTGCCGACTGAGGGACTCTGGTGTCGTGGACAGGAGCGAAGCGATGTCCTTCTTTGCGAGCGGCAGCGTCACGTAGATAGCTCCTCGCGGCCCTGGCGTCGCAGGGAGCGAGAGCAGGTAATCGGCGAGACGAGAGCTCACGTTTCCCGAGATGACAGAAGCCAGCCGCGCCTCAATATCATCCAAGCGCTGACTCACTCCTTGCAGCATGCGCAGCCCGATGCTCGGATGCTTCTCGACGAGACGCCCGAGATCGGCATGACGGAACACGCACAGTTCGGTATGCACGAGCGCTTCTGCCGCGTGATCAGGTCTGGCACCGGTGAGAAACGCGGACTCTCCGATGAAGTCACCCGGACCGAGGACCCGGATCACCTGCTCGTGCCCAGCCGCACTTGTGCGAGCGATCTTCACCTGACCGATGTGCACCACCATCAACTGGGACATATCCGAGCCTGCTGTATACGCCCGCTCGACAGCGTCTAATCGGACGGTACGTGCAAATCCCGCAACTTCCACTTGCTGCCCATGCGTGAGCCCTTGAAACAGTGGTACACGGGCCACGCAGAGATCATTTGCTGGATCAGCATCCACATCGGTCGAAACAGCCAACGGCATCCTTCCCTTCCCTTCTAGTATGGCGACTCGTGGCACAACACACGCGCTTCAGCTGAAGCCAGGGGTGGCGCGTGCAGTGATGTACGCGTGTGGCGTCCGCGGGTTCGAGCGCTGCCCGATCACCTCGAACCCGGCGTGGGTGAGGGCTTCGACCATTTTGTTCATCGGCCACCGGTATGCGGCGGCGATCGGATGGTCGAATGCCTCCAGCCGCGGCCCCACGAAAAAGGACATCAGCAGCGATCCGCCATCGAGAATGGGGCCATCGACTGCCGCGGCCCACGGCTCGATGACCGCACGGTCAGGGTCATCCGGTGAGATCTCGGCGCCGAGAATGCCCTCGATATCAACCTCAGGCGACCCGTATGCATCGGCCACCCGGTTTATTGAGGCCACAGGATCAGACGTCCGTACTGCTGTGAATACGGCGTCCGTCGGTGCCTCAGGCCGCTGGGTCATGGTTCGATGATCACTTTGCCGGCAGTGTGCCCGGCCTCCACCATGGCGACGGCTTCCGCAGCCCGATCGAGACTGTACCGGTCCGTCACCTGCGGGTCGACGAGACCGTACTGGGCGACGCCGGTGACCTTCTCGAGCCCTTCACGCGTGCGCACCACCGCTACGCCACCGAGTTGCTGCACGGTGGTCGGGTCTGCGGTACTGATGATGACGCTCGGGTCTTTGGCGACGACCGCGAGATCACGAAGCGCCTGCCCACCGACCAGGTCGATGAGCACATCAACACCCTCCGGCGCGATGGCACGCACCCGGCCAGCCGCACCCTCCCCGGAGGCAACGAACGTCGCGCCGGTCGACTCCACCAGTTCCTGCTTCGCTGCACTGGCCACACCGATGACCGTGAACTTGTGCACATTGCCGATCTGCGCCGCCATCAGCCCGACCCCACCTCCGGCGCCAAGAATCAGCATCGTCTGACCAGGTTCCAGCTCGATCTGATGCGTCACGTCATACGCAGTCGCCCCTGCGACAGGCAGTGCTGCAGCGTCAGCAAAGGAAAGCTCTTCGGGCTTCTGGACGGTTTGTGCCGCATCGAACACCGTGTGCTTCGCGAACGTTCCCTGTCCTTTGGCCGCGAGGCCGAGCACCATGTCACCGACAGCGAAGTTCTCGACCTCTGCGCCTACGGCGGTGACGACACCGGAGGCCTCTCGGCCCATCGGTGCGGGAAGCGGCCAGTGGGAGCCCATCTGCCCCGCACGGATCTTCCAGTCAGCAGGGTTCACCCCGGCCGCTTTCACTTCGATCGCGAGCTCTCCAGGCCCAGGCGCCGGAGCGGGGCGTTCAACGAGTTCCTGCGTCTCGGGGCCGCCATAGGCGGCGAAGACCAGCGCTTTCGACATTATTGACTTCTCCTCATTCTCCAGGTGAGTGACACTTACGTGGTTGCCTGTGGCGGAGCGTCTTCATCCGAAGCCTCTGCCGCATCAGCGAGTTCCTTCGTGGCATACTCCGCGTCAATTGCGTGCTCCGGAGGTGAATAGACGGTGTAGAGCACCAAAGGCTCATCGCCAGTGTTGCGGAAGTTGTGGCGAGCACCGGCCGGGACAGCGCACAGGTCGCCAGCATCAACGGTGTGCGTCTCGCCGTCAAGGTCGGCCTCTCCGCTGCCCGACACAAAACTCAGCAACTGGTCGGTGGTGTCATGCACCTCGTCGCCGATCTCCCCGCCCACCGGAATCGTCATCGCAACGAGTTGGGAATGCTTTCCCGTCCAGAGCACCTGACGAAAATTCGTGTTTGCTTTCGCGACCTCGTCGATGATGAAGTGCGTCGCCTTCTCGCGGACGCTGAACTGGTTCTCACTCATGTGTGTGGTCCTTTCTTAAGATGGAAGTTCGGATGAACTCTGGGCCGTGGCTGGTTCGACCGGGCGGCCTGTTTTATGTGCGGCTCGGGCGCGTTCACTCCTCGACAACGCAGTGGCTCCTTGGGTGTTGCGCAGCAGGCGCATCGCGTTGAGGATTACGATGAGCACCGATCCCTCGTGCACGAGCATGCCGATAGCCATCGTGACACCCCCTGCGAAGACCCCGACGAGCAGCACGACAACGGTGATGAGCGCGATCCAGATGTTCTGGCGCATGACGTTCACGGTGCGTTTGGCGAGGCTGATTGCTTCGGGCAGTTTCAAGAGGTTGTCGCCCATCAGGGCAATGTCTGCCGTCTCCACGGCCACCGCTGAGCCCGCTGCACCCATGGCAACACCAATGTCGGCGGTCGCGAGGGCCGGGGCGTCGTTCACGCCGTCGCCCACCATCGCGACCGTGTGCCCCTCGCGCTGCAACCGCGCGACAGCGTCGAGCTTGTCCTCGGGTAGCAACGAAGCATGGATCTCATCGATACCGACCGCCTCACCGATGGCTTCGGCGACAAGGCGCGTATCTCCGGTGAGCATCACCACCTTCTGCGCCCCGCTAGCGTGCAAGCGCCTGATCATCTCGGGGGCATCTTCGCGGATCGTATCTGCGACACCGATTACGCCAAGCACGCTCTCATCGACCGCGACAATCATGGGGGTCTTGCCTGCCGCTGCCAGTTTGTTCGCAGCCACAGCCGCCCCCGCGTCGTTCACGATCTCGTACTGTTCGAGCAGCGGCACGTTACCGATGAGTACCCGCTTGCCGTGAGCGTCGGCCACGATCCCCTTGCCCACGACCGGTGTGACCGATCCCGGAAGGCCCTCGGGGGCCACTCCTTCTTCTCGTGCGGTGTCGAGGATCGGGCGGGCAAGTGGGTGCTCGGACCCTGCTTCTGCTGCGGCGGCCCAGCGAAGCACCTCGCGCCGATCCGCTTCAGGATTGAGCACAACGATGTCGGTGAGTACCGGGCGGCCCTCGGTGAGAGTCCCCGTCTTATCGACTGCGACGGCCGAGATCTTGGCCGAGGTTTCGAGGTACTCGCCGCCCTTGATGAGAATCCCGTTGCGGGCCGAGCGGCCGATTCCCGCTACGATCGCCACGGGAATCGAGATGACGAGCGCGCCCGGGCAACCGATCACGAGCAACGTGAGGCCGAGCACTACGTCACCAGAGATGAGGCCCGCCGCAAGCGCGAGTACCATCACCGCGGGCGTGTACCACTTCGAGAATCGGTCGATGAATGCCTGCGTTTTCGCTTTCGCATCCTGCGCTTCTTCGACACGGTGAATGATGCGCGCGAGCGTCGTGTCGGCTCCGATGCCGGTCGCCATGACCTGTAGGAATCCGCCCCGCGAGATCGTGCCCGCAAACACGTGATCTGACTTCGTCTTTTCGACAGGGATCGACTCACCCGTGATCGATGCCTCGTCGATCGCTCCGGTGCCTGACACGACCTGCCCGTCGACGGGAACTTTCGCTCCGTTCTTTACGAGCACGATCTCGCCCATGCGCACCTGATGTGCGGCGATCTCGACCTGCTCACCGTCGCGCATCACGACTGCAACGTCGGGGGCCACCGCGACCAACTCAGCGAGCGCTGCACGGGTCTTGTTCATCGTGCCGGCTTCGAGTGCGTGACCGATCGCGAAGAGGAACGTCACGGCGGCAGCTTCCCAGAAGTTGCCGATAAGTGTCGCGCCGATCGCTGCAATCGATACGAGCAGGTCGATACTGATGAACTTTACGAGCAGTGCCCGGACGGCCTTCACGACGATTCCGTACCCCGCGACAATTGCTGCGGCGAGCATGAACGCGTTCGCAAGGGTAAACACATGACCAGAACCGTGGGCGTGTTCGCCAGCGTCGATCCACCATTGCGGACCGACCGTGACGTTCCAGCTGCCGCCGAAGAGCTTTTCGACGCCGAACGACACGAGAATGAGGAGGCCCGAGACAACGGGAATGAACCAGTTGCCATACCGCCACTTACGGAACGCGTTCACGAATGTGCCGCCTTTCGAATTGGAGAACTCAGTGCGTGAGGAGCCGTTGGGCTAGAACGCGGAGGCCTTCGACTTATAGCCGGCCTTATCGACAGCAGCAATGAGATCGTCGACGGAACTTCTTGTCTCATCGTGGTCGATCTCAACGCGACCCGAGGCGAAGTGCACCGTCACGTTCTCGACGCCATCGAGCTTGCCGACCTGCTTCTCGATCTTGGTCACGCACGACGGGCACGAGAAACCCTCGGCGCGCAGCAGAGTGTGGGTGGTGTCAGTAGCGTTCGCCATGATGAGTCCTTTCGCTTCACCCCGAAACGGGGATCGACCAGGAGGTTCCTGGCCTTTACGACCCAGACTATTGTGTTGACAGAGCCTCAGCCTTGACCTAGATCAAGTCGTGCTAGGAGCTCCTCTCTGTGGCTCACCAGCTACTTGGGTGCCGTGAGTCGCTTCTTGGTTGATCTGCTGGGCGCCATGAAGGTCTACAAGACCGAACTGATCCGTCAGCAAGGCCCTGGCGGACGGTCGAGCAGGTCGAGCTTGCGACCCTCGAATACGTGTGGTGGTGGAACCATGAGCGTCTCCACGGGGAACTCGATATGCGTACTCCGATCGAGGTCGAACAGGCGTACTACGCTGAAACCGAGACGCTTCTGTCACCGACCGGCTGACAGACAAACCGGTCGGAACAAGAACCAGGCCAATTCAGTTTGCCTCCGGCGACACCCATGCCTAACCAGCACGCGATTACTGGCTGAAGGTAGGGGCAGACGCCCCTGAGTCCTGCGCGCCGTAAGCGATCGTTTTCGGCGGGCGTCCTCTTAGCTCGGTGAAATTTTTGCCAGCGGCTTCTGGGCACCCGCTTTCTCCGCCGCCAGATGCATCGTTCCCATGCGTGTGGAGTTTGACGCTTTGTGGCGGCGTTCTGTGATCGCACGGTGTCGCAGACAGGGCACAGTGTTGGCCTGCCCGAGGAACCATGCGGCCTTGCCGACACTCTGACACGAGGCCCAGTCGAGGTCCTCGACATCCGTGATCGTCAGACCTACCAGCGTGAGGGGCGGGAGCGTGAAGACATCGGCCGGTCGAGACCGGCCGATGTCTTCACGCGGCGGCGGGGCGCGCTGCCCGGGGTGGACCAAGACGATCCTCGTCCGCAACATCCTTACGGAGCGGTGACACAAGTAGACGTCAGTTGGCGTGCTCGTCCGGCGCGCTGTCCTCGGGCTGGACGGTCCATGCGGGAGGCTCGTCCTTACCGGTCGCTTCGTCTTGTTCTGCCTTGTCGCTGGTTCCCTGGGTGATGCCAGGTGCGTGGTGCACCGGGGCATAAATCGCGTAGAGGCGCAGCGGTTCGTCGCCAGTGTTGATCACGTCATGCCAGGTGCCGGCGGGGACCTGGACAGACCACCCATCCGAGACGTTTTGCTCGAAGTCGAGCCGGTCCTTGGCCGGGCCCATGACGGCCCTGCCCTGTCCGGCATCGAGGCGCAGGAACTGATCGGTGTTCTGGTGGACCTCCAGGCCGATGGACTCCCCGACCGGGATAGACATCAGCGTGACCTGCAAATACTTCCCGGTCCACGCCACGCTGCGGTAGTTCTCGTTCCGCCGGGTGGCCTCTTCGATGTCGAACGCGTTCGGGCGGGGCCCGATGTCGTTGATGGTCATTGTGTTCTCCTTTTGTGCTCGGACTTCGAGTCCAAGTCAGCATCATCTTTCGGGGGGAGTCAAGGGTGGGTGGGTTTCGGCGAACCTCGTGGAGGCGAGGAGAGCGAGTACGACGCCGGCCCCAGCGACGACGAGGACGCCGCTTAGTCCGGCTGCAGTGGCGCCCATGGTGGCGACCAGGGCACCGGCGAGCCCGGTGCCGATGGCGATGCCGGCCTGGTTGCCGAGCTCCATCTGCGATGAGGCGCGCCCGACCGTGCCAGCGGCATCATCGAGGACGGCGATGGAGTTGATCGTGAAACCGAGACCGGCGCCGAGCCCGGCGATGATCCAGCCCACGGCGGCGACGGGGACGGGGACGGTGGTGAGGATCACGGCACCGATCACCGTCAAACCCGCGATGACGAGAATCGCTCCGAGGCGCGCGATGCCCCCCTTGGTCATGCCCCACTTCAGGAGCCGGGCGGGGGCATAGGCGCCGGCGGTCCACCCGATGATGCCTGCGGTCAGGACGATCCCGGCGAGTGTAGCGCTGATCCCTCGCACGCTGGTAAGGGCGAGCGGAATGAACAGGTCTGCGGTGAAGAACGCCATGGACAAGGCGGCTGCGAACACCACATTCGCCGGGAGCCCTCGACGCGCGGTGAGCGTCCCGGCAGGCAGAACCCGCCGGACGTGCGTGCGCGCCCTGACCTCGAGCTCGCGGAGGTTGCGGCTGACGCGTTCGATACGTAATTCAGTACAGGCGTATCGAGGTGGCTGCACCACTGGGCGCCGATTTGTGGGCGCGAAAAAGCCCCCCGACGCAGGTCGCGTCGAGGGGCAGGTGAGTACGATCCGGTCGTGACTTCGTCTGATCTTCACGAGGCCTTTCCGACTGCTCGGTCTGCGGGCTGAGCTGCCGATACCGGAGGGCGCCCGGGAGGGTCACACGCCGACGCGCGGCGGGTGGTGAGACGGTCAGTGATGACTCAGTTGTAAAGCATGCCGCCGTCGACGAGAAGCACCTGGCCGGTGACGTAGTCCGAGTCGGGGCCGGCGAAGAACGACACGACCTTCGCGACGTCCTCGGGGGTCTCGATGCGGCCGAGCGCGATGCCCTCCACGTTTTCCTTGAGGTTCTGGCCGAGTGGCTTGCCGTTGATCTTGCTGAGCTCGGCGTCGATGAGTTCCCACATGCCGGTGCCGACGATGCCGGGCGCGTAAGCGTTCACCGTGATGCCCTTCGGAGCGAGCTCCTGCGCGGCCGCCTGGGTGAAGCCGCGAACGGCGAACTTCGAGGCCGAATACGCGCTGAGGATGGGGAACCCCTGGATCGACGCGATGGATGCCGCGGAGATGATCTTTCCACCGTGACCGAGCTGTTCGAACTTCGCTGCGGCCGCCTGGATGCCCCAGACCACGCTGTCGACGTTGATCCGGAAGATCTGATCGAGCTCTTCGGCGGTGATCTCGAGTACGGGCTTGATCTGGGCGATGCCGGCGTTGTTGACGATCACATCGAACCCGCCGAGCTGTTCGGCGGCTGCGTCGACAGCGGCAACGACCTGGTCGCGCTTCGACACGTCCGCAGCGACGAAGACCGCTTTTCGGCCCAGCTGCTCGATCTCGGCGACGACCGAATCACCCTTCTCGCGCTGCGGCTCGATGTCCGCGACGGCGATGTCAAAACCGTCGGCGGCGAGACGAAGCGCGATGCCGCGCCCGATCCCCTGCCCGGCTCCGGTGACCAATGCGACCTTATCCTGAATAGCCATTCTCGTACTCCTTCTCAAACGCGAACGGGCGCCCAGCAGATTCGATGTTCGCGGGCCTGGCGCGTCGTACAGTGCAGGGCCAGCAGAAGTGGCTGCCCGTCTCCCACTTCAACATGGCGAATCGATTTGTATTCCCTGGCGCTCCTGACGTGCCAGGGTCACGCCATGAACGGCATGAGTTCGGGAGGCATGGTCACAAAGGGCCGCATCATATCGCGATCCTCGTGCTCGAGGATGTGGCAGTGGTACATGTAGCGGCCGCTGTAGGCGTGGAACCGGACGGCGATCTCGACGATTTCGTGGGGGTTGACGCGGACTGTGTCTTTGAGCCCGCGCTCGTTGGCGTCGATGACGTGGTCGAGCTCGTCGTCGGGGTCGCGACCGAGAGTGATCCGCGCGCTGAGGTCGAGATCGCCGATGCCGTCGTCGGGGATCTCCCAGCCGATGGGCCGGCGCGCGAGGACCTGGAAGGGATCGAGGTGGATGTGGATGGGGTGCGTGTCATCGGTGAGGTTGATGAGCTGCCAGATCTCGTACTGGCCGAGCATCGGGAAGAACGTGGCGGTGTCCTCGAAGTGGGCGGCAACCGCGCGGTAGCGCGTCGTGTGGTCGCCGTCGGTGAGGGTGATCAGCGGACCGGTCGTCTCGTCCTCGTCGTCGACAACGGCGAGCTCACGCATGGTCAGCATGTTGGGTACGTCCTCGAACTCGCGCTCGACAAGCGCGATGGCACGCCGCGGCGCCGCGTCCAGCTCCTCGGGTTTTGGCAGGGCGAAGTCGGTCGCCAGTTCGCGGGGCACCGGACGGTGCGCGACCGGGCCCGGGACGACACGGAAACGCATGACCTGGGGGTACGGCAGCAGCGCGTCGAGATCCGCGGCATCGGCGGCATCAGCGGCGGGAAAGGGCGCGCCATCGAACGGAGCGCCGGCGGTGTTGTAGAGCGTGAGCTCGGTGCCCGGTTGAAGGTCCGAGAAGTCGACGAGCAGGTCGGCGCGCTCGGCTGAGGCGAGGACCAGCCCGTCGGGTGGCAGCGCGACGGGCTCGCGGAGTAGGCCCGAGTCGGTGCCGATCTGAGTGATGCGATCGAATTCGGGCACGCCGTCTCGCAGCAGCACGAGCCGGAAGGTGCGGGCGTTGGAGCCGTTGAGCACGCGGAAGCGGTACGTGGCGGGCTGGACGTCGAGGATAGGCCAGACTTTGCCGTTGACGACCGTGAACGGCGCGAAGGCCTCCATCACCCCAGGGTCGGTCTTGTGCACCAGCTGGCCGGTCAGCCGACCGCCCTCGTCGAGTCCGAAGTTACGGTCCTGCAGCAGCAGCGGCACCTCGTACGGTGGTCCCTCGGGCAGCCCGAGGTCACGTTCGCGCTGGTCGCGGATGATCCACAGTCCCGCCAGCCCGGCGTATACGTCGAACCGAGTGACGCCCATCACGTGGTCGTGGTACCAGAGCAGCGTCGCGCGTTGGTCCATCGGGTAGTCAAATACGGCGAGCTGGCCGGGTGCGAAGAGGTTCTCGGTCCAGCCGTCGTACACGGCCGGTGTCAGGCCACCGTGCAGGTGCACGACCGAGTGTCCCGTCAGCGCCGCGGCGTGCGGGTCCGGCGTGCCGCCGCTCAGACCGGGACTGCACTGCACAGGCACACCGTCGGCGTCGACCTCGTCGCCGGCCATCGTTACGATGACGGGCAGCCCGCCGTCAAGCTCGTTGCGCCACTCGACGCGGACCGGGTGGCCGCGCTCAGCCTCGATCGTCGGGCCTGGGAGCGTGCCGTCGTAGCCCCACACACGCGACCGGGGCAGATCGCGATGGAAGCTGTGCGAGCCGGTACGGATCCGCACCGTCAGACGGCCGTTGTGATCGCGCGCGAGCAGGCGCTCGGGCAACGGCAGAACGTCGACGAACGGCGTCAGAGGCATGCGGTGCGCGGCGGCCATGCGCTACACGCTACCAGCCCGCCCGACGTGTCGTGGGACTATGCACACACGGGTATAACGGATGGAGTTCCGCGCGCAGACGCGAGCGTCGAACAGAGGTCTCGCGGATGTCGCGGGCGCGGTCTAGATTCCCGGGTATGAGCGCTGGGGAGCGGATCTACTCGGCGGTGTTGCACCGGGACAAGCGGGCCGAGCAGGAGCTCGATCCTGAGGTGCGACGCAATCTCGCGCCCAATGGACTTCGACTGGTGGCCGCCAACGCGCTCCAGTCCTCGGGCGATCAGATCGTCAACGCCTCGACCGTGCTGCCGTGGCTGTTCAACGCCCTCGGCGTTCCCGTGGCGCTGACGGGCCTACTGGTGCCGATCCGCGAGTCGCTCTCGATGCTCCCGCAGGCGTTCCTCACGCCACTCATCGTCCGTGTGCGGTTCCGCAAGTGGGTGTTCATCTCCGGCGCTCTGGTGCAGGCCGCTTCGGCGGGAGTGATCGCCGGAACCGCCGCGCTCGGGCAGGGCCTGGTCGCCGGGGTCGTGATCCTGGTCGGGCTGGCGGCGTTCGCGCTGGGGCGGTGCCTGTGCTCGATCGCCTCCAAGGACGTCCAAGGGAGGACCATACCCAAGGGCGAACGCGGGCAGATCAACGGGCTGGCGACCACGGCGTCCGGAGTGGTGGCCATCACCCTGGGCCTGGGCATCCGGATTCTCGGCGGCGAGGACTTGGCGGCCGAACAGCTCGCGTGGCTGCTGGCGGCAGGTGCCGCACTCTGGGTGCTGGTGGCGGCAGTGTACGTCGGCATTCGCGAACCATCCGAAGAACCTGTCGGCGCCGGCCGCGTCGAGAAAGATGTTGGCCCCGGGCCGAACTGGTTCGCAGAGACCATCGCACTCTTGCGCGGCGACCGCGACTTCCGCCGCTTCGTCGGGGTGCGCAGTCTCCTGCTCGTCTCCTCACTCGCCCCGCCGTTCGTGGTGGCCCTGTCCATCGCCTCCGGAGCGGGCGGACTGTCGGGGCTCGGCGGGTTCATCCTGGCCTCCGGGGTCGCCGCCCTGATCGGCGGCAGGATCTTCGGCCGATGGGCCGACCGCTCCAGCAGGAACGTGATGACGTTCGGCGCTGCCGCGGCATCCGCGATCATCGTGGCGCTCGTGGTGCTCGTCGCGCTCCCCGTCTTCGCAGGAGCATCGCTGGCAGGCAATCTGGTCTTCGTCGCCGCCTACTTCCTGCTGACGCTGACACACACGGGCGTGCGCGTCGGTCGCAAGACCTATGTGATCGACATGGCCGAGGGCGACCAGCGCACCACCTACGTGGCGGTGTCGAACACCGCCATGGGGTTCGTCCTGCTCATCGTCGGCGCGATCAGCGCGCTGCTGGCGACCCTCGCCCTGCAGTGGGCGCTGCTGTTCCTGGCCGCGATGGGCGCGGTGGGGGTGGTCGCCTCTCGACGACTACCGGATGTCTCCAGGCGCTGACAATGGATACATGGTCCACTTCTCTGATCCCCTGCTCGAAGCCATGGCGACTCGGCGCTCACTGGGCAAAGTGGGACCGGAGACGCCGACCGATGCGGAGCTCATGCACCTGCTCGCCGCAGCGACCCCGGTAGCCGACCACAAGTCCCTTCGCCCGTGGCGGCTCATCACACTCCGTGGCGAGGACCGCACCCGACTCGGCGAGGCACTGGACGCCGCCGGCAGCGTCGACCGCGAACCTGGGGAGCGCAACCCCAAGCCCTTCCGCGCGGAGCTGCTCATCGCCCTGGTCGCCAGCCCTCGAGAACACCCCGACGTGCCCGAATGGGAACAGCACGCCACCGCCGCCGGCGTCGGCCACCTGCTCCAACTGGCCCTCTGGCAGGCCGGCTGGGGCGTCAAATGGCGCACGGGACACCTGGCCAACTCGCCCGAAGTACGGGCCGCGCACGGGCTGGCCGATCACGAACTGCTGATGGGCTGGCTGTACGTCGGCAGCATCGACGACGCCCTGCGGGACCGCCTGACGAGCTCGTCGCGCCCGATCCTCGACCCCGGGCCTCACTTCGGGCAGATGCCGCAGAGCCGTGACCGGGGTATCCGTGCGCGACGCATGAGAACTCCCTGAGCCAGAACCTACAGGATCGCGACTGCACGATGACAGTGAACCGGCGGCCCGCTGAGGGGTCGTCCACCGGTACAGGTGCGGACCATCCGGGTGAACGACCAGAACCCAGCAACTACCTAAGCCTTCGATTCCCGTAAGACTGTCCCGCAAAAATGCCCGGTGAAGGTGCCCTAAACGCTACAGTCGCCGCATGCTTGTCGGATACGCCCGCGTCTCAACCTCTGGGCAGGACCTCGCCGCGCAGCGGGACGGCCTCCACTCGCTCGGCGTCGATCCCGAGAACGTGCACGTCGACCACGGCATGACCGGAACGAACCGTGAACGCCCGGGGCTCCGCGAAGCGCTTGCCGCGGTCCGCAAAGGTGACGTCCTGGTCGTCACCAAGCTCGATCGCCTCGCAAGATCACTCCCCGACGCTCGTGATATCGCCGACGAGCTGACGCGCAAGGGCGTGACGTTGAACCTCGGAGGTTCCGTCTACGACCCAACCGATCCCGTTGGGCGACTGCTGTTCAACGTCCTCGGGATGGTCGCGGAGTTCGAAGCCGACCTCATCCGTGCCCGCACGCGCGAGGGGATGGCGATCGCTAAGGCCGCGGGCAAGCTCCGCGGAAAGAAGCCCAAGCTCTCCGTCTCACAGGAGAAGCACCTGGTCGCGCTGCACCGTGCCGGCACGCACACCACGAGCGAAATCGCCGAGCTCTTCGGTGTCGCCCGCTCAACCGTGTACCGAGCGATCCAGCGCGGCGGAGCGAACCCACCCGCCGCCTGACGACACCGAGCGAAGCGAGAAGGACGACACCGAGCGAAGCTGCTCACATCGCTGGGCCCGAGCACGTCGCGGACAAAGGTGTCGGTGCTTCCCCGGGCTACCTCACCGCCGCACTGCACGCAGCCACCAACGTGACCCCATCGTGACGAGTGTGTCGCTGTGCGATCTGAACATCGCACAGCGACACACTCGACGAGATCGTAGTCTCAGGCGGGGAGCTTAGAGGCCAGGACGTCCAACTTCTCGATCGTGGGTTCGCTGAACAGTTTGCCGGCCAGAATCGCGGGTCACCCCCCCCGCGATTGGGAGACACGCCCTAGTGATCTGTGCAAACCCGGACGACTGGGACGCAGTCAGCCCGGTCGCCGAAGGCCAGCCCGGCGAGCCTGTGGACGGCGCACTCATCGACCTGATCCGCCAGCTCGAGGGAGCGCTGGCGCGCGCTCAGCGGCAGCTCACCAACGAGGTGCTCGAGGCGAACTCCCCCCTGTTCTCGCTAGTCGATGGCGTTGATGCGGCCTTGATCGAGCTGATCCGCGACGAGCTGGGAGCGGACGAGTTCGCACGAGTCGCGGAGCGGTTCGCCGCTGAGACCTTCGCCGCGGCGAAAGCGACCGAGCAGGAGCGGGCGCTGCTGCTGAGCGTCTTCGAGCTGCGGGCACGACGGCTTGTGGAGATGCGGGAGACAGGGCGCCTCGCGCTAGCCCGCACGACGTCGGCACGCCCGCGACTTGTGGACCGGGTGCTCGACGTCCTGATCCCTCGCTACCCGGCCTGGGGTACGGCGGAGTCGCCCCTTGATCCCGAACTGATCGGTGTATTCGTGACGTGGGCCCTGGAGCAGCCGGGATTCCAACGCGAGGCCGAGATCGCCTACCGGAGCACCGAAGTGACGGATTTCGGCGGGTCGTTGACGCGGCTGCTGCTGGCCTGGCTCGAAGGACAAACCTTCGAGGAGATAGCCGTACGCGCGGGAGTCAGCGTCGATGTGCTGCTTCGCATCCACGCCAAGGTGATCCTGTTTGACTTCGTGACCCTCGTCGAGCAGGCCGTAGCCCTGATCCAGGAGCACGCCACCGAGACCGGCGAGTCGCTTTCCCCGGTGGTCTCAGCATTCCCGGACTACCTCCGCTTCGGTGCCTCGACCCCGCCGGCGCGCGATCTGATGGCGCGAGGGGTCAGGCATCGGGCGGCCGCGATCGCGCTGGGATCCGACCCGGCGATGCTGGCACCGACGAGCCTTTTCGCAACCCCTTGGTCGATCGCCCGAGACCTACTGACCGACGAAGCCACCTGGTTTCCCCGCCTGGGGGCGCTCGTGTATCGGAGGACGGTCGCCGACGTGGCAGTTAGGAGACCTGTATCCTGACGCATGCTCGGAGAGCGAGGCTGTCCACCAGCAGCCACCTGCAGGACCTGTCCACGTTGATCGGTGAACCGCTGACTCGGTCACGACTGAAGCCCACGGCGCGCACTCCAGCCAGCGCTCCATCCGCCGGGTACCCATCCTCCCGCCCGCCGCGCTGCGCACGCTGCCGCTCGACACCGGAATCTTCATGCTCCGCAGTGCCCGACCGACCGTCACCGACCGAGAATGCGGTCGCGTGGACGACTCAGTTCCGGCGCTTCACACAGGGACTCCTGAGCACAGAGATAACACGACCGATCGCGCCGTCGGGTGGTTCGTTGCCCTCCTGACAGCGCGCCAGCTCAGCTCGCCCTCCCGAAGGCCTGCTCGAGGAAGTCGGCGGTGGCGGGGTTCACGGTTTCGTTGCGGCGGATGTAGTGCTCGCGAGTGATGGCAGGGTCGCTGTGGCCGAGGAGTTCGGAGGCGAGCTGGAGTCCTCCGATGTCGTTGATCGCGGTTGCGGCGGTGCGACGGAAGCGGTGCGGGGTGACGCCTTCGATGCCGGCTTGGTCCGTGACGTCGCGGAGCTGACGACGGACGTTGTTCGTCGTGTGCGGTGTCCCGACACGGGCGGCGAACAAGAGCGTCTCCGGGCCGGCGAAACGCAGCGCGCGGACCCGGGAACGGACCGCGCGTAACGCGAACCCGGGGAGCGCGACGCGACGAACCGAGCGCGCGGTCTTCGGATGGTCCTGTCGATGTGTAGGTTCGCCCTTGCGGCTGACGATCGTCCCGGCAATGCGAACCATCGGTACGGGCGCGTCGAGGTCGAGGTCGGTGAGGCGAATCGCGAGGACTTCGCCGATGCGGGCGGATGTGCCGAGCATGACCTCGACGATCTGGCCGAGCTGCCCGTCCGGGCGGGGACCGGCGTGGATCGGCCGCTTCTCCCAATCGCGGATCGCGGCACGGATAGCCGTGATCTCGTCCCAGGTGAACACATCGGGGCTGCGGGCGGGTCTGCGCAGGCGTGAGACGTGGTCCATGGGATTGCGCGGCAGGATCTCGTGCCGGACGGCAAGTCCGAGGGCGAGGCGGAGAACGACGCGGGCTTGGCGGGCACGGTTGTAGCTCTGCTTCGCGAGTTGCTTGAGGAAGTAGTCGCAACGGGCCACGCCGATCTCGCGGAGCGTGACGTCCTGGAAGAAGGGCATCACGAGGGTGCGCATGTTCCGCTCATACAGTTGCCGGGTCGTGCGGGAGAGGCGGTCTTCGAGTTCCATGTCCTCCAGCCAATAGTCCACCAGGGCAGTGAACGCGCTGTCGGCTCTCATCCCGGTGAACCCAGGGTGGAACAGCGAACGCTCGGCGAGCTTCTTCTTCAACACCCGTTCCGCGGCAGGACGTGTGGTGGCCGTGGTTTGGACGTGGCGGCTCTTGCCGTCCCAGTCGCGGTAGCGCGTGCGCGCCGCATACCGGCCGCTGGGCTGCCGACGGACGGCAATCGTGCCGTAGGTCCCGATCGGCGTGCGAGGCCTAACCACGAGCGATCCACTCCCCCGGCGTGCTGGGAGAGCCGGTCGCGATTCGCGGCGGTGTCGGTGCGTGTGAATGAGGACGATGCAAAGACGGCATCCCTTAAGTCTCGCCAACACCGGGCCGAGCAGATGGATAAACCCACGCACTCGACGTACTACTGCGCATGGATTGCATCCATGAGAGAGATCAGGGTTTCGTTGCCGTCGACGTTCACGACAGAGACGGCGAGGGCGCACGGCGCGCACCCGCGGGATCTGTACGCGTGGCGGGATGTCGAGCAGATCATGGAGCTCTCCGCAGTGTCTTCTGGCACGGCGAAGCACCGCCGGCTTCGTATCCGGATGCGCTGGCTGTGGTGTTTCGGTCGCCGCGCGCGATCGTGTGCTGCTTGTCTGTTGCCGCGGTGCACGAGCTGACCGACGAATTGCCCCGCGTCTGGGCAAACGACTGATCAACCATCCGAAAACCTGTGAGCACAGCCCTGTTCAGGCTCGGGCAGGTCTGGCTGATCCGTGCGCCCGGCGTTCGCGAAGTCGCGCACGTACCAACAGCACCACGCTCCACGGCCCGAAGAGGAGGAACTTCAGCCCGTTCCACAGCGCCCAGAAGAAGGCCAGGTAGAGCCACTCGCTCCATCCCTGTTCGATGAGGCCGGTGCAGGTGGCGGCGATAAGGAAGTAGACGACGCCGAGGAGCATCGCAGGTACACCCCACCGCAGGCCTCGGCGTGAGCGGAGGCGGTCGAGGAGGATGTTGGTGGGCATCCAGCGACGCAGGAAGACGCGGGTGTGGATGCTGGCGTTCCAGAGCCGACTCAGGAGCATGATGTGGGCCTCACTTTCGCACGCAGGACTATCGCGGTCTGGCTGGTCCTGAGTGGTTGAGTGCCCGAGATGCTTCTCGAACGGTCTGCGTCGCCCCTTGTAGATACTGGGGGCTTGGCGTGTGGTTGCTCCTGCCACCATCAGGATACCGGCGACCACGAAGCTAAGGAAGAGCAACCCCACTCACGCGATCGGTGACGCTCACAACGTTCGGCCGCTGCGCCGTTGCTGTGCCCCGGGTGCTGTATCGAGCGGGTCAGACTGGTCGCTCGTGAGGAGTCCGCGGGTGCGTTCGTAGTCGATCCTCTGCGCGTCATCACTGGGCACGGGTCCAAGAGGGCTGGTGGAGGTGATGCCCCACCGGTCGCGATACGCGACGACCGCACGCACGGCTCCGGCTTGCGCTTCCGGGGCGAGATCGCTGAGGGTCTCTAGCCAGGGCGCGTCCAGACCCCACGACTTCAGCGTAGCCCGCGAGCGTTTGCGGGACTGGGTCACGATCTCTGGCACCCGCCTTGACCGCGACCGCCCCACCCGCGTCACCGCTTGGCCCGGCGGAGAGCCAGAGAGATGGACCGAGCCCGACGCTACGGAAACGCCCGTCACTGAGCGTACGAAGGACTTCCTGGCGTTCGTCGAGGAGCAGGTCAAGGCCCGGATTGCGGAGCAGGACGCGACGATCCGGGAGATCGTGAACATTGACTGGAGCGTACAGTCATGACCGAACAGCCGGGCGATGTTCTCGTCTCGCCGCTGCGGAACAGCCATGAGGTTGCCGCGTTCCTGCGAGTCTCGGAATCGACGCTGTCGAGGTGGCGGGCCGAACAGAAAGGACCCCCGTTCATCCGGATTGGTGGTGTGACCCGGTACCGCATCGAGCAGGTCGAGCAGTGGCTCGCGTCCCTCGGCACCGATGAGCACGACTGAACCGACCGCACCACCGCCGGTGCCACCGATCGGAGTGAAGGTCACCACCGATCTCGAACACCGTGCCTCGGGGATCCGTGCTCGCGCCCGCTGGATCGACCCACACACCCGCAAACGGGTCACCCGTGCGCTCGTCGTCCCCGACGAGGACGCCGCCGAAGAGTTCTTCCAGTACTTGCAGGCCTCCGCCGAGCTCGGGATCGACAAACGCATCCTGTTCTCCGACTACGTCGAGATGATCGGTGACCGGTGGCAGCGGGGCCTGGACCCGACGTCCACCGTCGACGGCTACAAGCTCGGACTCCGCCTCCGGGTACTCCCGGCGCTGGGACACCTGCCGTTGTCGCAGATCACGGCCGGGATGATCGATCGCACCATCGACCAGTGGGAAACGCAGCATTCCGCGTCGACCATCAAGAACACCATCGCGCCCCTCGTCCGTGTCCTCGACGAAGCCGTCCGCGACGACCTCCTCCCCAGCAACCCCGCCCGCAACCGGTCCCGACGGTCCCTCGGGAAATCAGCCCTCAACCTGAAAGAGGACGACCTGTCACCGCGCGTCCACGCACTCAAAGACCTCGCGACGCTCACGGCGCTGGCGGATCGGTGTAGGGAGGTGCATCAGAGCTATTCCGACTTCGTGATGCTCTGCGCACTCCTCGCCGCCCGCGGCTCCGAGATCTCAGGCCTTCAAGTCGGCGACATCGACTGGGATCAACGGATCGTCACGATCCGCCGCCAAACCTACCCAGGCGCAGGCGGGCTCGTCACCAAACAAACCAAGGGACGAGACATCCGCCACGTCCCCATCCTGCACGCCCTCACCCCCGTACTGGAGCGCCTCACCGCAAACCGTGAGCCCGAGGACCGGCTACTGACCGGACCTCGCGGCGGCGTGCTCACCACCGCGTCGGTGCGGGACGCGACGAAATGGGATCAGCTCGTCACCGACCTCGAACTACCCAGCCTCACCCGGCACGGGCTCCGTCACACCGGAGCGACCTGGCTCGCCGATGCCGGCATCCCCCTCCACGTCCTCCAAGGCATCCTCGGCCACAAATCCATCGAGACCACACGCGGCTACCTACACCCCGACACCAGGCACCTCACCGACGCTGCCGCCCGCGCCAACGCGTTCCTCGACGGACAAGAAGACCTCACCCACCAGGCTCCTGCCAAGACCCGCCGGACAGCCGCACCCAGGCGATGAAACGGTCGCGGATCGAGGCGAAAACGGGCTCCAGGTCCCGGCCAGGTCCCGGCTCGTCACAACAGCCACAGTCAAAGCATCGAACACGGCACCGACGGGGGCCCGTGGATGCTTCCATAAACCCCTCTGGAGAGGACCACGGAAACGACGAAGCCCAGGCGAGAAACATGCTCTCACCTGGGCTTTTCTGTCGGGATGACAGGATTTGAACCTGCGACCCCCTGACCCCCAGTCAGGTGCGCTACCAAGCTGCGCCACATCCCGTTGTTCACTTTTCAGGCTGAACCAGCCGCTACCGCACTTGACCCCCAGTCAGGTGCGCTACCAAGCTGCGCCACAGCCCGTCAGCCCGCGAACGGGCCTCGATGAGGATACCCCAGCCGAGACCCCGCACTGAAACCCGCCACCCGCCCTGTGCCGCGAGTCACAGCACCTGACAAGGGGCCACCTCACGACGGACCAACGTCCCGCCTTCCGCACCACCGCGCGCCCTACGGTCGAAGTACGCGCCAACCAGGCGCATCGAACGATCCGAAGGAGCCACACCATGGCACGGGTAGCTGGCAAGGTCGCACTGGTTACCGGCGGCGCACGGGGCATCGGCGAGAGCGCCGTCCGCCTCCTCGTCGCCGAGGGCGCCAAGGTGGTCATCACCGACATCCTCGACACCGAGGGCGAGGCCCTGGCTGCCGAGCTTGGCAACGCCGTCGTCTACCGTCACCACGACGTCACCGACCGCGACGCCTGGGAGCAGGTCGTCGCCGTCGCCCAGGAGACCTTCGGTGGCCTCGACGTCCTCGTGAACAACGCCGGGATCGCGGACTTCGGCGGCATCGGCGACTTCACCCACGAGCAGTGGGACCGCATCGTCGCCATCAACCTCACCGGCGTCTTCAACGGCATGAAGGCCGCGCTGCCGCTCATGCGCCAGTCCACCGAGAACCCCGCGGTCATCAACATCTCCTCCACCGCCGGCCTGCAGGGCTACCCCGCGCTGTCCGGCTACGCCGCCTCCAAGTGGGGCGTGCGCGGCCTGACCAAGGCGGCCGCCGTCGAGCTCGGCCCGGAGAACATCCGGGTGAACTCGATCCACCCGGGCGTCATCGCCACCCCGATGACCACGGGTCTCGACACCCCGCAGACCCACGTCGCGATGAAACGTGTCGGCCAGCCAGCAGACATCGGCAACCTCGTCGTCTTCCTCGCCAGCGACGAGTCCGCCTTCTCCACCGGCGCGGAGTTCGTCGCCGACGGCGGCGAGCTCGCCGGGCTGCCGCTCTGAGACTCGGCGGCGGGGCCCGTCCCCCCCCGAGGCCCCGCCGCCGANCCCCCCGCCCCCCCCCCCCCGACCCCGTCGCACCCACCGCCGTCGCGTCACTCGATGGCGGCAGTCTCCCCGCGCAGCTTCTCCGCCGAGATGACACCCAGCGCCAGCAGCGCCGAGACGAGCCCGGCCGTCGCGATCCAGCCGTCCAGCCGGAACAGCGCCACCTGGGTGACGAGCAGGTTGAGCTCGACGCCGCGGCGCAGCCAGCCCGCGCCGTCGGCCGGCTGGGAGGACCACACCCACCAGCCGCGGACGAACGCCGCGACCACGAGCACGAGCGACACGGCCGCGGTGACCACCGCCCACGTGGGTCCGCTCCCCCACACGACCGCCAGCACCACCGCCGTCGCAGACCCCAGCACCAGCTCGGCGAGCAGCACGACCATCACCGGAACGGTCCATCGCCGCCGGACCACCACCGAGAACACGCCCCGCAGCCACCGCCGGACCGCCGCGACCGGGTCGGGCGCCTCGTCGTCGTCGTCGGCCACCACCGCTAGCAGCGCGGCCACCTCGTCACGACCGGCGGTGTCGCCGGCCTTCTCGACCAGCCGCTCGGCCACCGCGCGGCGGTGCGGACTGAGCCCACCGGCCACGCCGGCGACCCCGTAGTCCACCGCTGCTGCCAGGTACTCGCCCCGGCGGAGCTCGCGGCGCCCGTGCAGCACGTCCGCGCCCAGCGCGATGAGCACCAGCGTGACGTAGATGAGCATCGGCGCCGGCTGGAAGAAGTAGTCGTTGTCGTTGGTAAGGAACTTGCCGACCTCGTCGATGAACAGCCCGAAGCCGATCCCGCCGAGCACCGCCACCAGCGGCCGCACCGCCGGCCCCGCGAAGGACACGGCGAGCACCACGGCCAGCGCCATCGCCAGCCCGCCCCACAGCACGTGCGCGACGTGCAGCGAGTCGCCGCCCACCTGGGGAAACCCGGTCAGCTGCAGGAACGCCCGGATGACGACGACGGTCGCCACCGTGACCAGCACGAAGGCGAGCACCAGCTCGGTCGCCCGCGTCTCCCGGGGCAGCCCCCAGCGCAGCAGCAGACCACGACGCTCGACGGCGCCGCGGGTCTGCTGCTCGTTGCTCACCGGCGGCGCTTCTCCCGCACCCGCACGCTGATCTCGATCGGCGTGCCCTCGAAGCCGAAGGTCTCGCGCAGCTTGCGCTCGATGAACCGGCGGTAGCCGGCCTCGATGAAGCCGGTGGCGAAGATGACGAACCGCGGCGGGCGGCTGTCGGCCTGCGTCGCGAACAAGATGCGGGGCTGCTTGCCGCCCCGCACCGGGTGTGGGTTGGCGGCGGTCAGCTCACCGAGGAAGGAGTTGAGCTTGCCGGTGGAGATCCGGGTGTCCCAGCCCTCCAGCGACGTCTCCAGCGCCTTGGCGAGCCGGTCGACGTGCCACTTGGTCTTGGCCGAGAAGTTCACCCGCGGCGCCCACGTGATCTGCACGAGGTCGCGGTCGATGGCGCGCTCGAGCTGCTGGCGCTTGTCGTCGTCCATGAGGTCCCACTTGTTGTACGCGATGACCAGCGCGCGTCCGGCGTCCACCACCTGCTGGATCACCCGGATGTCCTGCTCGGTCATCGGCACCGACGCGTCGACGAGCACGACGGCGACCTCCGCCTTCTCCAGCGCGGTCTGGGTGCGCAGCGAGGCGTAGAAGTCCGCGCCCTTCGTCTGGTGGACGCGGCGCCGGATCCCGGCGGTGTCGACGAACCACCACGGCTTGCCGCCGAACATGAGCAGCTCGTCCACCGGGTCTCGGGTGGTGCCGGGCACGTCGTCGACGACGACGCGCTGGCTGCCGGCGAGCGAGTTGAGCAGGCTGGACTTGCCGACGTTCGGTCGGCCGACGAGCGCCACCCGGCGTGGGCCTCCCTCGGGCAGCGGCGAGGCCACGCCGGAGACCTCGGGCAGCACCGCGATCGCGGCGTCGAGCACGTCGCCCGAGCCGCGGCCGTGCAGCGCGGAGACCTGGTAGGGCTCCCCCAGCCCGAGCGACCACAGCAGCGCGGCGTCGGACTCCTGGGCGCGCGAGTCGACCTTGTTCGCGACGAGGATGACCGGCTTGCCGGACTTGCGCAGCAGCCGCACGACCTGCTGGTCGGTGTCCGTCGGACCCACCGTCGCGTCGACGATGAACATGACGGCGTCGGCCATCGCGACGGCGATCTCCGCCTGCTCGGCAACCCGCTGGTGCATGCCGGCGGCGTCCTGCTCCCAGCCACCGGTGTCCACGAGCATGAACCGCCGCCCGCCCCACTCGGCCGGGTAGCTCACCCGGTCCCGGGTGACGCCTGGGACGTCCTGAACCACGGCCTCGCGCCGCCCCAGCACCCGGTTGACGAAGGTCGACTTGCCGACGTTCGGCCGCCCGACGACGGCGAGCACCGGCAGCGGGCCGGCCTCCTCCGCCTTCGCCGCGGCGCCGGCGGCCTCCGCGAGGAGCGCGGCGTCGTCCTCGTCCAGCACGTAGTCGGCAAGGCCGGCGCGCAGCGCTTCGGCGCGCTGCTCTTCCTCGGCGGGGGTGGTCTCGGGGGTCTGGGCGTCAGTCACGTCTGCCATTCTCCACTGCCGAGGGACCCTAGAGCGAACGGTGCCCCGTGCGGCAGCCGCAAATCGTCACCGAAGGCGGGTGCGATTGCCCTCACTCACGCCTGCCCGGGCAGCGTGCCATAGCTGTTCCGGTAGGTCTTGCCGGCCTTCGGGTGGATGAACTTCAGCGCCGGCCACGTGTCGTGCACCCGCAGGTAGGTGCTCTCGACCATCGCAAGGTCGTAGCCGATCGCGACGTCAGGGTCAGATCGGTGCCTAGCCGGCGACAAGTCGGCTCTCGCGGACAAGTCTGCTCTCGGGGACAACCCCGCTGTCGCGGACAATCCCGCTGTCGGCGACTGGGGTTAGCTGAGGGGGGCGGCTTGGCCGTCGGGGCCGTCGTGGGGGAGCTCGACGCCGGTGAGGCGCACGGCGTGCTCGACGTGGGCGGCCAGGCCGTCCTGCAGGGCGGTCATGGCGTTCGCGATGAGCGCGCGGTTGCCGCCGCTCCCCCGCTCCGTCGACACGTGGATCGGCTCACCGAACACGACGTGGAGCTTGGACCGCGGTGCCGGCACGTGGCCGAGCTTCGTCCCGGTGGGCCGGGTGCCGAGGCAGGCCACGGGCACGACGGGCGCTCCGGACTGGACCGCGAGCCAGGCCGTCCCGGCCCGGGTCTCCTTGACCGTGCCACGGCCGCGGTTGCCCTCGGGGAAGATCCCGACGGCGCGCCCCTCGGCGAGCAGCTTCTGCGCGACGACCAGGGCCGCCCGGCCGTTGCCGCGGTCCACCGGGATCTGGCCGGCGCCGGTCATGAGGAAGCCGAGCTTGGAGTCGAAGAACTCCTGCTTGATGATGAAGTGCGAGCTGCGCGGGATCGCGCCGTGCAGCAGCGGCCCGTCGATGACGCCGGTGTGGTTCGAGGCGATGATCACCGGCCCGGTGCGCGGCACGTGCTCCCCGCCGAGCACCGTGGTGTTCCAGTAGACGTGGTCGAGGAACCAGCCCACCCGCCGCGACCAGACCGGTCCCCAGCGGTAGATGTCCTCCGCGCGGACCCGTGCCCCGCGGCTCGCGGCCGCCTTCGACGCCGTGGGCTCGCTCACGTCGTCACCGCCCCACGTGCCGCGACGACGACGTCGAGCACCGCCTGCAGCGTCTGGTCGAGGGTGAGGGCGGACGAGTCGATCGTCACGACGCCGCCGGCGGCGGTGAGGAAGGTGGACACGGTCGAGTCCTCCGCGTCGCGCCGGACCACCTCGTCGTGGGTGGCGGCCAGCGCGGCCTCGTCGACGGCACCGTGCAGCTCGCGGGCGCGGCGGGCGAGCCGGGCGGCCTCGTCGGCGGTCAGCAGGATCCGCGCGGTCGCGTCCGGGGCGACGACGGTGGTGATGTCGCGTCCCTCGGCAACGATGCCGCGGCCCTCGCTGCGCCCGCCAGAGCGCTGCTCGGCGTCGATCTCCGCCCGCTGGCGGCGCTGCAGCTCGGCGCGGACCTCGAGGTTGGTCGCCACCTTCGACACGATGGCGGAGATGTCCGAGCCGCGGATCAGCTCGGTGATGTCGACGTCGTCGCACACCACGCGCGGACCGGCGGGGTCGGTGACCATCACCAACGGCATCTGCCGCACCGCTTGCGCGACGGCGGGGGCGTCGTCGAGGTCCACCTCGCAGCGCCGGCACCACCAGGTCGCGGCACGGTACATCGCACCGGTGTCCAGGTACGCCAGCCCGAGCTCGGCGGCCAGCCGCTTGCTGATCGTCGACTTGCCCGATCCGGACGGTCCGTCGATCGCCACCACCACCGGTGCCACGGCGTTCACTCCCCCACCACTCTCCAACCCAGCTCCGTCAGTCCGTCCTCCAGCCTGGCGGCGGCCGCCGGCACCACCGACACGTGGGCCATGCCCACCTTGGCGCCGGCCGCATGCTCCAGCTGGAGGTCCTCGATGTTCACGCCGATCTGCCCGACCTCGCTGAACAGCCGGCCCAGCTCGCCGGGCGCGTCGGGCACCAGCACGGTGACCGTGGCGTACCGCCGCGGCGCGCCGCCGTGCTTGCCCGGGATCCGGGCGACGCCGGTGTTGCCGGCGGCCACCACGGCCGCCATCGCGGCCATCGCGCCCGGCGCCAGCGGCCCCTCGGCCGCCGCCCGCTCCAGACCGGCGACGAGCGCGTCGAGATCCTCGCGCAGCGCCCGCAGCCCGGCGACCACCGGGCCGGCGTTGCCCACGAGGATCGAGGCCCACAGCTGCGGGTCCGACGCCGCGATCCGGGTGACGTCGCGCAGTCCTTGCCCCGCCAGCGACAGCGCCTCCTCGGGCGCGTCGACCAGCCGGGCGGCGACGAGCGACGCGGCGAGCTGGGGCACGTGCGAGACGAGCGCGACGGCGTCGTCGTGCTCGGTGCCGGCGAGCAGCAGCGGGATCGCGGCGAGGTCGACCGCGATGCCGCGCACCGCGGCCGTCGTCGCCGGTGCGGTCGCCCCGGTCGGCACGATCACCCAGGGGCGGCCGGCGAACAGGTCGGGGTCGGCCGCCGCGGCGCCGGAGCGCTCCCGGCCGGCCATCGGGTGGGAGCCGACGTAGCGGGACTGCTCCTGCGCCGTCGCGAGCTCCGCGACCTCGTCGGCGATGATCGCCTTGACGCTGGCGACGTCGGTGACGACCGCTCCAGGGTGCGCGCGCAGCGCGGCGACCACCCCTTCGGCAGCGACGTCCGGCGGGGTCGCCACCACGACGATCGCCGGCTCGGCGGACTCGGGGCCGATCGGCTCCCCGGCGCCCAGGTCACGGGCCAGCGCCAGCGCTGACGGCGAGGCGTCGCTCAGCTGCACCGGCACCCCGGCGGAGTGCAGCGCAAGGCCGATGCTGGTGCCGAGCAGGCCGGTGCCGATGATGCGCACCGGGCCCGTCGTCGTCAGCCCGTTCTCACTCGTCACGGTCGAACCTCTCGTCTCGCGGCTGGCCGCGCAGGATCGGCCCGGGCATGGCGGGCCGGGCCGAGAACAACCGGCCAAGGGTACCCCCGGCGCCGTCAGCGCCGGGGGCGGCGCTCACAGTCCGGCGGCGCTCATCAGCGTGCCGAGCTCGGTGCCGGCGATCACCCGGGTCTTGCCGGGCTTGAGGTCGCCGAGGCGGATGGTGCCGAACCGGGTGCGCACCAGCCGGGTCACCGGGTGGCCGACCTCCTCGAGCATCCGCCGCACCACCCGGTTGCGGCCCTCGTGCAGCTCGATCTGCACGATCGACGCCTGCGGGCTGGTGTCCATCACGGTGAACTTGTCGGCCTTGGCCAGCCCGTCCTCGAGCATGATGCCGTCGCGCATGACGCGAGCCAGGCCGCGCTCGGCGTGCCCCTCGACGGTCGCGATGTAGGTCTTGACGATCTCGAACGACGGGTGGGTGAGCCGGTGGGCGAGGTCGCCGTCGTTGGTCAGCAGCAGCAGCCCCTCGGACTGCTCGTCCAGCCGGCCGACGTGGAACAGCCGTCGGTCGGTGACGTACTGCGACAGGTCCGGGCGCCCGTCCGGGTCGGACATCGTCGAGACCACGCCGAGCGGCTTGTGCAGCGCCAGCGTGACCATCGTGTCGTCGAGCTGCAGCCGCACGTCGTCGACGTGGATGACGGCCTTGGCCGGGTCGACGCGCACGCCGAGCTCGCGCACCACCTGGGCGTCGACCTTCACCCGGCCGTTGGTCATCAGCACCTCGCAGGCCCGGCGGGAGCCGTAGCCAGCGGCGGCCAGCACCTTCTGCAGTCGGGTACCAGCGGGGTCGTGCACGTCGCGGTCGTTGTTCTTCATCGCAGCTCCTCGGCAAGGTCGTCGAGCCCGTCAAGATCGGGCAGGTAGGGGGCGAGCGCGGGCAGGTCGGCCAGTGAGCCGAGTCCCATGCGCTCGAGGAAGTAGTCGGACGTGCGGTAAAGGACCGCGCCGCCGTCGTCGTCGTGGCCGGCCTCCTCGATGAGCCCGCGGGCGTGCAGGGTGCGCACGACGCCGTCGACGTTGACGCCGCGGATCGCGGCGATCCGGCCGCGGGACACCGGCTGGCGGTAGGCGATCACCGCGAGCGTCTCGAGGGACGCCTGGGTGAGCCGGGCGGTCTGGCCGTCGACGACGAACCGTCCCACGACGTCGGCCAGCACCGGCGACGAGTAGATCCGCCAGCCGCCGGCCAGCTCACGCAGCACGAAGCCACGGGGCCGGCCGGCGCGCTCCCCGGCGTAGTCCGCGGCCAGCTCGGCAAGCAGCTCCGCGACCTGCCCGGTGGGCAGCCCGAGCACGCTGGCCAGCTGTGCGGCGGGCACCGGCTCGTCGACGACCATGAGGATCGCCTCGATGGCCGCGAGCTGCTCCTCGGGGAGCGCGTCGTCCGGGACCGCCTCGTAGCGAGGCTCGGCGGCGGCGTCGTCGTCGGTGGGTCCGGCGACGTCGGGCGCGGTGGGGTCGGGCTCAGTCATCGGGTCCATCCTCCCCGACATCGGCGGCGTCGGGGGCCACCGAAGCAGGGAGTTCATCGTCATAGTCGGCGACGATCATCACGTCGCCGTCCTCGCTGCCCGCCCACGTCACCCGCAGCTCGCTCAGCGCCTCCGCCTGGTCGAAGTTGATCACGCCCTCGCGGAACAGCTCGAGCAGCGCGAGGAACCTCGAGACGACGACAGCGGTGGAGTCGGCGTCCTCGACGAGGGTGCGGAACGAGGCCGAGCGCAGCCGCCGCAGCCGGCCGACGATGATCGTCGCCTGCTCACGCACCGGAACCACCGGCGCGTGCAGGTGACTGAGGTCCACCTGCGGCGGGCCCGGGCGGGGCGCGAACGCGCCGGCGGCGAGCTCGGCAAGGCGCTCGGGCCCCACCCGAAGCACCAGCTCGGGCAGCAGCGCCGCGAAGTGCGGCTCGAGCGGCACCGAGCGGGGGTAGGAGCGGGCGTTGGTCGACCAGCGGTGCTCGAGGTCGGCCGCGACCAGCTTGTACGCGCGGTACTGCAGCAGTCGTGCGAAGAGGATGTCCCGGGCCTCGAGCAGCTCGAGGTCGTCGTCGTCCTCGACCTCACCGCGGGGCAGCAGCCGGGCGGCCTTGAGGTCGAGCAGGGTGGCGGCGACGACGAGGAACTCGCTCGCCTGGCCCAGGTCCCACTCCGCCTGGCCGGCGAGGTGGGAGATGAACTCGTCGGTCACGGTCGCCAGCGCCACCTCGGTGATGTCGAGGCGGTGCTTGGCAATGAGCGACAGCAGCAGGTCGAAGGGGCCGGAGAAGTTCTCCAGCGTCACCTCGAAGGCGGTCGCACCGCCCGCGGTTCGTCCGGCTGCGGGTGCCGCCGGGTCAGGCGACGTCACCGCGGGCGACGAGCTCTCGCGCCAGCCGGCGGTAGGCGTGGGCGCCGTTGTGGTTGGGGGCGTAGCTGGTGATCGGCACGGTGGCGATGGTGGCGTCGGGGAACTTGATGGTCCGGGCGATGAGGGTGTCGTAGACCTTGTCGCCGAAGCCCTCCTGCACCCGCTCGAGCACCTCACGGGCGTGGAGCGTGCGCCCGTCGTACATCGTCACGAGGATGCCGTCGAGCTGCAGCCGGGGGTTGAGCCGGTCGCTGACCTTGTCGATGGTCTCCATGAGCAGCGCGACACCGCGCAGCGCGAAGAACTCCGCCTCGAGGGGGATGATCACGCCGTGCGCGGCGGTGAGCGCGTTGACCGCGAGCAGCCCGAGCGAGGGCTGGCAGTCGATGAGGATGATGTCGTAGTCGTCGATCACCGGGCGCAGCACCCGGGTGAGCGCCTGCTCCCGGGCCACCTCGGTCACGAGGGTGACCTCGGCGGCGGAGAGGTCGATGTTCGCCGGGACGATGTCCAGGCCGGGGACGCTCGTCTCGTGGATGACGTCGCGCACGTCCGAGCGCGTCTCCATGAGGACGTTGTAGATGGTGCGGTCGAGCTCGTGGGCGTTGACGCCCAGACCGGCCGACGCCGCACCCTGCGGGTCGAAGTCGATGATGAGGACCCGGCGGCCGTACTCGGCCAGCGCCGCGCCGAGGTTGATCGTGGTGGTCGTCTTGCCGACGCCACCCTTCTGGTTGCACATGGCGATCACCCGGGCCGGGCCGTGCCCGTCGAGCGGCGACGGCACGGGGAAGTCGGCGGCCTCGCCGGGGGCCACACCGTCGATCAACGTCGGCTGCTGGGGATCACTCACGCCGCCCACGGTAGTTCGACGACGCCCGTTTGCGCCACGCGGCGCGCGGAACCGGGAGTATCTACAGATTCGCGGCTGCGGGCACGAGCTCAGCCGAGCGCGCGAGGGTGCGCGGCGGCGTAGACCTCGCGCATCGTCTGCACCGTCACCTGGGTGTAGATCTGCGTCGTCGTCACCGACGCGTGGCCGAGCAGCTCCTGGACCACCCTGACGTCAGCCCCGCCGGCGAGCAGGTGGGTGGCGAACGAGTGCCGCAGGGTGTGCGGCGAGACGTGGCCGTCGAGCCCGGCGCGCTCCCCCGCGTCGTTGAGCACCGCCCAGGCGCTCTGCCGGCTCAACGGGTTGCCCCGACGGTTGAGGAACAGCGTCGAGTTCCCGCGGCCCTGCTGCGCGAGCAGTGGCCGCGCCCGCACGAGGTAGGCCTCCACCGCTGCCACGGCGAACCGCCCGACCGGCACCACCCGCTCCCGGCGGCCCTTGCCGAACAGCCGCACGAGCGCGCCCTCCGGGGCGAGCGAGATGTCGTCCACCGCGAGCGACACCGCCTCGCTGATCCGCGCCCCTGTGCTGTACAGCAGCTCGAGCAGCGCGCGGTCGCGCAGCGGCACCGGGCCGTCGCCGACCGAAGCCGCCTCGAGCAAACGCTCGACGTCGGTGGTGCTCAGGGTGCGTGGCAGCCGCCGCTGGGTCGCCGGTGCTCGCACGGCCGCGCTCGGGTCGGCGCCGGTCTGCCCCTCGAGCGCGGCGAACCGGTGCCAGCCTCGAACGGCCACCACGGCGCGACCGGCCGAGGACGCCGCCAGCGCCCGGCCGCCGTCGGAGCCTGAGCGCAGCACCTCGATGTAGGTGCCCACGTCGGCCTCGGTGACGTCCGCCAGCACGTCGCGTCCCTGGGCAGCGAGGTAGTGGGTGTAGCGGGTGAGGTCGCGCCGGTAGGCGGACAGCGTGTGCTCGCTCAGCCCCCGTTCCACCGTGAGGTGGGCAAGGTACTCCTCGAGCGGGACCGTGAGCCCGCGCCCGGGCACCGGCGCCCCGTCCGTCGCTCCGGGCGCCGCGTCGCTGCGGCCGCTCGGTGTGGTCATCGCTCCTACAGCGGCAGGAACGGGTCGACGGCGATGGCGACGAACACGACCGTCAAGTAGGTGATCGACGCGTGGAAGACCTTCATCGCAGCGGGCTTGCCGCGCTCCGGGTGCCGGGTCCGGGTGAGCAGCGTGACGCAGGACCACAGGAACCACGCCCCGGCGAGGGCGGAGATGACCGCGTACACCCAGGTCATCGAGGCGACCGGGACGAGGACGAGCGAGGTGGCCACCATCGCCGCCCCGTAGCCGAGGATCTGCCAGGCGACCTTCACGTCGGACGCCACCACCGGCAGCATCGGGACCTCGGCACGCGCGTAGTCCTTCTTGAAGCGCATCGACAGCGGCCAGTAGTGCGGCGGGGTCCAGAAGAAGATGATGCCGAAGAGCACCAGCGCCGGCCACGCCAGCGACCCGGTGACGGCCGACCAGCCGATGAGCACCGGCATGCAGCCGGCCGCCCCGCCCCACACGATGTTCTGCGAGGTGCGGCGCTTGAGCAGCAGGGTGTACCCGACGACGTACATCGTGATCGCGGCGAGCGAGAGCCACGCCGAGGGCCAGTTGACCAGCAGCGCGAACCAGCCGAACGCGATGGCGCCCAGGGCGTAGGCGAAGACCGTCGCGGCCCGCACCGTGAGCACCCCGGTGACCAGCGGCCGCTGCTTGGTGCGGTTCATCAACCGGTCGATGTCCCGGTCGAAGATCATGTTGAAGGTGTTGGCCGAGCCGGCCGCCGCCGCCCCGCCGATGAGCGTGGCCACCACGAGCCACAGCCCCGGCCAGCCGTCGGCCGCGAGGAACATCGTCGGGATCGTCGTGATGAGGAGCAGCTCGATGATGCGGGGCTTGGTCAGCGCCACGTAGGCGCGGACCTTGTCGGCACGACTCACCGGTCCGGTGCTCGCGCGCTGCGGACCCGGCTGGGAGCGAAGCGAGGACCGGTCGTCGTCCCGGGGCGCCGTCAGGTCCGCGTCGGCTGATCGCTCGAGGGGGCCAGCGGGAGGCTGACCGTGGCGTTCAGGCGCTGGCTGGACACTTCGCACGCGTTGCTTGCTCCACATCTGACCCGGCCCCGCACTGCGGGGACCACATGGCGGGCCGGGCAGCCGGCCCCGTCTCCCTCCCCATACTACGGCTCAGCCGGGCAACGTCCATCAGCAGGCGCACGGGAACGGCGCCCTGGCGTCGGTCGGATGACCCGTCTCACACCCACCGCTCCGACGAGCGGTGGCAACTGGGTGAGACCACCTGCCCCAGGTTGCCGACGCCCGATAGGATCAGTCGTATCCGTGGTCGCGCGCGGGCGTCTGCCCCGAGCTCGACCGCGCCCGTCGTACACCTTCAAGGGAGTCCCCACGTGACCGAGACCACCAGCACCCAGTCGACCGGGTGGACCGACCTCGACCGGAGGGCCGTCGACACGGCCCGAGTGCTTGCCGCCGACGCCGTCCAGAAGGTCGGTAGTGGCCACCCCGGCACCGCGATGAGCCTGGCCCCCGCCGCATACCTGCTGTACCAGAACGTCATGCGGCACGACCCGACCGACCCGCACTGGCTCGGGCGTGACCGGTTCGTCCTCTCGGCAGGTCACAGCGCGCTCACCCAGTACATCCAGCTCTACCTGTCCGGCTACGGCCTCGAGCTCGAGGACCTCCAGGCGCTGCGCACGTGGGGTTCCAAGACCCCGGGCCACCCCGAGTTCCGCCACACCGACGGCGTCGAGGCCACCACCGGACCGCTCGGCCAGGGCCTGTCCAACGCCGTCGGCATGGCCATGGCGGCCCGCCGGGAGCGCGGCCTGCTCGACCCCGACGCCGCGGCGGGCACCAGCCCGTTCGACCACAACATCTACGTGATCGCCTCCGACGGTGACCTCCAGGAGGGCGTCACCCACGAGGCGAGCGCCATCGCGGGCGTCCAGGAGCTGGGCAACCTCGTCGTCATCTGGGACGACAACCGGATCTCCATCGAGGACGACACGAACATCGCGTTCACCGAGGACGTCCTCGCCCGCTACGCCGCCTACGGCTGGCACACCGAGCGGGTCGACTGGACCGACGGCGGCACCGGCTACACCGAGAACGCCGACGCGCTCCTCGCCGCGATCGAGGCCGGCAAGGCCGAGACCAACCGGCCCACGTTCATCGCGCTGCGCACCATCATCGGCTGGCCCGCGCCCACCAAGCAGAACACCGGCGCGATCCACGGCTCGGCGCTCGGCGGCGAAGAGGTCAGCGGCCTCAAGCAGGTCCTCGGCTTCGACCCGGAGCAGAACTTCGAGGTGAGCGACGAGGTCCTCGGTCACGCCCGCAAGGTCATCGACCGCGGCGCCGCCGCGCGCAAGGAGTGGGAGACCCACTTCCAGGCGTGGCAGACCGCCAACCCCGACGGCGCCAAGCTGCTCGAGCGGCTGCGGGCCGGCGAGCTGCCCGAGGGCTGGACCGACGCGCTGCCGACCTTCGAGGCCGACAAGGCCGTCTCGACCCGATCCGCGTCGGGCTCCGTGCTCTCTGCGCTGGCCGACACGCTGCCCGAGCTGTGGGGCGGCTCCGCCGACCTCGCCGGCTCGAACAACACCACGATGAAGGGCGAGCCGTCCTTCCTGCCGGTGGAGCGCTCCTCGAAGATGTTCCCGGGCAACCCCTACGGCCGCACGCTGCACTTCGGCATCCGTGAGCACGGCATGGGCTCGATCCTCAACGGGATCACGCTGCACGGCCTCACCCGCCCCTACGGCGGTACCTTCCTCACGTTCTCGGACTACATGCGTCCCGCGGTCCGGCTCGCAGCGCTCATGGGCATCCCGTCCACCTTCGTGTGGACCCACGACTCGATCGGCCTCGGCGAGGACGGCCCGACCCACCAGCCCGTCGAGCACCTCTCGGCGCTGCGGGCCATCCCGGGCCTCGACGTCGTCCGCCCGGCCGACGCCGCCGAGACGGCCGTCGCCTGGCGCACGATCCTGGAGAACACCGAGCGTCCCGCCGGTCTCGTCCTCACCCGCCAGAACGTGCCCAACCCCGCCCGCGGCGACGGCGCGGCCGAGGGTGACACCCTGGCCTCCGCCGACGGCGCGGCCCGCGGCGGCTACGTGCTCGCCGAGGCGACCGGTGGCACCCCCGAGGTCATCCTCATCGCCACCGGCTCCGAGGTGCAGATCGCGCTCGCCGCGCGCGAGACCCTCCAGGCCGACGGCGTCGCGACCCGCGTCGTGTCGATGCCGTCCCTCGAGTGGTTCGCCGTGCAGGACGACGCGTACCGCGAGTCGGTGCTGCCGCCCTCGGTGCGCGCCCGCGTCTCGATCGAGGCCGGGATCGCCCTCAGCTGGCACGGGGTCGTCGGCGACGCCGGCCGCAGCGTGAGCCTCGAGCACTACGGCGCGTCGGCCGCCTTCGAGCGCCTCTACGAGGAGTTCGGCCTCACCCCGGCCGCGACCGTCGCCAAGGCGCGCGAGTCCATCGCCGCCGCGGCAGGCGACGCTGCGCCGACCGACCAGGCCGGCGGCACCGCCTCCGGCACCGGTGACCTGCCCAAGTAGCACCAACGACGGCACTGCCCGGCGGCCGGCCACGGTCGGCCGCCGGGCACACCACGAAGGAGCACCATGACCAACCACCTCTCCGAGCTCAGCGAGCTCGGCGTCTCGATCTGGCTCGACGACCTCTCGCGCGAGCGCCTCGAGGGCGAGGGGCCCGGCAGCCTCGACTCCCTCATCGCCGAGGACCACGTCGTCGGCGTGACGACGAACCCGTCGATCTTCGCCGCGGCGCTCTCCCAGGGCGACCGGTACGACGCCGACATCCGCGCGCTCGCCGAGCAGGGCGCCGACGTCGCCAGCACCATCACCGCACTGACGACGTCGGACGTCGCCAACGCCTGCGACCGCTTCCTCGACATCTACCGGGGCTCGGACTTCGTCGACGGTCGGGTGTCGATCGAGGTCGACCCCTACCTCGCCAACGACACCGAGGGCACCATCGCCCAGGCCCGCCAGCTGTGGAAGCTGGTCGACCGCCCGAACCTGCTGGTGAAGATCCCGGCCACCCCGGCGGGGCTGCCGGCCATCACCCAGTCGATCGCCGAGGGCATCAACGTCAACGTCACGCTGATCTTCTCCCTCGACCGCTACCGCGCGGTCGCTGGTGCCTACATCGACGGCCTGGAGAAGGCCCGCGACGCCGGCATCGACCTGTCGAGCATCCACTCGGTGGCGTCGTTCTTCGTCTCGCGGATCGACAGCGCCGCCGACGCCGAGCTGGACAAGCTCGACGACCCGGCCGCCGCCGAGCTGCGCGGCAAGGTCGCGATCGCCAACGCACGCCTCGCCTACCAGGCCTACGAGGAGATCTTCTCCTCCGAGCGCTGGCAGTCGCTGGCGTCGGCCGGTGCCCGCGCGCAGCGGCTGCTGTGGGCGTCGACCGGTGTCAAGGACAAGGCCTACCCGGACACGCTCTACGTCCAGGACCTCGTCGTCGCCGGCACCGTCAACACCATGCCGGAGTCGACGCTGCGCGCCGCGGCGGACCACGCCGAGCTGCACGGGGACACCGTCACCGGTACCTACGACGAGGCCCGCGCGCAGCTCGACGCGCTCGAGCGCGTCGGTGTCTCCTACGACGACATCATGGCGACCCTCGAGACCGAGGGCGTCGAGAAGTTCCAGCAGAGCTGGGACGAGCTCACCGAGCGCGTCCGTTCCGGGCTGGAAGCACCGCCGTCGGCCTGATCGATGCCGACCCGCGAGGGCCGCGACCCCAGCCGGGGTCGCGGCCTTCGCTGCGTCCACCTGGTGACGCGGCGCCCGTGCGGCCAACGGTTGCCGGTACCCTTGGCCCGCTGAACGTTCCTGAACCTGGCGCGCCCCGCCGTGAGGAGACCATGAGTAACGCTGACCCCCTCGAGCGGGGCGGGACCAACCCGCTGCGCGACCCCGACGACCGCCGCCTGCCGCGGATCGCCGGCCCGGCCGGCCTGGTCATCTTCGGAGTCACCGGCGACCTCGCCAAGCGCAAGCTGCTCCCGGCGATCTACGACCTCGCCAACCGGGGCCTGCTGCCGCCGTCGTTCGCACTCACCGGCTTCGCCCGCCGCGACTGGTCTCGCGAGGACTTCGCCAAGATCGTGCACGACGCCGTCCGCGAGCACGCCCGCACCGAGTTCTCCGAGCGCACCTGGGAGCACCTGTCGAGCGGCTTCCGGTTCGTCCAGGGCGAGTTCGACGACGACGACGCCTTCGACACGCTCGCGAAGACGGTCGCCGACCTCGACGCCGAGCGCGGCACCGGCGGCAACCACGCCTTCTACCTCTCGGTGCCACCGCGCTCGTTCCCGCTCGTCCTCAAGCAGCTCCAGCGCTCCGGCCTGTCCGAGCCCGCGGAGGACACCTGGCGCCGAGTGGTCATCGAGAAGCCCTTTGGGCACAACCTCGAGTCCGCCAAGGAGCTGGACGACGTCGTGTCGGAGGTGTTCCCCGAGAGCTCGGTCTTCCGGATCGACCACTACCTCGGCAAGGAGACCGTCCAGAACATCCTCGCGCTGCGCTTCGCCAACCAGCTGTTCGAGCCGGTGTGGAACGCGCACTACGTCGACCACGTGCAGATCACGATGGCCGAGGACATCGGCATCGGCAGCCGGGCCGGGTACTACGACGGCATCGGCGCCGCCCGCGACGTCATCCAGAACCACCTGCTGCAGCTCCTCGCGCTCACCGCGATGGAGGAGCCCTTCTCCTTCGACGCGAACGCGCTGCGCCGCGAGAAGGAGAAGGTCCTCTCCGCCGTCCGCCTCGGCGACGACCTCGGCGAGACGACGGCGCGTGGCCAGTACTCCGCCGGCTGGCAGGGCGGCGAGCACGTCCAGGGCTACCTCGACGAGGACGGCATCACCGCCGACTCCATCACCGAGACCTACGCCGCGATGCGGCTCGAGGTCGGCACCCGTCGCTGGGCCGGCGTGCCGTTCTACCTGCGTGCCGGCAAGCGGTTGGGACGCCGCGTCACCGAGATCGCGGTCGTCTTCAAGCGTGCGCCGCACCTGCCCCTCGGCCTGGCCGAGGACTCCGAGCTCGGCCAGAACGCGCTCGTCATCCGGGTGCAGCCCGACGAGGGCGTGACCATCCGGTTCGGCGCGAAGGTCCCCGGCACCGCGATGGAGGTGCGCGACGTGACGATGGACTTCGGCTACGGCAACGCCTTCACCGAGGACTCCCCCGAGGCCTACGAGCGACTCATCCTCGACGTGCTGCTCGGTGACCCGCCGCTGTTCCCGCACCAGCGGGAGGTCGAGCTGTCCTGGGAGATCCTCGACCCGATCACCGAGCATTGGTCGACGGCCGGACAGCCCGAGGGGTACCGACCCGGCTCGTGGGGTCCGTCCACCGCCGACGAGATGCTGCAACGTGATGGCCGCAAGTGGCGGATGCCGTGAAGGGAACGCTTCGATGATCACCACCATGCGCAACACCACCTCTGGCGAGGTCGCCGCCAAGCTCGCCGAGCTGCGTCGCGCCAGCGGCGCCCAGGCGATGGGCCGGGTGCTGACGCTCATCGTCGTCGCCGAGTCCACCGAGGCCGCCGAGCGCGGGCTGGAGGCCGCCAACGGCGCCTCTCGTGAGCACCCCTGCCGGGTGATCGCCGTCGTCAACGACGGCGAGGACGGCCCGGCGAGCATCGACGCACAGATCCGGGTCGGCGGTGACGCCGGGCTCAGCGAGGTCGTCGTGCTGCGGCCCCGCGGCGGACCGGCCGACGAGATCGACACCCTCGTGGTGCCGCTGCTGCTGCCCGACGCTCCGATCGTCGTGTGGTGGACCGGGCAGCCGCCCGCCGTCCCGAGCAAGGACCCGCTGGGCGCGATGGCGCAGCGCCGGATCACCGACGCCACCGCCACCGCGGACCCGCTCGCCACGCTGCGTGCACTCGCCCCCGGCTACGCCCCCGGAGACACCGACCTCGCGTGGGCACGGGTGACGCTGTGGCGCGGACTGCTCGCCGCCACCCTCGACGAGCCGCCGCACGACCGCGTCGACGCCGCCTGGGTGACAGGTGCGCCGGGCCGCCCGTCGGTCTACATGCTCGCCGGCTGGCTCGCGCACACGCTCGGCGTCGAGGTCCGGATCGAGGAAGAGGGCGCCAACGCCGTCACCCAGGTCGCCCTGGACCGGGACCGCGGCCCGATCCTGCTGCACCGCAAGCCCGGCGCCAACGTCGCCTTCCTCACCCGGCCCGGCCGGATGGACCAGCGGATCAACCTTGCCGAGCGCACGCTGGCCGACTGCCTCACCGAGGAGCTGCGCCGGCTCGACCCCGACGAGACCTATGGCCGTGTCCTCACCCAGGGACTACCACTCATCACCGCACCGGAAAGGCAGGACGCATGACCGACACCACCGCATCCGAGCTCACTGAAGGCGCGCCGCCCGTCGTCGTCGTCCATCCGAGCGCGGAGCTGCTCGCCCACGGCGGCGCCTCGCGGCTGCTGCTCACGCTGATCGACGCGCAGTCGGTCGCCAGCCCGGTGCACATCGCGCTCACCGGCGGCAGCATCGTCGTCAGCCTGCTCGAGCAGGTGGCACAGAACCCGCTGGCCGCTGCCGTCGACTGGAGCGCCGTGCACGTGTGGTGGGGCGACGAGCGCTTCGTGCCCGAGGGGCACGAGGAGCGCAACGAGCGTGATGCACGCGCCGCGTTGCTCGCCCGCGTGCCGCTGCCGGCCACCAACATCCACACCATGCCCGGTCCGGACCGGGCGCCGGACGTGCAGACCGCTGCGGCCGACTACACCCGCGAGCTCGCTGAGCACGCCCCGGCCGGCGCGACCGTGCCGGAGTTCGCGGCCCTGGTGCTCGGGATGGGACCCGACGGGCACGTCGCGTCACTGTTCCCCGGACGCCCGAGCCTCGACGTCACCGAGGTCGGCGCCATCGCCGAGCCCGACTCCCCCAAGCCGCCGCCCGAGCGCGTCAGCCTCACGCTCGCGGCGTTGAGCTCCGCGCGCCAGGTGTGGCTGGTGGTGTCCGGTGAGTCCAAGGCACCGGCCGTCGCCGCCGCACTGACCGGCTCCGGCCTGGTCGACGAGGATGGCACCGAGGGTCCGAAGGTCCCCGCTGGCATGGTACGCGGCCGCCTACGCACCCTCTGGCTCCTCGACCTCCCCGCCGCCACCGCCCTCCCCGCCTAGCCCTTCACCACCCCGCCACAACGACACCGACAGCCGACTTGTCACCGACAGCCGACTTGTCGCCGACAGCGGGATTGTCACCCACAGCAGACTTGTCCGCGACAGCAGAATTGTCACCGACAGCAGACTTGTCACCGACAGCAGACGTGTCACCGACAGCAGGATTGTCCGCGAGAGCGGGATTGTCGGCCCGTGAGTGGGCCCTACTTGCGCGGACAATCCCGCTCTCCGTGAGATGTCTGCTCTCGCGGACACGTCGGCTCTCGACGGGAAGCCAGCTCTCCTCCCGGCGCCTACTGCGCTGCCGCGACGTGGGTGATCTTGCCACCGGCTCCGTGGTTGTACCCGCTCACGACCACTGATTCGATGTCCTCGAGGGTTCCGGGATCGCCGTTGGAACCGACCCGGCCGCTCGGCCCCATCGTCACCCCGGTGACGTCAATCATGAGCGACCAGTCATAGGGGTGACGGCGGGTGGCGTCGCCGGCCCGGGTCACCGCGGTCAGCGAGCTCCGCAGAATAACAGTCACCGCAGTGCGGTGCGGGTCCTCCGGGTCATACCAGTGCTGCGCCTTGCGCCGCGCTTCCGCCAACGAGTCGGCGACGTGCTTGTTCACGAACTCCGCGCCGAGGACGTAATTGAAGGTGCCGTCGCCACTGGTGATGTCGGGCCACCGCTGCACCGGGCGATCCTCCGCCAGTGTCCGACCGACCGCCTGGTTCCCGGCGGACCGCTGCAGGTGCCGCAGGTCGTTCGGTGTGAGCCGCCCAATATCACCCGGTGCGAGCCGCACCATCCCCGACGCGGCAGAAAGTACGCTGATCCGACGGCGCGACCGCTCGCCATCGCGCTGGGGCTGCTGCGCCGGCAACGACTGCTGGACCTGGGTGTGCTCCCGTGCTGCCATGGCTGTCCCCCGCGACCGGCGCCTCGTGGCGCAGGCGCGAGATTATCACCGGCCTGCACAGGTGAACACCCCTGCCGACGCAGCCGACCGCAGTCATACCCGTGTGGACAATCCCGCTCTCGGCGACAAGTCTGCTGTCGCGGACAATCCCGCTCTCGGCGACAAGTCTGCTGTCGCGGAGAATCCCGCTGTCGGCGACAAGTCTGCTGTCGCGGATAATCCCGCTGTCGGCGACAAGTCTGCTCTCGCGGATAATCCCGCTCTCGGCGAGGAGAAAGGGGGTTACTGGCCGCGGCGGGTGCGCAGGGCGCTGAGGGCCTCGTCGAGGAGGGCCTGGCCGTCGGCGTCGGTGCGCCGCTCCTTCACGTACGCCAGGTGCGTCTTGTACGGCTCGTTCTTGGGAGCCGACGGCGGCGCTGCCTGGTCCTGGCCGGCGGGCATCCCGCAGCGCGGGCAGTCCCACGTCTCCGGGACGACGATCTCCGGCTCCGCAGCGAAGCTCGGGCGGGTCTCATGGCCGTTGGCGCACCAGTAGGACACTCGCACGCGCGGGGCAGCGTCGCCCCGTTCGGCCTCGCCCATGGGCCCGGCACCTACGCGCGAGCCACGGATCGCACTTCCACCAGCCACGGTCGTCCCCTTCTCAGTTGATCCGCGCCATGATCCCGAGCAGGACGATGGTCGTCGCCCACAGCACCGAGATTCCCACGGTGATCCGGTTGAGGTTGCGCTCGGCAACCCCGGAGGATCCGATCGAGGAGCTGATGCCGCCGCCGAACATGTCGGACATGCCGCCGCCGCGCCCCTTGTGCATAAGGATCGACAGGATAAGGAAGACGCTGGTGATGACCAGCAGGACCTGGAGCACGATCCGCAAGATGTCCATCGAGCCGGTGGCTCCTTCGAGTTCGGTGTGGTTCGGGCAGCGGCAGACGCCGCAACTGCTCAAGGATAGGCGATGAGGTGCCCGTCACGGAAACCACGACGCGCCGTGTCCCCCAAGACCTTGGGGAGCACGGCGCGTCGTGGTGGTGGCGGGGTCAGGCCGTCGCGTGCTCCTGGAAGCGCACGATGGCTGCGAACTCCTCGGCCTGCAGGCTCGCGCCGCCGACGAGCGCGCCGTCGACGTCCTCCTTGACCATGATGGAAGCGACGTTCCCGGACTTCACCGAGCCGCCGTAGAGCACGCGGACGGTGTCGGCGACGGTCTGGTCGTACAGCTCGGCCAGCCGGCCACGGATCGCGCCGCAGACCTCCTGCGCGTCCTCCGGGGTGGCGACCTCACCGGTGCCGATGGCCCACACCGGCTCGTAGGCGATGACCGTCTTGGCGGCGGCCTCGGCGTCCAGCCCGGCATACGCGCCGTCGATCTGCGCCAGGGTGTAGGCGACCTGGTTGCCGGCCTGCCGGACGTCCAGCCCCTCCCCGACGCAGATGATCGGGGTGATTCCCTGGCCGAGCGCGGCCTTGGCCTTGGCGCCGACGAGGGCGTCGTCCTCGTCGTGGAGCTGGCGCCGCTCCGAGTGCCCGACGACGGCGTAGCTCACGCCGAGCCGGGCGAGCATCGTCGCGGAGATCTCGCCGGTGTAGGCGCCGCTCTCCTGCGCGGAGACGTCCTGCGCGCCGTAGCGCACACCGAGCTTCTCGCCGTCGATCAGCGTCTGCACGGAGCGGATGTCGGTGAACGGCGGGACGACCACGACCTCGACGTCGTCGTAGTCGTGCTCCTTGTCCTTCAGCGCCCACGCGAGCTTCTGCACGAGGTGGATCGCCTCGTTGTGGTCGAGGTTCATCTTCCAGTTGCCCGCCATGAGCGGGGTGCGGTTCGTCATGGCCTCAGTCTTCCAGAACCGCGACGCCGGGCAGAACCTTGCCCTCGAGGAACTCGAGGCTGGCGCCGCCACCGGTGGAGATGTGGTCGAACTTGTCCTCGTCGAAACCGAGAACCCGAACTGCGGCGGCGGAGTCGCCACCACCGACGATGGTGAACCCGGCGGCGTCCTGCATCGCCTGCGCGACGGCCTTGGTGCCGGCCGCGAACGCGTCGAACTCGAACACGCCCATCGGGCCGTTCCACACGATGGTCTTCGCGTCGGCGATCTTCGAGGCGAACAGCGCGGCGGACTCCGGGCCGATGTCCAGGCCCATCTGGTCGTCCGGGATGGCGTCGGCGGCCACGACGGTGGCCGGGGCGTCGGCGGCGAACGCCGGCGCCACGACGATGTCGGTGGGCAGCACGATCTCCACGCCGTTCGTCTCAGCGTCGCGCAGGTAGCCCTTGACCGTCTCGACCTGGTCCTCCTCGAGCAGCGAGCTGCCCACCGAGTACCCCTTGGCAGCGAGGAAGGTGAACACCATGCCGCCACCGATGAGGAGACGGTCGGCCTTGGTCAGCAGGTTGCCGATGACACCGAGCTTGTCCGAGACCTTCGAGCCACCGAGGACGACGGCGTAGGGCCGGTCGGGGTTGCCGGTGGCCTTGCTCAGCGACGCGATCTCCTTGAAGACCAGCGTGCCGGCGGCGTGCGGCAGGCGCAGCGCGACGTCGTACACCGACGCCTGCTTGCGGTGGACGACGCCGAAGCCGTCGGAGACGAAGGCGTCGGCCAGCGCGGCGAGCTCGTCGGCCAGGGCGCCGCGCTCGGCGTCGTCCTTGGAGGTCTCGCGGGCGTCGAAGCGGATGTTCTCCAGCAGCAGCACCTCACCGTCGGCGAGCGCGGCAGCCTTGGCCTTGGCGTCCTCGCCGACGGTGTCGGCGGCGAGGGTCACCGGGCGGCCGAGGACCTCATCGAGGCGGGTCGCGACCGGCGCCAGCGAGAACGCCGGGTCCGGGGCGCCCTTGGGGCGACCGAGGTGGGCGGTGACGATGACCTTGGCACCGGCGTCGAGCAGCGCGGTGAGGGTCGGCAGGGCGGCCTGGATGCGGCCGTCGTCGGTGATGGTGGTGCCGTCCAGCGGGACGTTGAAGTCGGAGCGGACCAGGACGCGCTTGCCGCGCAGGTCACCCAGGCTGTCGATGGTCAACATGACGTACTCCTTGGGGTCGGGTACCGGGAGGTGGCAGACATGAGGACGTCCGCGCCCCGAACGATCGGTGCGCGGACGTCCGTCACGAGTGGAGCGGGGCTAGCTCAGAGACGCTCGCCCACGTACTCGGAGAGCTTGACCAGCGAGCTGGCGTAGCCGAACTCGTTGTCGTACCAGGAGAGGACCTTGACCTGGTCGCCGATCACCTTGGTGAGGCCGGCGTCGAAGATCGAGGTGTGCGAGTCGCCGACGATGTCCTGCGAGACGATCTCGTCCTCGGTGTACTTGAGGATGCCCTTCCACTGCGGCAGCTCGGCGGCAGCCTTGACCGCGGCGTTGACCTCCTCGACCGTCACCGGCTTGGTGGCGGTGAAGGTGAGGTCGGTGGCCGAGCCGGTCGGGACCGGCACGCGCATGGCGTAACCGTCCAGCTTGCCCTTGAGCTCGGGCAGCACGAGGGAGACGGCCTTGGCGGCACCGGTGGTGGTGGGGACCATGTTCAGCGCGGCGGCGCGGGCGCGGCGCAGGTCGCTGTGCGGGCCGTCCTGCAGGTTCTGGTCCGCGGTGTAGGCGTGGATCGTGGTCATCAGGCCACGCTCGATGCCGAAGGCGTCGTTGAGAACCTTGGCGATGGGCGCCAGGCAGTTCGTGGTGCAGGACGCGTTGGAGAAGATGTTGTGCTGCGCGGCGTCGTAGTCGGTGTGGTTGACACCCATGACGAAGGTGGCGTCCACGTCCTTGCCGGGCGCGGAGATGATGACCTTCTTGGCGCCGGCGTCCAGGTGCGCCTTGGCGGCGCCACCGCTGACGAAGCGGCCGGTGGACTCGATGACGATGTCGGCACCGATCTCGCCCCAGGGCAGCTGGGCCGGGTCCTTCTCGGCGAAGGCCTTGACGACCTTGCCCCCCACCGTGATGGAGTCGTCGTCGTAGCTCACGTCCTGGTCGAGCACGCCCGCGATGGAGTCGTACTTGAGCAGGTGGGCCAGGGTCTTGTTGTCGGTGAGGTCGTTGACCCCGACGATCTCGATGTCCGCCCCCGTGCTGAGCACGGCGCGGAAGAAGTTACGGCCGATGCGGCCGAAACCGTTGATGCCGACGCGGATGGTCACTATGTCCTCCTGTAGTGCGCCGCTCGGCGCACGCATATCGTCTGTCGGGTGTGGAAGCGCTCAGTACGCGCTGGTCAGGCGGCTCCCAGCCGCCTTCCCACGGCCCCAAGGTTACACCGCCGGTTCGGCCGGCGAGAGGACGTAGGTCTCCCCCGAACCCCGCCAGCGGCGACGGCAACGCACGTTCCTGAGGGGTTCGGTGACCGCGGTCTCTAAAACCGCAAGATTCCGGCATTCCGAGTGTGTCTCACGTCTCAGGCCCGGGCGTGTTCGCCGGTCGCGATAACCGGTTCAGAGGTCGAGCATGTCCGGCGTGAGGACGGCCTCGGTGTCGCCGATCCCCAGCTCGTGGGCGCGCTTGTCGGCCATCGCCAGCAGGCGTCGGATCCGCCCGGCGACCGCGTCCTTGGTGAGCGGCGGGACCGAGAGCGCACCGAGCTCCTCGAGGCTGGCCTCCTTGTTCGCCAGCCGCAGCTTGCCGGCCTCGACGAGGTGCTCGGGGATGTCCTCCCCGAGGATCTCGAAGGCGCGCTCCACCCGGGCACCGGCGGCGACGGCGGCCCGTGCCGAGCGGCGCAGGTTGGCGTCGTCGAAGTTCGCCAGCCGGTTGGCGGTGCCGCGCACCTCGCGCCGGGTGCGGCGCTCCTCCCAGACGAGCACGGCGTCGTGGGCGCCCATCCGGGTGAGGATCGCGCTGATGTCGTCGCCGTCGCGGATGACGACGCGGTCGATGCCGCGCACCTCGCGGGCCTTGGCGGAGATCTGCATCCGGCGGGCGGCACCGACGAGCGCCAGTGCGGCCTCCGGGCCGGGACAGGTGATCTCCAGCGCGCTGGAGCGGCCGGGCTCGGTGAGCGAGCCGCGGGCGATGAAGGCGCCACGCCACGCCGCCACCGACTCGGTCACGCTGGCCGAGACGACGGCGGGCGGCAGGCCGCGCACCGGGCGGCCGCGGTTGTCGAGCAGCCCGGTCTGACGGGCGAGTGACTCGCCGTCGTGCACGACGCGGACGACGTACCGGTTGCCGCGCTTGAGGCCACCGCCGGAGACGACGATCACCTCGCTGCCGTGCCCGAACAGCTCCTTCATCGCCTGCCGGAGCCTGCGCGCCGCGATGCCGAGGTCGAGCTCGGCCTCGATGACGATCCTTCCGGAGATGATGTGCAGCCCCCCGGCGAACCGTAGCGTCGCCGCCACCTCGGCCTTGCGGGCCGACACCTTGTCGATCTCCAGCCGCGCCAGCTCGTCCTTCACGGACGCGGTCAGCGAGGTCGCCGACATCCTTGCACTCACTCTGCTCGTGCCCTCTCGGTCGGTTACACCCGGTCGTCTGCCAGCTGGAAGCCTCTCACGACGCCAGACCTACCCGGTCGCGGGGCCGGTGTGCTCGTCGACGTCGGCGAGCACACCGTCGAAGGCGTCACGGTACGCCGCCCCGAGGCGCAGCGGGTCGTGCCGGGCACTGCCGTCCCCGAGCCCGACCTGGCGCAGCAGTACCCGCGCGCCCAGCGTCCGCGCCACCGCGATGAGCTCGTCGATCTGGTCGACGGCGGCCGGATCGGCGATGACGACGTCGAGGCGCAGGTCAGGCGCGTGCTCGCGCAGCGTGCGCAGGTGGTCGGCCGCCGTCATCCCGTCCGTCTCCCCGACCTGCGCTGACAGGTTGAGCGTCAGGGCACGGCGGGCCCTGGTCTCCTGGAGCGCGGTCGCCAGCTCCGGGACGAGCATGTGCGGGATGACCGAGGTATACCAAGACCCGGGCCCGAGGACCACCCAGTCGGCCTCACGGACTGCGGTGAGGGTCTCCTCACATGCCGGCGGGTCCTCCGGGATCAGCCGCACCGACGTGATGGTCCCGCTGGTGACCGCTACCCGGGACTGGCCGCGCACCGTGTACAACCCCGTGGAGGCGGGCAGCTGAACCTGTGCCTCGATATCGAGCGGCACCGACGCCATTGGCAGCACCCGCCCCCGGGCGCCGAGCAGCCGGGCCACCCAGTCGAGTCCGGCGACCTCGTCGCCGAGGATGTCCCACAGCGCGACGATCAGCAGGTTGCCCAGCGCGTGCCCGTGGAGCGGTCCCTCCGACGTGAACCGGTGCTGCAGCACGTCGCGCCAGGTCAACCCCCACTCCGAGTCCCCGCACAGCGCGGCGAGCGCCATCCGCAGGTCTCCGGGGGGCAACCGGCCGAGCTCGTGGCGCAGCCGGCCGGAAGACCCGCCGTCGTCGGCGACCGTGACCACGGCGGTGAGCTCGCTCGACACGTGGCGCAACGCCTGGAGGGTCGCCGAGAGGCCATGGCCCCCACCGAGCGCGACCACTCGCAGCCCGCGGTCGAGCTGGCTGGGCCACGGCGTCGGCGCGGTGCTCATTCTCGACCCACGTCACGGTGGAGGGTGCGCACCTGCCGCCCCTGGTCACGGAACCGCTCCGACATCTGCTCGGCGACCGCGACCGAGCGGTGCCGGCCGCCCGTGCAACCGATGGCGATGGTCACGTAGTGCTTGAGCTCCCGCTCGTACCCCTCCAGCGCCGGCAGCAGCAGCTCGACGTAGCGGTTGACGAACTCCTGCGCCCCCTGCTGCCCGAGCACGTACCGGCTCACGGCCTCGTCGCGGCCCGACAGGTGACGCAGCTCGGTCACCCAGTACGGGTTGGAGAGGAAGCGGACGTCGACGACGTGGTCGGCGTCCAGCGGCAGGCCGTGCTTGAAGCCGAAGGACACGATCGTCAGCTGCACCGGCTGGCCGCCCTCGGCACCCATCCGCTGCCGGATGAAGCGCGCGAGGTCGTAGATGTTGAAGCTCGTGGTGTCGATGATGGTGTCGGCGCGCTGGCGCAGGTCGAGCAGCAGCTCGCGCTCCGCGGCGATCCCGTCGAGGATCCGGCCCTCGCCCTGCAGCGGGTGGGCGCGGCGCACCTGCTCGTACCGTCGCACCAGCTCGGCGTCGTCGGCCTCGAGGTAGATCATCCGGTAGTTGACGCCCTGCGCCTGGAGCTCGTCGAGCACGGTGAGCAGCTCGGCGAAGAACTCCCCGCTGCGCACGTCGACGACGGCGGCCAGCCGCTTGACCCCGCCTCCGGAGGCGGTGAGCATCCGGGCGAGCGGGTCGAGCATCCGCGGCGGCAGGTTGTCGACGACGAACCAGTCCATGTCCTCCAGGGTGGTCGCCACCCGGGAGCGCCCCGCGCCGGACATCCCGGTGATGACGAGCAGCTCGGGCCGGTCGTCCGGCTGCGCCGGCGTCTGCCGGTCGAGCAGCGGGATCCCCTCGGGCACCGTGCCCGGGTGGCGGGCGGCGTCGCCGTCTGCGGGGGGTGTGGCGTCCTGGCCAGGCTCCATGTCGGTCCCTTCGCTCATCATGTCCCCAGGATGCCAGGTGCCGGCGCAGGCGGTGGCGCCGCCGTCGCGTCCTCCGCCGTCGGCGCGGTGGCCGCGTCCGGGGCGGTGGTCGCGGTGGCTGCGTCCGGGGCAGTGGCGGCGGTCGGCCCGCGCAGCGCATCGACGACGGCTTGCGCGGTACGCGGTCCGACCCCCTTGACCGAGGCGACGTCCTCGACCGTGGCCTGCCGCATCGCGGCGACCGAGCCGAAGTGCTTGAGCAGCGAGGCCGCCCGGGTGGGGCCGAGGCCCGGGATGTCGTCGAGCACCGAGCGGGTCATCGCCTTGCTGCGCCGGCCTCGGTGCGCGGCGATCGCGAACCGGTGGGCCTCGTCGCGCAGCCGCTGCAGCATGTAGAGCCCGGGGCTGGTGCGGGGCAGCACCAGCGGGAACTCGTCGTCCGGCAGCCAGATCTCCTCGAGCCGCTTGGCGAGGCCGATGAGCGCGACGTCCTCGACGCCGAGCTCGTCGAACACCCGTTGCGCCGCCGCCACCTGCGGCTGCCCGCCGTCGACGACGACGAGGTTGGGCGGGTACGCGAACCTGTTCGGCCGGCCGGTGTCCGGGTCGACCGGCCCGGCGGCGATGGGCACGCCGTCGTCGTCGTACTCGCCGGCCGCCGGCTGCGGCGCGGCCGCCGGTCCACCGGGTGCGGCGACCTGCCCGCCGGACGCGGCCGGCTGCCCGCCCGGCTGCTGCCCGCCCGGCTGCTGCTCGCGGGCGGCGCGGTAGTGCTTGAACCGGCGGCGCAGCACCTCCGCGATGGCCTCGGTGTCGTCACGGGCACCGCTGCCGTCGGCGCCCCGCACGATGAACTTGCGGTACTCGCTCTTGCGCGGCAGGCCGTCCTCGAAGACCACCATCGAGCCCACCTGGTGGGTGCCCTGCGTGTGGGAGATGTCGTAGCACTCGATGCGCAGCGGCGCGTCGTCGAGGGCGAGCGACTCGGTGAGGTCGGCCAGCGCCTGCGACCGGGTGGTGAGGTCGCCGGCCCGCCGGGACTTGTGGAGCATGAGCGCGTGCTCCGCGTTGCGGTGCACGGTCTGGGCCAGCGCCCGCTTGTCGCCGCGCTGCGGCACCCGGATCGAGACCGCGCTCCCCCGCAGCTGCCGCAGCCACTCGTCGAGCTGCGGCAGGTCGGCCGGCAGCACCGGGACGAGCACCTCCCGCGGCACTGCGCTCGCCCGGACCTGGTCACCGTCGCTGCTGGCGGGCGCGTCCTCGCCAGTGACCGCGACGTCACCGTAGACCTGCTGGAGGAGCCGCTCGACGAGCTCGGCGTCGGTGATGTCCTCGACCTTCTCCACCACCCAGCCGCGCTGGCCCCGGACCCGGCCGTCGCGGACGTGGAAGACCTGCACGGAGGCCTCGAGCTCGTCGGCGGCCATCGCGAACACGTCCGCGTCGGTGCCGTCGGCGAGCACCACCTCGTTCTTCTCCACCACCCGCTCGAGGGCGCCGAGGTCGTCGCGCAGCCGCGCCGCCCGCTCGAAGTCCAGCTCCGCCGCAGCGGCCCGCATCTCGGCCTGCAGCCGCTTGACGAACGGTCGGGTGTTGCCGGCCATGAAGGTGCAGAAGTCCTGCGCGAGGTCACGGTGGTCCTCGACCGAGATCCGGCCGACGCACGGCGCGGAGCACTTGTCGATGTACCCCAGGAGGCAGGGCCGCCCCGAGCGCTCGGCCCGCCGGTAGACCCCCGCGGAGCAGGTGCGCACCGGGAACACCCGCAGCATGAGGTCGACCGTCTCGCGGATCGCCCAGGCGTGGCCGTAGGGCCCGAAGTACCGGTTGCCCTTGCGCTTGGCACCACGCATCACCGTCGCGCGCGGCACCTCCTCCGACAATGTGACGGCGAGGTACGGGTAGGACTTGTCATCGCGATACTTGACGTTGAACCGTGGGTCGTACTCCTTGATCCAGGAGTACTCCAGCGCGAGCGAGGCGACCTCGGTCTCCACCACCGTCCACTCGACCGACGCCGCGGTCGTGACCATCTGGCGGGTGCGCGGGTGCAAGCCGGCGACGTCCTGGAAGTAGCTCGACAGCCGGGAACGCAGGTTCTTCGCTTTGCCGACGTAGATGACCCGGCCGTGGGCGTCGCGGAACCGGTAGACCCCCGGGGACGTCGGGATCTCCCCCGGCCTGGGGCGGTAGGTGGTGGGGTCGGCCATGCCTCTCAGCCTACGTCGACCGCCTCGGCGGTCACCGGCGCGAACGGCTGGACCCGCACCTGGCAGTTGAGGGTGCGGGCGATGTGGTTGGCGGCGGCCGCGTCACGGTGCAGCCGGGCGGCCGTCTCTTCGCCGGTGGGGTGGGCGTAGGTCACCCGTGGGCGGAGCACGACGTCGGAGAACGGGCCGGCGCCACCGGCCTCGACGCGCTCGGTGGCGGTTGCGACGTCCGTGTAGCCGACGACGACGATGCCCTCCCGGGCGGCGCTGCGCAGGAACCACAGCATCTGCGCCTGCGAGACGGAGCCGATGAACAGCTCCTCGGCCCGGTACCGCGAGACATCGGCGGCGACCCGTCGGTCGGAGGTCGCCAGCAGCACCGGCTTGCCCTCGACACGGACCTCGTGGTCACGCGAGTAGGAGGTGTAGCTGGCGGTGCCGGTCGCGTCGGCCCCGGTCCAGTCGACGGTCACGGTGTACGTGTTCAGCGGTCCCATGACCCCACCCTAGTGATCCGCGCCACACCCCGGGCGGCCTCGGCGTGGCGAAGGGGCGCGGCGCGCTCGCGCCGGGCGGACGACGACGACGGGGCCGGCCCGCCGTCGTCGTCGTCAGCTACTGACGGCGTCGAGCTCGAGCTCGACGCCGTCAGTAGCTGACGACAACGACAACGGGCCAGCCCCGTCGTCGTCGTCCGCCCGGCGCGCGCGCGCCGGGCGGACGACGACGACGGGGCCGGCCCGCCGTCGTCGTCGTCAGCTACTGACGGCGTCGAGCTCGAGCTCGAGGACCTCGTCGGCCACCTCGGGCCGCTCGAGCACCTCGGCAAGGAACCGCCCGGTGTGCGACGCGGCGACCTTCGCGACCCGCTCCGGGGTGCCCTCGGCCACGACCGTGCCGCCGCCCGAACCACCCTCGGGGCCCATGTCGATGATCCAGTCGGCGTTCTTGATCACGTCAAGGTTGTGCTCGATGACGATCACGGTGTTGCCCTTGTTCACCAGTCCCTGGAGCACCTTGAGGAGCTTGCGGATGTCCTCGAAGTGCAGGCCGGTGGTCGGCTCGTCGAGGACGTACGCGGAGCGCCCGCTGGAGCGGCGCTGCAGCTCCGAGGCGAGCTTGACGCGCTGCGCCTCGCCACCGGAGAGGGTGGGTGCGGACTGCCCGAGGCGCACGTAGCCGAGGCCGACGTCGACGAGCGTGCGCAGGTAGCGGGCGATCCGTGGCGTGGCGGCGAAGAAGTCGGCGGCCTCGGCGATCGGCATGTCGAGCACCTCGGCGACCGACTTGCCCTTGAAGTGGACCTCGAGGGTCTCGCGGTTGTACCGCGCACCGTGGCACACCTCGCACGGCACGTAGACGTCGGGCAGGAAGTTCATCTCGATCTTCAGCGTGCCGTCGCCCTTGCACGACTCGCAGCGCCCGCCCTTGACGTTGAAGGAGAACCGGCCCGCGGTGTAGCCGCGGACCTTGGCCTCCTGCGTCTCGGCGAACAGGCTGCGGACGTGGTCCCACACCCCGGTGTAGGTGGCGGGGTTGGAGCGCGGGGTGCGCCCGATGGGGCTCTGGTCGACGTGGACGACCTTGTCGAGGTGGTCGAGCCCGGTGACCCGGCGGTGGCGGCCGGGCACCCGGCGGGCGCCGTTGAGCTCGTTCGCCATGACGTTGTAGAGGATGGAGTTGACCAGCGTGGACTTGCCGGAGCCGGACACCCCGGTGACCGCTACGAAGCAGCCGAGCGGGAAGTCCACCGAGACGCCGTCGAGGTTGTTCTCCCGTGCGCCGACGACGCGCACCATCTTGTCCTTGTCGATGACGCGGCGAGTGGCGGGCATCGGGATCTGCCGGGTGCCGGCGAGGTAGGCACCGGTCGCGGAGCCGGCGTTGGCGAGCAGTCCCTCGAGATCGCCGGAGTGGACGATCACCCCGCCCAGCTCCCCCGCCCCCGGGCCGATGTCGACGATCCAGTCCGCGGACCGGATGGTGTCTTCGTCGTGCTCGACGACGATGAGCGTGTTGCCGAGGTCCCGCAGCCGGGTGAGGGTCTCGATCAGTCGGCGGTTGTCGCGCTGGTGCAGGCCGATGCTCGGCTCGTCCAGCACGTACAGCACGCCGACCAGGCCGGAACCGATCTGGGTGGCCAGCCGGATCCGCTGCGCCTCGCCGCCGGACAGGCTGCCGGCGGAGCGGGACAGCGTGAGGTAGGTGAGGCCGACGTCGACGAGGAAGCCGAGCCGGGCGTTGATCTCCTTGAGTACCTGGCCGGCGATTGCGGTCTCCCGGGTGCCGAGCACGAGCGCGTCGAGGAACGGCTTGGCCTCGTCGATCGGCAGCGCGCACAGCTCGGCGATCGAGAGGTCGCCGATCTTGACCGCAAGCACCTCGGGCTTGAGACGGGCGCCGTGGCACACCGAGCAGGCGACCTCGCGCATGTAGCCCTCGTACCGCTCCCGGGACTGATCGGACTCGGTCTCCTCGTGCTTGCGCTGGATGAACGTGATCGCACCCTCGAAGCCGGTGGAGTACGCCCGCTCGCGACCCCAACGGTTGCGGTAGCGCACGTGGACCTCGTGGTCCTTGCCGTGAAGGATGGCCTCCCGGGCACGCTTGGGCAACGCCCGCCACGGCACGTCGACCGAGAACTCGAGGTCCTCGCCGAGCGCGCGAAGCAGTCGCAGGAAGTACTCCGAGGAGGCCTTCGCCCACGGCTGGACGGCGCCGTCCGCGAGGGACAGCTCGTCGTCGGGGACGACGAGCTCGGGGTCGACCTCGAGCTTGGTGCCGATCCCCGAGCACTCCGGGCAGGCGCCGTACGGGGCGTTGAAGGAGAACGTGCGCGGCTCGATCTCCTCGAGGTGCAGCGGGTGCTCGTTGGGGCAGGCGCGGTGCTCGGAGAACCGGCGCTCCCGGTCGGGGGCGTCCTCGGGAAGGTCGACGAACTCGGCGATGACCAGACCGTCGGCGAGCCGCAACGCGGTCTCGACGGAGTCGGTGAGCCGCTGGCGCATCGTGTCGCGCGCGACCAGGCGGTCGACGACGACCTCGATGGTGTGCTTGAGCTTCTTCTCCAGCTCCGGCGGCTCGGCCAGCGAGACGACCTGGCCGTCGACGCGCGCCCGGGAGAACCCGGTGGCCTGCAGCTCGCGGAACATCTCGGAGTACTCGCCCTTGCGGCCACGGACGACCGGGGCGAGCAGCTGGAAGCGGGTACCCTCGGGCAGCTCGCGCAGCTGATCGACGATCTGCTGCGGCGTCTGGGCGATGACCTTCTCGCCGCACACCGGGCAGTACTGGGTGCCGGCGCGGGCGTAGAGCAGCCGCAGGTAGTCGTAGACCTCGGTGATGGTGCCGACCGTCGACCGCGGGTTGCGGCTGGTCGACTTCTGGTCGATGGAGACCGCGGGGCTCAGGCCCTCGATGAAGTCGACGTCGGGCTTGTCCATCTGGCCGAGGAACTGCCGGGCGTAGGAGGACAACGACTCGACGTAGCGCCGCTGCCCCTCGGCGAAGATGGTGTCGAACGCCAGCGAGGACTTCCCCGAGCCGGACAAGCCGGTGAACACGATGAGGGAGTCCCGCGGGAGATCGAGGTCGACGTTGCGGAGGTTGTGCTCACGCGCGCCGCGTACCAGAAGCTGATCACTCACCCCAAGATGATACGGCCGACCGCCGGCGCTGTACATCTGTTCGACTCAGCGTGTCCGCAGTCACAGGCTGCTCTCCCGGGCCGGTACGGTGCAGGTAGACCTCGTGGNGGCGCCGTCGCGTGACGCCCCCGCTGCAGACCCTCCCTCCCAGAGCGGCCGTGTACCGACCAGCCACCGCCCCCGAGGTCCTGCCACCAGTCCCTGACTTGTCGAGGAGAGCGTGATGACCGCCGACCAGACCCTGCACCTCGGTGCGGTGACCCTTCGCCGGGTCGCCGTCTCGGAGATGGACAACAACGCCTACTTCCTCACCGCCGCCGCAGGCGACCAGCTGCTCATCGATGCCGCCGACGACGCGCCCCGGCTGCTCGCCCTGGTCGCCGAGGCCGGTGCCGGGCCGTTGCGCACGGTCGTCACCACCCACCAGCACTGGGACCACCACCGAGCCCTCGCGGAGGTGGTCGCTGCCACCGGTGCGCGGACGGCGGCCGGCGCCGAGGATGCGGCGGCGCTGCCAGTACCCGTCGCGGAGCGGTTGGTGCACGGCGACCGCCTGCCGGTGGATGCCCACGGCGCGACGGTGCTCGATGTCATCGCCCTGCGCGGGCACACCCTCGGCTCGGTGGCGCTGGCCCTCACCGAGGCCCCGGACTCCGCCCGGCCGGGACGGGTGCACCTGTTCACCGGGGACTCGCTGTTCCCCGGCGGCGTCGGCAAGACCCCCGACGCCGCGGCCTTCGCCTCGCTGATCGACGACGTCGAGGAGCGGCTGTTCGCCTGCTACCCCGACGACACCGTGGTGTGGCCGGGGCACGGCAAGCCGACCACGCTCGGTGACGAGCGCAGTCAGCTGGCCGAGTGGCGCGCCCGGGGCTGGTAGCCCGGCCGCCGGTCAGCCGCGGCCGGCGCTCTCGTCGGCCTCGCGGGCGTCCTTCTTGTTCTTCGCGATGCTCGCCACGATCGTGATGACGAGCACCCCGATGATCCACACCAGCGAGGCGACGATCCCCGGCTCGGGGATCCCCAGCAGCGCCGGCTCGCCGCCGTTGATGAAGCCGACCTCGTTCTGGTGCAGCGCGTGGATGACGAGCTTGAGTCCGATGAAGCCGAGGATGGCGGCCAGCCCGTAGTGGAGGTAGACCAGCTTCTCCAGCAGGCCGTCGATGAGGAAGTACAGCTGACGCAGACCGAGCAGCGAGAACGCGTTGGCCGCGAAGACGAGGTACGTCTCCTGGGTGAGGCCGAAGATCGCCGGGATGGAGTCGACCGCGAAGATGATGTCCGCGCTGCCGATGGCGACGATCGCCAGCAGCATCGGCGTGATCATCCACTTGCCGCTCTGCTTCGCGACGAGCTTGCCGCCGACGTAGTCGTCGGTCACCGGGAAGAAGCGGCGCACCAGCCGGACGAAGCCGTTCTCGTGGTACTCCTCGTCCTGCTCGCCGGTCTCCAAGCCCTGCCGGGCCTGGGAGATGGCGGTGTAGACGAGGAACGCGCCGAAGATGTAGAAGACCCAGGAGAAGTTCTCGATCGCCGCCGCGCCCAGCGCGATGAACACGCCGCGGAGCACGATCGCGATGATGATCCCGGCGAGCAGGACCTCCTGCTGGTAGTTCCTGGGCACCCGGAACGCCGCGATGATGATGACGAACACGAACAGGTTGTCGACCGACAACGACTTCTCGGTGACGTACCCGGCGAAGTACTCACCGCCGAAGGTCGGGCCCCACACCAGCCACACGATGACGCCGAACACCAGCGCCATCGCGACGTAGGCGATCGACCACCAGGCCGCTTCCCTCATGCTCGGCGCGTGCGGGGTGCGCACGTGGCCGACGATGTCGACGGTGATCATCACGACGATGATCCCGATGAGCAGGATCCAACCGAGCGCGTGGACGTCCACTGTGCCTCCGGTACGTAGGAATTGGTACCGGAGGTCTCTTCCGCGCCGAGCACCCGCTGGTTCGCGATGCTGTGCGCCGGTGGCACCGAGCAGGTACTGACCTGCTGTGATGACGACACCACCGTTGGGGAATACTCCCCTCCGCGGGCATCACCCTACGACATATCGCCCACGTCGCCAGCCTCTGGTGCCGTGGCCTTTGCCACCCGCGCCGCCCCCTTGATCCCCTACTGCGCCGCGTTCATCTGGCGCAGCTCCTTCTTGAGGTCGGAGATCTCGTCGCGCAGCCGGCCCGCCAGCTCGAACTGCAGCTCCTCGGCGGCACCGTGCATCTGGTCGCTCAGCTGCTGGATGAGGTCGGCGAGGTCGGTCGCGGCGGCGGTGCCGAGCCGACTGCGCAGCGCCGAGCCGGTCACCTGCTTGTCACGCGCGCTGGCGCCGCCGCCGGCGCCACGGTAGCCGCCCTCGAGCAGCTCGGCGGTGTCGACGTCCTCCCGGGCGAGCATGTCGGTGATGTCGCCGATCCGTTTGCGCAGCGGGGTGGGGTCGATGTCGTGCTCGAGGTTGTAGGCGACCTGCTTGTCGCGGCGCCGGTTGGTCTCGTCGATCGCCTTCTCCATCGCGGCGGTGATGACGTCGCCGTACATGTGGACCTCACCTGCGACGTTCCGCGCGGCGCGCCCGATGGTCTGGATGAGCGCGGTGCCCGAGCGCAGGAAACCTTGCTTGTCGGCGTCGAGGATCGCCACCAGCGACACCTCGGGCAGGTCGAGCCCCTCGCGCAGCAGGTTGATCCCCACGAGGACGTCGACGACGCCCATCCGCAGCTCCCGGAGCAGCTCCACCCGCCGCAGCGTGTCGACCTCGGAGTGCAGGTACTGCACCTTGACGCCGCGCTCGAGGAGATAGTCAGTGAGGTCCTCGGACATCTTCTTGGTCAGCGTGGTCACCAGCACCCGCTCGTTGCGTGCGGTGCGCGCGCGGATCTCGCCGAGCAGGTCGTCGATCTGCCCCTCGGTGGGCTTGACGATCACCTGCGGGTCGACCAGCCCGGTGGGCCGGATGATCTGCTCGACGACGCCGTCGGACTGCGACAGCTCGTACGGGCCCGGGGTGGCCGAGAGGTAGACGGTCTGCCCGATCCGCTCGAGGAACTCCTCCCACCGCAGCGGCCGGTTGTCCATCGCGCTGGGCAGCCGGAAGCCGTGGTCGACGAGGGTCCGCTTGCGGGACATGTCGCCCTCGTACATCGCGCCGATCTGCGGCACGGTCACGTGCGACTCGTCGATCACGAGCAGGAAGTCCTCGGGGAAGTAGTCGAGCAGCGTGTGCGGGGCGGTGCCGGGACCACGGCCGTCGATGTGCCGCGAGTAGTTCTCAATCCCCGAGCAGCTGCCGATCTGCCGCATCATCTCGACGTCGTACGTGGTGCGCATCCGTAGCCGCTGCGCCTCGAGCAGCTTGCCCTGCGCCTCGAACCGCTCGAGCTGCTCGGCGAGCTCGGCCTCGATGGTGCCGATCGCCCGCTTCATCCGGTCCGGGCCGGCGACGTAGTGCGTGGCGGGGAACAGGTGGATGGCGGGCTCGGTGCGGATGATTTCGCCGGTGAGCGGGTGCAGCGTGTGCAGCGCCTCGATCTCGTCGCCGAACATCTCGATCCGGATCGCCAGCTCCTCGTACACCGGGATGATCTCGATGGTGTCGCCGCGCACCCGGAAGGTGCCGCGGGTGAAGGCGAGGTCGTTGCGGGTGTACTGCATCGTCACGAACTGGCGCAGCAGCTCATCGCGGTCGATCTGGTCGCCGACGGCGAGCTGCACCATCCGGTCGACGTACTCCTGCGGCGTGCCCAGGCCGTAGATGCACGACACCGAGGCGACGACGATGGTGTCGCGCCGGGTCAGCAGGTTGTTGGTCGCCGAGTGCCGCAGCCGCTCGACCTCGTCGTTGATGGACGAGTCCTTCTCGATGAAGGTGTCGGTGTTGGGGATGTACGCCTCGGGCTGGTAGTAGTCGTAGTACGAGACGAAGTACTCGACGGCGTTGTTCGGCAGCAGCTCACGGAACTCGGTGGCAAGCTGCGCGGCGAGCGTCTTGTTCGGCGCCATCACCAGCGTGGGCCGCTGCACCTGCTCGACGAGCCACGCCGTCGTGGCGGACTTGCCGGTGCCGGTGGCCCCGAGCAGCACGATGTCCTTCTCCCCCGCCTTGAGGCGCTCGGCGAGGTCGGCGATGGCGGTGGGCTGGTCGCCGGAGGGGGTGTACTCCGAGATGACCTCGAACGGCGCGACGGTCCGCTGCAGGTCGGTGACAGGACGCATGGGTCAACGGTACGTCGTGGGTACGACACCGCGCGCCGTGCCGTCAGCCGCGGTCGCGGCCGTCGGCGCCCGCCCGGCTCTCCAGCTGCGGCCACAGCGCGTGCACCCGCGCGAGCAGCTCCTCCCGGGTGCCGGAGTTATCGAGCCAGACGTCGGCGACCTCCCGCCGCTCACGGTCGCTGGCCTGCGCCGCGAGCCGGGCGCGGGCGTCGTCCTCGCTCATCCCCCGGTCGTCGACGAGCCGGCGGACCCGCGTCTCGTCGTCCGCCCCGACGACGACGACGAGGTCGTAGCGCGAGGCCAGGTTCTTCTCGACGATGAGCGGCACGTCGTGCACGACGACGCCGCCGGGCGGGACCACGGCCTGCCGGCGCGACGCCTCCGCGGCGATGAGCGGGTGGGTGATCTCCTCGAGCCGGCTGCGGGCGTCCGGGTCGGCGAAGACGACGGCCCCCAGCGCGGGCCGGTCGAGCGCGCCGTCGGCGTCTATCACCTTCGCCCCGAACGCCGCGACGACGGCGGCCAGCCCCGGTGTCCCCGGTGCGACGACCTCGCGGGCGATGGCGTCCGCGTCGACGACGACGGCACCGAGCCTCTCGAGCTCGCGCGCGACCGTCGACTTGCCCGACCCGATCCCGCCGGTCAGCCCGATGCTCAGCACACCGCCGAGCCTAGCGGGGCCGGCGCCAGTCCTCCCGCCCGCCGGGCACCGCGAGGTCGGTCGTGGTCGCCAGGATGGTGTCGAGCACGATCCCCAGCCCCCGTGCGACGTCCGCCACCGGAAGGTCGTTGGCGGCCGGGACGTGGACGAAGCCGGCGCGGACGCCGTCGCCCCCGTCCGCCGCCGCCACCCCGGCGGCGTACATCACCGCGTTGCAGACGTAGCTGCCCGCGGACAGGGACAGCTCGGCCGGCAGCCCGGCGTCGCGCAGCGCCGCCACGCCGGCCTTGACCGGCAGCGTGGTGAGCACCGCGGGCGGACCGCCGGGCACCACGGGAACAGCGACCGGCTGCGCGCCGTCGACGTCGGGGATGCGGGCGTCGACGAGGTTGACGCCGACCCGCTCCAGGCTGATCGCATGGCGGCCAGCGGCGAGCCCGACGCTGACGACGACGTCGGGCCGGTGCGTCACGATGAGCTCACCGACCAGCGCCGTCGCCCGGGCGAACGAGACCGGCAGCGTCGCGGTGACGAGCGCGGTGCCGTCGGGTGGCGACCACTGCTCGGCGACCAGCTCGACAGCCTCCTGCGACGGGTTGGTCAGGTGGTGACCGAAGGGCCCGAAGCCGGTGAGGAGGATGCGGGTCACTCGTCCGGGTCCCCCGGGTCGACCGGCGCGTGGTGGTCGTGCTCGGCGGCGCCACGCTTCCAGTAGCCGCTGATGTCCACCGCGGTCTTGTCCAGGCCGAGCTCGCGGCGCAGGTAGCGGCGCACCGGGATGAGCGAGGCGGACTCGCCGCCGAACCACCAGAACACCGTGCCGTCCTGCGCGTCGAGCGCGCGGACCGCCTCGTCGAGCAGCGTGGTGGAGCCGGGAGCGGCGGTCGCCCGGTGCAACCACTGCACGGTGCGGCCGGCCCCTTCGAGGGCCAGCGGGTAGGACTCGTCGGCGGCGTCGTTGACCTCGATGAGCACGGTGACCGGGACGTCGGGCGCCAGCGCCCGCAGCCAGCGGGAGATCGCGGGCAGCGCGGTCTCGTCACCACCGATGACGTACCGGTCGACCTCGGTGGGCACGAGGTGGGAGCCACGAGGCCCGGCGAGCACGAGCGTGTCGCCGGCGGCGGCGCTGCTGGCCCACCGGCTCGCGGGACCGTCGTCGCCGTGGATGACGAAGTCGAGCTCGAGGACGCCGTCCTCTCGCACGAGCGGGGTGTAGTCGCGGCTGATGACCGGCCCGGCCGGCCGCTCGAGGGTGCCGTCGACGATGCGCGGGGCGTTGAGGACCCCGGTGCCAGGGTCCGGGAAGAACGCCTTCAGGTGGTCCCCGGGGCCCTCGCTGACGAAGTCGTCCATCGGACCGGTGAAGGAGATGCGGCGCATCTGTGGCCCGAGGTCACGCACCTCGGTGACAGTCATCGTGCGCACTCCGAGCTGGTGACGAACCCGCTCGCGCCGGACATAGGAAGCAGAGGCAGTCATCAATCGAGCCTAACCCGCGCTCGGCCGCCGCTGACGTGCCGTGCATCACGACGGCCCGCCACCCGCGTGGTGCGGGTGACGGGCCGTCGTCTGCCTACTGCTGCTGGGTCAGTTGCCCGTCAGCTTCTCGCGAAGCGCGGCGAGCGCCTCGTCCGAGGCCAGCGTGCCTGCGACCTCGACCGGGGCCGAGGTGTAGGTGGCCGCGCCACCGCCACCGCCACCGCCGCCGCTGCTGCTGCCGCCGCCGGACGCGCCGACGGACTCGTTGCCGATGTCGAGGTCGGCCTCCTGAGCCGCCGCGACCTGCTTCTTGTGGGCCTCCCAGCGAGCCTGGGCCTTGGCGTACTGCGCCTCCCATGCCTCGCGCTGGGTCTCGAAGCCCTCGAGCCACTCGTTGGTCTCCGGGTCGAAGCCCTCGGGGTACTTGTAGTTCCCCTGGTCGTCGTACTCGGTGGCCATGCCGTACAGCGACGGGTCGAAGTCGTCGCTCGCGGGGTCGACGCCCTCGTTGGCCTGCTTGAGGGACAGCGAGATCCGACGACGCTCGAGGTCGATGTCGATGACCTTGACGAAGACCTCGTCACCGACCTTGGCGACCTGCTCGGGCACCTCGACGTGGCGCACCGCCAGCTCGGAGATGTGCACGAGACCCTCGATGCCGTCCTCGACGCGCACGAACGCACCGAACGGAACCAGCTTGGTGACCTTACCCGGCACGACCTGCCCGATGGCGTGGGTGCGGGCGAAGGCCTGCCACGGGTCCTCCTGCGTCGCCTTGAGCGACAGCGACACGCGCTCGCGCTCCATGTCGACGTCGAGAACCTCGACGGTGACCTCCTGGCCGACCTCGACGATCTCGTTCGGGTGGTCGATGTGCTTCCAGGACAGCTCCGAGACGTGGACGAGACCGTCGACGCCGCCGAGGTCCACGAACGCACCGAAGTTGACGATCGAGGAGACGACACCGGGGCGCACCTGGCCCTTCTGCAGCGTCTGCAGGAAGGTGGAGCGGACCTCGGACTGGGTCTGCTCGAGCCACGCGCGACGCGACAGCACCACGTTGTTGCGGTTCTTGTCGAGCTCGATGATCTTCGCCTCGAGCTCCTTGCCCACGTAGGGCTGCAGGTCGCGCACGCGGCGCATCTCCACGAGCGAGGCGGGCAGGAAGCCGCGCAGGCCGACGTCGAGGATGAGGCCGCCCTTGACGACCTCGATGACGGTGCCGGTGACGACGCCGTCCTCTTCCTTGATCTTCTCGATGGTGCCCCAGGCGCGCTCGTACTGCGCGCGCTTCTTCGACAGCAGGAGACGGCCTTCCTTGTCCTCCTTCTGGAGAACGAGGGCCTCGATATGGTCGCCGACGGACACGACCTCGTCCGGGTCGACGTCGTGCTTGATGGACAGCTCCCGCGACAGGATGACGCCCTCGGTCTTGTAACCGATGTCGAGGAGGACCTCGTCCCGGTCGACCTTGACGACAGTGCCCTCGACGATGTCCCCGTCGTTGAAGTACTTGATGGTCGCGTCGATCGCGGCGAGGAGATCCTCTGCCGAACCGATGTCGTTGATCGCGACCTGCGGGGGGCTCGACGGGGTGGGCGTAGTAATGGTCATTGAGTTACGGACTCCGATGTGGACAGGGGTAGTAAGGTCAGGGATGATGTCGCAGCACCGCGGACCGGGTCCACTCGGCGGGAACAAGCCGTTCCCGAGAAGCCGTCACGAGCCGTGAGCATACGTCACCGCAGGTGATCCTACCTGCTGCCGACCGGCGAGGACAACACGCCTTTCGTCGGGTTCAGCCAGCCGTACCGAGGTAGGCGCGAAGGGTCCGCTCGCCGGCCGCGACCACCCCGCGGCCGAGGTCAACCAGCTCCCACACCTGGCCGTCGCCGCCCGGCACACGAACCTCCCACACCAGCGAGCCGTCGGTGAGGTCGACGGCGATGATTCCCTCCGGGGACCTGACCACCATCCGTTCCCCGTCGGAGAGCGCGTCCCATCCCCGGGTGGTCCAGCCGCTGGACCCGGCGTCGTTGCGCCACCGGATGTCGCCGTTCTCCGGCTCGATCGCGGTCATCACGCCCGCGGTGTCCTGCAGCACGACGACGCCGTCGGCACGCACCATCGGCAAGCGCAGCTCGTCGGGGTCGGCCTCGAGGCGCCAGGCGTGGCCGCCGTCGGGCCGTACCCCGACGACGCCGTCCCCGTCGTCGGTGACGATCGGTCCGGGCACGAGCCCGGAGTTCGCGGCGGCGGGGCGCCAGCCGAGCTCGTCGGTGCCGAGGCTGACGGTGGCGGTCGCGTCGAGCCGCTCGAGCCGCGACGGCGTCCCCCAGGCCTGGTCACCCACGGCGCTGGCGACGAGACCGCCGTCCGGGCCGACGGCGAGGACGTCGGCGATGCCCTGCCAGGCGATCGCACCGGTGGCCGCGTCGACGGCCAGCTGCAGGGCCCCGACGCCCACGAGCACCAGTCCCGGCGCCTCCTGCACGACGGGCACGTAGTTGCCGGTCATCGCCAGCGACTCCTCGGCGTCGAGCGGGGCGGCCACCGACCACACCTGCTCCCCCGCCGGGGTGACCCGGGTGAGCTCGACGGCGGTGCCGTCGTCCGCGACGCCGAGCACGAGGACGTCGCCGTCGACGACGTGGACGCTGTGGGCAGGCGCGGCCAGCACCACCCGGCCGGTGGCGCTGCCGGCGGCCGGGTCGAGGACCTCGAGGGTGTCGCCGTACAGGCAGGCGACGGCACCTCCGGCCAGCGCGCCGGTGCACGACGACGGCGGGCCGTCGCCGCGGGTGACGCCCATGGTGGCGACCTGCTCCCCGGAGGTGGGATCGAGCGCGACGAGCCAGCGCCGGTCGCTGGCGACGTCCGCGGCGCCGACCACCCACACCTCGCCCACCGCGATCATGCCCACCATCGGCCAGCCGTCGAGCATCGGGGGGTAGCGCGGGTCGTGGAAGGTGACCTGATCGACCGCCAGGTCGAGGTCGGTCGCCGCCAGCATCCAGTCGACCTGCGGTGCGGTCGGATGCGGCGCGATGACGCCTCGGGCGTCCGGGCCCCGCTGCTGGGCGACCGTCTCGGTCGGCGTCGTCGTCTCGGCCACGGGTGGCGTCCCGCCGGACTGGCCCGCGTGCGACGGCGGGGCAGCGTCCGACCCGTCGGGGCCGGCGCAGGACGCGACGAGCATCGCGAGAGCGAGCGCCACGGCAGCAGTCTGCCGGGAGGTGGACCCGCGTCGGCGTGCCATGGACGTGCCGCCGGCTATGCCAGCGCGTTGGCGACCCGGATGAGGTCCGCCGGTACCGGGTTGGGCTTGCCGGCGACCTCCCGGAGGGGGACGAGCCTGACCGTCTCGCCGATGAGGGCTGTCATGACGTCAGTCTGCCCGGCGTGGATGGCGTCGACGGCCGCCACGCCGAACCGGGAGCCGAGGATCCGGTCCGAGGGCAGCGGGGTGCCGCCGCGCTGGACGTGACCGAGCACCGTCACCCGGGTGTCGAACCCGGTGCGGGACTCGATCTCGCGGGCCACCCGCTCGCTGATCGCGCCGCCGACGATCTCGCCGTACTGGCCGACCTGCTGCTCCCAGGCCATCGAGCCGCCGTCGACCGGCATCGCGCCCTCGGCCACGACAACGATCGAGAAGCTGGCGTGGGACCGGTGACGGTGCTTGAGGTACCGGACCACCTTGTCTATGTCGAACGGGTCCTCCGGGGTGAGGACGATCTCCGCCCCGCCGGCGATGCCGGCGTTGACCGCGATCCAGCCTGCGTCGCGTCCCATGAGCTCGATGACCATCACCCGGTTGTGGCTCTCCGCGGTGGTGTGGATCCGGTCGATGGCCTCGGTCGCGATGTGGACCGCGGTGTCGTAGCCGATCGAGCGGTCGGTGCCCGCGACGTCGTTGTCGATGGTCTTGGGGATGGCGATGATCGAGACCCCGGTCTCGGCAACCTTGCTCGCGGCGTGGAGGGTGCCGTCGCCGCCGATGCAGATGAGGGCGTCGATCCGCTCCGCCTCGAGGGTGTCGCGCACCGCGTCGAGTCCGTGCTCGCTGCGGTGCGGGTGGAAGCGGGCGGTGCCCAGCAGGGTGCCGCCGGAGTCGAGCACGCCGCGGATGTCGTCGCGGGTGAGCGCCATGACGTCGCCCTCGGCGACGCCCTTCCAACCGTTGCGGAAGCCGGTGATGGTGTCGCCGTACTCCCCGATGCCGTGCTTGACGACGGCGCGGATGGCCGCGTTGAGGCCGGGGCAGTCCCCGCCGCCGGTGAGCAGACCGATCCGCACAGCTGTCTCCAGGGTGTCGTCGAAGTGGGGTGTCGCCGCCGGTGAGGCCGCGCGCTGCCCAGCCTATCGCCGGCGCCCTGGGACCTGCGGACCGGGTCCGCGGGATGGCGCCGCACCGGGCAGGATGGGGGGATGGCACAGGTGGGGTTCTCCGACGTCGACGGCGCCGCGGCGGCGCGCGCCAACCGCGAGTGGTGGCACGACAACGCCGCCGAGTACATCGAGGAGCACGGCGACTTCCTCGGCGACGCCGACTTCCGCTGGTGCCCCGAGGGCCTGCGGGAGGCCGACGCCGGGCTGCTCGGTGACGTCGCCGGGCTACGGGTGCTCGAGGTCGGCGCGGGCGCGGGCCAGTGCTCGCGCTGGCTCAGCCGCCGTGGCGCGCGCGTCCTCGCCACGGACATCGCCGAGGGCATGGTGGCGCGGTCGGCCGAGCTCGACCGGCGGACCGGCTCACGGGTGCCCGCGGTGGTGGCCGACGCCCGCGCGCTGCCGTTGCCGGCTGCCTCGGTGGACGTGGCGTTCACGTCGTTCGGCGCGATCGCGTTCGTGCCGGACGCCGACCGGGTGCACGCCGAGGTCGCCCGGGTGCTGCGCCCCGGCGGCCGGTGGGTGTTCGCCGTCGTCCATCCGGTGCGGTGGGCGTTCCCGGACGACCCGACGGAGCACGGCATGACCATCACCCGCTCGTACTTCGACCGCCGCCCCTACGTCGAGAGCGACGACGGCGGCACCCCGGTGTACGCGGAGTACCACCGCACCTTCGGCGACCACGTGCGCGAGGTGACCGCCGCCGGGCTGGTCATCGACGAGGTCGTCGAGCCGGAGTGGTCCGAGGGCAACGAGCAGACCTGGGGCGGCTGGGGCCCGGTCCGCGGCCGCTACCTCCCCGGCACCGCCATCATCCGCGCCCACCTCCCCACCTGACCACCCCACCCCACCGCCGACAGCGGGATTGTCACCCACAGCAGACTTGTCGCCCACAGCGGGATTGTCACCCACAGCAGACTTGTCCCCCACAGCAGACTTGTCCCCGACAGCGGGATTGTCACCCACAGCAGACTTGTCACCCACAGCAGACTTGTCCCCCACAGCAGACTTCTTGCCGACAGCGGGATTGTCCGCAGCTCCACCGGAGCGCGGCGCCGGGCCTCAGTGGGCGGCGTCGTGCCAGGACCGGCCGGTGCCCACCGAGACGTCGAGCGGGACGGACAGCTCCGCGGCGGCGGCCATCTGCTCGCGCACGATCACCTCGACCTGCTCCTCCTCGGCCGCGGTGACCTCGAGCACGAGCTCGTCGTGCACCTGCAGCAGGATCCGCGAGCTCAGCCCGGCGGCGGTCAGCGCCCGCTCCACGTTGATCATCGCGACCTTGATGATGTCCGCGGCGCTGCCCTGGATCGGGGCGTTGAGCGCCATCCGCTCGGCCATGTCGCGGCGCTGCCGGTTGTCGCTGGTGAGGTCGGGCAGGTAGCGACGCCGGCCCATGATGGTCTCGGTGTACCCGGTGCGCCGGGCCTCGTCGACGACGCCGGCGAGGTAGTCGCGCACCCCGCCGAACCGCTCGAAGTAGTCGTCCATGAGGCCGCGGGCCTCGCCGACGTCGATCTTCAGCTGCCGCGACAGCCCGAACGCGGACAGGCCGTAGGCCAGCCCGTAGCTCATCGCCTTGATCTTCGACCGCATCGCCGGGGTGACCTCGTCGGTGGCGACCTCGAAGACTCGCGAGCCGACGAACGAGTGGAGGTCCTCCCCGCTGCGGAAGGCCTCGATCAGCCCCGCGTCGCCCGACAGGTGCGCCATGATGCGCATCTCGATCTGCGAGTAGTCGACCGTCATGAGCATGTCGTAGCCCTCGCCGACGACGAAGCCGCGCCGGATGAGCTGTCCCTCGTCGCTGCGCACCGGGATGTTCTGCAGGTTCGGGTCGGTGGAGCTCAGCCGCCCGGTGGCGGCAATGGTCTGCTGGAAGGTGGTGTGGATCCGGCCGTCGTCGGAGACGGAGCGCAGCAGCCCCTCGACGGTCTGCCGCAGCCGGATGGCGTCCCGGTGGGCGAGCAGGTGCACGAGGAACGGGTGGTCGGTCTTGACGAGGAGGTCGGCCAGCGCGTCGGCGTCGGTGGTCCAGCCGGTCTTGGTGCGCTTGGTCTTGGGCATCTCCAGCTCGGTGAACAGCACCTCCTGCAGCTGCTTGGGCGAGGACAGGTTGACCTCGTGCCCGATGACCTCGTACGCGCTGGCGGCCGCCTCGTCCACGGCGGCGCCGAACCGCTTCTCGAGGTCGCGCAGGTAGTCGGTGTCCGCGGTGATGCCGACGCGCTCCATCCGCGCGAGCGCGGCGAGCACCGGCAGCTCGATGTCGGTGAGCAGGTGCTGGGCGCCCCGGTCGGTGAGGTCCTCCTGCAGCGCGTCAGTGAGGTCATGGACGGCGGCAGCCCGCACGCCGGCCTGCTTCGCGGCGTCGGCCTCCTCGAAGATCAGCAGCCCCTGGCCACCGGCCTCCTCGTCCTGCCGCAGCTCGCGGTGCAGGTAGCGCAGCGAGAGGTCGGCGAGGTCGTAGCGACGCTGGTCGGGGCGGCACAGGTAGGCGGCGAGCGAGGTGTCGAACGTGACGCCGGCGAGGGCCAGGCCACGGCCGCCGAGGGCGTGGATATCGTCCTTCGCCCCGTGGAGCGTCTTGGCGGCGTCCTCGTCGGCCAGCCACGCGGCGAGCACCTCATCGTCCTCGGGTCGGATATCGGTGAGGTCGATACTCATCGCCGCGCCGCGGCCATCGGCGATGGCCATCGCCCAGGCGTCCCCGGTGCCCTGCGCGGAGCTGCCGGTGACGTCAACGGCCAGCAGCGTGCCGCGGCGTTGCTCCAACCAGCCAGCGAGCCCGCCGGGCTCGAGGACGGTCACGTCGAGGTCGAAGCCGTCCTCGACCTCCCCTGCCTCGGCGGGCAGCGAGGCGAACAGCCGGTCACGCAGCACGCTGAACTCCAGCGCGTCGAACACCCGGTGGACCTCTTCCCGGTCGATCTGGCCCCGGTGGAGGTCGTCGAGCGTCACCGGCAGCTCGAGGTCGGTGAGCAGCCGGTTGAGCTGGCGGTTGAGGGCGACCTGCTCGAGGTTGGCACGCAGCGACTCACCGGCCTTGCCCTTGATCTCCGCCGCCCGGGCGAGGACGCCCTCGAGGCCGTCGTAGGCCGCGATCCACTTGGCGGCGGTCTTCGGCCCCACCCCCGGCACGCCCGGCAGGTTGTCGCTGGACTCGCCGACGAGCGCGGCGAGGTCGGAGTACCGCTGCGGCGACACCCCGTACTTCTCGGTGATGGTCTCCGGGGTCATCCGGGCGAGCGTCGACACGCCCTTGACCGGGTAGAGCACGGTGACGTGCTCGTTGACCAGCTGGAAGGAGTCCCGGTCGCCGGAGCAGACCAGCACCTCCATGCCGTCGGCCGCCCCCTGCTCGGCGAGCGTGGCGAGGATGTCGTCCGCCTCGTAGTTCTCCTTGGTCATCGACGGGATCCCCATCGCGGTGAGCACCTCGGTGATGAGCGCCACCTGGCCGTTGAACGGCTCGGGCGTCTTGTCCCGGGTGGCCTTGTACTCCGGGTACTGCTCGGTACGGAAGGTGGTGCGCCCGGCGTCGAACGCCACGGCCACGTGCGTGGGCGACTCCCCTGCCAGCAGGTTGATGAGCATCGAGGTGAAGCCGAACACCGCGTTGGTCGGCTGGCCGGTCGTCGTCGAGAAGTTCTCCACCGGCAGGGCGTAGAAGGCGCGGTAGGCCATCGAGTGGCCGTCGACGATCAGGAGGCGGGGGCGCTGGCTGCTGGTCACCGTCTCACCCTAGACGGGCCCGCCGACACCGCGCCCCAGGGTCCCAGGAGGCCTCTACCACGGTCGTGCGTGGACCTGCCTAGACGAGGTCCCGCGGGATCTCGTGCTGCCAGCTCTCGGAGTACACCCGCGGATCGCCGCGGTCGGGGTCGAGCTCGTAGGCGTCGAGCTGGGCGTTGACGTGGAAGTGGGACGGCGTGGACGTCAGCACCGTGCGGGTGTTGATCTCCACCCGCCAGTCCGCACCGCGCTCGATGCGGCGCACGGTCCGGGTCTCACCGCGGACCGAGTTCACGTCGTTCCAGCGGAAGCTGTACCACTCGTTCGTCGCCCGGCGGACAACAGTGTCGGTCTCGTCGATGCGGAAGCTCCCCTGGTCGTTGGCGATCTCGAGCGTCGAGACATCGGTGGCCAGGTCTCGGACGACGCGCCAGTGGTGCTCGCCGGTTTGCAGCGGCGTCGTCTCGAGCTCGGGCGCCACCTCCGGCTCACCGAAGGCGCGCAGCTCGGTGTCCTCGGCGCGCGGTGGGCGCACCGGCAGCCGCAACGAGCTGATCCCGGTGCGGATGGTCACCGTCGCCGGCTGCGGCGCGGGCCAGATGAGGGGCCAGTACGACGTCGAGACCGACAGCCGCAGCCGGTGCCCGGCCGGGAAGGAGTGGGCCATCGCGTTGAGCGGAACCTCGACGCTGTACCGGTGCCCGGGCTTGAGCGGCTGTGGCTGCGCGGAGCTGTCGCGGTGGGTGAGGTTGAGGACGCCGTAGGTGACGCGGGTGGCCTCGCCGTTGGCCGCGACGTCCGACAGCCGCACCGCCAGCTGGGCCACCGGCTGGTCGGCTGCCACGTCGACGCAGACCGCGGGCAGCCCGAACAGCTCGAGCTGCTCGCCCAGCGGCTCACTCTCGAAGACCAGCGCGCCGCCGTCCTCCTCACGCTGGTCGTAGGGCAGGTCGGGCACGGCCGCGTAGGACGCCCACTTGCCCGCGAACATGCCCACGCTGAGGGGCGACTGCAGCTCGAGCAGGTGCTGCTCGACGTCGTCGTGGGGACGGGCGAGCAGACCGTGGCGGGTGAGGGTGAAGGAGCGCTCCTCGATCCGGGGCGAGGGCCAGGACTCCTCGGCCACCCAGCGGCCGGGGCGGTCCTCGTAGGAGGCGCTCGGCGGCACGCTGTCCTGCATCCATGCCCGCACCATCGGCTCACCGTCCAGCCCGGTGTCGATGCCCTTGAGCCAGTGGTCCCACCAGCGCACCACCTCCTGGAGGAACCCGATCGCCGGGCCGGGCACGCCCAGGTGCGGGTACTTGTGGCCCCACGGCCCGATCAGCGCCCGGCGCGGCACGTCGAGGTGCTCCATGAGGCGGAAGATGGCGTTGGTGTACCCGTCCGCCCAGCCGCCGACCGCCATCACCGGCACCGTCACCGCCGAGTAGTCCTCGCACACCGAGGCCGGCTTCCAGTACTCGTCACGTCGCTGGTGGCGCAGCCACGTCTCCAACCACAGGCCGCTGCCGCGCAGCCGCTCGTGCCACATCTCCCGCCAGCGGTCGCCGACGATCGCCGGGTCCGGCGGCAGGCTGTTGAAGGCGAGCATGACGGTCGCCTCGGAGAGGTTGTCCGCGAGCAGCGCACCGCCCATGTAGTGCATGTTGTCGACGTACAGGTCCTCGGTGGCCGAGGCGCTGATGATCGCCTTGAGCGCGGCGGGACGTCGAGCGGCGAGCTGGAGCGAGTTGAACCCGCCCCAGGAGATGCCCATCATACCGACGTTCCCGTCGCACCACGGCTGCTCGGCGAGCCAGCCGATGACGTCCTCGGCGTCCTCGTGCTCCTGCGGGCGGTACTCGTCGGTCATGACGCCGTCGGAGTCGCCGCTGCCGCGCAGGTCCACCCGGACGCAGGCGTAGCCGTGCCCGGCGATGTAGGGATGGTTGTTCGCGTCACGCCCGCGCGTCATGTCCCGCTTGCGGTAGGGGATGTACTCCAGCACCGCGGGCACCGGCGTCGTGGCCGCATCGACCGGCAGCCAGATGCGGGCCGCGACCTGCTGACCGTCGCGCAGCGGGATGAAGGTGTTCTCGATGATCTCGACGTCGTGCGGGAAGTCGGTCACGGTCCTCACGTTCAGGCCCCTTCGATCGGCTCGATCTCGAAGTTCAGCATGGCGGCCGCTGCCGCGTGGCGCCGGCCCAGGTCGGCGTGGTCGTCCCCGCCGAGGTAGATGCTGGCGAGGATGTAGCGGTAGCTGTCCTGGTGCGGCACCTGGGAGAGCACGTCTCCCAGCTCGACGTGCAGCGAGACCTTCGTCTGCGGGAACCGGTCGACCAACGCGGCGATCTCCTCGTCGGACGGCACTCGTCGCACGGTGCCGTCGCTGTCGTGGAAGACCTCGCACTTGGCTGCCACCGCGTACCTGCCCTGCCGCTGAGGCATCGACGGCGCCTGCCCGAGCGCGAGGTCGATGGCGACCTCGTGGTTCGACCCGCCGTCGACGAGGATGAACAGCTCGCTGTGCGACTGGGAGATCCGGGTGTTGATCTCGATGAGCCAGAGCTGGTCCGCCGCCTCGTCCCACATGAACTCGGCGTTGAAGGCGCCGTTGTCGTACCCGATGTGCGCGAGGTAGCGGCCGGCGACGTCGATCATCTGCTGCTGCGCCTCGTGCGGCACCGTGCCGGCGGGGTAGTCCAGCCGGGCGATGCTCTGCTGCGCGTCGTCCTTGAGCATGTCGAACACCCCGTGGACGCGGTACTGCCCGCGGTGAACCGTTCCTTCGGGGGCGGCCTGGATACCGGTGACGATCTGCTCGGCGAGGCAGGTGTTGCCGTCGGCGTCGTGCAGCTCGGCCGGCAGCTCGACCCGTGCCAGCGCCTGGTTGAAGGCGTCACCGATGTCGGTGATCTGCGCGCGGATCTCCTCGACGGCCGCAGCCAGCTCGGCCTCGTCGTGGATCGCGAAGCCGAGGTTGGAGGAGTGCGCCTTCACCGGCTTCACCCAGAACGGGAAGTCGAGGTCGATCTGCGCCCCGACGTCGTCCGCGAACGGGTCGAAGGAGACGAAGCGCGGCACCACCTCCGGGACCGAGGCGCGCTGGCTGAGGCGGCTCCAGTACTTGTGCTCGCTGGCGAGCACGCTGCGCAACGATGGCGCCGGGATGCCGTGCTCCGCCGCAAGGATCGGGCCGATCACCGAGCTCGGGAAGTCCCAGTGGCACACGATGGCGTCCACGCTGTCCCCGTGCTGCGCGAGCTCCGCCCGAGCCTGCTCCAGCAGCGACTCGAGGTCGTAGTCGGTGTCCTCGACGAGCCGCTCGTAGTCGAGCAGCCCGCGGAACGAGTAGTCCTGCGCAGCTCGCACGGTGGCGAGCTCCTTGCGCTGCAGATCCGTCAGGCCCAGCACATAGACGTTCTTCGGCACTTCACGCTCCTCGTCGTCGGGCCTCGACACAATCACGGCTGCGTCGCGGCCGCAGCCCGGACGATCCCGTCGGGCCGGCACGGCGTGGCACGCTGGGCAGATGACGAGCACCGACGACGACCTGCTGGCCGAGCTGCAACGGTCCGTGGCCGCGCCCGAGACCCTCACCGCACGGCTCGGCATCGAGTTCCTGCGGGCCGACCCGGAGAACGTCACGGCGCGGATGCCGGTGGCGGGCAACACCCAGGTCATCGGTCTGCTGCACGGCGGTGCTTCCGCGGCGCTGGCCGAGACGGTCGGCTCGGTGGCGGCGACCCTGCACGCCGGTCCGGGGCGGGCCGCGGTCGGGGTGGAGCTGAGCGCCACTCATCACCGCGCGGTGCGGGCAGGCTTCGTCACCGCGGTGGCCACTCCGCTTCATCGCGGCGGCCGGCTGGCGACCTACGAGATCGCCGTCACCGACGACGACGGTCGCCGGGTGTGCACCTCGCGGCTCACCTGCATGCTGGTGAGCCGCGAGGGCTGACTACTTACCGACCTGGTCGATGACCGCGTCGGCAACCTCACGCATGGTGAGGCGGCGGTCCATCGAGGTCTTCTGGATCCACCGGAAGGCCTCGGGCTCGGTCAGCCCCATCTTCGTCTGGAGCAGCCCCTTGGCGCGGTCGACGCGCTTGCGGGTCTCGAAGCGCTCGGTGAGGTCGGCGACCTCGGCCTCGAGGGAGTTGATCTCCTGGAAGCGGGAGATCGCGATCTCCAGCGCCGGCAGGAGGTCCGCCTGGGTGAACGGCTTGACGACGTACGCCATCGCGCCGGCGTCCCGGGCCCGCTGCACGAGCTCGGTCTGCGAGAACGCGGTGAGCATGACGACGGCGCAGCTGCGCTCGTCCATCAGCTTCTCGGCGGCGGTGATGCCGTCCATGACGGGCATCTTCACGTCCATCACGACGACGTCGGGCTCGAGCTCGGCGACGAGGCGAACCGCTGCCTCGCCGTCCGCAGCCTCGCCGACGACGTCGTACCCGGCCTCCTGCAGCGTCTCGACGATGTCGAGACGGATGAGCGTCTCGTCCTCCGCGACGACGACGCGGCGGGCTTCGCCATCGGCCGCCGGAACGGCCTCGTCACGGGTGGGCAGCACGATGTCGTCTGCGGTCGCAGCCTCTACGGGCTCAAGTTCGTTGTTCTCGCTCACGGCGCTAGCCTACTGGTTGTGCGTGATCGCTCGCACGACGCCCCGATAGCCCAACCGGCAGAGGCAATCGGCTCAAACCCGATCCAGTGTGGGTTCGAATCCCACTCGGGGCACCGCGACGACCACGCCGCAACCGCACCAAACGCGGTCCTGGCGCGGATTGCGAGCTCGCGACCGCATCCCTGCCGCGGTGCTCACGTCCGCGGCCGCCGCTCGACAGATGCCGGCGGCGTCGCTCGCCAAGTAGTTGACCCGGTGAGGTAACCCACCAGTCCGGGGCGATTCGCCGCGGCAGTTCCGTTGATCTGCCACGGCGGAGACGCGGTCGCAGAGCGCTGCACTGTGGGACCATATGGCCGACATGAGCAGCATGACCGGTGGCCGTGACGGCACCGCCCGCCTCCCGGCGAGGCTCGGCGCGGTGCTGGGTTCGGCGACCCCCTGGGGCAAGCGGGCCCGGCAGGCCGGCTTCGTCGGCACCACCCTGCTGCTCCTCTGGGAGATCCGGATCACCCCGCTCGCCGACCTGCCGGTGTGGTCGACCGCGTTCCGCCTCGCCATGGTCCTGCTGCTGTACGGCCTGCCGAGGTGGCCGCAGGCCGTCGCGCTGCTGTCCTTGCCGGTTCTGGTCGGCGAGTACTTCGCCGGCTTCCACCACCTGTCGACCACGCTCGTGGCACCGATGGTCATCACCGCGTATCTCATCGCGACGCTGCCGCGGTACCGCGGCTACCTCTACGCCATCGCCTCCGTCGGGCTGTTCACGGCCGTCTACGCGAGCGAGCAACCGGTGGCCGACGTCCTCAGCTGGTCGGCGGTCTTCCTCATCCCGTGCATCGTCGGCGAGGGTGCGCGGTACGGGCTCGCGTCCATCGAGCGGATCCGGCACGTGACGGCGGCGCAGCTGCGCCACCAGCGGCGGATCGTGGCGCGCGAGCTCCACGACACCTCCATCCACGACATCACGTCCCTGATCATGGCGCTGGAACGCGCCAAGCTCCGAGGCATCGAGGACCCCGAGCTGCTCGCCGAGATCGACCATGCCGCGGCGATGGCGCGGCAGTCGGTGGTGAGCATGCGCGGTGTGCTCAACATCCTCCGCGAGGAGGGCGACGGGACCGCACGCCTGGGGGACCCGCACGCCGTCGAGCGGCAGGCGGCGACGGACCGGTCGGTCGCCACCGTGAGCCAGGCGCTGAGGAACGCCGAGCACGCCCTCGCCCGGGCCGGCCACTCCCCCCAGGTCCACGTCGAGGACGGTATCGAGGCCGCCATGCCGTCCTCGGTGCAGCTTGCGCTCATCCGGGTCATCCAGGAGTGCACCGTCAACATGGTCAAGTACGCCAAGCCCGGCACGTCCTGCGCGCTCATGGTGGAACGCACGGCGACGGCGACCCTCGCGCTGTTCATCAACGAGTACGACGGTCACCGTGTTAAGGACACCGCACTGAGCTCGGGTCTGGGACTGATCGGGATCCGGGAGCGAGTCGCTGTCGTCGGTGGCACTCTCAGCATCAATAGTGACGATCAGCGCTGGATGGTGCAGGTTGCCATCCCGACCATCGCCTCGACGACCGAAGGACAACCGAACCGTGCCCTCCAGCAGTGACCACCCGGTCTCGCCCACCGCTCCGACACCCCCGCTGGGCAGCGGACCGATCCGCGTGCTGCTCGTCGACGACGACCCGATGGTGCTCGCCACCCTGCAGACCTACATCGCCACCGCTGAGGACATCGACGTCGTCGCGACCGCTCACGACGGCTCCGTCAGCCGTGAGGCGGTCGCCCACCACCGGCCTGACCTGGTGATCATGGACGTCCAGATGCCGGTGATGGACGGCATCGAGGCCACCCGCCGGCTCCGCGAGGAGTTCCCGGAGCTGCGGGTCGTGCTGCTGACCACCTTCGACGAGGACGAGTTCCTGCTGGACGCCCTCGACGCCGGCGCCGCGGGCTTCCTGCTGAAGAACACCAGCCCGCAGGAGCTGGTGACCGCGATCCGCCGTGCCCATGCGGGGAACAAGGTGGTCTCCCCCGGCCCGAACGACCGCCTCATCGACAACTATGTCCGCCGCGACCGGGTCGCCACCGACCCGGCAGACCTGGGGCTCTCGGGGCGGGAGCAGGAGGTGCTCGAGCTGCTCTGCCGGGGCAAGTCCAACCTCGCGATCGCCGAGCAGCTGTACGTGGCGGAGACGACGGTCAAGACACATGTCTCGTCAATCATGCGCAAGATGGATGTCGCCTCACGCCTCGAGATCGTGGTCTTCGCCTACGAGAACCGGCTGGTGCGATGACCACGCCACAACGGCTCTCCTCCTAACGGAGGATGCGGGTGGTCCCTTCGGCCAGTGGCGCCGAACGGAAGTTGTCGCGACGATAGGGGTTCCTCCACCCACACTTCGGACAAAGGTCATTCACATGAAGCGCACATCGGTTCGCGTTGCCGCCCTGACCCTCGCCCTCGGCGCCATGTTCGCCGCCCCCGCCGCCGCGGTGCCCTCGCACCAGCTGCCCGGCACCCCCGACGCCGGCGTCACCGCGCCCGGTACGGCCGCGCCCACCGCGTCACCGTGCCAGGTGGTGCCGTGGTGGTTCTGGTGCCGCTGATCCTCTGATCAACCCGGCGGTGGGTTGGCAGGGTCGCCGCACGGGGGCGACCGGCTGATCGCCGTCGGGGTCACGACGGCGTGACGATGCCGTGACGGGGAGGTGCAGCGTCGCACCGCCTCTGGCACTTGCGCGCCCGCGCGTCGCTCCGGTGACGCCGCGGGCGCGTGTCGTCGTTCCCTGCTGGCCGGCTGCCCCGGCCAGCGTCCGCCGGCCGTGGCGGCCGCTCCAGGAACCGCAGCAGCCCCGCCGGCCGGGGCCGACGGGGCTGGTGCAGGTCATGCGCTGGGCGCGACAGCTCAGGCGCTGGGCAGCTCACCCATCCGGTGCACCCGGATCGAGTTGGTCGAACCGACCTGGCCGGGCGGCATGCCGGCGACGAGCACAATGGTGTCGCCCTCGTCGGCCAGCCCGGAGGCGCCGAGAACCTGGTCGACCTGGGCAACCATGTCGTCGGTGTGCGCGACCTCCTCGACCTGGTAGGTCTGCACGCCCCAGCTGAGCGCGAGCTCGTTGCGGGTCGACTCCAGCGGGGTGAAGGCGAGCAGCGGGATGCCCGGACGCAGCCGGGACATCCGACGGGCGGAGTCGCCGGACTGCGTGAAGGTCACGAGGTACTTGACGTCGAGGACCTCCCCGATGTCCGCCGCGGCGCGGGTGATGGCGCCGCCGCGGGTGTGAGGGGTGGTGCCGAGCGGGGCGATCCGGTCGCTGCCCTGCTCCTCGGTCGTCTCGACGATGCGTGCCATGGTCCGGACCGTCTCGATCGGGAACTCGCCCACCGAGGTCTCCCCGGAGAGCATGACGGCGTCCGCCCCGTCGAGGATGGCGTTGGCGCAGTCCGAGACCTCCGCGCGCGTCGGGCGCGGGCTGGTGATCATCGACTCGAGCACCTGGGTGGCGACGATGACCGGCTTGGCGTTGCGACGAGCGAGCTCGACGGCGCGCTTCTGGACGATCGGCACCTCCTCCAGCGGCAGCTCGACGCCGAGGTCGCCGCGGGCGACCATGATCCCGTCGAAGGCGCGGACGATCTCGAGGAGGTTGTCCACCGCCTGCGGCTTCTCGATCTTGGCGATGACGGGGAGTCGGCGCCCTTCCTCGTCCATGATCGCGTGGACGTCGTCGATGTCGGCGGCGTTGCGCACGAAGGACAGCGCGATGACGTCCGCGCCGAGGCGGATCGCCCACCGCAGGTCGTCCTTGTCCTTCTCCGACAGCGCCGGGACGCTGACCGCCACGCCGGGCAGGTTGAGGCCCTTGTGGTTGGAGACCGGGCCGGGAACCTCGACGCGGGTGACGACCCGGGTGTCGGTCACCTCGACGATCCGCACCGCGACCTTGCCGTCGTCGATGAGGATGCTGTCACCGGGGCGGCAGTCCCCCGGCAGTCCCTGATACGTGGTCGAGGCGAGCTCCGCGGTGCCCTCGACGTCCTCGGTAGTGATGGTGAAGGTCTGGCCCTCCGTGAGGTGGACCGGCCCGGCGGCGAACCGGCCGAGCCGGATCTTGGGGCCCTGGAGGTCGACGAGCACGGAGACGGCGCGGCCGGAGGCCTTGGCCGCCTCCCGCACGTGCCCGTAGACGACCTCGTGCTCGGCGGCGGTGCCGTGGCTGCGGTTGATCCGCGCCACATCCATCCCCGCATCGACAAGTGCCTGGATCTGGTCGGCCGTCTCTGTCGCCGGCCCAAGGGTGCATACGATTTTCGCTCTGCGCATGAGGTCAGCCTATCGCCCAGCAGGAGTGGTGCTGCTGGTCGAGGGCTGCGACCGCCCGACCGGCACGCGCGGGACCGAGAACGGCATGTCGCTAGCTCGCACCGGCGCCGGCAGATCCGCGGCACCACCGAGGTAACGATCCACCGTGGCCGCGCAGGAACGGCCTTCCGCGATCGCCCAAACGATGAGCGACTGCCCTCGCCCAGCGTCGCCGGCGACGAACACGCCGGGGACAGGTGTGGCAAAACTCTCGTCATGCGCGATCCGGCCGCGCTCGTCGACGGGCACTCCGAGCTGGTCGAGCAGCCCGCCGGCCGGCGCACCGGAGAACCCGAGCGCGATGAGGACGAGCTGGGCCGGGATGATCCGCTCGGTGCCCTCGATCGGCGTCGTCGACCGGTCCTCGTGACGGACGACCTCGACCAGCCGCAGGTGGCTCACCTGCCCCTCCCCGGCGGAGCCGTCGCTGAGCAGCTCGAGGGTGGCGCTGCCGAAGACCCGCTCGCCCCCCTCTTCGTGCGAGGCAGAGACCATGAAGACCCGCGGGTCGACGGGCCACGGCTCGTCGGCGGTGCGCTCGGCGCCGCGCAGCGGGTTGATGTCGATCTGGGTGACCGACCGTGCACCGTGCCGCCGGGCGGTGCCGAAGCAGTCCGAGCCGGTGTCGCCACCGCCGATGATGACGACGTCCAGGTCGGTGGCGAGGATCTGGTCGGGTACGACGTCGCCCGCCACCGCCCGGTTGGACTGCACGAGGTAGTCCATCGCGTAGTGGACGCCGCCGAGGTCGTGGCCCGGGACGGGCAGCTCCCGGGGCACGGTGGCGCCGAGGGCGAGGACGACGGCGTCGTACCGCTCTCGCAGGTCCGCGCCGGTGACGTCGCGGCCGACGTCGGTGCCAGGGCGGAACACCGTGCCTTCCTCGGTCATCTGCGCGATCCGCCGGTCGACCTGACGCTTGGCCATCTTGAAGTCCGGGATGCCGTAGGTGAGCAGCCCGCCGACGCGGTCGTCGCGCTCGAGCACCGCGACGGTGTGGCCGGCGCGGGTGAGCTGCTGGGCGGCGGCGAGACCGGCCGGCCCGGAGCCGATGACGGCGACGGTGCGCCCGGTGTGCTGGTCGGGCACCTGCGGGGTGACGATGCCCAGGTCCCACGCGGTGTCGGCGATCGACTGCTCGATGTTCTTGATCGTCACTGCCGGCTGGTTGATCGCCAGCACGCACGCGCTCTCGCACGGCGCTGGGCACAGCCGCCCGGTCCACTCCGGGAAGTTGTTCGTCGCGTGGAGCCGCTCGCTGGCGGCGTCCCAGTCCTCGCGCCGGGTGAGGTCGTTCCACTCCGGGACGAGGTTGCCGAGCGGGCAGCCGGCGTGGCAGAACGGCACGCCGCAGTCCATGCACCGGGCGGCCTGCCGGGTGAGGGCGGCCGCGTCCTCCCGGCGGCGCTGGTACACCTCCTCGAAGTCGAGGATGCGCACCGGGACGGGACGGCGGGCGGGCAGCTCGCGCTCCCGGTAGGTGAGAAATCCGCGCGGGTCAGCCATGGGAGGCCTCCAGGATGGTTGTCCACACCTCGGCCGAGCCGGGGTCACGACCCTCGGCGGCAGCGGTCGCCAGCGCGGCCGAGACCGCGGCGTAGGTGCGGGGCAGGAGCTTGGTCAGCCGCTCGGTGGCGGCATCGGGGTTGGCCAGCAGCTCGGCAGCCCGGGCGGAGCCGGTGTGCGCGTGATGCCGGTGGAGCAGGTCGAGGACGATGTTGCTGTCCTCGGCGTCGAGCGGCACGAGGATGAGCTCGCCGTCGGCCACCGCCCGGCGGTTGAGCTGCCGGGTGTCGAGGTCGAGGACGTAGGCCGTGCCGCCGGACATGCCGGCGGCGAGGTTGCGGCCGGTGGCGCCGAGGATGAGCACGGTGCCGCCGGTCATGTACTCCAAGCCGTGGTCCCCCACCCCCTCGACGACCGCCGTCGCCCCGGAGTTGCGGACCGCGAAGCGCTCGCCGACGCGACCGGAGAGGAACAGCTCCCCCGAGGTCGCGCCGTAGCCGATGACGTTGCCGGCGATGGTGTTCTCGGCAGCGACGAGCGCGGAGCCCGGTGGCGGGGTGACGATGATGCGCCCGCCGCAGAGCGACTTGCCGACGTAGTCGTTGGCGTCGCCGAGCAGCCGCAGCGTCACCCCGGGGGGCAGCACCGAGCCGAAGGACTGGCCCGCCGAGCCGTGCAGCGTGATGTCGATGGTGCCGTCCGGCAGGCCCCGCGCGCCGTGGCGGCGGGTGATCTCGTGACCGAGCCGGGTCCCGACCGTGCGGTGGACGTTGCGCACCGGCAGCTCGAAGCTCACCGGCTCGCCGTCGTCCAGCGCCGGGCGGCACCGCTCGATGAGGGTGACGTCCAGCCCCTTCGCGAGGCCGTGGTCCTGAGCCCGCATATGACGGGTGAAGGTGCCGGTCGGCGGCTCCACCGCGTCGAGCACCGGCCGCAGGTCGAGGCCGGCAGTCTTCCAGTGGTCGACCGCCTCGCGGGAGTCGAGCAGGTCGGCGCGCCCCACGGCCTCGTCGATGGACCGCAGCCCGAGCGAGGCGAGCAGCTCGCGCACCTCCTGAGCGAGGAACTCGAAGAAGGTGACGACGTGCTCCGCCTTGCCGGTGTACCGGGCGCGCAGCTCGGGGTTCTGCGTGGCGATGCCGACCGGGCAGGTGTCCAGGTGGCAGACCCGCATCATGACGCAGCCCTCGACGACGAGCGGCGCCGTCGCGAAGCCGAACTCCTCGGCACCGAGCAGCGCCGCGACGATGACGTCGCGGCCGGTCTTCAGCTGCCCGTCGGCCTGCACCACGACCCGGTCACGCAGCCCGCCGCTCACCAGGGTCTGCTGGGTCTCGGCCAGGCCGAGCTCCCACGGCGCCCCGGCGTGCTTGAGCGAGGTCAACGGGCTGGCCCCGGTCCCGCCGTCGTGCCCCGACACGAGGACCACGTCGGCGTGGGCCTTGACCACCCCGGCGGCGACCGTCCCGATACCGACCTCGCTCACCAGCTTCACGTGGATCCGCGCGCTGGGGTTGGCGTTCTTCAGGTCGTGGACGAGCTGAGCGAGGTCCTCGATGGAGTAGATGTCGTGGTGCGGCGGAGGCGAGATGAGTCCGACGCCGGGCGTGGCGTGCCGGGTGCCGGCGATCCACGGGTAGACCTTGGTGCCGGGTAGCTGCCCACCCTCCCCCGGCTTGGCGCCCTGGGCGATCTTGATCTGGATGTCGTCGGCGTTGGTGAGGTAGTCCGCGGTGACGCCGAAGCGCCCGGAGGCGACCTGCTTGACCGCCGAGCGGCGCCGGGGGTCGTGCAGCCGGTCGGCGTCCTCCCCGCCCTCGCCGGTGTTGGACTTGCCGCCGAGGATGTTCATCGCGACGGCGAGCGTCTCGTGGGCCTCCATCGAGATGGAGCCGTAGGACATCGCACCGGTGGAGAACCGGCGGACGATCTCGCTCACCGGCTCGACCTCGTCGATCGGGACCGGCTCGCGGTCACGCAGCCGGAACAGCCCGCGCAGCGTCATCAGCCGGGTGGACTGCTCGTCGACCCGGCGGGTGTAGTCGCGGAAGATGTCCATCCGGCGGCTGCGGGTGGCGTGCTGCAGCCGGAAGATCGTCTCCGGGTCGAACAGGTGGGGCTCGCCCTCGCGGCGCCACTGGTACTCCCCGCCGATCCGCAGCTCACGGTGGGCCGGGGAGATGCCCGACGGCGGGTAGGCGGTGGCGTGACGCGCCGCGACCTCCGCGGCGACGACGTCGAGACCGACGCCGCTGAGCGGAGCGGGGGTGGCGGTGAAGTAGGTGTCGACCAGCTCCCGGGAGAGACCGAGGGACTCGAAGACCTGCGCACCCCGGTAGGAGTGCACCGTGGAGATCCCCATCTTGCTCATCACCTTGAGGACGCCCTTGCCCAGTGCGGTGATGACGTTGGCCACTGCCTGCTCCGGGCTCACGCCGGTGACGGCCGCGCGGTGCACGAGCTCCTCGGCGCTCTCCATCGCGAGGTAGGGGTTGACCGCCGCGGCGCCGTAGCCGATGAGCAGCGCGACGTGGTGGACCTCGCGGACATCGCCGGCCTCGACGAGCAGGCTCACCCGGGTCCGGGTACGTCGGCGCAGCGTGTGGTGGTGGACCGCGCCGGTGAGCAGCAGCGACGGGATGGGGGCCAGCGCGGCGGTCGCGTGGCGGTCGGAAAGCACGATGAAGCTCGCGCCGTCGTCGATCGCGGCGTCGACCTCGGCGCAGATCTCGGTGAGGCGCGCCTCGAGGCCGGCCCCGCCCCCGGCCACCGGGTAAAGGCCGGAGACCACGACGGCGCTCAGCCCGTGGCCGGCACGGGCGGTGCCGACGTGCGCGATGGCGGCGAGCTGGTCGTTGTCGATGGTGGGCAGGTCGAGGTGCAGCTTGCGGGCGTGCTCGGGCAGGTCCTCGAGCAGGTTCGGCTCGGGGCCGATCGCACTACCGAGGGAGGTGACGAGCTCCTCGCGGATGGAGTCCAGCGGCGGGTTGGTCACCTGCGCGAACTGCTGGCTGAAGTAGTCGAACAGCAGCCGTGGCCGTTCGGACAGCACCGCGACCGGGGTGTCGGTGCCCATCGAGCCGAGGGCCTCGGCGCCGGTCGCCGCCATCGGCGCGAGCAAGATGCGCAGCTCCTCCTCGGAGTAGCCGAACACCTGCTGCCGGCGCACCACCGAGGACCGGGAGTGCAGGACGTGCTCGCGCGGCGGCAGGTCCTCGACCCGCAGCGTGTGCTCCGCCAGCCACTGCGCGTACGGGTGCGCGGCGGCGAGCTCGGCCTTGATCTCGTCGTCGCCGACGATCCGCCCGGCGACGGTGTCCACGAGGAACATCCGCCCGGGCTCCAGCCGGCCCTTGCGCACGACGCTCGCCGGGTCGAGGTCGAGCACGCCGGACTCCGAGGCGAGGACGACGAGGCCGTCGTCGGTCACCCAGTAGCGCGCGGGGCGCAGCCCGTTGCGGTCGAGCACCGCACCGGCGAGGGTCCCGTCGGTGAAGGTCATCGCCGCCGGGCCGTCCCACGGCTCCATGATCGTGGCGTTGTACTCGTAGAACGCGCGGCGGGCGGGGTCCATCGTGTCGTGGTGCTGCCACGCCTCGGGGACCATCATGAGGACCGCGTGCGGCAGGCTGCGGCCGGCGAGGTGGAGCAGCTCGAGCGCCTCGTCGAACGACGCCGAGTCGCTCGCCCCGGGCGGACAGATCGGCAGCAGCGGCTCGAGGTCACCGAGCAGCGCGCTGCGTGCCACACCTTCGCGGGCGCCCATCCAGTTGCGGTTGCCGCGCACCGTGTTGATCTCGCCGTTGTGGGCGACCAGCCGCAGCGGCTGGGCCAGCGGCCACGACGGGAAGGTGTTGGTGGAGAAGCGCGAGTGCACCAGGACGATGCTGCTCGTCAGCCGCTCGTCGGTGAGGTCGGGGAAGAAGCCGGCCAGCTGCGTCGTCGTCAGCATGCCCTTGTACACCAGGGTCCGGGAGGACAGCGACGCGAAGTAGACGCCGTGCTCGTGCTCGGCGCGCTTGCGCAGCCGGTAGGCGAGCCGGTCGAGGTCGGTGCCGCCGCGGCGGCCGTCCACGGCGGTGACGACGAGGTGACGCATCGTCGGCAGCGTCGCCAGCGCGGAGGGGCCGATGTCGTCGGGGACGACGGGGACGTCGCGCCAGCCGAGGACGCGCAGCCCCTCCTCGGCGGCGAGGCGCTCGACGCCCTCGACCGCGAGCGTGAGGTCGCGCGGCGCGCTCTGCGGGCCGGGCAGGAAGGCCAGGCCGACGGCGTAGCGGCCGGCGGGCGGCAGGTCGAACGGGAGGACGTCCCGGAGGAACGGGTCGGGGACCTGGAGGAGCATGCCGGCGCCGTCGCCGGTGTTCTCCTCGGCCCCGACCGCACCGCGGTGATCGAGGTTCGCCAGCGCGGTCAGGCCCGCGTCGACGATGTCGCGGCCCGGGGTGCCGCGGAGGGTGGCGACGAGGGCGACACCGCAGGCGTCGTGCTCGAAGGCCGGGTCGTAGAGGCCACCCCTCGGGGGCGCTCCGGACTGTGGCGGTGACCCGTGGATCGGTCCCATTTTCCGTCCTCACTGCCGACGGGCCTGGGCCGAGCCGGCGCAATCCTTTATCTGAACTTGAGACGCCGTTGGCTCGGTGCGCGGGAAACTTTACACACCGCAGGTCCCGCGGTGAACATCGAGGACCGCAGAAATTTCCCCGCCGCACTGCGGGGAGTCGACAAAGCGAGCCGGGCGGGGCGATCCCGCCCGGCCTGCTGCCGATTCGCCGCAGCGATGCGAGATCAGGTGTGGCGCGACTCACACGGGGCCGCGGTGTGTCGCAGCGGCCGGACGGCCGCAGCCCGGCCGGGGTGGTACGTCGCCGGCTCAGCCGTCGGCGGGGCGCTCCCCGTTGCCGGCGGCCGCCCGGTCGTCGTCGACCTCGTCGTCGTCGGTTCCGTCATCGTCGGCAGCGCGAGGGGCATCCTCGCCCGCGGCGGGGGACGCGTCGTCGACCGTGGTGCCGCCCGCGGCCAGGGCCGCGTCGTCGGCCGCCGGCTCCTGGCCCGGCAGCCAGATCGACTCGGCGTCTCCGCGGGTGCGGCGCCCGATCTTGATGAAGAAGTAGAGCGCCAGCAGGAAGACGACGATCGACGTCCACACGTTGAGCCGCACGCCGAGGATGGTTTCGGCGTCGTCGATGCGCAGGTACTCGATCCATACCCGGCCGGCCGTGTAGAGCATGACGTAGAGCCACATCACCCGGCCGTGACGCAGCGCGAAGCGCCGCTCGGCCCACAGCAGCACGAGCACCATCGCGCCGGCCCACAGCGCCTCGTAGAGGAACGTCGGGTGGAACAGCAGCTCGGCGTCGGCGTAGCCGGGCACCCGGTGCGCGGCGTCGATCTCCAGGCCCCACGGCAGCGTCGTCGGGGCGCCGTAGAGCTCCTGGTTGAAGTAGTTGCCGAACCGCCCGATGGCCTGGGCGACGAGCAGCCCGGGCGCGAGGGCGTCGGCGAACGGTGCCAGCCGCAGGCCGCGGCGGCGCAGCGCGATCCACGCCCCGAGCGCGCCGGCGGGGATGGCGCCCCAGATCCCCAGGCCGCCGTTCCAGATCTCGATGATCCGGGCCGGGTCGCCGTTCTCCCCGAAGTACGCCGCGGGCGAGGAGACGACGTGGTAGAGCCGTGCTCCGACGATGCCGAACAGCACCATCCACAGCGCGACATCGATCGAGGTCTCTTCGGGGCCGCCCTTCTTGCGGTAGCGCCGGTCGAGGATCCACCAGGCGGCGACGATCCCGATGCCGATCGCGATGGCGTAGGCACGGATCGGCAGCGGGCCGAGGTACCACGTGCCCTGGGCGGGGCTGGGCAGGGACGCAGCGATGGTCAGCACCCCGCCAGCGTAACCGCCCCCAACCTGAAACCGGCACGCCCCGTGTCGCGCCGCCCCGCCACCCCACCCCTCGGCGAGACCGGGCATCTGCTACCGAGGTCGTACGTCTGGCCGGCCTCCTCCGCCGAGATACCCGATCTCGGCGGAATGGCGGGTTAGCGGCGGACGCCGTCCGCTAGGGCGGTGGTCAAGGTGCGTAGGTCCGTGAGGGCCTGGGTCGCGTCGTCCTGCATGAGCGTGCGCACCAGCGCGGAGCCCACGATGACGCCGTCGGCGTACTGCGCCACCTCGGCGGCCTGGGCCGCGGTCGACACGCCCAGTCCCACGCACACCCGCTCCGCGCCGGCGGCACGTGTCCGGGCGACGAGCTCCTGGGCGTGGTTGTCGACCGAGGCACGTACCCCGGTGACCCCCATGGTGGAGGCGGCATAGACGAAGCCGCGCGACGCCTCGGCGGTCATCGCCAGCCGGGCGTCGGTCGAGCTCGGGGCCACGAGGAAGATCTTGTCCAGGTCGTGGGCGTCGGCCGCGGCGGACCACTCCGCGGCCTCGTCGGGAATGAGGTCGGGCGTGATGAGCCCGCCGCCGCCGGCGTTGGCGAGGTCACGGGCGAACCGCTCGACGCCGTAGCGCAGCACCGGGTTGTAGTAGGTCATGACGACGATCGCCGCGCCCCGCCCGGCCGCCTGCTCGACGGCGTGCATGACGTCGGTGATCCGGGTGCCCTGGGCCAGCGCCTGGGTGGTGGCCCGCTGGATGACCTCGCCGTCCATGCCGGGGTCCGAGTAGGGCAGGCCGAGCTCGACGACGTCCGCGCCGGCGTCGATCACCGTGCGGGCGGCCTTGACCGACCCCACCACGGTGGGGAAGCCCACCGGCAGGTAGGCGATGAGCGCCGACCTTCCGTCCGCCCGGGCGGCGTCGATGGCCGCCCCGGTGCGCAGTCCTGTCGTCACCTGGTCACTCGCTCCGCTCACAGCTCGACACTGCCCGTCGCCTCGTAGCCGGCGTCGTCGACCGCGCCGGTCTTGGTCTCGTCCTCGGGTGCTGCGGCGTCCGGGACGCCACCGGCGACCGACGCCAGCCCGAACCAGGCCGCGGCCGTGGCCACGTCCTTGTCCCCGCGACCGGAGAGGCTGACGAGGATCGTCGGCGGCGGGTCGCCGGCCTCGGCCGCGGCGGTGCCCACCTTGATCGCGCCGGCCAGCGCGTGCGCGCTCTCGATCGCCGGGATGATGCCCTCGGTACGGCTGAGGAGGCGGAACGCGTCCATCGCCTCGGTGTCGGTGATCGGCAGGTACTCGGCGCGGCCGATGCTGCCGAGCCAGGCGTGCTCCGGCCCGACGGCCGGGTAGTCCAGCCCCGCGGAGATCGAGTGGGACTCGACGGTCTGGCCGTCCTCGTCCTGCAGCAGCATGGTCCGCGTGCCGTGGAGCACGCCGAGCGACCCGGCGGTGATTGCCGCGGCGTGCCGGTCGGTATCGACGCCGTCACCGGCGGCCTCGAAGCCGATCAGCCGCACGCCGTCGTCGTCGAGGAACGCGTTGAAGATGCCGATGGCGTTCGAGCCGCCACCGACGCAGGCGGCGACGACGTCGGGCAGCGCACCGGTGAGCTCGAGGACCTGCGCGCGGGCCTCCTCGCCGATGATCTTCTGCAGGTCGCGGACCAGCCCGGGGAACGGGTGGGGGCCGGCGGCGGTGCCGAAGAGGTAGTTCGTGGTCTCGACGTTGGTCACCCAGTCGCGGAACGCCTCGTTGATGGCGTCCTTGAGGGTCTGCGAGCCGGCCGTGACGGAGACGACCTCCGCACCGAGCAGCTCCATCCGGGCGACGTTCAGCGCCTGGCGCCGCACGTCCTCGGCGCCCATGTACACGGTGCACTCGAGCCCGAGCAGCGCCGCGGCGGTCGCTGTCGCCACCCCGTGCTGGCCTGCCCCGGTCTCGGCGATGACCCGCTTCTTGCCCAGCGTGCGGGTGAGCAGCGCCTGCCCGAGCACGTTGTTGATCTTGTGGGAGCCGGTGTGGTTGAGGTCCTCGCGCTTGAGGATGACCCGGGCCCCGCCGGCGTGCGCGGCGAACCGCGGCGCCTCGGTGATGATGCTCGGCCGGCCGGTGTAGGTGCGGTGCAGCTCACCGAGCTCGGCCTGGAACGCCGGGTCGACGCGCAGCTGCTGCCAGGCCTCGTCGAGCTCGTCGATCGCGGCGACGAGCGCCTCGGCGACGAACCGTCCGCCGAACTGCCCGAAGTACGGTCCTTCCGCCGCGGCGAGGGAGTCACTCACGGGCGCACCGCCCGCAGCGCCGGGTGACTGCCGGCGGCGACCATGTCGGCCAGCGCCTGGCGCGGCGCGCCCTGGGTCACCAGCGCCTCGCCGACGAGCACGACGTCGGCGCCCGCGCGGGCGTAGTCGAGGACGTCGTGCGGGCCGCGGACACCGGACTCGGCGACCTTGACCAGCGAGCTCGGGACGACGTCGACCACCTTGGCGAAGGTCGAGCGGTCCACCGAGAGGTCGTGCAGGTTGCGGGCGTTGATGCCCACGACCTGGGCGCCGGCGTCGACCGCGCGCTTGGCCTCCTCGCGGTCGTGCGCCTCCACCAGGGCCGTCATGCCGAGGGAGTGGACGCGCTCGACGAGCGAGGTGAGCACCGTCTGCTCGAGCGCGGCGACGATGAGGAGCACGAGGTCCGCGCCGTGCGCGCGGGACTCCCACACCTGGTAGGGCGTGACGATGAAGTCCTTGCGCAGCAGCGGGATGTCGACCTTGGCGCGGACATCGTCGAAGTCGGCCAGCGAGCCGCCGAACCGGCGCTGCTCGGTGAGCACGCTGATCGCGCTCGCCCCGCCGGCCTCGTACTCGGCCGCCAGGCCCGCCGGGTCGGCGATCGCGGCGAGGGCGCCCTTGGACGGGCTGGAGCGCTTGACCTCGGCGATGATCGTCACCGCGTCCGGTCCGCCGCGCAGCGAAGCGACGGCGTCGAGCGCCCCGGGCACCCGCTGCGCCTTCTCCTTCACGGCGTCCAGCGGGACCGCGGCCTCACGGACGGCGAGGTCTTCCCGGACCCCGGCGATGATCTCTTCCAGAACGGTCACTGCGTCTCCCCTTCAGCGGAACTACCACCATGGTAGGTGCGATCTCTCACGTCGAGGACCGCCGTCCGGCAGGCGGGAGCGGGTCTCTCAGGCGTACCAGTCGGGCTCGCCGGACTGCCGCGCGTGGTTGCCGCCGCCCGGCTGCCCCATGCCCATCGCGCTGAGGATCTTGCTGACGGCGACACCACCGACCGCGATCACCGCACCGACGATGACGAGCCACAGCTGCCACACGATGAATCCGGCGGCGGTGACAGCGGCGCCGATGCAGACCACCCAGAAGAGCAGCCAGCCGGCGAAGGTCTTGCCCTCGTTGTGGAAGGGGGCAGCGTGCGGCAGCTCGTAGTCACGCTCGGGGCCGGGCTGGGCCATGGGTCGTCGATCCTTTCGGCGATGGGTTCTGGTGCAAGCCTAGCCCTGGTCGGGCGCCGTGGGGTCCTCGCCACGACCGAGCGCGTCCCAGTCGTCCATCGCCTGGACCCGCGGCTCGGCGGCCGGCGTCGGCGCAGCGGCCGTCCCGGCCGGGGCCGGGGTACCGGCCGCCGAGCCCCGCTCGTAGCGGCGCACCGGGGACGCCCACGAGCGAGCGGCGAGCACGAGCACACCGCCCGCTGCGACGATGACGCCGAGGACCACGGTGAGGTAGGGCCACGGCGTCACGGTGATGTCACCCTCGATCTGCGCCACCCCGCTGACCGCGCTGGCCGCTGCCCGGGCGACCGGCTCGGGGTCGATGAGCAGCCGGACCGTCGTCGCCGCGACGAGCAGGCCGAGGACGACCAGCGCCACCCCGGCGATGCGCCGCACCCAGGTGCCGCCGATGGCGACCGCGAGGGCAGCGGCGAGCACCGCGAGGCTGGCGGCCCCGATGACCGGCACCGCGGTGCTGCCGCTGACGCCCACCTCTTGCCGGGCGATGACGGTGGGCACGGTGAGCTCGAGCCAGGGCAGCGCCGCCAGCCCGAAGCCGACGACGCCGAGGACGAGCAGCGCGAGGACGGCGCGCCCGCGGGTCACGGCGTCACCGGCAGCGGTCGCAGCGTCGAGGCGAGCTGGATCGCGCGGACCGCGGCCGCTGCTTTGTTCCTGGATTCCTCGTACTCCAGGGCCGGCACCGAGTCGGCGACGATCCCGCCGCCGGCCTGGACGCTGGCGACGCCGTCACGGATGTAGGCGGTGCGGATCGCGATCGCCATGTCGAGGTTGCCGGCGAAGTCGAAGTAGCCGATGGTGCCGCCGTAGATGCCCCGGCGGGCCGGCTCGAGGTCGTCGATGAGCTCGATAGCGCGCGGCTTGGGCGCGCCGGAGAGCGTGCCGGCGGGGAACGTCGCGACGAGGCAGTCGAGCGGCCCGACCCCCTCACGCAGCTGCCCGGTGACCGTCGAGGAGATGTGCATGATGTGGCTGAAGCGCTTGATCTCCATGAGCTCGACGACCTCGACGGTCTGCGGCACGCACACCTTGGTGAGGTCGTTGCGCGACAGGTCCACGAGCATGATGTGCTCCGACCGCTCCTTCGGGTCGGCGAGCAGCTCCTCGGCGAGCTCGTGGTCCTCCTGCGCGCTGCCGCCGCGGGGCCGGGAGCCGGCGATCGGGAAGGTCACCACGGTGCCCCCGCTCGCCTTGACCAGCGTCTCGGGGCTGGAGCCGACGACGGCGAAGCTGCCGGCCTCCCCCGGACCGTCCTCGTCGGGCAGCTGGAGGTAGTACATGTACGGGCTCGGGTTGATGGTGCGCAGCGCCCGGTAGACGTCCAGCGGGTCGCTCGTGCAGTCGATGTCGAGCCGCTGGGACAGCACGAGCTGGAACACCTCGCCGTCGCGGATCGCCTGCTTCGCGGCGCGGACGCCGTTCTCGAAGTCTTCCCGGCTGGTACGGAACCGCAGCCCCGCGTCGGCGGCGACGTCCCCGACGCTCACCGCGGCGTGCGACCGGGCCGGGCGCTGCAGGGCGGCGGCCATCGCGTCGAGCCGGGCGACGGCGTCGGCGTGGGCGTCGTCGACGCGCTCGTCGGTGTCGTCGAAGTTGATGGCGTTGGCGATCAGCCAGACGCTGCCGTCGCTGTGGTCGACGGCGGCGAGGTCGGTCGCCAGGCACAGCGCGACCTCGGGGGTGTCGAGCTCGTCGGGCGCGTTGGCGCGCAGCCGCGGCTCCCACTGGCGCAGCACGTCCCAGCCGAGCGACCCGACGAGACCACCGGTGAGCGGCGGCAGGCCGGGCAGCGCCGGGGTGTGCAACGCCTCGAGGGTGGCGGCGAGGACCTCGAGGACCGGGCCCTGCGCGGGGATGCCCACCGGGACGTCGCCGGTCCATCGCGCCTGCCCGCCGCGGGCCTGCAGCGACGCCCGGGAGTTGACCCCGATGAAGGACCAGCGGTCCCAGGCGCCGTGCTCGGCGGACTCGAGGATGAAGGTGCCGGGCCGGCCCTGCGCGAGCTGGCGGTAGAGCCCCACCGGGGTGACGTCGTCGGCGAGCAGGCGGCGGACGACCGGCACCACGCGACGGTCCGCGGCGAGCTCGCGGAAGGTGGGCAGCTCGGGCCAGGTCGCTCCCCAGGGCAGCGTCGAGACGGTCACGCGGCACCTCCCGGCGTGTCCGGGGCGGAGCCGACGTGGGCGCCGAGGTCACCGCCGGCCTCGAAGCAGGTGCGGGCACCGGTGTGGCAGGCCGGACCGACCTGCTCGACCCGCACGAGCAGCGCGTCGCCGTCGCAGTCGAGCGCGACGGAGCGCACGTGCTGCACGTGCCCGGAGGTGTCCCCCTTGCGCCAGTACTCCTGCCGGGAGCGCGACCAGTACGTCGCCCGGCCGGTGCGCAGCGTGCGGGCGAGCGCCTCGTCGTCCATCCAGCCGACCATGAGCACCTCGTGGCTCAGGTCGTCCTGGACGACGGCGCAGACCAGTCCGGCGGCGTCGCGCGTGAGTCGTTCCGCGACGGCCGGATCGAGCGTGGATTCGGGGAAATTAGGCACCGCACGATCTTGCCACGGCGCGGCCGTTGCGCGGGGCGGCTACCACTCTGGGCGCCAGGGGCGCATGATGGGGGTATGTCCCCTTCCACGAACGGTCCCCGAAACCACCTGGCGAAGAGTCCGTTCAACGAGGCTCGCAAGGTCGTGCCCGCTGATCCCATCCCCGTCGGATCGATGCTCTCGCACGAGCGTCACGGCGTCGGCAAGGTCGTCGCGCTCGACGGCGAGAGCTCGATCATCGTCGACTTCGGCCAGGGGGTCCGGATGCGGGTCAGCCTCGACAGCCCGCGGATCGAACGCCTCTAGCCGCCGCTCATCTCGCGGTTCGTCGTCGGGTCGGCAGCGGGCCGGCCGGTCGCCTCGAAGACCTGGCCGTTCTGCGGGAAGCCCGCCTGCGCGCCCGGCTTCGGGTCGCCGGTGCGCCAGCGCGCCTCCTGCTCGGTCGGGTCCACCGCCAGCCCGGTCCAGCTCATCGCGATCCCCGCCGCGGCGGTGGGGCGGGCGTCGTCCATCACCTGGACGTGCAGGTGCGGCTCGGAGCTGTTGCCGGTGTTGCCCACCTCCGCGATCGTCGTCCCGCTGGCGACCCGCTCCCCTGGGCGGACGCCCACCGAGCCACGTCGCAGGTGCGCGTACGCGGCGTAGGTCCCGTCGTCGTGCGCGACGACGACGTGGTTGCCGAACAGGCCTGACGTCCCGACCAGCTCGCGGATGAACCCCTCCACGGACAGCATCCACAGCACCGCCGGCCAGGTGTCGCGGGCGCGGTGGTCGCGCCACCCGTTCCTCACCCGTACGACGGCGCCCGGCGCCATCGCTCGGACGGGCTGCCCGAAGGCCGGGTAGGTCTCCGACCGGCGGGTCCGCAGCCACCCGAGCGGCGCCGTCGGCCCGTCGCTGGGCTGCACGAGGTCGACGGCGTACGCCTGCCCGTAAGCCTTCACGCCGTGGCTCGGCACCGCGGAGCCGGGGCTGTTGATCGCCACCCACCGCCCGCGCACCGGCGGCGCCAGCTCGACCGGGGCGCGGTCGGTGGCGGGCGGGCGCACGAGGAACAGCAGGAACGGCGTGGCGACGAGCACCAGGTCGAGCGGGCGCGGGATGTCGAGGATGACGCCGGCGAGCACCGCGACCACGAACAGCCGCACCCACCAGCTCTGCCACCGGGCGATCGCGCGCCTCATCGCCGCGCTCATCGCCGCGCCCCGACGATCGTCGTCAGCAGCGGCACGACCCGGGCGACCGGCACCTCGTACCGGCCCCCACCCACCGCCCGGAGCCAGCCGGCGGCGACCAGCTGGCGCAGGTGGTGGTAGACCTGCCCGCTCGTGCCGACCCCGTCGGTGGCCATCAGCTCGTTGACCGTCGCCGCGCCGGACAGCACGCGGTGCAGCAGCCTCAGCCGCACCGGGTGGCCCAGCGCCGCGAGGACCTCGACGGCGTCGGCCCAGTCGTCGGCGAGGAGGTCGCCGACCGCTGCGCCCTCCTGCCACTGCGCCTCGCGGCCGTCCGGCGTGCTCACCTGCCCGACGAGCATGACCGCGCCCGGCGCCTCGACGCGGTCCCGCAGACCCTGCAGCGCCCAGAACACCTCGCTGTCCGGCGCGGGAGCGAGCTCGGCGGCTCGGCTGCCCGGCGGTGGTACTCGCGCCTCGAGCTCCGTCATCCGGCGCTCGAGGGCGGTCAGTCGATCGTCGTTCGTCATGGGAATTACGCTACTACGTAATTACGACGACGTCGAGGCGATACGCGGCGCTCAGTGGGTCTGGCTCACCCAGCTCGCGTGCATCCGCGAGTACACCCCGCCCCCCGCGAGGAGCTCGTCGTGCGACCCGGTCTCGACGACGTGCCCGGCGTCGACCACCACGACGAGGTCCGCCGCCTCGGCGGTGGAGAGCCGGTGCGCGATCGCCACCGAGGTCCGGCCGGCCGCGACCCGCGCCAGCGCGTCGGCGATGCGCCCCTCAGTGGCCGGGTCGACGGCGGAGGTGGCCTCGTCGAGGAGGAGGACGTCGGCGTCGGCGAGGTAGGCGCGGGCGATGGCGACGAGCTGGCGCTCCCCCGCCGACAGCGACTCGCCGCGCTGCCCCACCGGGGTGTCGACGCCGTCGGGCAGGGTGGCCACCCAGTCGGTGAGGCCGAGCTCGCGCACCGCGCGGTCGACGTCGGCACGGTCGTGCGACACCCGGCCGTAGGCGATGTTCTCGGCGATGGTGGTGTCGAACAGGAAGCCCTCCTGCGGCACGAGGACGACCCGCCGCCGCAGCTCGGCCAGCGGGAGGTCGCGCAGGTCGGTGCCGTCGAGCAGCACCTGCCCGGCGCTGGGGTCCATCAGCCGCGCGAGCAGCTTGCCGAGCGTCGTCTTGCCCGAGCCCGTCTCGCCGACGATCGCCACCGAGGCACCGGCCGGCACGTGCAGGTCGATGCCGTGCAGCACCTCCGGCCCGCCGGGGTAGGCGAACCGGATCCCGGCGAAGTCGACGGCGGCCGCCCGGGAGACGCCGTCGGCGGGGGTGGTTCGCGGCTCGACCGCGTGCGGCGGGTCGGTGATCTCCAGCGGGGTCTCGAGCACGGCGATCACCCGGCGCCAGCCGGCCACCGCGTTCTGCAGCTCGTTGAGCGTCTCGGTGGCGTTCTGCACCGGGCCGGTGAACATCTGCACGAGGAAGAGGAAGCCGAGCAGCTGCCCGATGGTCAGCGCACCGTCCATGGCGAGGAAGGTGCCGATGACCACGGTGGCGCCGAGCGCGACCCCGGAGAACGCCATGCCGGTGGAGAACGCCACCGCGGTGAAGGTCTGCGCCTGGATCGCGACGTGGCGGTGCTCGTTGACGGCGTCGTCGATCCGTTGCTGGGTGCGCCGTGCCGAGCCGTAGGCCCGGATCGTCTCCGCGCCGACGATCGACTCGGAGATCGCCCCGAGCATGGTGCCGACGTTGACCCGCACCGTGCCGTAGGCGCGGGAGATCACCCGCTGCGCGCGCGGCGCGAGGAGGAACATCGGCGCGAAGGACAGCCACACCACCCCGGCGAGCAGCGGCGAGTAGAACAGCATCGCGACGGTCGCGGCGAGCAGCTGGCCGATGTTGAGGATGAGCTGCAGCCCGCCGAACTGGACGAAGCGCGAGACGGTGTCGACGTCGCTCGTCACCCGCGAGACGAGCGAGCCGCGGCGCTCGGCGGCCTGGGTGAGCTCGGCGAGGTCGTGGACGTGCCGGAAGGTCGCGGTGCGCAGCTGCGCGAGGCCGCGCTCGCTGCTGCGGAACAGCCGGATGTTGACCAGCGAGCTGGCGATGCCGGCGACCACGACGACGCCGAGCGCGCCGAGCACGATCGGCAGCACCGCGCCGAGGCCGGCGCCGCCGTCGTCGACGATCGCCCGGTCGGTCACTTGCTGGATGACGATCGGGACGACGACGCGTCCGCCGGTGGCGACGGCCGCGAGCACCAGGGTCCACCCGATGCCCTGGAGCATCGCCGGGGAGAGCTGGAGGCCGCGCCGGACGGTGGCGAAGACCCCGAGCTCGCTCGCGGAGGAGATCGTCGAGCTCATCAGCCCTCCCGTTCGGCGGCGCGGCGCGCGTAGCTGGTGCTGAGCTCGGCGTAGCCGCGGTCACGCGCCATGAGCTCGGCGTGGCCGCCGACGTCCACGACCCGGCCCCGGTCGAGGTGCAGGACCTGGTCGGCCAGCGCGATGGTCGCCGTCCGGTAGGCGACGAGGAGCACGGTGATCGCGCCGCCCCCGCCCGTGGTCGCCCCGAGCCCGGCAAGGATCTGCTGCTCGACGACGGGATCCACCGCGCTGGTGGCGTCGTCGAGGATGAGCAGGCGCGGCCGGCGCACGAGCGCCCGTGCGATCGCCAGCCGCTGCCGCTGCCCGCCGGAAAGGGTGGCGCCGCGCTCCCCCACCCGGGTGTCGAGGCCGTCGGGCAGCGCACGGATGAAGTCCTCCGCGCGGGCGGTGCGCAGCGCCTGCCACACCTCGTCGTCGCTGATCCGGCCGGTGTCATCGAGCGTGACATTGCCGCGGACGGTGTCGTCGAAGACGAAGGTCGACTGGCTGACGAGCGCGACCTGCGCGGTGCGTGACTCGTGGCTGAGCTCGCGCACGTCGGTGCCGTCGAGCAGCACCTGGCCGCTCGTCGGGTCGACCAGCCGGGCGACGACGGAGGTGAGCGTGGACTTACCGGCGCCGGTCGGGCCGACGACGGCGAACGTGGTGCCCGCGGGGATGTGCAGGGACACGTCGCGCAGCAGCGCGACGGTGCCGGTGGCCCGGCCGGCGGGGGCGGGCTCGGCGTCCTCCGCGGTCGGTACCAGCCGGGCGGGCACCTCGTGCGTCACGGCCGTCAGCCGGACGTCGAGACCACCCTCGCCACCATTGGCACTGTCCCCTGCGGGCATCGAGCCGGTGGCGTCGACGACGTAGGCGAGCCGGTCGTGGCCGACGCTCGAGCGGGGCAGCTCGGCGAGCACGAAGCCGATCGCGCGCACCGGGAAGGTCAGCAGCGTGAGCAGGTAGGCGATCATCACCAGGTCGCCGGCGGCGGCGTCGCCCTGGCTGATCTGGTGGGTGCCGACGGCGACGACGGCGAGCGTGGCCACCGTGGGCAGGAACTCCATGATCGGGTCGAAGACCGAGCGGACCTTGCCCATCGCGATGTTCGCGTCCTGCAGCCGGGTGGTGACGTCGTCGAACCGGCGTTCCTCGACGCTCTCGGTGCCCAGCGACTTCACCAGCAGGGAGGCCTCGAAAGACTCGTGCGCGACGTCGGCGACGGCCGCGCGCAGCCGCTGCGAGGCGGCCACCTTGGGCGCCATCTGGCGGCGGAAGACCGCGTTGACGATGACCACCACCGGGAGGACGGTGACGCCGACGAGGCCCATGACGGGGTCCGAGGCGATCATCGCCGTCCCAGCGACGAGCAGCATGACGATGACGCCGATCGCGAACGGCAGCGGCATGAACACGCCCGAGGCGGCCTCGGCGTCGGCGTTGGCGTTGGACAGCAGCCGTCCGGCGGGGTGGCGGCGGTGCCAGGACATCGGCAGCCGCAGGTACTGGCGGGTGACGCGCAGCCGGTGGGCCGCCTGGATCTCGAAGACGGCGGCGCCGGCCCACACCCGCCGGCCGGCGACCGCGGCGGCGGTGAGCAGGGACACGAGCAGCAGCGCGAGCCCGCCGAACCAGATGTGGGAGGTGGGGACGCCGTCACCGACCACGGCCGGAGTGATCACTCGGTCGGTGACCTCTCCGAGCAGCAGTCCGGAGGCAACCGTGCCCAGGCCGTAGAGCGCGGAGACGAGGATCGCGAGGGTCGACGTCCGCCGGGAGTCCTTGATGCCGCGGGCCATGAGGGTGAGCGAGCGACGCAGCGTGCCGCCGGGCAGCCGGTAGGGCCGCGGCCCGGGGCCGGGCTCGAAGGGCCGTGCCCGGGTCTTGCTCTGCGGCACGACGGCTTGCTCCTCGCTGTCTGACTGGCACCTGGACCGCCCATCATCGTCTCACGACGGCGGGGAAGAGCGTCAGTCGCTGGTGTCGAGGAGGAGGTCGGCCGCCGCGCGGGCGTCGTGCTCGGCGAGGATCTCGTCCTCCTGGGCTGCCCAGGAGGACCACTGGTCGATCCAGTTGTCGCTGTCGCGGTCCATCGCGCGCCGGTGGCGGGTCGCCTCCGGCGCGTCCAGCCACACGAGCGCGTCGATGTATGGCGCGAGCACCACCGACCCCGCGCCGCAGCCCTCGACGACGACGACGCCGGCCGCGGGGATCTCCTCGGTCTCGCCGAGCTCGCCGCGGTGCCAGTCGTACCGCTGGAAGCTGCCGCCGCGGCTCTCGCGCAGCGGGCGGAGCACGCCGTCGGCGACCGTCTCGAGGCCGGCGCGCAGACCGTCCCACCCGCGGTAGGCGTCCTCGAGGTGGATCAGCTGGGCGCCGGGCACGCGCTCGACGACGGCGGCGGCGAGCTCGGACTTGCCGGCGCCGGAGCGGCCGTCGATCCCGAGCACGAAGGGCCGGCTTGCGCTCGCCGGCAGCAGGTCGAGGACGCGATCGATGTCGGACACGCGCTCGACGCTACCTGACCGGTCGGCCCGGATCACCACCGTCCGTGGACGGCTGCGCGGATGTGCTCGTCGTAGGTCTGGCGCACGTGCGGGTCCAGCGCGGCGGCGACGTCGAGGTGGCCGGCTGCGGCGCTGTTGGCGCGGGCCTGCTGCCGGGTGCGGGCACCGGGGATGACCGAGCTGACGCCAGGCTGCGCGGCGACCCAGGCGATCGCGGCCTGCGCGGGAGTGACGCCGTCGGGCACCGCGGCGGCGAGCTGGCGGGCGGCGGCCACACCGGTGGCGAAGTCGACCCCGGCGAAGGTCTCCCCGACGTCGAAGTGGCTGCCGTCGCGGTTGAAGGTGCGGTGGTCGTTGGCGGCGAAGGTGGTCTGCTCGGTGTACCGGCCGCTGAGCAGGCCCGACGCCAGCGGCACCCGGGCAATGATGCCCACGCCGGCGGCGGCCGCGGCGGGCAGCACCTCGTCGAGCGGACGCAGCCGGAAGGCGTTGAGGATGATCTGCACGCTCGCCAGGTTCGGCCGGGCGATGGCGTCCAGCGCCTGGGCGCAGGTCTCGACGCTCACCCCGTAGGCGGCGATGGCGCCGTCGGCGACGAGGTCGTCGAGCGCGTCGTAGGTGGCGTCGGCGGCGATCACGCTCGACGGCGGGCAGTGCAGCTGGACGAGGTCGAGGGTGTCGACGCCGAGGTTGCGCCGCGACCGGTCGACCCAGGCCCGGAAGTTCTCCGGGGTGTAGCTCTCGTGGCGCTGCTCGGCCCGGCGGCCCATCTTGGTCGCCACCGTCAGGCCGTGGCCGGGATGCGCGGCGAGGTACTGACCGATGAGCTGCTCGCTGGCACCGTCGCCGTAGACGTCGGCGGTGTCGAGGAACGTCACGCCGGACTGCACGGCCGCGTCGATGACGCCGAGCGCGTCGGCGGGGTCCACGTCGCCCCAGTCGGCGCCGAGCTGCCAGGTCCCCAGCCCGACGACGGACACCTCGCGGCCGGTGCGGCCCAGCACTCGCTGCTTCATGGATCTCCTCCGGCGTGGCAGGCACCTCCTGCGTCCCGGCCACCCTAGTTCGACCGATATCCTCAGGCCGAGCGAAGGACGACGAAAGACCTGGAGAGCTGATGAGTCTGGCCGTGCGTGTCATCCCCTGCCTCGACGTCGACGGTGGGCGCGTCGTCAAGGGCGTGCGTTTCGAGAACCTGCGCGACGCCGGTGACCCGGTGGAGCTGGCGCGACGCTACGACTCGCTCGGCGCGGACGAGATCACCTTCCTCGACGTCTCGGCCTCGACGGAGGGACGCGCCACGACGCTCGACGTCGTCGCCCGCACCGCCGAGGAGATCTCGGTGCCGCTGACCGTCGGCGGCGGGGTGCGGTCGGTTGATGATGTCGACCGGCTGCTGCGGGCCGGGGCGGACAAGGTCGGGGTGAACACCGCGGCGGTGGCCCGCCCGGAGCTGCTCGAGGAGATTGCCGAGCAGTTCGGGCGCCAGGTGGTCGTCCTGTCGGTCGACGCGCGCCGGTGCCCCGCGGGCACGACGACGCCGTCGGGCTACGAGGTCACCACCCACGGCGGCCGTCAGGGCACCGGGATCGACGCCGTCGAGTGGGCGGTGGAGGCCGCCGAGCGCGGCGCCGGCGAGGTGCTGCTCAACTCGATCGACGCCGACGGCATGACCTCCGGCTACGACCTCGAGATGCTCGGTGCGGTGCGGCCGCGGCTCACCGTGCCGCTCATCGCTTCCGGCGGTGCCGGCGCCGCTGCCCACTTCACCGCGGCGGCCCAGGCCGGCGCGGACGCCGTGCTCGCCGCCTCGGTGTTCCACTTCGGCACGCTGACCATCGAGGACGTCAAGGCCGACATGCGCGCCGCCGGCATCCCGGTCCGCTGACCCCCACCCCTTTTCGCGCCCTCCCCCCTTGCGCCGAGAGCGGGATTGTCCACGGCCCCCTTGCGCCGAGAGCGGGATTGTCCACAGCAATCCGTGCGGCGCTGCCATGCGCCAAGCCCCCTCCCCTTTGCGCCGAGAGCTGGATTGTCCACGGCGCGCCGCCCGCTGCTACCTGCTGAGGTCGGTGTGGTCGGTGCCGGTCTCCACGGACAGCACGGCGAGCAGCGCGCGCCCCAGCGAGCGCCACACGTGGGCGGCGGCCTCGGTCGCCAGACGGCCGGCGATCGGTACCAGCGCGGGCACGATCTCGGCGTCGATGATCTGGCGCTGGTCCACCCGCGCGGCCTTGCCACCGGCCATGTCGCCCGCAGACCAGGCCGCGGCCTCGGCCCGGCAGAGGTCGGCGACGGCGAGTGCGGAGACCGCGAGGCTGGGGCCGGCAGGGCCGACGAGTGCGGTGTGGTCGGCGGTCAGCGCAGCGAGGTCGTCACCCGCGTCACGGCGGCGCGAGGCGCGGGCGTACGCCTCGAGGCTCGTCGCCGGGCCGGCGAGGATGTCGGAGTCGGCACCGAGCCAGCGGCAGTGCCGCAGCCAGGCGGCGGGGTGCGCGCCGGCACGCAGCCGCTCCGTCCGGCCGGCGTCCGGCACCGCGAGGACATCGGCGACGGCCTCCCACGTGGCCGCCCGGTCGCTGGCGGCCGCGGCGAGCTGGACCTGGAAGTCCCCCACCGTCCCGCCGCCGACCTCAGCACTTGCGGACCCGGTTGCATCTGGCATAGGCAGGACCCTACGCCGCCGCAACTGCCGGTCGGACAACCGCAACGCCGAGGAGAACCCGTGCCCCCAGTGCCCTGGAGCGAAGCCGAGCGTCACGCCCTCGCCGCCACGTTCCGCCAGGTCGGACCCGACGCGCCAACGCTCTGCGAGGGCTGGCGGTCGCGCGACCTCCTGGCGCACGTCGAGCTGCGGGAGCGTGCGCCCTGGCGTCAGGGGCTGGACAAGCTCGGCAAGCCGCGACCTGGTGAGGAGCCGCGGCAGTCGGCCCTCGCTGCCCGGGCCGCGACGCCGGCCGGTTACGCCGCGCTCGTCGACACCTTCGAAGAGGCCGCGGGGCTGCGCCCGGTGCGGCTGCTCAAGGACCGTGCCAACCTCATCGAGTACGTCGTGCACCACGAGGACCTGCGGCGGGCGGCCGACACCCCGGCACCGCCGCGCAGCCTCCCGGCCGCCATGCAGGAGGCCATCTTCGAGCAGCTGCGCGGTTTCGCGACCCTAGCGCTGCGCCGCAGCCCGACCGGCGTCGTGCTCGTCGACACCGCCGGCGGCCGCCGGCTGGTCGCCCGCCGGGGCGCCGACAGCGTCGCCGTCGCCGGCACGCCGCTCGAGTTGGCACTGCTCGTCACCGGCCGCTCCCCGCACGCCCAGGTCGAGCTCACCGGCCGGCCGGCCGAGGTCGCCGCGTTCCGGGAGTTCCTCGCCGCGAGCTGAGCGGCGGGCCGGTTCAGTCGATCGGTTCCTCGCTGGGCGCGTCGGTCGGTTCCTCGGTCGACTCGTCCGACGGCGCGCCGTCCTGCCCTTCGAGCGCGGGGTCGGACACGGCGAGGATGTCGACGACGAACACCAGCGTCTGGCTGCCGGTACCGAGCGCCGGCGGCACGACGACGATCACCCGCGAGCCCACGGTCTGGTCGACGAGACCGTCCCGCAGCCCGTCGAAGGTGCCGGCGAGCTCGACGGTCCTGGGGACCTGTCCGTCGGCCCAGGTGGAGTCGTAGACCTCCCCGCCCGGCCACACCACGGCGACGTACTGCATGGTCACCGCGTGCTCGGGCCGCACCTGGCGCCCATCGCCGCGGATGATCGTGCCCACCTCGAGGGTGTCCGGCGGGTCTGTGTCCGGCAGCGCCACCGTCGGCACGCCGCCGTCGTCCTCGGTCACGGTGATGCCGGGGAAGCTGGCCCGGGGCTCGAGCTCCTCCCCCTGGGCACTGGTGTACAGCACGTCGATTACGAGCACGAGCATCCGGTCGGTGCCCTGCGCGGTCACCGGCTGGGTGAGCAGGATCCGGCTGCCCTCCCGGGCGCCGAGCAGCACCGGGTAGACGTCCTCACCGACCTCCTCGGGGCTGAGCAGCAGCGTCCGTGCCTCGCCCGCACCACGGTCGGCGAGGAGGTCGCCGGTCTCGCCGTCGTAGGCGGTGAGCGCGACCAGCGCCGGGCCGTCCGCCACGAGCTCGCGGCCCTCCCCCTCGACGAGAGCCTCGCTCTCCGTCTCGGCCATCGCCAGCGGGACGTCGAAGGTCGCCACCGGGACCCGGCCGAAGGCACCGCTGACGGTGATGGCCGGCGCCGGCTCCTCGGGCTCGGTCTCTTCCGCGCAGGCGGTCAGCCCGGTGCTCAGCAGCAGCAGGGCGAGCAGGAGTCGAAGTCGGCGCACGTCAGCCTCCCCCGACCGGGTCGCCCATCGCGGCGATGAGGGCGTCGACGCGCCCGTCGGTGCTGGCGAACGGGTCCTTGCACAGCACGGTGCTCTGGGTGGAGTCGTTGAGCTTGAGGTGCACCCAGTCCACCGTGTGGTCCCGGCGGCGGGCCTGCGCGGCGGTGACGAAGTCGCCGCGCAGCTTGGCCCGGGTGGTCTGCGGCGGGACGGTCCGCGCGCGCTCGATCTCCTCGTCGGTGGCCACCCGGGCCATGAGGCCGCGGGCGGTGAGCTTGGCGGCCAGCCCGTCCACCGGGGAGATGTCGTGGTAGGCCAGCACGAGCCGGGAGACGCGGACGTCGTCAAGGGCCATCGGGCGCGCCGACCGGTAGCGGTCGATGAGCCGCAGCTTGATCGCCCAGTCCAGCTCCCGGTCGACGAGCGACAGATCGCCGGATCGCAGCGCCCGCAGGCCGCGCTCCCACAGCTCGAGGACCTGCTGCTGGGTGGCGTCGAGCCGCATGCCGGCGGTGTGCTGCAGCACCCGCTCGAGGTACTCCTCCTGCAGCTCCAGCGCGCTGCGGCGTCGCCCGTTGGCCAGCTCCACAGTGGTGGTGGCTGTGAGGTCACGGGAGATGTCGCGGATGGCCTGCATCGGGTTGCTCAGCAGGAGGTCGTCGAGGCGGCCGCCGGACTCCAGCAGGTCGATGACGAACGCCGTCATCCCCATCTTCAGCAGGGTGGTGGTCTCGGCGACCGAGGAGTCCCCGGAGATGACGTGGAGGCGGCGGTAGAGCTCGGGGTCGCCGTGGGGCTCGTCCCTGGAGTTGATGATCGGGCGGGAGCGCGTGGTCGCCGAGCTCATCGCCTCCCACAGGTGCTCCGAGCGCTGGGAGAAGCAGTAGGTGCTGCCGCCGGCCGCGGTCCGCACGCCACCGGCGCCGGTGAGGATCTGGCGGGTGACGAAGAACGGGATGAGCTGGTCGACGGTGCGCTGGAACTCCCGGCGGCGCCGGATGAGGTAGTTCTCGTGGCAGCCGAAGGAGTTACCCACGGAGTCGACGTTGTTCTTCAGCAGGTGGATGCGGCCGCCGAGCCCGTCGGCGGCGAGCCGGTCGGTGGCCTCCTCGGCGAGGTCGTTGAGGATCGCTTCCCCTGCGCGGTCCTGGACGACGACGTCACGCAGGTCGTCGCACTCGGCCGTCGCGTACTCCGGGTGGGAGCCGACGTCGAGGTACAGCCGGGCACCGTTGCCGAGGAACACGTTCGACGAGCGCCCCCACTCCACAACCTTGCGGAACAGGTAGCGGGCGGCCTCGTCAGCACCGATCGGCGGGCCGCCGTCGGTGCGGCCCGCTCCGGCGATCGTGATCCCGTACTCGGTCTCGAGGCCGAAGATGCGGGGGGCGAGGGTCACTGGCCGCCCTTCTGGACGAACCCCCGGACGAAGGACTCGGCGTTGGTCTCGAGCACGGAGTCGATCTCACCGAGCAGCGAGTCGAGGTCCGCCTGCTGCGCCTGTGCTGCCGCGCCGGTCGGGGGCGGTGGCGGCGGACTGACGTCCTCGGGCTCCCGCTCGCTCCTGTGCTGCTGTTCCTGACGCGCCATGCTGCCTCCTTGTGCGATGTCCTTCGATTCTAGTTCGCCGACCGCCTGCGGCCCGATTCGGCGGCCCGACTCGGGGCCCGGACGATACTTGACGCGTGCACGATCCTGAGCAGCCACTCGCCCACCGCACCGGTGCCGTCTTCAGCCGCGTGGCGGGTGAGTTCTTCCGCGCCGTCGATCCTGCCTTCCGCGATGCCGCCCTGATGGGCTCGCGCGGCGCCGGCCGCTACTCCCCGCCGGGCGCGCCAACGCTCTACCTGAGCTCGTCGCCCGACGGGGTGGCCGCCGCGATGCTCGCGCACCACGATGCCCGCAGCCTCGACCTCGAGGTGGTGAGCTTCGACGTCCGGGCTGAGCGGATCCTCGACCTGCGCGACCCCGACGCTGCGTTCCGCGCCGGGGTCGACCCGGCAGACGCCGCGGCGCCCTGGCAGGAGGTCGTCGCGCGAGGTGGCCGGCCGCGCTCCTGGCAGGTTCGCGAGCGGCTGCTGAGCCTCGGGGCGGACGGCCTCATCGACCCGTCTCGCAAACGGCCCGGGCTGTGGCACCTCACGCTGTTCGCCTGGAACACGCCGGGGGCCGCGGTGGTCCTCCCCCGGCCGGCGTAGGCGGACAATCCCGCTCTCGCAGACAATCCCGCTCTCGGCGGTAATCCGGCTGTCGGTGACAATCCCGCTCTCGCGGACAATCCGGCTGTCGGTGACAATCCCGCTCTCGGCAACAATCCCGCTGTCGGGGACAATCCCGCTCTCGCGGGTAATCCCGCTCTGGGCGATGGGGTTAGGGGGTGGGGTGGCGGCGGAGCTGCTCGAGGAGGGTGGCGACGTCGGGGCTCGCGTCGAGGGCGGCGCCGACCCGTTCGTGGGTCGCGCGCCGCGGCTCCACGAGTGGCAGCCGCACGAGGTGCTCGGCGGCGGGGTCGTCCAGCACGACCGATGCCCAGCCGGCCCCGGCCACCCCTGCCCCGTAACGCCGGATGGCCTCACCGCGGAAGTAGGCCCGGGTGTCGGTCGGGGGCCTGGTGACGGCATCGGCGACGGCGTCGTCGGGGACGAGGCGTTCCACCGCGCCGGCGCCCGCCAGCCGCTGGAAGATGCTGCGCTCTGGCCGCACGTCGGACCACTGCAGGTCGAGGGCGGCGAGCCGCGGGTCGTCCCAGCCGATGTTGTCCCGGCGCCGCATCGCGTCCAGCACCCGGAGCTTGGCGACCCACTCGACCTCGCCCGCGCACAGCGCCGGGTCCTGGCCGAGCCGGTCGAGCACGGACTCCCAGCGGTCGAGGACGTCGCGGGTCTCCTCGTCGGTCTGGCCGCGGGCCTCCAGCGCGTCCCGGATGACCTCGAGGTAGCAGCGCTGGATCTCCAGCGCCGTCAGCTGCCGGCCGTCGGCGAGGGTGAGCCGGTGGGTGAGCGTGGTGTCGTGGCTGACGAGCCGGTTCTCGGCGACGGCGTCGTCGAGCGCGACGGCGTCCAGCGCGAGCGGGACCGCCTCCTGCTCCAGCAGCCACAGCACGAGGGAGGTGGTGGCCACCTTGAGGTAGGTGGACACCTCGAGGAGGTTGGCATCGCCGGCGATGATGTGCAGCCGCCGGTACCGCTCGGCGTCGGCGTGCGGCTCGTCGCGGGTGTTGATGATCGGCCGGTTGAAGGTGGTCTCCAGGCCGACGTCGTTCTCGATGTAGTCCGCGCGCTGGGACAGCTGGAAGCCGGGATGCTCCGACCGCGGCCCGATGCCGACCCGGCCGGCGCCGCAGAACACCTGTCGGGTAACGAGGAACGGGGTGAGGTACTGGACGATGTCGCCGAACGGCACCGCCCGGTCCATCAGGTAGTTCTCGTGCGTGCCGTAGGACTGGCCCTTGCCGTCGACGTTGTTCTTGTACAGCGCGACGTCCGGCATCGCCGGCTCGGCGGCGAGCGCGGCGGCGGCGGTGCGCATGATCTCCTCGCCGGCGCGGTCCCAGCGCACGACGTCCAGCGGCCCGCTGACCTCCGGGCTGGAGTACTCCGGGTGCGCGTGGTCGACGTACAGCCGTGCGCCGTTGGTCAGCACCACCGACGTGATCGGGGACCGTTCCGGGCCGGGCTCCGGGCGACGGCGGTGCAGCGGCCCCAGCGCGGCGAGCCGGTCGGCCGGGGAGTCGGTCAGCTGGCTCTCGTGCGCGGCGGCCCGGTCCAGCCGGAACCCTCGGGCATCGGCGAGCGGGTCCTCCCCCTCGTAGTCCCAACGCGCCGTCGCCGCGGCCCCGACGACGTCGCGGTAGGCGGCGACGACGGCCGCCGACAGCGCCATCGGGTTGCCCATCGGGTTGCCGGGCTCGAGCACGCCGTACTCGGTCTCGATGCCCATGATGCGCCGGACGGTCATCGGACGTCTCCCGTCACAGGTAGTCGCGGGTCTCGATGGCCCGCGGCGGCTCGTGCGCGTCCTCGTCGCCCCCGCTGCCGCCCAGGGTGCGCATGAACACGATGCGCTCGCCCTTCTTGCCGGCCACCCGTGCCCAGTCGTCGGGGTTCGTGGTCGAGGGCAGGTCCTCGTTCTCGCGCATCTCCGCGGCGCAGCCGTCGATGAGATGCTCGGTGCGCAGGCCGCGCTCACCGGTGGCGATGAAGGCCTTGATCGCCGACTTCTTCGCCCGGTCGACGATGTTCTCCATCATCGCGCCGGAGGCGAAGTCCTTGAAGAAGAGCACCTCCTTGTCGCCGCTGGCGTAGGTGACCTCGAGGAAGCGGTTGGTCGCGTCGACCCGGTAGAGCCGCCGGACGACGGCGTCGATCATCGCGGCGGCGGTGCGCTCCCGGTCGCCGTCGTGGACGGCGAGCTCGGCCGGGTGCAGCGGCAGGTCGGCGGTGAGGTACTTGCCGAAGATCTGCGCGGCGCCGTCGACGTCGGGACGCTCGATCTTGATCTTCACGTCCAGCCGGCCCGGGCGCAGGATCGCCGGGTCGATCATGTCCTCCCGGTTGGAGGCGCCGATGACGATGACGTTCTCGAGCTTCTCCACGCCGTCGATCTCGGCGAGCAGCTGCGGCACGACGGTGGTCTCGACGTCGCTGGAGACCCCGGTGCCCCGGGTGCGGAACAGCGAGTCCATCTCGTCGAAGAACACGACGACGGGGATGCCGAGCGAGGCCTTCTCGCGGGCACGGGCGAAGATCACCCGGATCTGCCGCTCGGTCTCGCCCACGTACTTGTTGAGCAGCTCGGGGCCCTTGATGTTGAGGAAGTAGCTGCGGGCGCGGTGCTCGTCGGCGGCGACCGTCTCCGGTGTGCCGTCGTCGGCGCGGCCCTCGGCCGCCACGCCGGCGAGCGACGTGGCGACCGCCTTGGCGATGAGCGTCTTGCCGCAGCCGGGCGGGCCGTAGAGCAGCACCCCCTTGGGCGGCTTGAGGCCGTGCTCCCGGTACAGCTCGGGGTGGCGGAACGGCAGCTCGACGGCGTCGCGGATCTGCTCGATCTGCTCGCCGAGCCCACCGATGTCGGAGTAGGCGACGTCGGGCACCTCCTCGAGGAGGAGGTCCTCGACCTCGGCGCGCTCGATGTGCTCGAGGGCGAACCCGGAGCGCAGGTCGGCGAGCACGGTGTCGCCCACCCGGACCCGTTCGGTCAGCAGCGGGCCGGCGAGGCGAAGCACGCGCTCGTCGTCGCCGCGGGCGACGACGAGCACCCGGTCGGTACCGATCGCCTCCTTGACGGCGACCAGCTCGCCGACGTCCTCGAAGGCGCTTGCGCGGACGATGACGTAGGCCTCGTTGAGCCGCACCTGCTGACCCGGCCGCAGCGCGCCGAGCGGCACGGAGGGCGCGACCGCCACCCGCATCTTGCGGCCGGCGGTGACGATGTCGGCCTCGCGGGCGGCGATGTCGACGCCGAGCACGGTGGCATAGCTGCCCGGTGGGCGGCTGTACTCGGCGAGCTGCTCCTGGAGCGCATTGAGCTGCTCACGCGCGGCGGTCAGCGCCGTCACGAGCCGCTCGTTCTTCGTCGCCAGGCTGATGCCCTGCTGCTCGAGCTCGCGCACCCGCTCCTGCCTGAACGCGTCCATCCCCGCCTCGGCCATCTCGGCCCCTTCCATGCTCGGCACGGTCCCACGGTAGGTCACGCCCGACCGCCGCTGCGCGCTGGGCTCAGTCGGTGGCGGGCGCATCGTCGACGACGGCGGGTGCCTGGGCCTCGTCCTCGGCGGCGGGCGCATCGTCGGCGGCTGGCGCCCCGCCGCTGCGCAGGTCCTCGGCGCGGACGAGGTCCCGGCGGACCCGGCGCAGCTTCTTGGCCGAGACCGGCAGCTCGCCGAGGTCCTCGGCCCAGTCCTCCTCGACCGGGTAGGCACCCTTGGCCGGGCGGCGCCGGCGCAGCGGCGGCGTGATGCCCGGCGCCATCCGGCGGGTGGTGACGAGGAATCCGGTGTGGCCCACCATCCGGTGGTCGGGGCGCACCGCGAGCCCCTCGAGGTGCCAGCCGCGCAGCATGGTCTCCCACGCACGGGGCTCGGTGAACAGCTCGGACTCCTTGGCGTCCTCGACGAACCGGGACATCTGGGTGGTCGTGGCCACGTAGGCGATGAGCACACCGCCGGGGGCGAGCGCCTCGGCGGCGGCCTCGAGGTTCTCCCAGGGGGCGAGCATGTCGAGGACGACGCGGTCGACGCTGCCGGGGGCGACCTGCTCGGCCATGACGTCGGCGAGGTCCCCGACGACGACGCGCCATGCCGGGTGGTCGTCGCCGAACCAGGCGCGGGCGTTGGCCTCGGCGATCTCGGCGAAGTCGGCGCGACGCTCCACCGACAGCAGGCTGCCCTCCGGCCCGATCGCCTGGAGCAGCGACATGCTCAGCGCCCCGGAGCCGACGCCGGCCTCGACGACGCGGGCGCCGGGGAAGATGTCGGCCATCGCGACGATCTGCGCCGCGTCCTTCGGGTAGACCACGGCGGCGCCGCGCGGCATCGACAGCACGTGGTCGGCCAGCAGGGGTCGCAGCACGAGGAAGTCGGTGCCACCGGTGGTGGTCGCCACCACTCCCTCGTGGCCGCCGATGAGGTCGGCGTGGCGCAGGTAGCCGCGGTGGGTGCCGAAGGTGGCCTCGGGGTCCAGCGTGATGGTGTGCATCCGGCCCTTGGGGTCGGTCAGCTGGACACGCTCACCGACGGTCAGCGGGCCGCGGCGGCGGGCCGGGCCGAGCGGGAGGTCGGTGGCGGTCGCGGGCTGTTCGGGTTCGGAGGTCACGAGCGGAGAGTCTAGGTTGTCGGGACGGTGCCCCGTCGGCGAGGTCCGAACCGCAGCGGGTCGGTGCCGGTGGGCGTCAGGCGGCGGGCTCGGTCTCGAAGCGGCGTCGGCTGCGTTCCTTGGCCTTCTCGGCCTCGACCTCGCGGTCCTTGGGCGGCGCCGTCGTCACGAGCGCGCCGAGCAGCTCGACGGTGGCGGCGGCCACCTGCTCGACCGCCCGGTCGAAGGCCTCGGCGTTCGCCTTCGACGGCTTGGTCGTCCCGGCGACCTTCCGCACGTATTGCAGGGCGGCGGCGTGGACCTCGTCGTGGGTGGCCGGCGGCGCGAAGTTGTTGAGCGGTCGGATGTTGCGGCACATGCTTCAAGCGTGGCACCGGTCGCGGCCGGTGGGAAGACCCGTCGGTCAGCCGGTGGCGGGGCCGCGCCCGGCCGGCCCGCCCTCGGCCTCGAGCCGCGCCACCCGCCGTGGCCCGGCGATGCGCCGGTAGGAGGCGTCGAGCAGCTCGGCGACCTCCTGCCAGTCGACGTCCGCGGGCCCGGCCCCGCCGGCCTCGAGGTCGATGCCGAGCCAGCCGGCCGGCGCAAGGTAGGCGGGCACGAAGGTCCGCGGGTCCTGCTCGAGGGCGGTGCGGTCGTCCTCGTCGGGCAGCACGACCAGCCCGCGGGAGTACGCCACCCGCTGCCGGGCACCGCCGGTGGTCGAGGAGCCGTAGACGGCGAACATCTTCGTCACCCGGAAGGTCGGCCGGCCGTGGGCGACGACCTCGACGGCGTCGGGGAACCCCAGCACGATCGGCCGCAGCCGGGCGAGGAACGGGTCGGCGTCGTCGAACATCTGCGGGTGGGCCACGTCAGCGTCCCCGGGAGCGGTCCGCGAGGGCCTGCTCGAGGCGCGCGATCGCGAGCACGCCGACGACGCCCGCCGCGCCGTCGGCGAGCACCACCACCGGTGTGGAACGGGCGGCGTGCGCGGCGGCCGAGACGGCGGCGGCGCCGCTGAGCACGGTGACGACGCTCGTCGCCGGCAGCGCGACGGCGACGGCTGACAGCGGCGTCGTTCCGCGGGCGTCCGGCGGGACCTGGCCGGCGCTCGACGGCTCGACGAGCCCGCTGACCCGGCCGGCGTCGTCGAGCAGCACCACCCGACGTCCCGCGAGCGCCGGGTCGTCGAGGGTGGCGACGGGTGCGGCGTCGGGCATCGCGACCGCCGGCTCGGCGAGCGCGCGCAGCTCGATGCCGGCCGCGCGGCGCCGGGCGTGGACCAGGCGGACCGCCTGGCCGGAGGACGCCCACAGGTAGCTGCCGAGCACGACCACCCACAGCGCGCTGATGATCGTCGGACGGCCGCCACGCAGCAGCGGCAGCCCCAGCATGACGACGGCGAGGAGCACGACGACGGCGCGCCCGCCCCACCCGGCGGCGAGCGTCCCCGTGTCACGGTTGCCGGTGAGCTTCCAGACCGCGGCCTCGAGCACCCGCCCGCCGTCGAGCGGCAGCCCGGGCAGCAGGTTGAAGACGGCGACGACGCCGTTGCTCAGCGCCGCGATCTGCCACAGCACGAACGCGAGCGGCTCGGTGGTCTGCCCGAGCACCAGCCAGGCGCCGAGCGCGAGCACCGCGTTCGCCGCCGGCCCGGCCACCGAGACGAGCGCGGAGGCGCCGGGGGTGCGCATGTCGGTGACGAACTGGGTGTGCCCGCCCCACAGCGTGAGGACGTACTCGCGCGGCGGGGCGCCGACGGCGTGCCCCGCCATGCCGTGGCACAGCTCGTGGGCGAGCACGCTCAGCAGGAGCATGAGTGGCACGCTCGCCGCGGCAAGGATCGTGGTGAGCGCGCCGACGTCGGGCACCACGCGGGTGATGGTCGGGGCGACGATGGCGCCGAGCACGATGGCCAGCAGGAACCATGACGGTGCGAACACCACGGGTGTGCGCCGGATGTGACCGATCACCCAGCCGGAGGGGGTGTGCTCACCCAGGCGTGCCATTCCTGCACCTTACGTCCTCAGGCGGGTGCTTCCCCCAGGTCGGCGAGTGCCGTCAGGGGTGTCGGTGGGCGGACCTACAGTGGAGGCATGTCAGCAAGCAGCATCGAACCGCTCGTGGTGACCGAGACGCCGGAGCCGCTGCCGCCGGCCCCGCTGCGCCGGGTGGCGCTCTCGCCGTCCCGGGCGAAGGACTTCATGCAGTGCCCGCTGCTCTACCGGTTCCGCACCGTCGACCGGCTGCCGGAGCCGCCGAGCCCCGCCGCGGCGCGCGGCACGCTGGTGCACACCGTGCTCGAGCGGCTCTACGACCTGCCCGCTGCCGAGCGTGAGGCGGGTGCGGCGACGGCGCTGCTCGCACCGGCGTGGGAGGAGCTGCGCGCCGAGCGTCCGGAGATCGAGGAGATGTTCGCGGCACCGAGCGAGCTGGCCGACTGGCTCACCAGCGCCCGCGAGCTCGTCGAGCGGTACTTCCAGATCGAGAACCCGCAGCGGCTGGAGCCGGCCGAGCGGGAGAAGCTCGTCGAGGTGGAGCTCGCGTCGGGGATCCTGCTGCGCGGCTTCGTCGACCGGCTCGACGTCGCCCCGAGCGGCGACGTGCGGGTGGTCGACTACAAGACCGGCAAGTCCCCGCGCCCGCAGTACGCGTCGGAGGCGATGTTCCAGATGCGCTTCTACGGCCTCATGCTGTGGCGGCTCACCGGCACCCCGCCCCGGCGGCTGCAGCTGGTCTACCTCGGCGACAGCCAGGTGCTGACGCTGGACCCCACCGAGAACGAGCTGCTCGCCACCGAGGACCAGCTCGAGCAGATCTGGGCGGCCATCACCCGCGCCGCGAGCACCGGCCGGTTCCAGCCGCGCACGTCCAAGCTGTGCGGCTGGTGCAGCTTCCAGTCGCTGTGCCCGGCCTTCGAGGGCACCCCGCCGCCGGTGCCCCAGGAGGGCCTCGACCGGCTGCTCGCCGCCGGCCCCGGAGCTGCGTAGCCAGCCATCGACCACCGGCCACCAGGTGCCATTCGGCGGGTGGCTACGCGGTCCCGGCACCACCGATGAGCCGCTGGACGTAGGAGACCGCCTCCGCGCCGGACAGCCCCAGCGCCCGCACCCGCTCGAGGTAGGCATGGGCGGCTGCCTGCGCGGCCCGGTTGGCGTCGTCGTCCGCGATGAAGCTGCCCGCCCGGCCGCGCCCCTCGAGCAGCCCGCGCTGCTCGAGCTCCCGGTAGGCCCGCGCGACGGTCCCGGGCGCGATGCCGAGGTCGCCGGCAAGCCGGCGCACGGTCGGCAGCCGGTCCCCCGGCCGCAGCTCGCCCGCGGCCACCATCGCCTCGACCTGGTCGCGCAGCTGCTCGTAGGGCGGCGCCGGGCTCGCGGGGTCGATGCCGGTGAAGGGAGTCGTCACGGTGCCTAGCCCCGCTGCAGCGGAGTCCCGGCGGCGATCGTGGCCAGGTCGTCGAGGGTGACGCCCTCGAGGGTGCGCAGCAGGCTGCGCCCGGGCGCAGCCGGGATGTCGATCATCAGTGGCACCGCGATCGTCGCGGCGCCGGCGGCCTCGGCCGACGCGACACCCGGGGGCGAGTCCTCGATGGCGACGCAGGCGGTGATGTCGACGCCGAGCCGTGCCGCGGCCGTGAGGTACGGCTCGGGGTGCGGCTTGCCCTGCACGACCTCGTCGCCGGTGACGACGGCGGCGAAGGTCCCGGCGGGCAGCGTGTCGAGCACGGCGGCGGCCAGCTCGGTGTAGGACATCGTCACCAGCGCGCAGGGCACGCCGGCCTCCCGCAGCGCGTCGAGCAGCTCACGGGCCCCCGGTCGCCACGGCGGCCCGTCGGTGCGCACCCGATCGGCGACGCGTCCGACGAGGGTCGTCGCGATCTCGTCGTCGGTGCCTTGGACGCCGGCCTCGTCGCGCAGGATCCTCGCCGACGTCGTGATGGAGTGCCCCACGAGCCGCAGCGCCTGCTCGTGGCTCCACGAACCGCCGTGCTCCTCGGCGAGCGCGATCTCCGAGCCGATCCAGTAGGGCTCGGTGTCGACGAGGGTGCCGTCCATGTCCCACAGCACGGCTTGCGGCAGCGGGGTGGCGGCGGACTCGGGCGGGATGGTCGCGGCGGCGGGGATCGTAGGCATCGTCCCGAGTCTAAGCCGAGGCAGCGGGCACCGGCCCAGGCGGTTCGACACGGCGCATAGGCTGAGGTCATGACTGAACCGCACGAGGACGAACCGGCCGGCACGTCGGACAGCAGCAGCTTCGACGACCCCACGCCCGCCATCCTCCTCGCCGCGTTCGAGGGGTGGAACGACGCCGGCTCGTCGGCGAGCCACGCGCTGGAGATGATCGCCGACGCGTGGGACGCCAAGAGCCTCCACGAGCTCGACCCGCAGAAGTTCCACGACTTCCAGGTCAACCGCCCGCTGAGCGTGCGTGACGAGGACGGCACCCGGATCCTCAAGTGGCCGACGACGTCGGTCTCGGTGGCCACGACCCCGGTCGCCGGTCGCACGGTCCTCATCGTCCAGGGCCTGGAGCCGTCGTTCCGGTGGCTCGACTACTGCGAGGAGATCCTCGACGTCGCCGACGGCTGGGACGTGCGCACCGTGGTGTCGATCGGCGCGCTGCTCGCCGACGTCCCGCACACCCGCCCCATCCCCAGCCAGGTCACCAGCGACGACCCGCGGGTGCAGGCGGTGCTCGACGTCGAGGGCTCGGAGTACGAGGGCCCGGCGGGCATCGTCAGCGTGCTGGCCCAGCTGGCGCAGGGCCGCGGTCTGCACGCGCTGTCGCTGTGGGCCGCGGTACCGCACTACGTCGCGTCCCCGCCGTCACCCAAGGCCACCCTGGCGCTGCTCACCGCGCTCGAGGAGCTCGTCGGCGAGCCGCTGCCGCTCGGCGACCTCGTCGAGGACGCCCGTGCCTGGCAGGCCGGCGTCGACGAGCTCGCCGAGCAGGACCCGGAGATCGGCGAGTACGTGCGCCAGCTCGAGGAGGCCAAGGACACCGCCGACCTGCCGGAGGCCACCGGCGAGGCGATCGCGCAGGAGTTCGAGCGGTACCTGCGCCGCCGGGACAAGGGCGGCGGCCCGCCGACCTCAGGCGCCGCCGGCTGGTAGCCCAGCCGGCCGCTCCCCCGAGCCGGCCGGCTCCTCGCGCCGCTCGACCGTCTCCTCGTCGGCGCTCGGTCGGTCCGCCGGCCGGCGGACCGACGTATCGAGCTCGGCGTTGAGGACGCCGCCGAGCAGGAGCGCGATGCTGCTCAGCCACAGCCACAGGACGCCGGCGAGGACCATCCCGATCGCCTGTGCCGCCCCGGTCACCGCGGCGGTCTGCATCCCGCCCACGTCAGGCGCGCTCAGCCCGGCCAGGCTGAGGTAGACGCTGAACCCTGCTGCCACGAGGACCAGACCGAGGGTGCCGAGCACAGCACCGGGCAAGCACCGGACCCACGTGGTGCTGACGTTGGGCCCGTAGCGGTAGAGCAACGTGAGATAGGCCCCGGTGACGACGCCGACGGTCGGCCACCGCAGGACGGACCACGCGAACTCGAACACGGCCCCCAGGCCGAGCCTCGCCGCGAGCTCCTGGCCGTCACCGAGCAGCGGTCCGACGACCACCAGCGTGAGGATGACGACGAGCGTGACGACGGCCCCGACGGCCAGCGCCAGGCCGAGCACGTACTGCCCGACGAGGCTGCGCCGCTCCGGGACGCGGTAGGCGTCGTCGAGGGCGCGGATCGCTGCTCGGAACATCCTGCTCGCGAGCCACAGCGCGATGAGCACGCTGCCGATCGCGAACCCGGCACGCTGCTGCCGCAGCAGCCCCTCGATGAGCGGGGCGAGCACGTCGGCAGCGACCTGCTCGGCGAACACCTGGGAGACAGCGTCGACGAGGACCTCCTCGATCCGGTCGACCTGCTCCGCCCCGACGATCCGGCCGAGGTAGCCGAGGCTCGAGCCCAGCGCCGTGAGGAGCGGCACGAGGGAGATGAGGCCGTAGTACGTCATCTCGGCGGCCAGGCCGGTCACCCGGACGGCTGTCGCCCGGTGCCACGAGCGCACGACGACGGCGACCGGCCCGCCGGCCCAGCCGGCCGGCCGTGACTCTGCCCAGTTCTCGAGCCGGGCGACGATCCCGGGCCCGGAGCTCCGCCGTCGGCCCCGCAGGCGGTCGATGGCGTGCCGGTTGACCCACGCGCCGCCGAGCGGGAGGCCGACGGCGGCGACGGTGGCTGCCAGCAGGGTGGCCCACGGCCGCCACGGGTCGGTGAGGGACGCCATGACGACCGACCCGACGACGACGGCGCCGCCGACCGCGAGGATCGTCGACGAGGCGGTGCTCAGCCCGTCCCGGGTCGGTGCCCACCGCCGCAGCAGGATCGCGGCGCAGACGCCGATGATGACGACGCCGACAACGAGCACCGCTGCTCCCTCCGCGTCGCCATCCTCACCACCCAGGATGCCATGGCGGGCGTGACCGGTTGCTGCAAGCCGGTGGGCTCGGCGCCGCACACGTTGCACCTTCTGGTCGTCACCGTTGACCCCTGGCCCACGGCCGGAAGACTTCCCGTCGGGAACGCCCGCCTACCGGGCCCCCGCCGACATCACCACTTCCGAAGGGCAGGACAGCCATGACAGTTACCATCGACGAGGTCCGGGACGACATCTTGGACCTCGTGAGCCACATCCTCGAGATCGAGCTTGGGCTCGGCGGGCTGAGCACCACCCCCATGCTGTTTCATCAACGGCAGCGAGGATCCCATCGTGCCCCCGGGCGAGGGCCGGGCACTAGCCGACATGTACGCCAACGCCACGGCCGTCATGCTGCCGGGCAGCCACCTCGACACCGTGAAGAGGTCGCCGGAGGGCTACCGGGCCGCCCTGCTGACGTTCCTCGGCTCCCTGCCGGAGCACGAGTGAACTCCTCGCTAGCGGCGCGCGACCGCCAAGGCCGCAGGCGAGGACGTGTACCAGCCCCGCTCACCGGCGAGGAAACCTGCTTCGAACCTGGACCGCGCGCCGAGCTCGTCCCTCAGCTGGCGGACGTGGCGGCGATAGGTCCGCAGCGACACCCCCACCTCCCGGGCCGCCGCCTCGTCCTTGACGCCGGACACGAGCAAGCCGAGGAGCCGGTGGCGATCGTGCGCGGTGAACTTCGCCAGGTCACCGTCGGGCGACCGCTCCTGCGGCGGCACGGTGCTGCGCACCCAGTAGGCCAGCGCGAGGTGGGCGAGCGCCGGGACGGCCGGGGCCCCGGTGATGACGAGCCCGGCCTCGGCCGGGTCGACCGGGCGCACGAGTGCCAGGCTCCGGTCGATGACGAGCAGGGTGAGCGGGGGCGCGTGCATCGCGATACGTACCCTGGCGCCCGCCGCCCGGAACCAGCGCAGCGAGGTGCTCGTCCCCGGCGCGCTGAGGTCGTGCGGGCCCAGCAGGACCGTCACGCGCACGCCACGGGCCGCGGCGCCGTAGAGCGCCCGGGCGATGGGCCGGGTGGCCCCCGTCCCGGCGAGCCGGGCCGTGGCGACCATCTCGATCGTCGACCGGGCCGCGGCGATCTCTTTCAGGCCACGGGTGTCGATCGCCTCGACGTCCGCCGCCGCGAAGGGCGGCGCGTCGACGAGGTGAAGGGTTCGTTCCAGCCCCTGGGCGAGGCTCCTGGCCTGCTCGAGGAGCGGCATGATTCCGTCGATGGGCTCCGCACCCGTGTCCACTACGGCCGTCATGTTCCCCCTTGGTACGTGTCGCCGGACGGCTCACGATCACCGTCGGTCGCGGCGACCTTACAGAAAGTTGTTCCGAGATCGGTTACGCAGAGATGAACGGACAGAACGAGGGCCGCCGGGCCGGTATGCCATGGGTGTGGGGTGCGACCCGCGAGGAGGTGATGGCCGCCTACCCCTGCGACGACCTCGCCGGCCCCGACGACGACCGCCTCGTCCGGGCCGTCCGGGTCGCTGCGCCGGCGCACGAGGTCTACACGTGGCTCGGGAACCTGCGGGTCGCACCGTACAGCTACGACTGGATCGACAACCTGGGCCGCCGGTCTCCCCGCCGGCCGATGCCGGAGCTGGGTCCGTTCCGCACCGGGCAGAAGGTGATGTACATCTTCGCGGTCGAGGACGTGACGCCGGGGACCGACGTCACCGTGCGCACCCGCCCCGGTCGCCGGTTCGCGCTGTTCGGTGACGTATGGGTGACCTACCGGGTGGTGCCCGAGGGCGACGGGTCGCGCCTCGTCGCCGTGCTGCGCTTCGGCGCCGGCCGAGGCCCGCTCAACCGGGTGCGACGGCGTCTGCTCTCCTGGGGCGACCTCCCCATGATGCGCAAGCAGCTCCACACCCTGCGCGACCTCGCCGAACGCACCGCCTGACCTCGGCGCGCACCCCCGGTCGCGGCCGAGGTCAGGTCTCAGGATGTCACGGCGGCCGTTCCGGTTGCCCCGCGCCCCGTGGTCACTACGCTGACCTTGCCCGGGGAGCTCGCCCGGCCAGGATGAGGAGGTCCTGCCATGGAAACCATCGAACCCGTACTCGGCACCACCGCCCTGCTGCTGATCGCCGCCGGTGCTGTCGCCCTGCTCCTCGTGCTCATCATGGCCGCGAAGATGCACGCCTTCGTGGCTCTCGTGCTGGTCAGCGTGATCACCGCGGTCGCCGCCGGCATCCCGATCGCCGACGTCCCCGACGCTCTCATGTCCGGCTTCGCCGGCACCCTGGGCTCCGTCGCGCTGCTCGTCGCGTTCGGCGTCATGGTCGGCAGGCTGCTCGAGCTCACCGGCGGCGCGCAGGTGCTGGCCGACACCCTCATCAGCCGGTTCGGCGAAAAACGTGCCCCGCTGGCACTCGGCGTCGCCGCGCTGATCTTCGGCTTCCCGATCTTCTTCGACGCCGGCCTCGTGGTGTTCCTGCCGATCATCTTCACCGTGGCGCGGCGCTTCGGCGGCTCGATCCTCCTCTACGGCCTGCCCACCGCCGCCGCGTTCGCGGTGATGCACGCCGTGGTGCCGCCGCACCCGGGCCCGGTCGCCGCCGTCGACCTCATGGGCGGCGACGTCGGGCTCACCCTCCTCCTCGGCATCCCGGTCGCCATCGTCTCCTGGGTGGTCGGTGGCTACTTCGTCGCCCGGCGGATGGGCATGCGGGTGCACGTCGAGATCCCGACGACGCTGTTCGGGGAGATGAACACCGGCACCGGCGCCACCGACGCGGGCGGCGACGGCTCGGCGGGCAGCGGCGGCCTGGCCACCAAGGTCAAGGCGCCGTCGTTCATCACCGTGCTCCTGCTGCTCCTGCTGCCGCTCATCCTCATCTCGGCCAACACCGTCGTCAACACGCTGCGCACCACAGGCACGGTCTCCGAGGACGCCGAGTGGGCCGACGCGTTCAACCTCATCGGGCAGACGCCGATCGCGCTGCTCATCACGGTGCTCGTCGCGCTCGCGGTGCTGGCACCTGGGCGGTTCCCGCGGGGCAGCACGAGCAAGATCCTCGACGACGCTCTCGGGCCGATCTGCGCGATCATCCTCATCACCGGCGCCGGCGGGATGTTCGGCGGCGTGCTGCGGGCCAGCGGCATCGGCGCCTCGCTCACCGACTCGCTCTCCGACCTCGGCATCCCGGTCCTCGCCCAGGCGTTCCTGCTCGCCACCGCGCTACGGGTGGCGCAGGGCTCGGCCACGGTGGCGCTGACCACCACCGCCGGCCTCATCTCGGCCCAGGTGACCGCCCAGGATCTCAGCGCCGTCCAGATCTCACTGCTGGTCTTCGCGATCGCCGCGGGCTCCACCGTGCTCTCCCACGTGAACGACTCGGGGTTCTGGCTGGTGAGCCGCTTCTTCGGGATGGACGAGAAGACGACGCTGAGGACGTGGACGGTGCTCGAGACGACCCTCGGCCTGGCGATCTTTGCCGTCGCCGCGGTGCTGTGGCTGGTGGTGTAGCCGGTCAGACCTTGATGCCGAGCAGCGCGTCGACGGTGTCGCGCGCGAGCTGCGGGCCGAGGTTCCCGGCGAGGCCGACGTGGATGCCGGCGGACTCCACCCAGTCGTCCACCGCGCGGATGGCGGCGGGCGCGTCGAGGTCGCGCGCCATGGCAACCCGGACGGCGTCGAGCATCCGGCTGGCGTCGGGCCCGGTGGGGGCGGTCATCGCGGTGCGCCAGCGGGCCAGCCGGGCGGTGGCGGCCTCCAGCTGTGCGCCGGTGTACTCCCAGTCCTCGCGGTAGTGGTGGCCCAGCAGCACGAGGCGGATCGCCATCGGGTCGACGCCGACGGCGGTCAGCTGGGAGACGAGCACGAGGTTGCCGAGCGACTTGCTCATCTTGGAGCCGGCGTAGGCGACCATCCCGCCGTGCGCCCGGATGGCGACCGGCTGCGCCTCGCCGGTGATCATCCGCAGGTGGGACTCGCTGCAGGCGTGGTGGGGGAAGACGAGGTCGCTGCCGCCGCCCTGGACCTCGAACGGCACCCCGAGGTGCTCACGCGCGATGCAGGCGCACTCGATGTGCCAGCCGGGACGGCCGCGGCCGAGCTCACCGCCGTCCCAGTCCGGCTCCCCGTCACGGGCCATCCGCCACAGCAGCGGGTCGAGCGGCGCGCGCTTGCCGGGACGGTCGGGGTCGCCGCCGCGCTCGGCGAAGAACCGGTGCAGGTCGGCGTCGTCGAGGCCGGTGTCCACTGCGAAGGCGGGGTCGGCAGCGGTGTCGGCATAGACGTCACCGACTCCCGCGCCGTCGGCGTCGGGCACGGCCACCCGGTAGGCGGCGCCGCTGGCGAGCATCTCGGTCACCGCGTCGACGACGAGCGGGATCGACTCCACGGCGCCGACGTACTCGGTGGGCGCCAGCACCCGCAACGCCGTCATGTCGCCGCGGAAGAGGTCGGTCTGCTCCTCGGCCAACGCGCGCCAGTCGACGCCGGTCGCCGTCGCGCGCTCGAGGAGCGGGTCGTCGATGTCGGTGACGTTCTGGACGTAGTTGACCTCACGTCCGGCGTCCCGCCAGGCCCGGACGAGCAGGTCGAAGCCGAGGTACGTGTTGGCGTGCCCCAGGTGGGTGGAGTCGTAGGGCGTGATCCCGCAGACGTAGAGGGTCGCCGGTCCCGAGTCGTCGGTGGCGACGAGGTCACCGGTCGCGCTCTCGGTCAGCCGCACCCGGCGGCCCGAGCCCGGGAGCGAAGGGAGGTCGGGAGTCGTCCAGGAGTGCACGTCCGCAGCCTAACCCGGCAGGTCAGGCCGCTGGACCGGCAACCGCGACCCGGACCAGGTTGCGCCACGGGTCATCGACCTCCACGGTGCGGCCGTCGTCGCGGAACTGCAGGCCACGGGCGGTGAGCCGGTCGGTCAGCGCACCGAGGTCGTCGCCACCGGGCAGCACGATGTCGACGCGGCCGAGGCCGAGCGCCGGCACCCGCGGGCCCACGCCCGCGCTGTTCCAGGTGTTCATCGCCATGTGGTGGTGGTAGCCGCCGGCCGACACGAACAGCGCGGACGGCATCTCGAAGGTCGCCTCGAAGCCGAGGGCGCCGACGTAGAACTCACGAGCGGTCGCGGTGTCCCCCACCTGGAGGTGCACGTGCCCGACGACGGCGGGGTCCGTCGTCGCCTGCTGCAGGCGGCCGGCGTCGAGGTGCTGACCGAGGTAGGCGTTGGGGTCGAGGTGGGTGGTGTCCATCGCCACCTGACCGTCGGTCCACGTCCAGGTGTCGCGCGGCCGGTCGAGGTAGAGCTCGATGCCGTTGCCCTCGGGGTCGGTGAAGTAGAACGCCTCGGAGACGAGGTGGTCAGAGCTGCCGACGAAGCTCGTAGGGGCGAGCTGCGCGAGCGAGGCGACGGCCGAGGCCAGCGCCGGCGCGTCCTCGAACAGGATGGCGCTGTGGAACAGGCCCGCGCTGCGGCGGGTGCCGCGCGGCAGGGTCGGGTCGTGGCGCAGCACGATGATCGGTACCGCACCACGGCCGAGGACGACCTCGTTGCCGACCGCGCTGAGGACCGTGAGCGCCAGCCCCTGCGTGTAGTACGTGGTCAGCGCGTCGAGGTCACCGACGAGGAGCGTGACCGGACCCATCGCGGTGTCAGCGGCGAGCACGTCGAGGTTCGCGACGGCGGTGGCGTCGGTCCCGGGCTGTGCTGGACGAGCGGTGCGGAGCATCTGGTTCATGCCCCCACCATAGTTGAGGCGTCAACCATTGTCCACGGTGCCGGTGGCCACACCCCCGCTACGGCACGGGCGCCGACGCACCGAGGGGGGCGAGCAGGCCGGTCCAGAGCGCGTAGACGACGAACGCCGCGAGCACCAGGCGGTAGACCACGAACGGCATGTAGGAGTAGGTCGAGACGATCTTGAGGAACGCGATGATGACGACGAACCCGACGCCGAAGGCCGCCAGCGTGGCGATCGCGGTGGCGCCGGCACCAGGTGCCCCGGGGGTGGGATCGGCCTTGATCAGCTGGTAGAAGCCCGAGCCGAACACCGCGGGGATCGCGAGGAGGAACGAGTAGCGGGCCGCCGCCTCGCGGGTGTAGCCCAGCAGCAGCCCCATGGTGATGGTGCCGCCGGAGCGCGAGACGCCCGGGATGAGCGCGAGCGACTGCGCGAGGCCGAACAGCAGGCCGTCGCGCAGCGTGAGCTCGCCGAGCAGCTTGCGCTTGGCGCCCCACCGGTCGGCCGCCCCGAGCACGATCGCGAAGAGCGCGAGCATCGTGGCGGTGATGTACAGGTGGCGCAGCGAGGTCTCGATCGCGTCCTGGAACAGCAGCCCGAGAACGACGATCGGCACCGAGCCGAGGATGATGTACCAGCCCATCCGGGCGTCCGGGTCGGCCTTCGGCACAGTGCCCCGCCACGGCCCCACCGGCAGCGCACCGAACCACGCCCGGATGATCCGGGCGATGTCCTTGCGGAAGTAGATGAGCACCGCGGTCTCGGTCCCGAGCTGGGTGATCGCGGTGAACGCCGCCCCCGGGTCACCACCACCGGGCAGCAGCTCCCCGACGATCCGCAGGTGCGCGCTGGAAGAGATCGGCAGGAACTCCGTGAGTCCCTGCACCACTCCGAGAACAATTGCTTCCCACCAAGTCACGAGGCACCACCTTAGGCGTCCGCGCCACCGGTGGCGTACCGGAGCCGGCCGCCACGCCGGTACCGTGACCGCCATGGAACATCGCAGGGTCGGCCGCACCGGGCTCACCGTCTCCGCCGTCGGCCTGGGCACCATGACCTGGGGCCGGGACACCGACGAGCACGACGCCGAGGAGCAGCTCACCGCCTTCCTCGACGCCGGAGGCACCCTTGTCGACACCGCTGCCTCCTACGGCGACGGCGCCGCCGAGGAGCTGCTCGGCACGCTGCTGACCCGGACGGACCGCCGCGACGTCGTCCTGTGCTCCAAGTCCGGGATCCGCCGCGGCGTCCACGGCAGCCGGGTGGACGCCTCGCGCGCCAACCTGCTCGACACCCTCGACGCCACCCTCGCCCGGCTCGGCACCGACCGGCTGGACCTGTGGCTGGTCCAGGCGCCCGACCTCGCCGTCGCCCCCGACGAGACCCTCGACGCGCTGCGCCGTGCCGTGGCCTCGGGCCGGACCCGCTACGTCGGGCTCTCCAACCATCCCGCCTGGCTCACCGGCTACGCCGCGGCCGCGCTGGCCGACGACGGCACGGGGCTGGCCGCGGTCGAGGTGGAGTACTCGCTGCTCGAGCGGGGCATCGAGCGCGAGGTGCTGCCGGCCGCCGAGGCACTGGGCGCCGGCGCGCTCGCCTGGTCCCCGCTCGGGCGCGGGGTGCTCACCGGGAAGTACCGCCGCAACGTGCCGGCCGACTCCCGCGCCGCCTCGCCCCACCTGCGCGGCTTCGTCGAGCCCTACCTCAACGACCGGGCCGCCGGCATCGTGGAGTCGGTAGCGACGGCCGCCGGCGGCTTGGGACGTTCCCCCCTCGAGGTGGCCCTCGCCTGGGTACGGGACGCGCCGGGCGTCAGCTCGGCGATCGTCGGGGCCCGGACGCTCAACCAGCTTCGCGGAGCCCTCGCGGCCGGCGACCTCACGCTGCCCGACGCCATCCGGGACGCGCTCGACGACGTCACCGCGCCCGCCCTGGGCTATCCCGAGCGACGCTGATCGCCCTGTACCGGCTGCGCTGAGGCACCTCCCTCGGAGGACTCTCAGGTCTCGGCAGGCGAGATGCCACGCCGTGCGACTCTCACCGGACGGGCCGCACGAGCCGCCGGCGGGCCGCCTCGGCATCGTCGTCGTCATGACAACCACGACATCAGCAACCACCGACCCCACCCCGAGACTCGCCGACTTCTCGGTCGACGGGCGGTGGGAGGGCAGCCTCGCCACCCGCGTCACCACGCGCCAGTTCGAGTTCGTCGTCGCCGAGCCAGAGTCTCTCGGCGGTACCGACGCCGCACCCAACCCGATCGAGTACCTGCTGGGGTCGCTCGCCGGCTGCGTGAGCGTCGTCGTCGAGACCGTTGCTCAGCAGCTCGGCATCACCGTCACGGCCCTCGACGTCCGGCCCGCCGGCACCATCGATCTGCGCGGATTCCTGGGCACGGCGGACGTCTCACCGCACTTCCAGCGGCTGACGCTGGCACTGACGCTGCAGACCCCCACGCCGGAGGCCGACCTCGAGGAGCTCAAGCGGCTCGTCGCGCGCCGCTGCCCGCTGCTCAACCTCATCCGTGACGCCGGGGTCGACGTCGTCGAGGAGTGGCAGGTGCTGACGGCGGGCTGACCGGTGGCTCAGTCCTCGGCGCGGAGGTCGAAGTCCTCGATGTCGTCGTCATCGTCATCGTCGTCGTCATCATCGCCGTAGGACTCCAGCGGGACCTCGACGTGGAAGTTCGTGTACAGCGAGTCGTCGTAGGTGAAGAATGCGTCCTCGACGGCCCCGGCGGCGTCGTCCACCGCCGGCGCGTCCGGGTCCTGCAGGGTGCGGGCGATCTCGAAGTGCGCCTCGAGCGCGGCGATGAAGCGATCAAGCGCGGCGCGCGGGTCGGTAGCCATGGGGAGACCGTACCGCGCCTGGTAGGAATGACACATTCGGAAATTCTCACCGGAGGGAGCACCACCGCCCATGGTCTGGTCCATGCCTGATACGCGCCCGTCACGCACCGGGCGGCCGGCCCAGTACGAGTTCCGGGTGCTGACGATGTCCCCCACGACGAGCCGCTCCGAGGTGCGCCAGCTGCTCACCGAGGAGGCCGAGTACGGCCGCTGGGAGCTGGCCCGCACGCTCATCTACCAGGGCGGCACCCGCCGGGTGTGGCTGCGGCGCAAGATCATCCGCGCCCGCAGCACGCTCGGCTCAGGCGGTGCGTAGCAGCCGCTCGAGGACCCGGGTACCGAACTTCAGCGCGTCCACCGGGACCCGCTCGTCGACGCCGTGGAACATGCCGGCGAAGTCGAGGTCCGCAGGCAGCCGCAGCGGGGCGAAGCCGTAGCCGGTGATGCCGAGCCGCGACAGCGACTTGTTGTCGGTGCCGCCGGAGAGCATGTAGGGCAGCACGGTGGCGCCGGGGTCCTCGGCGTCGAGCGCGGCGATCATGTGGTCGACCAGGTCTCCCTCGAACGCGAACTCGAGGGCGATGTCCTCGTGGATCGGCTCGATCCGGACGCCGGGGCCGGCCAGATCGGTGATGGTGCGTCGCACCGACTCCTCCTGCCCGGGCAGGTAGCGGACGTCGATGGCGGCGCTCGCGGTGCCGGGGATGACGTTGGCCTTGTAGCCGGCGTCGAGCTGCGTGGGGTTGGCGCCGGCGCGCAGCGTCGCACCGACGAACTTCGACGCCGGGCCGAGCGCCCGGACGAGGGCGTCGACGCCGTCGGGGTCCTCGGGGTCGAACGGCAGGCCGGTGAGGTCGGCGACCCCGGTGAGCAGCCGGCGGACCGTGGGCGTCAGCTGGCGCGGCCACGAGTGGGCACCGATCCGGGCGACCGCGCCGGCGAGGCGGGTGACGGCGTTGTCGGTGTTCACCTGCGATCCGTGGCCGGCGGTGCCGTCGGCCACGAGCCGCAGCCAGGCCAGCCCCTTCTCGGCCGTCTGCAGCAGGTACACCCGGCGGCCGTCGATGTCCACGGAGTAGCCGCCGACCTCGCTGATCGCCTCGGTGGCCCCCTCGAACAGCTCGGGGTGGTTGTCGACCAGCCACCGGGCGCCGAGGTCGCCGCCGGCCTCCTCGTCGGCGAAGAACGCGACGACGAGGCTGCGGGCCGGGCGCCAGCCGGTGCGCCCCATGTCCCGCACGACGGCGAGGATCATCGCGACCATGTCCTTCATGTCGACCGCGCCGCGGCCCCAGATCATCCCGTCGCGGACCTCCGCGGCGAACGGGTCAACCTGCCAGTCCGCGGCCTGCGCGGGGACGACGTCGGTGTGACCGTGGACGACCAGCGCTGGGCGGCTCGGGTCGGTGCCCTCGATGCGCAGCACCACCGAGGTACGCCCAGGCGCGGACTCGAACAGCTGCGGCTGCCAGCCCACCTCGGTGAGCAGCTCCGCGACGTACTCCGCGGCCTGCCGCTCCCCCGGCCCGGAGCCGTCACCGAAGTTGGAGGTGTCCAGCTGGATGAGGCGCCGGCAGATCTCGACGACCTCGTGGGTCGGGGCAGGCGTGGCACGAGCGGCGGCGAGGTCGGTGACAGAGGCCATGCGCCGACCCTAACGGCTGGCACTCCCGCGCAGGTCCGGGCGCCTCAGCCACCGAGGCTGGCGACGTCCTTCCCCTCCTCCACCGCGTGGCTGCCCGCGCGGAACGGGACCGGCCGCACCGCGCGGTACACCGCGCCGGTACCGGTGACCTCCGTCTGCACGACGGTGAACCCGGTGGCGGCGCCGCCGTCGCGGAACAGCCGCTTGCCGGCGCCGAGGACGACCGGGAACTCGATGAGGCGGTACTCGTCGACGAGGCCGGCGTCGTGCAGCGTCTGGACCAGCTGCCAGGAGCCGTGGACCTGCAGCTCGTCGCCGGGCCGGTCCCTGAGGGCGCGGACAGCCGCCACGACGTCGTCGGTGATGACCGAGGCGGTGTGCTGCCACTGCGGATCGGTGAGCGTCGTCGAAACCACGTGCTTGGGCCGGGCGTTGAGGGTGGCGGCGACGGCGTCGCCCGGGTCGGTCACCTGTGGCCAGTACGCGGTCATCACGTCGTACGTCGTCCTGCCGAAGAGCAGCTCGCTCGTCCTCGCGAACCAGTCGTCGACGATGCGGCCGAAGGCGTCGTCGACGTAGGGGACGATCCAGCCGCCGCGGTCGAAGCCGCCGCTGGTGTCCTCGTCGGGACCGCCGGGCCCCTGCATGACGCCATCGAGGCTGACGAACTCGTGGACGGTGAGCTTCATGGCTGGCCCTTTCGCGGTGCGGATCTCTTACTCCTGATGACCGCGGGCGGGTGCGAAACTCATCGCGCCCGCCCGGCTGGCCATCTCGCACCATCGCGACGGCCGGTCGGCTACTCCCCCGTCAGTCCCCGCCGCTCGAGCAGCGGCTGCAGCTCGGCGTCGCGGCCGCGCAGCTCGCGGTAGAAGCTCAGCGGGTCCGCGCTGTGCCCGCGGGACAGCAGCGCGTCACGGAAGCGCTGCCCGGCCTCGCGGTTGAGCCCGCCGTCGCCGTCCTTCACCGCCTCGGTGCGGAACCACTCGACGGCGTCGGCGTCGAGCACCTCGCTCCAGATGTAGGAGTAGTAGCCGGCGTCGTAGCCGCCGCCGAAGGTGTGGTTGAAGTACGTCGACCGGTAGCGCGGCGGGACCAGCTCGACGTCGGCGCCCACCCGGGCGAGCGCGGCCGTCTCGAAGGCCTCGACGGCGGACGGGTCGGTCGGCAGGTCCTCCGCGCGGACCTGGTGCCAGGCCTGGTCGAGCAGCGCGGCGCCGAGGTACTCGGTGGTGGCGAAGCCCTCGCCGTACTGCGCGGAGCCGACGAGCGTCTCGCGCAGCTCGGCGGGCAGCACCTCGCCGGTGGCGTGGTGGCGGGCGTAGCGCTCGATGATCGCCGGGTGGGTCGCCCAGATCTCGTTGACCTGCGAGGGGAACTCGACGAAGTCCCGCGGCACGTTGGCGCCGGACAGCGACGGGTGGCGCACGTCGGAGAACAGCCCGTGGAGCGCGTGGCCGAACTCGTGGAACGCGGTGATGACTTCGTCCCAGGTGAGGAGGGTCGGCTCACCGGGGGCCGGCCGGGTGATGTTGAGATTGTTGACGACGACGGCGCGCCGCCCCAGCAGGTGGGACTGGTCGACGAGGTTGTGCATCCATGCCCCGCCGTGCTTGCCCTCGCGGGCGTAGAAGTCGCCGACGAACAGGCCGAGCGGCGCGCCGTCTGCCTCGGCGACCTCCCACACCCGCACCCCGTCGGTGTAGCCGACGAGGTCGGTGCGCTCGGTCAGCGTGATGCCGTAGAGCTCGCCCGCCGCGAAGAAGACGCCGTCGTGCAGCACCCGCTCGAGCTCGAGGTAGGGCCGCAGCACGGTGTCGTCGAGCTGGAACCGCTCCTGACGGACCCGCTCGGCGAGGAACGACCAGTCCCACGGGGCGACCGGCTCCTGCTGCCCGGCCTGCAGCTCGGCGGCCTCGGCCCGGGCGTTGGCGACGGCCGGCCCCACGAGCCGGCCGAGCATCGCGTTCACCGCGGCGGTGGTGGCGGCGGTGCCGTCCTCGGCGACGTAGGCGGCGTGGTGCTCGTAGCCGAGCAGCTGCGCACGCTCGGCGCGCAGCCGGGCGATCGCCAGCAGGGTGGCGCGGGTGTCGCTGGCGTCGTCGCCGCCGAGGCCGCGGGTGAGCGAGGCGGTGAGCAGCCGCTCTCGCAGCCCCCGGTCGGTCACCTGCGCGAGCAGCGCCTGCTGGCTGGGCAGCTGGAGGGTGATGAGGTGACCGTCGCGGCCGCGGTCGGCGGCGGCCTGGGCGAGGCCGGCGACGACGTCGGCTCCCAGCCCGGCGAGCTCGGACTCGTCGGTCACCGCCACCGCGCCGGCGTCGAGGCCCTTGACCACGCGCTGGGCGAACTCGGTCTCCAGCGTGGTGAGCTCGGTGTTCATCGCGCGCAGCCGGTCCTGCTGGGCATCATCGAGCTCGACCCCGGCGCGGACGAAGTCCTTGCGGTAGTTGTGCAGCAGCCAGGAGGTCTCGTCGCTGAGGCCGTCGGCGTCGATCGACTCGAGCCGCGCGAAGATGCGGCGGTCGAGGTAGAGGGCGTCGTGGTGGGCGGAGCGCAGTGGCGCGAGCTCGGCCTCGAGGTCGCGGAGCTCGTCGTCGGCGCAGGAGGAGGTGAGCGTGTCGAGCACCGCGGCGGCCCTCCCGAGCAGCTCCCCGGAGCGCTCGAGCGCCTCGAGGGTGTTGTCGACGGCGGGCGTGGCCGGGTCGGTCGCGATCGCCTCCCACTCGGCGCGCTGCGCGGCGAGGCCGGCGAGGACGGCCGGGCGCAGGTGCTCGCGCCGGATGGCGGCGAAGTCCGGCAGCTCGTAGGGCAGGGTCGACGGTGCGGCGAGGGGGTTGTCCGCCGGCAGGGTGGTGGGCTCGTTGGTCATGGCTCCATTGTCCACGGCCGAACCGCTGCGCGTCGGCTCGCCCCTCTCGCTCAGTTCGGCACCGCAGGCAGTGGCGAGCGTTGATCGAAAGGGGCGGGGCAGCCGTGGGGCGGGGCTACCGAGGGTCGCGCCCGTGGGCGGCGAGGATGCCGGCGATGTCGGGCGGGCGGTAGGCGGCGCCCTTGAGGACCTTGCCGTCCTCCCGGTACAACGGCCGGCCGCCGGCGTCGAGCTTGGACAGGTTCGCCCGGTGGATCTCGGCGATCACCTCCGGCAGCGGGATGCCGCACTCGTTGGCCATGCCGTAGATGACGTAGACGAGGTCTCCCAGGGCGTCCGCCGCCCCGACGACGTCGCGCGTGCCGTCGTCGGCGGCGACCGCCTCGGCGACGGCGGACTCGACGATCTCGCCCGCCCGCGCGCCGTAGACGGCGGTGACCAGCTCCGCGAGCTCCTCCCCGATGAGCGCCATCCGCAGCGCGACCCGGTCGCGGTCGACGCTCGGGCCGTCGTCGGCGACCGGGACCGAGAACACCTCGTGGAACTCGCGGACCAGGGCCCACGGGTCACGGCCGGGCGAGTCGGACAGCGCCCCGCCAGCCGCCCCCGGGCCGTCCCACGGCGCGGCCGGCTCGCGGGGGTCGCCGGGCAGCAGGGTGCCGATCCACTGGTCGACGGTCCGCCCCCGGCTCAGCCCGAGCCGGCGGACCGTGCCCTCCTTGCGGAAGCCGTGGCGCCACACCACCCGCCACGAGGCCCAGTTGCCGACGTCGGCGCGCCACTGCACCACCTCGAGGCCGAGCCGGTCGAAGCCGGCGTCGAGCACCAGGCCCACCGCGCGGTGCATGACGCCCGCCCCACGGGCGTCCGGCGCGAGCCAGTAGCCGACCTCCGCGCCGCCGTGCTCGGCGCCGTGGAGGTCGATCATGCCGACCAGCAGCGTCCCGCCGTCGTCGTCACGGCGGCGGACGGCCCACGTCGGGACGCCGCGATGCCAGCCCGCGACGACGGCGTCGTGGACGAACCGCTCCGCGTCCACGCGGGCGTAGGGCGAGGGGACCGTCGTCCACCGCTGGATGTCCGGGTCCTGGCACAGGTCGGTGATCCGGTCGATGTCCGCCGCCGTCGGGATGCTCAGCTCGAGGTCCCCGTCGCCCAGCACGAATGGCTCCATGGCGCGCGAGCGTAGCGCGGACGACGACGACGCTCGTCGCGGCACGCCCACCGAGCGGCACGCAGCACCGGCCTATGGTGGGGCGGTGACCTCGACGCTCGAACCGGTGCGTACCGCGCTGCGTGGCCTAGCTCATCGCGCGGCCCTCGGCCAGCTGCCGCCGGTCGCCACGATCCACCGGCTCGATCCCACGACCGTGGCCGGCTACCGGAGCGCCGCCGTCCTCCTGCTCTTCACCCCGTCGACGGTCCCGGGCGACCCGGGGGTCGACCTCTTCCTCGTGCAGCGCTCCCCGCTGCTGCGCCACCACCCCGGCCAGATCGCGCTGCCCGGCGGCCGCGTCGACCCGACGGACGCCGGCATCGAGGCCGCGGCGCTGCGCGAGACCCACGAGGAGATCGGCCTACCGCCGGAGCGGGTGGAGGTGCTCGGCCGGCTGCCGGAGATGGCGGTGCCGGTGAGCAGCTTCGTCGTCACACCGGTGCTCGGCTGGGCGTGGGACGCGGCCGGGCTCGAGGACGTCGACGCCGGCGAGGTGCTGCACACGCTGCGGCTGCCGGTGAGCTCGCTGCTCGACCCGGCATCGCGCGCGACGGTGACCATCCACGACCACGGCAGCGCGGGCTTCGCCGCCCAGGGCGGCTGGGTGTGGGGCTTCACCGGGAACCTCCTCGACCACACCTTCGACCTCCTCGGCTGGACCCTGCCGTGGGACCGCGAGCGCACCTACGAGATGTCGATGGCCGAGGCAGTCGGCGCGACGCTCCCGCCGGCGACCGCCGAGGGCTGACTGGCCCGGGCCGCGCCAGACGGGCACGCCGCGCTCAGCGCACGAACCTCGGCCCCGTACCCGGGTCGGCGCGTGCCGCGAGCGCGTCGGCGATCCTGTCGGCCGAGGACGGCGAGTGCGGCTGCGGCAGCGCGTCAGTGGCGAACCAGCCGACGTCGAGCGACTCGTCGTCGGCCACGCGGGCGGTCCCTGACACGTACTCACAGAGGAAGGTGAGCGACAGGTACTGGGCCTGGTCACCGTTGGGGTACGCCACGGGGCCACCGCTGAACACCGACGCTAGCGCGACGACGCGGGCCACCACCCCGGTCTCCTCGAGCACCTCGCGGACGGCGGCGGGCGCGGGCTGCTCCCCCGGGTCGAGGATCCCGCTGATGACCGACCACAGCCCGTTGTCGCTGCGCCGGCCGAGCAGCACCCGGTCACTCGGGTCGAGGACGACGGCGCTCACCCCGGACAGCCACAGCGGCGCGGTCCCGACGTGCGAGCGCAGCTCGGTGACGAACTCGGGGACCGGCATGAGACCGATCCTGCCAGGCCCTGGTCCGGGCGTCCGCCGCGCCCTAGCATCGAGGCGTTCCCGTCGTCCTGCTCGAGGAGCATCATGCGTCGCACCGTCCCCGCCTTGGCCGTCATGGTTCTTCTCCTCGCCGGCGCCGGGGGTGGCGCGCTTCCCGCCACGGCGGCGACCGACGAGCCCGGCGTCGAGCTCACGCTGCTGGCGACGTCGGACGTCCACGGCCGGGTGCTCGACTGGGACTACTTCGCCCAGACGCCCGGCGACATCCCCGAGGACACCCTGGGCCTGAGCCTGCTCGCGAGCACGATCGAGGAGGTCCGGGCCGCCGAGGGCGCCGAGTCCGTGGTGCTGCTCGACAATGGCGACGCCATCCAGGGCACGCCGCTGACCGAGCTCTACGGCTTGGCGGAGCCGGTGACGGAGTCCGGGGTGGAGCACCCGATGGCGACGGCGTTCAACTACCTGGGCTACGACGCCCAGGTGGTCGGGAACCACGAGTACGACTACGGGCTCGACCTCCTCGAGGCCTACTCCGAGGACCTGGTGGCACCCCTGCTCGGCGCCAACGTCATCGACCTAGCGACCGGCGAGCCGTACCACCAGCCCTACACCCTCATCGACCGCACCATCGACGGCGAGGAGGTGACGGTCGGGGTGCTGGGGCTGGTGACGCCGGCGCTGCAGACCTTCGCGGTCGACGAGCTCGCCGGTCGGCTGGAGCTGACCGACGTCGTCGCCGCCGCCCAGGAGTGGGTGCCGGCGGTCCGCGAGGCCGGGGCCGACGTCGTCGTCGTCCTCGCGCACTCCGGCGAGGGCACCGTGCCGAGCTCGTCGTACGACCCGGCCGACCGCAACGAGGACGTCGTCAGCAACCTGGCCACCCTCGTCCCGGGCATCGACGTCATCGTCCAGGGCCACACCCACCGGGACATGCCGTCACGGGTCTATGACGCGCCCGACGGCGGCCGGGTGATCGTCACGCAGCCCTACTACTGGGCGCGCGGCCTCAGCGAGGTCAGCCTCACGCTCCGGCCCGACGGCGAGGACTGGGCCGTGGACTGGTCGGCGGGGAACGAGCCGACCGCCCGCGCCCGGTACGCCCACGAGGCAGCCGGGGCCGATGCCGGTTTCGTCGCGGCGCTGTCCGCGGCGCACGAGGCGGCGATCGCCTACGTCGAGCGGATCTACGAGCCGGTGGCGCCGTCGACGGAGCTCATGCGCTCGCGCACGAGCCGGTACGAGGACACCGCGATCCTCGACTTCGTCAACCACGTCCAGACCGAGGCGGTGCGCGCCGCGATCGCCGGCACGGCCGCGGCCGACCTGCCGATCGTCTCCCAGGCGTCGCCGCTGACGCGCACCGCCGTCTTCCCCGAGGGGATGGTGACCACCGGGCACATTGCGGGCCTCTACATCTACGCCAACACCCTCGACGCCGTGGAGGTCACCGGGACTCAGCTGCGCGACTACCTCGAGAACGCCGCCCGGTACTTCGTCCAGGTAGCACCCGGGGCCGAGCTCGACCCGGCGACGGGCACCAACGCCGACGGGATCGGCGACTACAACTACGACGCGATCTCCGGCGTCGAGTACGTCATCGACATCAGCCGGCCGGCCGGCGAGCGGATCGTCCTGCTCCGCCATCGCGACGGCATCGACGTGGCCGACGACGACCGCTTCGTCCTCGCGCTCAACGACTTCCGCCGCACCGGCTCCGGCGGCTACCCCCACGTGGCGCAGGCGCCGGTGCTGCACACCGGCGACACCGACATCCGCGAGCTGCTCGTCGCCTGGGCCGCCGACCGCGGCGTCATCGACCCGGCGGACTTCTTCGTCGAGAACTGGCGCCTGGTGAGCACCCCGCTGGAGCTGCCGACGGACGCGCCGACCGACCTGCCGACCGAGGAGCCGACGTCGGACGCCGACCCGACGGAACCCAGCCCGACGGAGCCGGCCACGACGCCACCGCCGACCGCCGCACCGGCAGCGCCGTCGGGTGAGCTCCCGGCCACCGGGGCTGGCCTGGGCTCGAGCGTCGGCGCCGTGGCGCTGCTCCTCGTCCTGGGGCTCGCGGCCCTGGGAGCGCGCCGCCGAGCGCTCTGAGCCCGCGCCCACGAACCGTGGCGGCCCACCTCTTCCCGGCGCGGCCACACCCTCCTACGCTGGGCACCGAGCCCACCGTCCGGGCGGGACAGTCGACGACGAGGAGCAGTGCCATGGCACACGGCGACATCACCCACATCGACATCCCGGTCAGCGACACGACGCGGGCGAGCTCCTTCTACGGCGCCCTGTTCGGCTGGGACATCCAGGAGATTCCGGGCTTCGAGGGCTACCCGATGTGGCAGGCACCGAACAAGATCAGCGGCGGTGGGCTGGCGCCGCGTGGCGACGGCTTCGAGGCCCCGCGCAGCTACGTCGAGGTCGACTCGATCGACGAGACCCTCGGGCGGGTGGAGGAGCAGGGCGGCCGGACCCTCATCCCCAGGTCGCAGATCGACGCCACGAGCTGGTGGGCAGTGTTCGAGGACCCGGACGGCAACGCCATCGGCCTCTTCGAGGGCCAGACCGGCGGCGGCACCGATGCCCCCGACGACGAGGTACCCGCCGGCCTAGCCTGACCCCCTCCCCACGTTGCGCCGAGATACCCGATCTGGGCGGAACGAGGGCTCCAACGGGCTGTTTTTCGCCGAGATCGGGTATCTCGGCAAGAGTGCGGGGGGTGGCTAGGTCAGGCCGGCGTCGTGGGCGAGCAGCGCGACCTGGGTGCGGTTGCCGAGGTCGAGGGTGGTGAGCACCTGCGAGACGTGGGCCTTGACGGTCGCCACCGAGACGTAGAGCTCGGCGGCGATCTGTGCGTTCGTCAGGCCCCGGCCGACGGCCGCGACGATCTCGCGCTCCCGGTCGCTGAGCCGGGCCAGCCGCGCACGGGCGGCGTCCGCGGTGCCGGCGTGGTCGACGGCGTGCTCGACGAGCCGGCGCAGGACCGACGGTGAGAGCGTCGGCTCCCCTGCCGCCGCACGGCGCACCGCCTCGGCGATCCGCGGCGGCGGGGTGTCCTTGAGGAGGTAGCCACCGGCACCGGCGCGCAGCGCCCCGAGGATCTCCTCGTCGGTGTCGAAGGTGGTGAGCACGAGCACCTGCGGCGCACCGGGCCGGGCGCGCAGCCGCGCGGTGGCGGTGACGCCGTCGACCCGCGGCATCCGCAGGTCCATGAGTACGACGTCGACCGGGTGCTGGTCGAGCATCCCCGGCACCTCGCCGCCGTCGGCCGCCTCGGCCACGACCGAGATCCCGTCGGCGCCGTCGAGCATCATCACCAGCGCCGACCGGACGAGGGCGTCGTCATCGACGACGGCGACACGGACCGGCTCGCTCATGGCTGCCATGGTAGCCAGGCGGCCAGCCGGAACTCCGCGCCGTCGGACCGGTGCGAGAGGCGGCCGCCGACGATCCGCACCCGCTCCGCCAGACCGATCAGCCCGGTCCCCGAGCCGGGCAAGACGTCGGCCGGCCCAGCGGCGCGCGGGTTGGTCACGGTGACCTCGACGCCGCTGCCCGGCGCGCCCGCGATCCTCACGCGGACCGGGCTCCCGGGTGCATGCTTTCGCGCGTTGGTCAGCCCCTCCTGCACCACCCGGTAGACGGTGCGGCCGACGATCCCGGTCGGTGCGCCGTCGAGCGCGACGACCAGCTCGACGGCGGTGCCGGCGGCGCGGCTCTCCCCGACGAGGTCGGCGAGCCGGTCGATCCCGGGCGCCGGCGGCGGGACACCGCCGTCACCCGGATCCTCGCGCAGCACCTCGACGACGTCGCGCAGCTCCTCGAGGGCCTGGTGGACGCCGGATCGGACCACCCCGGCAGCCCGCGTGACATCCTGCGGCGCGGCGTCGGGCCGGTACTCCAGCGCCCCGGCGTAGGTGGCGAGCAGCGAGAGCCGGTGCGCGAGGACGTCGTGCATCTCGCGGGCGATCCGGGCGCGTTCTGCCGCGAGCGCCTCGGCGACGACGAGATCACGGTCCGCCTCGGCGCGCCGGGCACGCTCGGCCAGCGCCAGCAGCACCTCGGTCCGCGACTGCGACAGCGCACCCCACGCGAGCAGCGCCGCGTGCGCGACGAGCACGAGCACGACCCACCAGCCGAAGGAGAGCCCCGGCTGCGGGCGCCACAGCCCACGGACGACGTGCCCGGCGGCGCCCAGGACGGCGACCGCGACGGCGGTCGGGAACCGGACGGTCCGGGCGACGACGAGGGTGCCCGCCGTCGCCGCCGGCGTCGCGGTCGGTGCAACGGCGGCGAGGAGGGCGAGCGGGACCGCGGCCGTCACCGGCTGGCGGAACAGCAGCGGGACGAGGGCGACCGCCACGACCGCGACGACGACGTCGACGGCGACCGGCGCGGCGTCCGGCGAGGCGGAGCTGAGCTGACCGACGAGGGCCAGGGCGCTCAGCACCGCCATCGCGCCGGTGGTGCCGATGATCGCCCACACCGTGGGACGCCAGCGGGCGGCAGGTGGTCGGTTCGGGAGCAGGACTGGCATGGCACCGAGGGTAGAGAGCGGGCCGCGGCGCCGGTACCGACCAAAGTAGGTGGCGGCGGTCCGGACGGCTCGCAGCCGTGGCCGACCGGCCGATGCCCCAGGCACCCGGGAGGCACGACGGTAGTGACGTCCGAACCGCAGAAGGAGGAGAGATGACTACCTCACACACCACAACCACCGCCCGCCGCGGCACCGTCGGAGCGGCTGACCACCGGGCGCTGCGCGTCGTCGGGGCCATCGCCGCGGGTCTTGTCGTCTGGGTGCTCGCCGTGCCCGTGCTGGGCGTCGAGCTGACCGCCCGGAGCGGCACGAGCGTCCTGCTCGTGGGGCCGGCGGCGGTCGCGTTCGCCGGCCTGCTCGCCGGGCTCGCCGGCTGGGCCTCGCTGGCACTGCTCGAGCGGCTGACCAAGCACGTCCGTGGCGTGTGGACCACCCTCGCCGGCACCGTGCTCGTGCTCTCGCTCGTCGGGCCGTTCGGCCAGGCCACCGGAACCGCTGCGGCCGTCAGCCTCGCCGCGATGCACGTGGCGGTGGGCATCACGGTGATCGTGTCGCTCGGCTCGACCGCCCGCCCTCGCCGCGGGTGAGCCGCACCCGTGCCGCCGGTGAGCAACCCACTGCGCCCCCGCTCGGTCCACCCGGGCGGGGGCGCGGCCGTCTGCCCGGGATGCGGGCCGCACGCACCTGCCGAACCATGGGGACATGGACATCAACACGCAGGATATGACGGACATCCCCGAGCAGAGCCAGCGCTGGCCCGGCCGGACCGACGAGCTCGATCCACGGCCGGACCATGGCGAGGAGAGCTACATCGGCCGCGGCCGCCTCGAGGGCAAGCGTGCGCTCGTCACCGGTGGTGACTCCGGCATCGGCCGGGCCACCGCGATCGCCTTCGCCAAGGAGGGCGCCGACGTCGCGATCGCTTACCTGCCCGAGGAGGAGGACGACGCCCAGGAGACCCGCAAGCACGTCGAGGCCGCCGGCCGCACCTGCGTGCTCGTCCCGACCGACCAGCGCACCGAGGAGGCCAACATCGAGCTGGCCCGCACGGCGGTCGAGGGTCTCGGCGGGATCGACGTGCTGGTCAACAACTCCGGGTTCCAGATGGCGCAGGAGTCGCTGGCCGACATCAGCGCCGACCAGCTCCGGCAGACCTTCGAGACCAACGTCTTCGCGCTGATGTGGCTGACCAAGGCGCTGCTCGACGACCTCGGCGAGGGCGCCAGCGTCATCAACTGCTCCTCGATCCAGGCCTTCCAGCCCTCGGAGACGCTGATCGACTACGCCGCGACCAAGGCGGCGATCAACAACCTCACCGTCAACCTCGCCGCTGAGCTCGGCCCGCGCGGGATCCGCGTCAACGCGGTGGCCCCCGGCCCGATCTGGACGCCGCTGCAGCCGGCGACCAAGCCGGCGGAGTCGATGCCGAGCTTCGGCGCCGACACCCCGCTCGGCCGCGCCGGCCAACCGATCGAGGTCGCGCCCGCGTTCGTGTTCCTCGCGACCGACGACGCCAGCTACGTCTCCGGCACCGTGGTGGGAGTGACCGGCGGCAAGCCGGTCTTCTGACCGGACCGCACCACCGAGGCCTCGCCGACCGCAGGGACGAGCGCCGCGAGCAGTGCGAAGACCCTGAGCAGCGCTCGTTCCGATGGCGGCGGCGTAGCCATCGACGCGCCGATGGCTACGAGGTACGGAATCATGGCCGCCGTTGACGCGTCGTCGGCGTCGTCGATCACCCGCTCCCACAGCGTCGTCAGCGCCGCGAGTCGCGCCGTGTCGACTCGCGCAAGGGTCTCGTGAGCCTCGGGGTCGTGGAGCGCCCAGGCCCGGACGGCTGCCTCGCGTCGGCGATCGAAGGGGTGTCGAGCCGGGATCGTCACGATGACCGCCTCAGGCGTGAGCGACTCCTCAGCGGACATCGCCTGCTCGAGCGCGATGCCCGCGTCGGACTCGAAGCGCGCGAGAAGCTGCCCACGGTAGTCCGCGACGCCCTCGAAGTGGTGATGGAACGACCCTTTCGTCAGGCCGAGTCGCGCGGCGATCCCGTCGACCGTGACGCCGGCCACGCCGCTCTCGGTGAGCGCAGTCATTCCTTCATCGATCCATCGATCCTTTGCTGCCATGACCACACCATACCGCATGGTACGGTGAGGGGATGGCGCTCCTCCCTGACCCGATCTGGCCCGTCGTCGTGCTGGCCGTGATCTGCGTCGTCGACGGCGTGCTCTGCCTCAAACCGGTGCAGTTCATCGCCGACTGCTTCGACGACGTAGGCCTGCCGCACCGATACTGGCGGTGGATGCCACCGATCAAGTTCGCGGCCGCCGCGGGACTCATCGCCGGAATCTGGATACCAGGCATCGGGCTCGCCGCGTCCGCCTGCCTGGTGCTCTACTTCGTGCTCGCCATCTCGGCGCACGTGCGCGCCCGCGACTTCGGTCGCAACCTCTTCCTCAACGCGACGTTGATGTTCCTCATCTGCCTGGCAACGCTCATGTTCTGCTTCGGGCTCTGAACAGCGGAGCCGGAAGGGAGGGCGCGCGTCGCTACTCCTCGCGAGCGACGACGCTTGCGACGTCTCGGGTACGGTCGTGGGCGTCACCGGCGACACGCCGGTCTTCGGAACGGAGCGGCCATGGCGCGCGTGAGGGCGAACGCGTGGCTGCTCGGCGTCGTCGTCCTCCTGGGCGCGTGCGACAGCGGCGACGAGCCCGAAGCGACCACGACGCCGGCGGCGGCCACCACGCCCGCGCCGTCACCCACGGCGATGCAACCGACGTCCGAGCCCACCGACGAGCACACCGAGGCCCAGGAGCCGGAGGTGCTGTTCACCGGGCTCGACGTGCCGTGGGGCCTGGGCTTCCTGCCCGACGGCGCGGCCCTGGTCACCGAGCGGGACACCGCGCGGGTGCTGCGACTGGTGCCCGGCGAGGAGCCGCACGCGCTCGGCACGGTCCCCGGCGTCGCCGCGGAGAACGAGTCCGGCCTGCTGGGCATCGCAGTCTCCCCCGACGTCGCGGAGAACGGCCACGTCTTCGTCTACCTGACGACGGCGTCGGACAACCGGGTGCTGCGGATGGTGCTCGACGGCGACGGCGACGAGCTGCGTGCCGACGTCGTCGTCCTCGACGGCATCCCGCGCGAGACCTACCACTCCGGCGGCCGGATCGAGTTCGGGCCGGACTGCTACCTCTACGTCGCGACCGGTGACGCCGCGGTGCCGTCGGTGTCGCAGGACCCAGACTCGCTCGGCGGCAAGATCCTGCGGGTGGACGAGGACGGCGCGCCGGCCCCGGGCAACCCGACCGAGGGCTCACCGGTGTGGTCGGCGGGCCACCGCAACGTCCAGGGCCTCGGCTGGGCGGCCGACGGGCGGATGTTCGCCTCGGAGTTCGGGCAGGACACCTGGGACGAGCTCAACCTCATCGAGGCGGGGGCGAACTACGGCTGGCCGCAGGTCGAGGGGGTCGCAGACGCCGGCGGGTTCGTCGACCCGCTCGTGCAGTGGCGCCCGGCCGAGGCCTCCCCCAGCGGGCTCGCGGTCAGCGAGGAGGCCGTCTACGTCGCGGCGCTGCGCGGGGAGTCGCTGTGGCGGGTGCCGCTGGCGGCCGACGGCGTCGGCGAGCCGCAGCGGCTGCTCGAGACCGACTACGGGCGGCTGCGGGCGGTGGAGGTCGCCCCGGACGGCCGGCTGTGGCTGCTGACCAGCAACACCTTCCGCGGCGATCCCGCCCCAGACGACGACCGGATCATCGCCGTCGACGAAGCCTGGCTCGACGCGACCAGCACAACGGAGGACGCAGATGACTGACCCGACCGACCACCGGACGATGCGCGAACGGATGCTCGCGGGCGACCTCTACATCGCCGACGACGACGAGCTCGCCGAGCTCAGCCTCACCGCGCTCGACGTCGCGACGATCACCATCGGCGACGACGTCCAGATCGGCCCGAACGTCCAGCTGCTCACCCCCACCCACCCGGTGGAGCCCGGCCCGCGGCGCGAGAAGTGGGAGGCAGCCGAGCCGATCACCATCGGGGACAACGTGTGGCTGGGCGGCGGGGTCATCGTCTGCCCCGGCGTGAGCATCGGGGAGAACACGGTCGTCGGCGCGGGCGCCGTCGTCGTCAAGGACCTGCCGGCGAACGTCGTCGCCGTGGGCAACCCGGCGCGGGTGATCCGGACGCTCGAGGAGTAGCTACTCCGCCGATGGCCAGGTCGCGTCGGCGGGCTGCCGCACCCGTGGGGCCAGCGCGGTGATGACGACGGCGGCACCGACGAGGGCAGCACCGAGTGGCGTGAGCGCGTAGGAGGCCGTCGACACCAGCCGAAGGACGACGTCGGTGGCCGGGCTCCCGACGGTGCCGGCGAGCCAGGTGTGGATCTCCAGCCCGAACGCCACGAGGAGCGCCCCAACGAGGAGCAGCACGATCCCCCAGATCAGCGGTCTCATGGCGGTGGGATGCACGGCTGCTCCTTGGTTCGTCGTCGAGTGTCCATCAGCCACGGTACCGACCAGCCGAGGCCCGCGCGGCGAAAGCGGCGGGGACGACGAAGCCCCGGACAGTCGAGGACTGTCCGGGGCCGTGTCAGATCATCAGGCGTTCGCGGGCCGACGGCCGCGCGAGCGGCGGTTGCGACCGCCGCCGGTGCCGCCGGGTGCGCCGGCCGAGGAGCCGTTGCGACCACCGGTGCCGCCGGCCGACTGGCGTCCGCCGGTGCCCTGCGAGGCGCCACGGCCGTTGCCGCCGCGACCGCCGCCACCGCCGTTGCCACGACCACGGTTGCGGCCACCGCCGCCACCCTGCGGTGCCACCTGCACCGGCGCGGGCGTCACGTACGGTGCCACGTCGCCGATGAGCGGCGTCAGCACGGCGTCGCCGGGGCGGATCCGCACCGGGGCGGCGCTGATCTTGGCCCGGCGGGCGAGGACCTTCATGTCTGCCGCCTGCTCGGGCAGCACGAGGGTGACGACGTCACCGGCCGAGCCGGCGCGGGCGGTGCGGCCGGAGCGGTGCAGGTACGCCTTGTGCTCGGCGGGCGGGTCGACGTGGACGACGAGCTCGACGTCGTCGACGTGGATGCCGCGCGCCGCGATGTCGGTGGCGACCATGACGCGTGCCTCGCCGCTGTGGAAGGCGGCGAGGTTGCGCTCCCGAGCCGGCTGGCTGAGGTTGCCGTGCAGGTCGACGGCGGGGATCCCGGAGGCGGTCAGCTGCCGGGCGAGCTTGCGCGCCTGGTGCTTAGTACGCATGAACAGCAGCCGCTTGGCAGTGCCGGACGCGAGCTCGTTGACGATGTCCTTCTTGTCGTCGGCGCCGTTGAGCATGAAGACGTGGTGGGTCATCGCGGCGACCGGCGACTCTGCACTGTCGACCGAGTGGCTCAGCGGGTTGTGCAAGTAGCGCTTGACGAGGATGTCGACGCCGTTGTCCAGCGTCGCGGAGAACAGCAGCCGCTGGCCGGTGGCCGGGGTGCGGTCCATGATCCGCTTGACGCCGGGCAGGAAGCCGAGGTCGGCCATGTGGTCGGCCTCGTCGAGCACGGTGACCTCGACGTCGTCGAGGGACAGGACACGCTGGTTGAGCAGGTCCTCGAGGCGGCCGGGGCAGGCGACGACGATGTCGACGCCGGCGGACAGCGCACGCTCCTGGCGCGCCTGGTTGACGCCACCGAAGATGACGGTGCTCACCAGGCCCATGCTCTGGGCCATCGGAGCGAGAACGGACTCGACCTGGTTGGCGAGCTCACGGGTCGGCACGAGCACGAGCCCGCGGGGCCGGGAGGCGCGACGGCGACCACCGGCGAGGCGGGCGACCATCGGCAGCGAGAACGCGAGCGTCTTGCCGGAGCCGGTGCGGCCGCGGCCGAGGACGTCGCGGCCCTCGAGGGTGTCCGTGAGCGTCGCGGACTGGATGGGGAAGGCCTCGGTCTTGCCGTCCGCCTCGAGTGCGGCAAGGACGGGGGCAGGCAGATTGAAGCTAGCGAAAGAAGTCAAGGGAGCCTTTCAGGCATCTGGTGAATCGGAGCTCGCCGCTGCAGGGCTGGCAACACGTGTGTTGCCCACATAGCTCGACGACTGGACGGCGCGGAAAGTCACGCGGTCACCAGCCCAGTATGCCTGATCAGCGACATCTGTGCCGAACCCGTCGGGGGAGATGCGTCACCGTGTGTCGCGCGCGGCCTGTGCATGCCCTACCGCGCCCGGCACCCCGCCCGGACACCGTCGAGCCCCTCGTTGAGCAGGTCCTCGTCGACGCGCTGGAGGCCTGCCATCACGTCGAGACCGGCGTCCATGAAGGCCTCCTCGGCACCGCTGTAGTGGGCGGCGACAGCGAGGCCGGCGAGCGCCTGCAGCTGCCAGAGCAGCGGCCCGTCGATCTCGATGTCGTCAGCGGTGACCGGTACCGGGATCTGCTCGACGTAGTCGCAGGTGGTGGCGAGGTCGACGTTGCCCCCGCCCGAGCTCCCGAACAGCGGGTCGTGGAGCAGTAGCCCGGCGCCGATACCGACGACGAGTGCGAGCGCCGCCACCACTACCGGTATCCCTCGACCACCAGACCGGCGCCGTTCGGGCGACCGCTGCCCCGTCCCGGGCGGGGAGCCCGCAGGCCGGGCTCCCTGCGGCACAGCAGCGACGCCGTCGGGCGCGTTGTGGTCAGGGGGCGGGAACCGCGGCGTCGAGGTCATCGCGGCACACTCTCCCACGACGTGCACCGACGACGCCGTGGCCGCCCACCGCTGCGGCCCCTACGCCCGGGGCAGCCGGTCCACGATCTCCCCCAGCGGGGCACGCGGCCCGGTGTAGAACGGCACCTCGTCGCGCACGTGGCGGCGCGCCTCGGTGGCGCGCAGCTCGCGCATGAGGTCGACGATCCGGCCGAGGTCGCCCGCCTCGAAGCCGAGCAGCCACTCGTAGTCGCCCAGCGCGAAGGCGGCGACGGTGTTGGCCAGCACGTCGGGGTAGTCACGTGCCGCGAGGCCGTGGTCGCGCAGCATCGTGCTGCGCTCGGCGTCGGGCAGCAGGTACCACTCGTAGCTGCGGACGAACGGGTAGACGCACAGGTAGTCCCCCGGCTCGGTGCCCATGAGGAACGCCGGTACGTGGGACCGGTTGAACTCCGCCGGCCGGTGGATGCCCACCTGTGACCACACCGGGGTGAGGTGCGCGCCCAGCGCGCTGCCGAGGAGCAGGTGGTAGGCCGCCTGGAGCGTCTCGACGCTCGGCGCCCACCACCACACCATGAGGTCCGCGTCGGCGCGGAAGCCCGAGACGTCGTACCAGCCGCGCACCGTCAGGCCGTCGAGCCCCTCGAGCCGGCGGAGCACGTCGTCGACCAGCGCGGCGCGGTCGGCGTCGTCGGCCGGCAGGTGCGCCGAGGCCTGGAACACGCTGTACATGAGGTAGGCGGACTGGGTGTTGATCGAGTCGGTGTCGACGTCGTGCATCGGTGGCTCCTGGGTCGGTGTCGGCTGGTGATGCGGCGTGGACAAGTCTGCTGTCGCGGACAAGTCTGCTGTCGGGGCGGGGCTAGTCGGCGCGGCCGGCGACGACCGGGATGCCGGTGACCTCGCCGTGGCGCATCCGGTGGCTGCCGGGCGGGGCGTCGTCGGGGAACGCGCCGAGCTCGCCGCGTACCCGGACCTCCGGCTCCTCGCCACGTTCGCGGGCGGCCCGCTCGAGGACGAGGTCCACGAGGCCGGCGACGAACGGCTCGGCGATCCCCGCGGTGGCCGCGCGGGCGACGTCAAGGCCGAGCTCGCGGGCGGTGCCGGCGGCCTCGGTGTCGAGGTCCCACACCACCTCCATGTGGTCGGAGATGAACCCGATCGGGGCGATGACCACCTTGGTCACGCCGACCTCGGCGAGCTCGTCGAGGTGGTGGTTGATGTCCGGCTCCAGCCACGGGGTGTGCGGCGAGCCGGAGCGGGAGCAGTACGACAAGGTCGACGTCACGGCCGCGCCGCCGGCGCGGAGACCGGCGTCGAGGACCGCGCGCACGTCTTCGTGCTGCTCGCGGTACCCGGGCCCGGTGGCCGCCGAGGCGTCCTGCATCGTCGTCGGGATGGAGTGGGTGACGTAGGCGATGTGCGCGCCGTCGAGGCCGCCGGGCAGACCCTGGGCCGCGGCGCGGATCGCGTCGAGGTTGGCGGTGAGGAAGCCGGGGTCGTTGAAGAACGGCCGGACCACGTCCAGCTCCAGCTCGTCCCCGGCCTGGCCGAGCTCGGCCAGGCTGGCGGCGAGGTGCTCGCGGTACTGCCGGCTGCCGGAGTACGAGGCGTACGCGCTGGTGACCAGCACGAGGATCCGCCGGGCACCGAACGCGTGGGCGTCGCGCAGCGTGTCGGTCGTGTACGGGTGCCAGTTCCGGTTGCCCCACACCACCGGTAGGCGGGCGCCGCGACGGGCGAGCTCGGCCTCGAGTGCGTCGCGCAGCGCGATGTTCTGCTCGTTGATCGGACTCTTGCCGCCGAACGCGAAGTAGTGCTCCCCCACCGCCTCGAGCCGTTCCTCCGGCACGCCCTTGCCGCGCACGACGTTCCGGAGGAACGGCACGACGTCCTCGGTGGCGTTCGGGCCTCCGAACGAGCAGAGCAGCAGGGCGTCGTAGGGCATGGCGGCGTCGTTCATCAAGGGGTGCGGTCCTGTCGGCTGAGCGGCTGGCGGGTACCGTCACCGTAACATCGGATGAACTAGTTGATCTGATGAACTTCCCGGTGGCGAGCCTGGACCGCGAGCCCGGGCAGGCGGCGGGTTCGGACGGTGGCCGGCCCCTCAGGCCGCGTACCGCACGTCGACCATCCACCGCTCGAGGGGGCTGTCGTCCTCCGGACCGGCACGTTCGTGCCGGTGCTCGGGGAGCGCGGGGGCCGCGGAACGGTACTCGTGGCCCGTCGGCGTCCGCGTCGTCACCAGCCGTGGCCCGTCCTCCGGACCGGCACGCTCACGCCACCCGGGTGCCTGCTTGGCGTAGTTGCATGCCTCGCAGAGCCCCTTGAGGTTGTGGGCCGAGGTGGGTCCGCCGTCGGCGGCGGGGACAACGTGGTCGTGGTGCCGGATGGGGGCGTCGCACCACGGTGTGGCGCAGGTCTGGTCCCGGATGTCGATGAAGCGGGCCAGCCCGGGCGGCACGGTGCGCCGCCGTGACTCCATGGCCACGAGCTGGCCGCTCGCCGGCGCGGTGAAGAGCCGCCGCGACCAGAGCCGGGTCGGGTTGTCCCCGGTAGCAAGGTCGGCGAGCAGCCGCCGCGCCCAGCCGGCGGGCACCGTGCCGTAGCCGGCGACGGTGGCGGGATCGTCGGCGCCGTCGAGCAGTGCACGGTCGGTCATCACGACCTGGACCTCGACCGCGACGCCCTCGGCGCGAGCCTGCCCCGTCACCCGCTCGACAAGGGTGTCGGCCATGATCTGCCCGCGGCTGCGGGCATCGCCCGCAGACCTGCCCGCATCAGCCGCCTGCTTCAGCGCCGCGAGGACGCTCACGCCCTGGGCCACCGGCAGCAGCCCGGTCAGGTAGCTCATCGTGTCGGGTGCCGGGCGGAGCGTCACCCGCCGGTCCCCCTCCGCACGCCGTGCCCGTCGCACGACCGAGAGCGCGTCGAGCCGGTAGGCGATCGCCTTGGCTCGGGCCACGAGCTGCCGGTCTCCGACGCCATCCAGCGCCGCCGCGTCGGTGGCGATCTCGGCGTCGAACGCACGGCGGTCGTCGCGCGACAAGCACGCCGACTCGCGGACCAGCAGCGCGGCTCGCCACTCGTTGATCAGACCTCGCCGGAGCGCGGCGTAGGTATGGGGCATCTCCCCCACCAACGCCTGTGCCATCCCCAGCAGGTAGCCACCCCTCGCCGGCGACTCCCGCCGCGCGAGCGCCACCTGAGCGGCGATCCCGCGCCCCGACGCGCCGGCGGAACGCCCGCAGCCGCCTGCTCCACGCGCTGGGACCCCGCGAAGTCCGTGGCGATCGCCGCCTGCGCGGCGCAAGCCGCCGCCTTGACCTCCTCCAGCGCCCGGAGCCGGTCGATCCGCTCCGCGTCCGTGAGGTCGGGGGCGGTCTGCGCGACGGCTGCCCGCCACCGCTCGAGGTCCGCCACGGAGGGCGCCTGGGGCGGGCGCCCGGCATCATCGCCGGCCGCCGCCTGGGCCTCGTCGCGCCGTCCCTCGTCCATGTCACCGACGCTACAAGTGACCTCCGACATCGCTCCGCGGACCGCCCGCCCGCCGGTGCTCGGATGACGCCACAGTGGTCCGTGCGGACCGGTGCGTTCGCTGGGGACGTTCGCCGGGCAGCTGTCAGCCACCGCTGTGTCCGATATCGGCTTGAAGTCGTCCGGCGCCGCGGGTTCCTCGGGAACACCCTCGGGCTGGACGCCGGTGCCACGTCAGGAGTCGAACCAGCGTCGGCAGTCCTGACGTTCAGGCGCCTTGACAGCACTCGACCAAAGCCGCCTCGCAGAGGCGTGCAGGTCGGACAAGATGATGCGCTCGTCGCTCGGCTGCGGCCTGCTCGGACTCCGTCAGGCCACCGTCGCATCCGGCGCCGCACGGGACCGCACCTCGTCGAGGATGACGACGATCCGGTCGACGTCCTCGTCGCTGAAGATGGTGTCCGGCCCGTGCGGGGCGTTGTCGGTGAACGGTGCCTCGTAGAGCCGACGCGCCTCGACGACGCCGTTGCTCGTCAGGTGCTCGACGATCATCTCGACGAACCGGATCTCGGTCGCCGAGTGCCGGCCGTCCACGAGGAACTCTGAGAACGCCGCCATGGCGGCCTCGCGGTCGAGCCCCACGAGGGACCGGATGAACAGGCCGAGGCCCTGGGACTCCTCCCGGGCGCGGGCGATGTCCTCCGGCGTCCCGCCGCCCGCTACGAGAAGGTCCTCGAGGGTCGTGAGGTCCTGTTCGGTCAGCTGCCGGTTGCGGCGGAGCCGCTGGAGCACGACGTCGTCCTCGTGCTCGCTCAGGTAGGCGCGCGCCTTGGCCCGGAACCGTTCCCAGTTGGTACCGACACTCATTCCGGGGAGGTCGACGACGCTGCCGTCGCCCAGCTCGTCGGCAAAGTCGGTGTAAACGACCGCGCGGTGGCGCCGCTCGATGAAGCCCACGAGCCCGCGCAGCCGCCGTCGGGCGAGCTCAAGCATCGGCAGCGTGACATCACGCCACCACTCGTCCTCGGCGACGCCAATGAGCAACGCCTGCTGTGCCGCGACCGCGGGGATGGACGTCTGGCCGAGCAGCATCGCAGCGATGTCCTGCACCTGCCGGCGGAGTCTCTCGGCCACCGCGGCATCGTCATCGAGTACCGCGAGCTGGATACGCAGCAAGAGGAGGTCGAATCGCTTGGCGTCCTCGTCGTCGTCCCGGACGGACGTCGGTAGGCCACCGAGGTTCTCGACGACCTCCCCGGCGGTGTGCCGATCGAGCTGGTCCCACGCGGCGGCATCGGCATACCTCTCGACCCACCGCCGCCGGGAGCGGACGACGACGTTGTCGACATTCATGCCGCTGACGATCCGGTGCAAGTGACTCGCGGTGTCCCCCCGCAGCCCCCCGAGGGACGTCGTGCCGTCCTCCCCGGCGCCGACCCCGGTGGCGTCGAGTGCGGTGATGAGTGCGACCCGAGCCTCGAACAGCCGCTGCGACAGTGACTTCTGGACAGATCCCTCCGAACCGGCGCCGGGCTGATTGAAGAACTCCAGGTTCTGGCAGAAGTCGAATACGTAGAAGTTCTTCTTGTCCTGCCCCGGGCCGAACACCTCGGGTCGCAACCGGGTGCCGCGGCCGATCATCTGCCAGAACTTCGAGGCAGACCGGACCAGCTTGAAGAAGACGAGGTTGACGACATCGGGGATGTCGATCCCGGTGTCGAGCAGGTCCACCGAGATCGCGATGTCCGGGGCCTTCTCGGTCTCGGAGAAGTCGTCGATGACGGTCTGAGCAAACTCGGTCCGGTAGGTCACGACCCGCGCCAGCTGCCCGCCGTACTCGGGGTAGGCGAGGTCGAAGCGCTGCTTGATGAACTCGGCGTGGGCGTTGTTCTTGGCGAACACGATCGTCTTGCCGATCCGGTCTCCGCCGGCCACCTTGTGGCCCTGCGTCATGAGCGTGGCGATGACCTTGTCGACGGTGTCCTTGTTGAACAACCACTTGTTGAGCTCCGCGGGGTCGACGGCGTCAGGGACTACGCCGTCCTCGCCCCACTCGAGAGAGTCCCACTCGTCCTTTTCGGCCTCGGTGAGCTGGTCGTAGCGAATACCCTCGCGCATGAACCGCAGCGGCACCGAGACCGGCACTGGGGGCACGAGATAGCCCTCGGCGACGGCCTCGTCGAGGCTGTAGGCGTCGGTCGGGACCCCGTCCTCGAGCTCGAACAGCGAGTACGTGTTGCGGTCGATCTCGTCCTTGGGTGTGGCGGTCAGGCCGAGGAGAGGCGCGTCGAACCACTCGAAGATGGCTCGATACTTCTGGTAGACCGAGCGGTGGGCCTCGTCGATGATGACGAGGTCGAAGTAGCCCGGGCCGAAGGGGCGCCGGCCGCCGTCGGTGTCGTCGATCAGCCCGAGCATCGTGGGGTAGGTCGAGACGTAGACACGGCCGTCGGTGGCCTTCTCGTCGAGGAGGTTGATGGTGGTCATCGAGGGCAGATGCGTCTTGAAGGCGTTCGTCGCCTGCCGGACGAGCGCGGTGCGGTCGGCGAGGAAGAGCACGCGCTTGGCCCAGTTCGCCGTCATGAGCTGCTGGACGAGCGCGATCGCGGTGCGGGTCTTGCCCGATCCGGTGGCCATGACGAGGAGCGCGGCGCGTTCCTTCTTCACTAGCACCTCGCCGACGGCGCGGATCGCCCGGACCTGGTAGTGCCGCCCGGCGATGCTCTTGTCGATCACGGCCTCGGCGAGCGGCAACCGGGTGCGGCGGCGTTGCACCATGAGCGCGAGCTCGTCCTTGGTGTAGAAACCTTGGACGCGGCGTGGCGGGTAGCCGGCGGCATCATCCCAGAGCCAGTGCTCGTACCCGTTGGACCAGAAGATGACGGGCCGCTGGCCGGTCATCGTCTCGAGGGCGTCGGCGTAGAGCTTGGCCTGCTGCTGCCCGACGGCGGGGTCGCGTCGGGTGCGCTTGGCCTCGATGATGCCCAGCGGCAGTCCGTCGTCGCCCCAGAGCACGTAGTCGACCTTGCCGGCGCCACTTGGCGTGGGCATGCCGACGACGGCGAACTCCCGGTCGCGGGGCAAGTCCAGCTTCCAACCGGCCTCCAGGAGGTAGGCGTCGATGTACAGGTCCCGGGTGCCGGCCTCGTCGAGCTCGACGTCGGCGTGCGGCTGGGACTTTTGCGCCTGCGCCTTGGCGATCTGCGCGCGGAGCTGGTCGAGCTCGGCCCGAAGCGCCGTGCTCGCTTCCTTCTCGGCAGCGAGTGCCTCGTCCTTGGCCTCGAAGGTCTGCAGCAGCGTGGTGAGCTCAGCAGCGGAGAGCGGCGGCTGGCTGCCCGGCTGGTGCGCACCCGGGACGAGTGCCGCGTCGAACTGGGCCGCGGTGGGGACGTCGTCGGGCCGACGCGAGTAGTGGAACGCGGCCCAGAGCACCACCTCGTGCAGCTGACGCAGCACGTTGAGTGCCGTGTTCTCGGTGATGACGCGGTTCTCGTGGACCCCGACGTTGCCGACCTTGCGGATAACGCTCACCTTGGCGGTGAGCTCCGGGCCGACCACTTGCCGGAACTCCGGCGCTCCGATCCGGGCGGAGAGGTCGGACTTGTAGGGCAGCGGGATGCGCTGGACGTCGTAGATGAGCACGACGACCTGCTCCACGACGCGGCGGGCGTAGAAGACGGCGGAGCGCGGGTCGGTGCGCGCGTAGCTCTCGGCGCGACGGCAGTCGTCGAAGGTCTCGGGCCACTCTGACCTGATGAACTCGAAGTTTGTCGTCACCGATTCCCTGCCGCGAAGAGTGCCTGGCGATGCCTGCCTCGGTCCCATGCTGCCATTACCGCGAGGAAGCTCCTGCGATTCAGGGGGTGCACTTGGCGCAGGGATGTCCGGTGACGCGGGACCCGGCCTCGATGCGCGAGGGCTTGTTGGCGTGGCTCCCACATATGCACAGGCGTAGGCGAGGCTCCATCCTTCGGCAGCGCGCTGGTTTACGCTTAGGTCATGACCCTCGGTGCCACGCTCGATCCCGTCTTGACGCGACCGCTCTACACGCTTCGTGAGGCGGCCGCCATCGTCGGTGTGCCGTCGTCCACCCTTCACAGCTGGGCACGGGGGCGGAGCTACAAGGGAACCGATGGCGCACAGCACAGGTCGGACGCCATCATCACGACGACTGGGACGGGTAGACGCGAAGTCGTACCGTTCCTCGGGTTGGCCGAGGCATACGTGCTCGCTGCCTTCCGTGCTGCGGGCGTTCCCATGCAGCGGATCCGGCCTGCACTGGCACACCTCGAGGAAGAGATCGGCGTGGCGGCGGCGCTGACCAGCGAGCGGCTCAAGACCGACGGCGCGGAGGTGCTGTGGGAGTACCAGGGTGAGGGTGGAGACGACGAGATCGTCAACGATCTCGTCATAGTGCGAAATCAGCAGATCGTGTTCCGCGACGTCGTCGAGCAGTATCTCAAGACCATCACCTACCGCAGCGGTCGCGTCGCCGTCATCGGGCTTCCCCAGTACCGCACCGACGTGGTCGTCGACCCCTTGAGGAACTTCGGCAGGCCGATGCTGGCCAGCCGGGCCATCCGGGTTCAGGACATCGTCGGCCGCGTAGAGGCAGGCGAACTAATCGGCGAAGTTGCGCTCGACTATGGTCTGGATCCCGACGAAGTCCGCGCTCTCGTCGCCGCATGATGCCGGCGAGGCCGGAACCGAGGTTCTTCCTTGACCGCGGCCTCGGCTCTCACCTCGTCCCGTCAGGCCTACGCGATCGCGGCTGGCACGTCACCACGATGGATGAACGCTACGGACCGACAGCAAGCCAGAGCGTGGCCGACACCGACTGGATCCGCGATGCGTCCGAACGGGGAGAGTGTCTGCTCACGAAGGACGCAGCGATCGCCAAGAACTCCACGGAAGCCGACATCATCTACAACTGTGATGCTCGCGTCTTCACGATCACCGACGCACGAATCACCGGCCCGGAGATCCTGGCGCGGTTCGTCCGGTACGAAGCCGACATCTTTCGGTGGGCGGCAAGAGTGCAGCCTCCGTTTGTGCTCGGCCTGGGCGCTGTGGAAAGCCGGCGTCTGAAGCTCAACCGGCCGTGAATCGAGGAATGTCATAGCCGATACATACCAGCCATCACTTTGGCTGCCGGGGCCAGATCACTATGGTTGCACCGGGGTGCTCGCCTTCATGAACGAGTCGTTTGGCGGCAATGATGCGGTCGATTCGTTCGTCGTCAGCCTGGGGCCTGCCCGCGATCGGGCGAAGGCCCAGGAGCTGGTCGAGGGCGTCGATCGTGGATTTCAGGAGGTCGTCGAGGGAAGGAGCGTTCCGGCCTTGCTGGTCGGTTCCCAGCCGGAACTCGAACTCGACGTGCAGCCGAGTCGGCGCAGGGAAGCGATGCTGCGCGACAGCGGAACTGACGTTCTCCTTCCATGCCGCCTCGTTGGAACTGCCGCCGCAACCCGTGGGGCGGCCCACGACGTTGATCAGTACGGGCGCCGTCGTGGCAGCCGCGTCCGTATGGACGCCTGTCATTCCGTCGGCTGGTATCTCGGTCGGCGATGCCGGAGACCCGATGCCTTCCCGCTCGCCGGCCCCATCACCCGCGTTCATCGCCGGCGGTCTGGGGGTGGCCGCATGCACGGGTGGCGGCGGGGCGATGATGTAGCCGCTCGCTGCGTCGCCGTAGACCTGGAGGGCACCCGGCTCGTGGTGCCAGAGCCATGCGAGGTAGGCGCACATGATGGCGTCGAGCTCGTCCTCGATCAGGTTCAGGTCGACCGGACGAGTGGCTGCCGCGGTGAGCCTCATCAGCTCCTGCCACCGCGAGTGGCCGGCCAACGCCAGCGGCTCGAGGCTCGCAAGGTGCTCCAGGAGCTGTCGAAACCCCTCGTACCGCGCCACGGCGGGACCCTTCTTGTACTGCAGGATCCGGCCGAGCCCGAACAGCCCGACCATCGCCGCGTGCGGGTAGACCTCCACGGCACCAGGGGCGGACACCGACGCCCGGTGAAGCGGATCGGTCACCCAGCCGTGGCGCCCCGCCAGCACGGCTGCCCGGGGCGGGTTGAAGTAGGGGACGGCGAGGCTGCTCGCGTGACAGCTCGCGTCGTAGCGACCGAAGGCACGCCCGATGAGTCGCTCACACTCCCGCATCCCGGTGGGATTCGTGACGATGAGAGGTGCGTCGATCGCCACGTTAACCATCCCGACGGCGTGCTGCGCCAACCAGCCGTCGATCTCCTCATCCGCCGTGACGCTGCCTGACGCGATGAGTGCGCCCGACGCATCGACGACGGCGAGGCCGGTCCTGGCGCGGTGACTCCACGCGAGGTCGATGCCGACGTGCACGGTCACAGAACTCCAGAGAAGGCGCGGTCTTGGAGCGACGCGAACAGTTCGTCCATGGCCGCTAGCGAAGCACTGTTACGGCTCGCTTCCTGACGAACATACTCGAGCTGATCGGCGATCCTGGTCTGAACTTCTAGAGGAGGCAAAACCAATGGCGCTGATTTTATGATCCCCATGTTGAGGCCCGCCATGATGGCACCCTTCGTCGACCGCGCCAGGTGCGAACGAGTGAGCGGCTGCCAGAGCAGACTTGCGTGCAGGAACTCCGGCAGGCACAGGGAACGGTCCACAGTGATGCAACACAGGTGCTTTGTGTTGATCGCCAGTGGAATGCCATCAGGAACTATCGCGGATCGGCCACATGTTCCCATGATGGTCACGATCACATCTCCTGGCCTGACCGTGTATCGACGGAGCCCTTCATACTTCTCAGGCGTAATGTATCGCTTGGCCCCCCGGCAAAACTCGTTGTTTACCGCGTTATCGATGCCGAGGACAGCAATGCCTTCGTCAACAAATTCTGAGTGCAACAACTGACTGCCGAACGGGCCCGTCCGGATAGACGCCTTCCCCGGCGCGGCTATGTCAGCCACAGTCGCGATCGTCCAATCGGCACTACGGTCTGCGAGAGTCGAGTGGAAACTCGACTCCAACAGTTCATCGAGCTGGTTGATTGAGCGAGAACGACTGCTCCGAAGTTCGTCGGCCCGATCGAGGATCGTTGCGATTCTTCGCTGTTCGACGAGCGGAGGCATGGGAAGTTGAACGGCGGGAAAGGCGTCCCTCGTCGAGAGATTCTTCATGGTAGTGCCTCGAATGAAGGGCCTTAATGAATTGCGGAACGTTTTCGTCTGCATATACCAGTATACGTATCGCGGCACCGACTTTTCTCGGTCAAATCGAAGGATCCTAATGAAGTTGCTAGCAACTGTGGGTTCGACCGGCTCGCGTTCAACCATCGCAACGACGCCGCAATCGCCTGAGGTGGTGAGCAGCAAGTCGTCTTTAAATACTGAGGCCTTCTGCAACTCTCGATGGACCACGCCTCGCAGGGGTAGGTGATCCCACCGTACGCCCGACCTCGGCTTGACGTCGCCATTACGAATGATCTTTACGTCGACGTCTTTCGTTCCGGGATCGCTACCCCAGTAGCCGCTTAGAGAGCTGACCAACAACTCGGAGAGCGCAACAAAGGGAATCACATCATCCCCTTCAGTCTGGCCAGACCCTGAAGGATCTCAGCTTCCAATTGCTCAAGGCTATCGATGATCTCCTCCGGTGCGCGATGCTCAACCTCCTCGTGAACCACTTCCTGATAGCGATTAATCGACAGGTCGTAGTCTTGGCCAACAATGTGGTCCTTGGGCACAGAGAAGGATTGGTCGGTCCGCGCGCGCGCGAGTTCCGCTCCCTCGCGCTCACTCCACCGCGCGAGCACATCCGGAAGGTTATTCTTCGCATGCTCGTTGTCGGCGAGGCCAATTGCGGGCGCTGGACCCAACTTTTCCGTTCCCAGCAACGGCGACCGCTTGTCGTCCAGACTCCAGCCGTCTGCTTCGATATCGTAGAACCACACGTTGTCCGTGCCGCCGCTATTGGTCTTCGTGAAGACGAGGATCGCCGTCGACACGCCAGCGTAGGGCCGGAAGACTCCAGCCGGCAGCTTCACGACGGCGTCGAGCTTCTGCTCCTCAACGAGACGCTTGCGCAGCATACGGTGGGCGGCGCTGGAATCGAAGAGCACGCCGTCGGGCACGATGACGGCCGCCCGGCCACCGGGCTTGAGCAGCCGCAGGAAGAGCGCGAGGAAGAGCAGCTCGGTCTTCTTCGTCTTCACGTCCTTGAGCAGCGCCTTGGAGGTCGACTCGTAGTCCAGGCTGCCAGCGAACGGCGGGTTAGCCAGCACCACCGAGTAGGTACCCTCTTCGGCCGCCGCGCCCTCGGAGAGGGAGTCGCGGTACCGGATGTCCGGCGCCTCGATGCCGTGCATGAGCATGTTCATGCTGCCGATCCGCAACATGGTGGAGTCGAAGTCGTAGCCGTGGAAGGTCGAGCGGTGGAAGAACTGCCGCTGCGCAGCGTCGGTCACCACGCTCGGGTGGTTCTCGCGGAGGTGCTCGGAAGCCGCCACGAGGAACCCGGCGGTGCCGCACGCCGGGTCCACAATGGTCTCCCCCGGCGTCGGGTCCATCATCGCGACCATCAGCTGGATGATGTGCCGCGGGGTGCGGAACTGACCGTTCTGGCCGGCCGAGGCGAGCTTGCCGAGCATGTACTCATACAGGTCACCGTTGGTGTCGCGGTTGTCCATCGGGACGTCGTCGAGCATGTCCACCACCCGCGCCAGCAGCTGTGGCGTCGGGACGGTAAAGCGGGCGTCGCGCATGTGCTGCGAGTAGGTGGACCCGTCGGCGCCGAGCCGGCGCAGGAACGGGAACACCTCCTCGTCGATGGTCCGGAACATCACCCCGGGGTCCTCGTTCTTGAAACGCGACCACCTCAGGTGCTGCTGGCCGGGCAGGAAGATCGGGTCCTCCAGCGGCTCCTTGAAACGGTTGGCCTTGCGCTCCTTGACCGTGTGGAGGTCATCCAACCGCCGGACGAACAGCAGGTAGGTGATCTGCTCGATCACCTCCAGCGGGTTGGAGATGCCGCCCGACCAGAAGGCGTCCCAGACGCGGTCGATCTTGCTCTTGAGTTCTCCGGTGATCACGCCCCCAGGATACGAGGCCACCACGCACGGCCCGGACAACCCCGAAACCCCGTCCCGCCCTGCCATCCGCCACCGCCCGACGTATCGTCGAATCATGAGCACCACCGCGCCCGCCGGCCTCGCCCTCGGCTCCGGCTTCGCCCGCGAGCTGCCCGAGATGGCAGCGCCGTGGCGGGCCGCCGAGGTCCCCGACCCGCGCCTGCTGGTCCTGAACGAGCCCCTCGCCGCCGAGCTCGGCATCGACCCCGACCTCCTCCGCAGCGACGACGGCGCCCGGCTCCTCACCGGCAACCACCTGCCCGACGGCGCCACCCCGGTCGCGCAGGCCTACGCCGGCCACCAGTTCGGGGTCCCGGTCCCGGTACTCGGCGACGGGCGGGCGCTGCTGCTCGGGGAGCTCACCGACACCGCCGGCGGCACCCGCGACCTCCACCTCAAGGGCTCCGGCCCCACGCCCTTCGCCCGCGGTGGCGACGGGTTCGCCGCCGTCGGCCCCATGCTGCGCGAGTACATCGTGAGCGAGGCGCTGCACGCACTGGGCGTCCCCACCACTCGCTCGCTCGCCGTCGTCGCCACCGGCCGGCCGGTCTACCGCGAGACCACGCTGCCCGGCGCGGTGCTCGCCCGGGTGGCGAGCAGCCACCTGCGAGTGGGCAGCTTCCAGTACGCCCGCGCCACCGGCGACGCCGACCTCCTGCGGCGGCTGGCCGACCACGCCATCGCCCGGCACCACCCGGCCGCCGCCGACGCCGCCAACCCCGTTCTCGCGCTCTACGAGGCGGTGCTCGACGCGCAGGCACGGCTCATCGCGCAGTGGATGCTCGTCGGCTTCGTGCACGGAGTGATGAACACCGACAACACCACCATCTCTGGCGAGACCATCGACTACGGCCCGTGCGCGTTCCTCGACACCTTCGACCCGGCCACCGTCTTCAGCTCCATCGACATCCAGGGCCGTTACTCCTACGGCAACCAGCCCCTAGTCGCGCAGTGGAACCTCGCGCGGCTCGCCGAAGCCCTCCTGCCGCTCATCGACGAGGACGAGGACGACGCCGCCGCGCTCGTCACCGCCTCGCTGCAGACCTTCCCCCACCGGTACTCCGCCGCGTGGACGGCCGGCATGCGGCGCAAGCTCGGGCTCCAGACCAGCAATGACGAAGCGACCAACGACGAGACCACCGACGACGACGCGGCCGCCGTCGTCTCGGACCTCGCCCCGCTCCTCACCGAGACCCGTCCCGACCACATCACCTTCTTCCGCCGGCTCGCGTCTGCCGCCCGCGGTGACACCGCCCCGGTGCTTGAGCTCACCGGTGACGCGCCCGGCGTCACCGACTGGCTGGACCGCTGGCGCCGGCTGCAGCCCGACGCCGCGCAGATGGACGCCGTCAACCCGGTGTACATCCCGCGCAACCACCTCGTCGAGGAGGCCCTGGACGCCGCCACCGCGGGCGACCTCGAGCCGGTCGACCGGCTGCTCGACGCGGTGACCCGCCCCTACGACGTGCGCCCGGGCCTCGTCCGCTACGCCGAGCCGGGCCCGGCCGCCGCCAGCCCGTACGTCACGTACTGCGGCACCTGAGATGCCGGCCGGTTGGACATCCCCGGGCCGCCTGTCTACGGTCGTGCCAACCCCCGGGGAGCGCCAGCGGCGCTGAGAGTGCGGAGAATCCGCAGACCCGTCAACCTGATCCGGTTCGTACCGGCGTAGGGAGTAGGGCGTCTGCCGGCCAACCCGTCGGCGGGGCTTGAAGTACCCGTGGGCCGGAGAGGTCCCATGAGCACCATCGACCAGCCCGCCGCGACCGGCGAGGTCGCACCGCGCCAGCTCGGCATCGGCATGCGGTTCAGCATCCACCCCCACTGCGACGACTTCGTCGACGTCATCCTCGGCGCGCTCGGCGACGTCGAGCGCGCCGGGCTCACCGCCGGCCTCGACGTGGTGACCGACGACGTCAGCACCTACGTCACCGCCCGTGACGCACCGGCCGAGCAGCAGCTCGCCCGCTACCTCGCGGGCGTCATCGCCGCGGCGTCCCGTCGCAGCGGCGGTGGGCACGTCGTCGCCCACGCGATGTTCTCCCGCGGCTGCCCGGGAGAGGTCAGCTGCGACCTCGCGGTCACCGGGCTGCCCGGCGCGACCCCCGTCGACCTCCCCGCCACCGGCGTCCCGGCCGCCGCCCACTGGTCGCTGTACCCGCTGCTGGACAGCGGCTCGGACCACGGCGATCACCTGCCGATCATCGAGGCGGCGATCGCCCGGGCCAAGGAGCGCGGCACGGTGGCCAGCACGCACTACGCGACGCGGCTCAGCGGCGACGTCGCCGACGTGCTCGCCACCGCCGTCGACGCCTGGGCCGAGGTCGGCGCCCGGGTGCCGCACGTCGTCACCCACCTCACCGTCTCGGTCGGCTCCCCGACGACCGTGCCGCAGCCGTGAGCGCGCGCCGCTCGTCCTGGCAGCTGAAGGACCTCATGCTCATGGTGGTCATGGGCGTGGTCTTCGGCTTCGTCTACTGGGTGCTGGTCCAGGCGTGGAACGGGCTGGCGATCGCCATGGGTCCGGCCGGGGACCTCGCCCAGCACGTGCTGTTCGGCGGCTGGCTGCTCGTCGCGCCGATCGTCATCGCCATCGTCCGACGGCCGTTCGCCGGCGTCATCGCCGAGGTGCTCGCCTCGGTGGTGGAGTTCGTCTTCCTCGGCTCACCGGTGGGGCCGACGCTGATGATCGCCGCCGCGATCCAAGGGCTCGGCTGCGAGCTGCCGTTCCTCCTCACCCGCTACCGGCGGTTCGGCTGGGGCGTGTTCGCCGTCGCCGGGCTGCTCGGTGCCGCCCTGGTGTTCTTCTACTCGGCGTTCCGGGCCGGCTGGTACGGGCAGGACATCTTCGCCCTCCGGCTGGTGATGCAGCTGGTCTCCGGCGTGGTGCTCGGCGGGCTGCTCGCCAAGGTCATCGTCGACGCGCTGGCGCGGACCGGCGTCGTCGACAACTTCGCCATCGGCCACAGCCTCGCCGGAGCCGGCCGTGGCTGACGGCGTGGCTGACGTCGTGCTCGACGGCGTGTCGATCCGGTTCCCTCGCCGCGCCGAGCCGGTGCTGCGCGGCGTCGATCTCCGCACCGCGCCCGGTGAGGAGGTCCTCGTCCTCGGCGCCTCGGGCTCGGGGAAGTCCACCGTGCTGCACACCATCTCCGGGGTGGTGCCGCACTCGGTGACCGCCGATCTCCGGGGTACCGTGACGGTCGCCGGCACCCGGACCACCGACACCACGGTGGTCGATCTCTCCCGGCGCGTCGGCGTGCTGCCGCAGGACCCGTCGGCCGCGGTGTGCCTTCCCGACGTCGAGCAGGAGCTCGCGCTGCCGCTGGAGAACCGCGCGGTCGACCCTGCCGCGATCGGCCCGGCGATCGACGCAGCGCTCGAGGTCGTCGGCGCGGCGCACCTGCGCCACCGGGCGACCGCCGAGCTCTCCGGCGGGGAGTCGCAGCGGGTCGCGCTCGCCGCGGCGCTCGTCGGGCAGCCTTCGGTGCTGCTGCTGGACGAGCCGACCTCGATGCTCGACCCCGACGGCGTCGCGGACGTCCGCCGTGCGCTCAGCGCCGCCGTCGCCCGGCACCGTCCCGCGGTGGTGCTCGTCGAGCACCGGCTCGACGACCTCGCCGGTGCGGCCGGGATCGCCGGGCTGCCGGCGCGCGCCGTCGTGCTGGGCGAGCGGGGCGAGGTGCTCGCCGACGGCCCCACCGCGGACGTGCTGCACGACCACGCTGCCCGGCTGCACGCCGCCGGCAGCTGGCTCCCGCTGGAGGCCGAGCTGGCTGCCCTCACCGGGGTGGCCGGCGGGCTGGCCGCGGCGCCGAACGCCGATCTGCTCGAGCGGCTCGCCGACGACGGGAACGAGGGCGCCCGCCCCGCCGACCATCCCGGGCCCCGTGCCGACCCGGTGCTGGTGACCCGCGGCCTCGCGGTCGACCGCCCACGGCCACGACGTTCACCCGGTCCCGGCCGCCGGACGGCAGCCCCGCCACCGCAGCCACCGTTGCTGCGCGCCGTCGACCTCGCGGTCCGGCCCGGCGAGGTGGTCGCGCTCCTCGGGCGCAACGGCATCGGGAAGTCGACGCTGCTGCTCACCCTCGCCGGGCTGCTGCCACCCGCCGCCGGAACCGTCGACGGGCCGCGGCCAGGAATGGTTTTCCAGAACGCCGAGCACCAGTTCGTCGCGCACACCGTCGCCGCCGAGATCGGCCACGGCCTCGCCGAGCCGGTCGCGCCGGTGGTGGACCGTGCCCTGCGCACCCACCGGCTGTCGCACCTGACCGAGCAGAACCCGTTCCGGCTGTCCGGCGGGGAGAAGCGGCGGGTGAGCCTGGCCGCGATGCTGGCCCACGACCGGTCGTGCCTGCTGGCTGACGAGCCCACCCTCGGCCTCGACCGGCGCGACACCATCGCCACCATCGGCGCGCTGCGTGCGGCGGCGGACGACGGCCGGGCGGTGGTGCTCGCCAGCCACGACCTGCGCACCGTGCTCACGCTGGCCGACCGCGCCGTCGTGCTGGCCGACGGCGCGGTCATCGCCGACGGTCCGGTGACCGAGGTGCTGAGCGACCCGACGGTCCTCACCCGGGCGGGTCTCACGCTGCCGCCGCTCGTCGACTGGCTGCTCACCCGGGTCGGCACGCCGGCCGCGGTCCGACGGGCGCTGGACCGGCTCGACGCCGCGGTCACGAGCGGCCGGGCACTCCGGACCGCGGGGGCGCCGCGATGACCGCCGAGCCGTTACTCGCCCGGCGCAACCCGACGGTCAAGCTGGCCCTGGTGTTCGTCGTCTCGGTGGCCGTGATGTTCGTGCTCGACCCGGTCACCCCGGCCCTGCTCTACCTGCTGGCGCTGGTCGGGATCGTCACCACCGCCAGCATGCCGACGCGGACGCTGGCGCTGGCCCACCTGCCGTTCGTCGCCTTCGCGCTCGGCGTGTTCCTCGTCAACGTCCTCAGCCGGCCCGGGGCCGTGCTGTGGCAGGCCGGGCCGCTGCGGGTGACCGCCGAGGGCATCAGCGTGGGCGCCGCGCTGGCGATGCGGACGTTCCTCATCGGGATCCTCGCCATCGGGTTCCTCGTCTCCACCGACGGCGTCGCGCTCATGCACAGCCTGCGGCAGAACGCCCGCCTCGACGCCCGGGTCGCCTACGCGGTGCTCGCCGGCTACCGGATGCTGCAGCAGATGCCGCGCGAGTGGGCCACGATCCAGCACGCCCACGCGGTGCGGGCGCCGATGCGTCGCGGCGGCCGGCCGCCGCGNGCGGCGGCCGGCCGCCGCGCGGTCCGCGGCACCTGGCCCGGGTGGTCTTCACGCTGCTGGTGGTCTCGGTACGACGCGGCGAGCGGATGGCCCAGGCGCTGGAGTCGCGCGGGCTGGGGCTCACCCCGCGGAGCACCTGGCGACCGGTGCGGGTCGTCGCCGCCGACTGGCTGCTCGTCGGCGTGGTGCTGGGGGTGCTCGGCGGGGTACTGCTGGCCACCGCCTGGCTCGGCGTGCTGCGCGGACCGGGGGCGCTGGTGGCCTGACCCGGTGCTCAGCCCTGCTGCGGGGCCGGCTCCGCCCGCCGTCCGGGCACGAAGACGGCGGCTACCACCGCTCCCAGCGCGAGCAGCCCGGCGCACCACCACATCGCCGCGACGTAGCCCGCCCGGAAGACCTCCGGCAGCTGGTAGTCGTCACCCCCGAGCCCGACGGCGGCGGGCAGCGCGGCCACCGTGAGCAGGCCGGCTGCCCGGGCGACGGCGTTGTTGACCCCGCTGGCCAGCCCCACCTGCGACGCCGGGGCGGCGGCGAGCACCGTCGCGGTCAGCGGGGTGACCATGAGGGTGAGCCCGGCCCCGAACAGCACCACGCCGGGGAGCACGTCGACGACGTAGCTCGCCGCCGGCGGCACCCGCGTCAGCAGCACGACGCCGACGGCGGCGATCGCCGGGCCGGCGGACATCAGCAGCCGGGGCCCGGTGCGGTTCATCAGCGTGCCTACCCGGGGCGAGAAGGCGAGCATGAGGACGGTGAACGGGATGGTGGCGGCGCCCGCCGCGAGCGGGCTGTACCCGGCCACGACCTGCAGGTGCAGGATGAGGAAGAACATCAGCGCGCCGAGCGCGCCGTAGACCACGAAGGTCATCGCGTTGACCGCCGAGAACGTCCGGTCGGCGAACATCGTCAGCGGCAGCATCGGGTGGCGGACCCGCGCCTCGACGACGAGGAACGCCACCAGCCCGGCGACGCCGACCACCGCCGGCAGCCAGCCGCCCTGGATGAGCGCGATGGTCAGACCACCGAGGCCGGCCACCCCCAGCGCTGCCCCGACGACGTCGAACGGCGCCCGGGAGGCACGCGGCACGCCGCCCGACTCCGGCACCCGCAACACGCCGATGGTGATGACGACGGCGGCCACCGGCAGGTTGATGAGGAAGATCCACCGCCATGACAGCGCCTCGATCAGGCCGCCACCGAGCAGCGGTCCCACGGCCGCTGCGACACCCGACCACGCCGACCACACCCCGATGGCCCGTGCGCGGTCCTCGGGGACGATCGTCGCCTGGATGAGGGCGAGGCTGCCCGGGGTGAGCAGTGCCCCGCCGATACCTTGGACGCCGCGGGCGAGGATGAGCTGCTCGGTGCTCTGCGCCAGCCCGCAGGCGAGCGAGGCGAGCGCGAACCAGGCCACGCCCACAAGGAAGACGCGGCGCCGGCCGAGCCGGTCGCCGAGCGTCCCGCCGACGAGGATGAGCGAGGCCAGCGTGAGCATGTAGGCGTTGACCACCCACTGCAGCTGCCCGAGGCTGGCGTCGAGGTCGAGGCCGATCGGCCGGAGTGCGACGTTGACCACCGTGCCGTCGAGCAGCGCGACCGCCGAGCCGAGCGTCGCGGCGAGCACCACCCACCTGCCGCGCGCGGAGCGCAGTGATACCTCCGTCATGGCGACATGCTCGCATCCCCGGTCCGCACACCGCCCGTGGGCGGCGTTCCGGCTCCGTGGTCACGCCCCCCGCTGCGGCCGCGCTACGAGTACGAACTCCTCGAGGCCGGAGAAGTCGTCAATGTTCTCCGTGAGCACCGTCGCCTGGTGGTGCGCAGCGGTAGCTGCGATCAGCAGGTTCATCGCGCGTGGCCGGGGCTGCCTGCCCAGGCTCTTCACATGCGCTGACATCGCGCCATGGATACGCGCCACCTCATCGGTGACGGGCAGTGCACGCAAGGTGCTCTCGATCAACGTCAGCCGACGAAGACGTGCCGCCCGTTCTCGGTCACTCGTGGCGCTGAGGACCCCGAAATGAAGCTCCGACAGCGAGATCACACTGATGGCCGACTCGGCGTCAGCGCCCAGGGCGGGCGCTGCGTCGGCGACGAGCACGCAGGTGTCGAGGAGGTACCTCATTCGGCTTCCTGCCACGGGTCACGAACGCTCTGCTCGAGGTAGTCGCGGGCCTCGACGCCGGTGCCCCACGCCGGTGCAGCGAAGATCGCATCCAGCTCAGCGGGCGTACACCAACTCCTCGGTGCGACTGGCCCAAGGCTGGCCGCGGCACGGCCCGCGACGGTCACCACGAACTGGGAGCCGGACTCTGCTCGTCGCACCACCTCGCTGGCGTCCTGACGCAGCTCGCGCAAGCCGATCTCGACGGGGCGCCGCTCACGCGCAGATGGGCACATGAGTCAAGAATAGCACTTGTGCTACTTCGGCCGCCGCCCCACCGGAACTCACCGACGAGGCGCCCGAATCAGGACGGCCGCTTGGCGCACCGCGCCCACGCACAGGCAGAGCCGGCGAACCTGGCGGGCCCACATCAGATGAACTACTTGATCTGATGAACTCGTTGTGCCTACCTTGTCCCCGCGACGTCGGTCCGGGGAACCCGGACCGGCTCGCCCGCCGGACTGGGGGGAACCGGGCCGGCGTCGCCCTGACCACCCGAAGGACCCCGATGACCCAGCTGGCGAGCCCGCCGCGACCTCCCGACACCGGTGACGAGTCGACGACGGCGGAGCCGGCTGTCGCGCCACCACCCCGCTTCTCCCGCCGCGCCGGCTGGCTGGGGCTCGGCGCCGTCGTCGCGCTCGTGCTTGCCGTCGTCCTCGGCGTGGGCCTGGGCACGCTACGGCTCGACCCGCTCGAGGCGGTCCGGGCCATCGTCGACCCGCAGGACAGCCAGGCGAGCGTCGTCGTCTGGTCGCTGCGGCTGCCGCGGATCGCCGTCGCGATGCTCGTCGGCGGCGCGCTCGCCGGCGTCGGCGTCGTCATGCAGGCGGTGTTCCGCAACCCGCTGGCCGACCCGGGGGTCACCGGGGTCTCATCCGGCGCCGCCGTCGGGGCGGTCGCCGGCATCACCCTGGGCCTCGGCGGCTCGCTGCAGTGGGGTGTCCCGATCGCGGCGTTCGCCGGGAGCGTCGCCGTCGCGCTGCTCCTGCAGGCGGTGCTGCACGCCAACCGCGGCGCCAGCACCTACACGCTCATCCTCGTCGGGGTGTCGATCAACGCGTTCGCCGGCGCGGTCATCTCCATCCTCGTCGCCAACGCCGAGGACGACGCCCTCGCCCGCGGCGCCGTCTTCTGGCTCGCCGGGGACCTGGAGCTGCGCACGTGGAGCCACGCGGCGATCGCCGTCGTCCCGATCGTCCTCGGGCTGCTCATCCTGCTCACCCGGGTACGCGCGCTCGACGCGCTACTGCTCGGCGACGACGTCACCGCCACCTCCGGGTACGACGTCCACCGCACCCGGCTGGTGCTGCTGCTCGTGGCCTCACTGGTCACCGGTGCGGCCGTCGCGGTCTCCGGCGTCATCGCCTTCGTCGGGCTGGTCGTGCCGCACGCGGTGCGACTGGTCGTCGGCGCGAAGCACTCGCTGCTGCTCCCGCTCTCGGTGGTGTGCGGCGCGCTGTTCCTCGTCGTCACCGACACCATCGCCCGAACCGCGTCGGTGACCGTGGTCGTGCAGACCGGGGCGGTGTGCGCGGTCATCGGGGCACCGGTGTTCCTCGCGATGCTGCTCTCCCGGCGGGCCTCGTGACCGACCTCGTCCTCGACCGGCTCGTCGCCCACCGTGGCCGGCCGCTGTTCACCCCGGTCACCCAGACGATCACGCCGGGCACCCTGCTCGGCCTCGTCGGCCCCAACGGCGCCGGCAAGTCGAGCCTGCTGGCCGCGATCGTCGGTTCCGGCGTCGAGCGCACCGGCGCCGCCTACTACGGCACGACCGCGGTGCACCGGCTGCGGCCGAGGCAGCTCGCCCGGGTGATGTCGCTGATGACGCAGGACAGCTACGCCCCCAACGAGCTGCGGGTGCGCGACGTCGTCGCCGTCGGTGCACGGGCCGCCGGGCGGGCCACCGGCTCGGAGCACCGGACGACGACGGCGCTCGAGCGGCTCGGCGTCGAGCACCTCGCCGACCGCAGCTACGCCCGGCTCTCCGGCGGCGAGCGCCAGCTCGTCCAGGTGGCCCGGGTGCTGGCGCAGGACTCCCCCGTCATGCTCCTCGACGAGCCCACCGCCGCGCTCGACCTCGGCCACCAGCTCACCGTCATGCACGTGCTGCGCGAGCGGGCCGCCGCCGGCCACATCGTCGTCGTCACCATGCACGACCTCACCCAGTCGCTGCGCTGGGCGGACCGGGTCGGCATCATCGCCGACGGCGTCGCCACCTTCGGCGCCCCGGCCGACGTCATCACCGCCGAGCTCATCCGCCGGGTGTACGGGGTGACCGCGGAGGTCTTCGACTCCCCCACCGGCTCTCCCACCCTCAGCCTGGTGCGGCCCTCGTGCCCCACCGCGACCACCTTCTCCCGCCGCCTCCCGGTGGCGGCACACCGCTGAAAGGCCCTCATGCGACTCCGCCCGCCCGCCGTGCTCACGGCTGCGCTCGTCTCCCTGCTCGTCCTCGCCGGCTGCGCCGCGGACCCTGCGCCCGACGGGTCCGCCGACCCGGGCGCGACGGCGCCGACGACCGAGGCCACCGACTTCCCGCGGACCGTCGAGGTCCCGGCCGGCCGCGAGCTGGCGGCCGCGAGCGTGACGCTCGACGACGAGCCGCAGCGGATCGCCGCCCTCACCTACGAGACCGCCGAGCTGGTAGCCGAGCTCGGCGCGACGGACCGCCTCGTCATGGTGCAGGACGCGATGAGCAACCCGGTGCTGTCCGACCACGCCGACGCAATGGCCGCCGTCGAGCACCACGCCCCCACCGAGGGCGCGATCGACGCGGAGCAGGTCATCGCCGCGGCGCCCGACCTCGTGCTGCTCAGCGACCGGCGCGGCCTGGAGGAGGGCATCGGGCAGGTGCTCGAGGGCGCCGGCATCCCGGTGCTCGTGCTGCCGAACAACTGGGCGTCGGTCGCCGACATGGAGCTGAACATCGGGCTTGTCGGCCAGGCGCTGGGCCTGGACGACGACGCCGCCGCGCTGGCCGAGGAGATCGGCTCGGGGCTCGGTGACGCGTCCGACCCCGACGGGCCGCGGGTGCTCGTGCTGAGCAACCAGGCCGGCCAGCCGTTCGTCACCGCCGGCTCCGCATTCCCGCTCGAGGTGCTGCGCCTCGCCGGGGCGCAGGACGCCAGCGCGGACCTCGGGCTCGTCCGGTCCGGCCCGATCACCGCCGAGCAGGTCCTCGCCGCCGAGCCGGACGCCATCCTGCTCGTGGACATGAACGGTTCGGGCGAGCAGATCTTCACCCCGCTGCTCACCAACGACGCGGTCGCCGGGCTGCCGGCGGTGGCCGAGGACCGCGTCCTGCTCGTCGAGGGCCGCGACGTGCAGGCGCTGGGGTTCACCAGCACCGTCGAGGGCCGCGCCCAGATCGCCGAGTGGCTCGCCACCGAGTAGCCGGCTCCCACAGCCCCCCTCTCGCCGACAGCAGACTTGTCAGCGACAGCAGACTTATCAGTGACAGCAGACTTATCAGTGACAGCAGACTTATCAGTGACAGCAGACTTATCCCCGACGCCGTCCCGGCGTCGGGGATCGCCCGGTTCCTCGGCGCGCTTCCTATACTCGGGTGATGGCCACTACCAGCGGTACCGAGCGCGCGCGCAACACCCTGGCCTACCTGCGCCGGCAGATCACCACCGGCGAGTGGGCCGTGGGGTCGCGGATCCCGATCGAGCCGGCGCTCTCGGAGATGCTCGGCGTGGGCCGGTCGACGATCCGCGAGGCGGTCCGGTCGCTGGCGAGCATCGGCATGCTTGAGACGCTGCCAGGGCGCGGCACGTTCGTGCGGTCCAGCGCCCCGACGAGCGCGGTGCTCTCCGAGTTCCTCACCGCCTACACCCTCGAGGAGCTGCTCAGCTACCGGCGGGCGCTGGAGATGGAGGCCGCCCAGCAGGCCGCCCTCCACCGCACCGACGACGACGTCGCGGCGCTCGAGGCGGCGATCGCCACGCCGCTGCAGATCGCCCACTGCCCCGCGCACGGCGACGACGACGCCACCCGCGAGCTCGCCTCGCGCTTCCACTACCTGCTGTTCGACGCCGCGAAGAACCGGCTGCTCGCCTCGCTGTACGCGGGTATCACCGAGAAGCTCAACGTCCCCGAGAACCGCGAGCGACTGGTCCACGCGGGCGACGCCGCCACGATGCAGCTCGAGCATGAACGCATCGTCGACGCGGTCCGACGCTCCGACTTCATCGACGCGGTCCACGCCATGGCCGACCACATGGACAACGACCTGGTGATCATCACGCCCGACGAGGAGATCATCCCGCCGCTGCGCCGCTCGGCACTCGCCCAGGAGCGGATCGACGCCGCCCGCGCCGAGGCCAGCGAACGCGTCTCCGGGTAGGTCAGCGGGCTGCTCGTCGCTCGGCAGCAGGCAGGGCGGACCTGGTGAGGCCCGCCCTGCCGGTCATCGTTGTGACGACGTGATCAGTCGACCGGGAAGAGCGTCACCGTGATCGCGCCCTGATAGGTGCCCGGACGGGTGTCGACCGGAACCTCCAGCTCGAGGTCGGCATCGAGCCGGCTGGTGCCGACCCGGCCCTGGGCGTCGGCCGAGCCGAGGGTCGCGGGGGCGCTGAGGCCCTCGCCGCCCGAGAGCTCGGTCATGACGCGGGCACCGGCCGTCACCCCGTCCTTGGCCTCGATCAGCCCCGGCGTCCAGCCGAGGTTCGAGCCCCGCACCGTGCGCGAGCCGTCGACGAGGTCCGAGGACTGACCGGCGACGGACCAGCCGGCACCCTCGGCCCGGGAGTCGGTCACCGAGACCGAGGGCAGCTCGCCGGCGAGGCGGAGGCGGTCACCCGCGTTGCGGAGGTCACCGAGGGTGACGCTGCCGTCAGCGACGGAGAGCGCCAGCGCGCCCGGCCCCTCGGAGCCGGCGTCCGGGATCACGGCCTCGACCGGGATGTCGCCGTCAGCAGGCTCGATCAGCCACAGGTCCTCGAGGAGGACGTTGGCGAGGTCGGTGTTGTCGATGTAGTCGCCGCGGACCGGGTCGGTGCCGTTGGCGCGGGCGAACAGCGCGTCGGTACCCGCACCCTTGGACCAGACCGGGACGACCTGGTTGGTGTGGCCACCGGAGTACCAGCCGACGGTCGGCGTGCGGCCGGGCTGGCCGGTCATCTCGGTCCAGTTCGGGTCCTCGTCCGGGCCACCGAGGTAGCCGGTCTCGTGGTCGGCGGTGACGACCACCATGGTGTTGTCCCAGGTGGCCGAGGAGTCCTCGGACTCGACCCAGTCGACGACGGCCTCGACCGAGGCGTTGAAGTCCTGCGTCTCCTCGATGTTCCGCACGGTGTCGTTGGCGTGACCGGTCCAGTCGATCGCGCCACCCTCGACCATGAGGAAGAAGCCGTCCTCGTTCTGCTCGAGGACGTTGAGCGCTCCGGCGGTCATCGTCTCCAGCGTGGGCACGTTCTCATTGAGCGGGGCGTCGTAGGGACGCTCCTCGATGCCGGCGGAGGCCCGGCCCTGCTGGAGGGTGGAGGCGACCTGCGCGAGGCCGAACACGGTCTCGGGCACGTTCTCTCCCGCGGCCAGCGCCTCGAAGTCCGCGGCGTCCTCGATGTAGTCGAAGTTCGTCTGGCCGTCGAGCAGACGCTGGTGGTCGGCCTGCGTGAGGTAGTCGTAGCGCGGCGTGTCGATCGGCTGGTTCGAGTCGTCGAAGCCGGGGTGACCGGCGCCCATGACGACGTCGAGGCTGGAGTCGATCATCTCGGTGCCCATCGCGGTGAAGGCATTGCGGTCGGCGTTGTGCGCGACGTAGCCGGCCGGGGTGGCGTGGTTGAACGGCACTGAGGTGACGAGCCCGGCGGAGCGGCCGGTGGCGGCCGCGCGCTCGACGAGGTTCTCGACCTCGTTGCCCTCGTGGTCCAGACCGATGACGCCGTTGTTCGTCTTGACGCCGGTACCCATCGCGGTGGCCGCAGCGGCGGAGTCGGTCGTGCTCTCGTTGACGTAGTTGTGATCGGTCCAGGCGCGGTCCGGCTCGTAGGAGTTGCCGTGCTGGAAGGACGTCATGGCGCGCAGGTCCCAGCTCTCGAAGACCTGGACGGGCTCGCCGGGGACGCGCTCGACCACGCCGGTCGCGGTGTCGATCTTGACCTGGTAGTCGCTCTGTCCGGTCTCGTAGAGGTTGGTGTTGGCGACGTGGTTGTAGCCCATGCCGTCACCGATGAGGACGATGACGTTCGCGGGCTCTGCGGGTGCGTCACCCTCGGGTGCGGCGATCACCGGGGCGGCGGTCACTGCCACCATGCTGGTGACAGCCACGCCGACCAGGCCGCGACGGGCCCAGCATGCGGTTGCGTGCTTCATCAGGAATCTCTCGCTCTCGGCTTATGAATCCAGTGGCGGCACCGCGGGTGCCGCGCCCACGACGGTGAGCGATCTCACGCTAGGAGCCGGGCGTGAACACCCGGCTCACGCCAGGGAAACCCCGGACGAGCAGCCGACGAACATTGCGCGCGACCAGGGTCGGGACCCGGGGGATCCCCGATGTGCCCGTGACAGACGGCTGGCAGGTTGGCAGCATGTCGAGGGATGCGCTGGATCGCCGGTACGCCGGCAACGAGCTCAAGGGCACCCCGGGCGTCAACCTGGCGCTCGGCGTCGTCCTCGTGCTCAGCGCGTTCCTGGCGACCACGGGCGCGATGGTGATGGAACGCCTGATCGGGTCGGTCGACCAGCTCTTCGAGGAGGCCCGACCGCCCCACTTCCTGCAGATGCACAAGGGTGACTACGACCCGGCCGCATTGTCCCGGTTCGCCGCGGAGCATCCGGAGATCGAGGCCTGGCTCGTGGTGGAGATGCTCGGCTTCGACGGCGCGGCCATCGGCTGGCACCGCGCGACGACGGGCGAGTCCGGCGACCTCTCCGCCAGCCTCATCGACAACCTCGTCGTCACCCAGAACGAGCAGTTCGACTTCCTCATCGACGAGACCGGGGCGATTCCCTCCCCCGGCCCCGGCGAGGTCTACGTCCCGGTCGCCTACCAGCAGAGCGTCGGCCTCGAGGTCGGTGACGAGCTGAGCATCAGCACTGATGCCGGGAGCCACGAGCTGATCGTCCAGGGCTTCGTCCGGGACTCCCAGATGGCCTCCTCGCTGTCCTCCGCCACCCGGTTCCTGGTCTCCGAGCCTGACCTGCTGGCGCTGGAGCGGGCCGGCGGCGGGGCCCCCGAGAGCATCGTCGAGTACCGCCTCACCGACCCGGCCGGGACGGCCGACCTCCAGCGCGCCTACGAGGCCGACGAGACGGTGCCGAAGAACGGCCAGGCGGTCACCCTCGGGATGATCCGGATGATCCACGCGTTCGGCGACGGTCTGGTGGTGGTGGCGCTGGTCTTCGTCAGCCTCCTCCTCGTGGCGATCGCGCTGCTCAACCTGCGCTTCGTCATCCGCGGGACGTTGGAGGACGAGGTGCGCGAGATCGGCGTGATGAAGGCCATCGGTCTCCCGGACCGCACCATCGCCGGGCTGTACCTCGCGAAGTACCGCGTCATCACCCTGCTGGCGTGCCTCGTCGGCGGTGTCCTCGCCGTCGTCGCCACGGGTGTGCTGACCCGGCCCCTCGAGCTGAACTACGCAGCCGCGCCCACCGGAGCGATGACGATCCTCGTGCCGGTCGTCGTCCTGGCGTTGGTGTACCTGCTCGTCATCACCTGCTGCCGTCGCGCCCTCGGCAGGGTGCGGAAGGTCGAGGTCGTCACGGCCCTCGTCCACGGCAGCACCCACGATGAGCGCCGCTCCGCCCGCCGGGCCGCCCGGCAGGCCAGGCGGGCGCGCCGGTCGAGGCTCGCGCCGTCGCGCGGCGGGAGCATCACCCGACGGCTGGCGCTGGTGGACCTGCGCGCCGACGGCGGCCAATGGGCACTGATCCCCGTCGTCTTCTTCCTCGCCGCCGTCCTCATGATCTTGCCGACGAACCTGCTGAGCACCTTTGAGAGCCCCCGCTTCGTCACCTACATGGGCGCTCCCGAGAGCGACCTGCGCGCGGACCTGCAGTTCTCCGACGACGTCGACGCCGTGCGCGACTCGCTGCTCGCCGGTGCGCACCGCGATACCCGGCTGACCGATGTGCGCGCCTTCGCCGACGTGCTGTACGAGACGCCCGGGGAGGACGGGTGGCAGACCCTTCGGGTCGAGGTCGGCGACTACTCCAGCCACGCCGTCGAGATCCTCCAGGGCGAGCGTCCCGGCCCCGGCGAGATCGCGCTCTCGGTGCTCAACGCGGACAGGTACGGGCTCTCGACCGGGGACGAGATGACCCTGCGCCGTGATGGGGAGCCGACCACGGTGGTGGTCAGCGGCATCTACCAGGACGTGACGAGCGGCGGGTACACCGCCAAGATGCCCGGTGAGGTGACGGCCGGCGCCGCCGGGTACGTGGTCTACGCGGACACCCGCGACGGCGCGGACCCTGCTGCGGTCGCGGCGGAGTACAGCGAGCAGTTCCCGACGGCGGCGGTCATCCCGGTGCGCGAGTACGTCCGGCAGACACTGTCGACCGTCACCGGCGCATTCCGGAGCGCCGCGGTGCTCGCCGTCGTCCTCGGCGTCGGGGTCGCAGGGCTCATCACGAGCCTGTTCCTCCGACTGCGGCTCACCCGGGAGCGCCAGACCATGGGGACGCTGTCCACCATCGGATTCTCGGCGCGCGAGATCGTCTCGCAGGTGAGGCTCAAGACGCTCCTGTCAGTCGCCGTCGGGACCGGCCTGGGCGTCGTCTTCGCCGCGACGGCCGGCGAGACCGTCGTCGGTCTGCTCATCTCCGTCGCCGGACTGGGCATCGCCGATCTCGCATTCATCCCGACCCCGCTGCTCGTCTACGTGACCTACCCGCTGCTGCTGCTCGCCACCGGATATCTCGCGGCGGTGCTGCTCACCGCGCCCCTGCGTAATGCCGACAAGAGCTCGTGGCTCAACCGATGAGAGGAAACCTCGTGCCGCACACCGCTCGCGTGACCCTGGAGTCGACGGACCTGACCAAGGCCTACGTCGGCACCGACCCGCCGACCCTCGTCATCGATGGGATCGACCTGGCCGTGCGGCAGGGCGAGTTCCTCGTCGTCATGGGGCCGTCCGGCTCGGGGAAGTCCACGCTGCTCTACAGCGTCAGCGGTATGGACCGCCCGACGAGCGGCACCGTGCTCCTCGACGGACAAGACCTGACCTCGCTCGGTGACACGGAGATGAGCCGGGTCCGGCTGACGCGGATGGGGTTCGTCTTCCAGCAGGCGTACTTCCTGAAGAACCTGAACATCCGGGACAACATCCTGCTGCCTGCGCTCAAGGCGGCGCCCAGGGAGAAGGCTGCCGTGGTCGCGCGCGTCGACGCGCTCATGGCACGGTTCGGGATCGCTCACGTCGCGCGGCACGGCACCACCCAGGTCTCCGGCGGTGAGCGGCAGCGAGCCGCGATCTGCCGCGCGCTGGCCGGTGAGCCGGCCATCCTGTTCGCCGACGAGCCGACCGGCGCACTGAACAGCAGCATGTCGATCGAGGTGATGGATGCTCTCACCGGCGTGCACCGCGAGGGCACCACCCTCGTCATGGTGACGCACGACCCCACCTGCGCCGCTCGGGCCGAGCGCGTCGTGTACCTGCGGGACGGCCGGCTGGTGGCCTCCCGTGAGCTGGGGCCGTGGCACCGCGAGCAGGCGAAGCAGCGCGAGGACGAGCTGCTCAGCTGGCTGCGGGACCTGGGGTTCTGACTCAATCCGGGCCAGGGCGCACGAGGACATACGGCGTGGTGCAGCCGACCAGCCGCACCACGCCGGAGGTCCTCCTCACGTCAGCGAACCATCTGCAGCGTCACCCCTCCTCTGCTCTGGCTCAGCTGCCCACCGACGTCGCTCTGCGCCGCGGACCGCACGATCGCGGACCGTTCCCGCACGCTGATGACGTCGTCTGCCACCAGCTGCGTGGTCACCGCACCCACGTGCCGCACGAACTGACCGTGGTTCGGCCAGGCGTCGTCGTCGAGGATGAGGTCGTTGATCGTGCACCCGTCGTCGAGGGTGTGGTTGGTGACACCGCTATCGACGTCACCGACGACGACGGTCGCCCGCTGGTCGGAGTCCGGGCACGTCCCGGGCTCGTCGCCGACGATGGCGAACTCGACCAGCTGCCAGTCCTCGACGTTCCCGGCCACGTCGGTCGACCGGAACTCGACCGCGTGCTCGCCTTCCTCGTCGAACACGAGGGGCTCGGCGTAGACGTTGTGGTCTTCGTCGCCCGCCAGCCGCCAGTGGGTCTGCGCGGCACCGGAGGTGGCGTCCTGCGCTGCAAGGCTCACCGTCACCTCGCCGGTGAAGTCGTCCCCCTGCGGCTCGCCCTCGAGCGATGCCTCGGTGCCCGGAGCCGTCTGGTCGATCAAGAACTCGATCTCCGAGATCCCGGTCTCCACCGGCCCCTGACCGCTGGCAGGAGTGACCTCGAAGGTCGAGACCATCCCCCGCCACGTCGTCGGATCGTCCGGATCCAGCAGGTTCGCGTGCGGCGTGCAGTACACGTAGAACGTGCCCTGCTCGGTCGCCTCGAAGTAGAACGGATCGTCCTCCCAGTCGGATCCTTCGGGGCGGGAGTCCAGCACCACACCGTTCGCATCCGTGACGACGACGTCGTGCGGGTACCCGGGGACGTACTGGAACTTGACCGTGTCGCCCTGCTCCACCGAGAACTCGCTCTCGCTGAACTCGAAGCCGTTCTCCCCGACGAGGATCTCCTTCTCACTCGGCTCACCGTCACCAGGCAGCACGGCCTTGTAATCGATGTTGTAGACGCCGTCCTCGTCGAACGTCACCGGCTCGGTCCACGTCTGCCACTGTGTCTCGTCGGTCCTGGGACGCCACTGCAGCTCAGCACCGGGGTTGTTGGACTCCAGCGAGAGCATCACCGGCGAGACGTACCAGGGGGCGATGCCGTCCGGCTCCGCCGGGTTCAGCGAAGCGTCGACCGTCAGCTCTGGATCGTCCTGCACTTCCTTGATCCAGACGTTGCGGAAGTCCACGCTCTCACCGGCGGCTTGGCCGGAGGAGTGGTTCTGCAGGCCGACGAAGCCCTCGAGGCCGCGACTGCCGTCGCCGGTGTAGGTGGCGACCTCGACCCCGTTGAGGGTCACCCGGTACTCCTGGCCGATCGCCTCGATCTCCATGGTGTTCCACTCACCGATGGGGTTGGTTGCGAGCGGTTCGGCCGGCGCGAAGGTGTAGATCGCGCCGGTCCGCCCCATGGGGTTGTCGGTGGCGTCATAGATCTGGACCTCGTAGCCCTCATTGACCGGCCTGCCGGCGTCGCCCTCCGGATCGGGGAACCGGACGAAGACACCGGAGTTGTCCGCCGGGTCCTGGACCCGGAAGTCGACCTGCATCACGAAGTCCTCGTACATCTGCTCGTCGTACCAGAGCAGACCCATGCCGCCGTGAGGCTGCAGCAGACCGCACTCGTCGATCTCGAAGCCACCAGGACCTGCCTGCGTCCAGCCGTCGAGCGACTCGCCGTCGAACAGCGAGACGTAGCCCTCGGGCGGTGCCTCGGGAGCCGGGCAGGTGTCGTCGCCGAGCTCCTGGACCCAGATGTCGCGGAAGAACACGTTGTCCGACACGCGGTTGTTCTGGATGCCGATGTATCCGGAGGACAGGTCACGTCCCCGGTCGCTCGGGTTCTCGTACTCATTGACGAGGACGCCGTTGATCGACACCCGCACCATCGGGTCCTCGACCTCGATGATCATCTCGTTCCACTCGCCGGCCACCGTCGGGAACGACGTCGGCGCCTGGTAGGTGTAGATCGACCCGGTCTTCGAGCTGTCCGGGGCGTCCGGCCGGCCGCCGGTGTCGTCGATGTTGATCTCGTAGCCCTGGTTCACACCGATCCACGGATCGTCACCTGGGTCCGGGAAGCCGAAGAAGACACCCGAGTTGTCGTTCTCCTCGACGGCCTTGAAGTCGAGGTGCAGTCGATAGGACTCGAACTCCTCCTCGTACCAGAGCATCCCGAGCCCTTCCGGGTCGCCGATCGTCTCCAGCGCGCACGCGCCCTCACGGTCCTCGTCCGGGACGACGGCGAACCCGCCAGGTCCGGCCTGGTTCCAGCCGTCCAGCGTGAAGCCGTCCCACAGCGCCCGGTACCCGTCGTCGGGTGCCGGAGCCCCGCAGACCGGGCCTTCCGGCACGCACAGCGAGAAGTCGCTGAACGTCGCCGTCAACGGACTGGCGATCTCGTCCGGGCCGTGCACCGCGAAGAAGCCGAGCTGCGGTGCCTCGTAATTCGAGACCGGCGCCGGCCGTCCGACATTGATCCACGAGCTACCGTCCCGCGAGTACGCGGCAGCAACGTTCTGGCCGTCACTCGTCAGCCGGATCTCGATCGTGTCCGGAGCATTGACAACAGCGGGATTGTCGACCCCGCCCTGATACCGGATCTCGCCGTTCTCGTGGTAGAGGTACTCGAACCTTCCGTCGGGATTGCTGCCGTATGACGGGAAGTACGCCATCTTGGTGAAGTTCTCGTCGTCGTCGTAAATGATGAAGCCGGCCTGGTCGTGGTTCACCGCATTTGCTGGCATCTCGACCGTGACCTCGGCAACCCACCGCCCGTCCGGCATGGGAGTCGTGATCAAGTTCTGCCCGTCGGTGACGATGTTGCCGCTCAGGTGGTTGCTGATCATGTCCCCCTGCAGCATGTCGATCTCGAGCCCGCCGTCGACCTGCCGGTAACCATCCGGGTTCTCACGGACGATGGTCGACCACAGCTCACGGTCGAGCTCGGTACCGCCGAAATCGTCGGTGACGCACTGGACGGGACCGGGCTCCTCGCCCTCCACATAGTCGATGCGGTACAGCCCGGCGTTCGAGCTGGGACCGAAGCCCCCGCCCTCGAGCACGTACAGCGACCCGTCCGGGCCGAACTGGCCGTCCATGAGACCCGCCCAGTACTGACCGGGAAGGAAGTCGTCGATCGCGACGATCTGCTCGTTCTCGTCGAGCTCGGCCGTCTTCACATGGCCGCGGTGGTAGTCGAGCAAGAACCACCGGCCGTCATAGTGCTCGGGGAACTTGGTCTCGGACTCCAGGTCCTCGTCATAGCGATACACCGGCCCGGACATCGGCCCACCGGCCCCGGACCCCATGTTGAGGAACGGCTCCGGGATCGGGCTGACCTCGCCATCGGGCATACCCACCCAGGTCGAGGGCCAGTTCGCCCAGCTCCTCGGGTAGTAGATCGTGGCGGGCGTGACGGGCGGCAGCTGCTCGAGGCCGGTATTGTTCGGCGAGTCGTTGATCGGGCCATTCTCGCAGTCGTAGAAGTCGCCGAGCGGCTCGTTCGTCTCGTAGTCCCACGGCCGGTACGGGAAGTTGTTGCCGATGCAGTACGGGTACCCGTAGTTGGCCGCCTCCGACGTCGCCATGTACTGGTCGAAGCCCCACGGACCACGCTCGGTCCACTCACCCAGCCGGTCCGGGCCGTAGTTGCCGATGTGGAGCCGGTCATTGGCCGGATCGATCGAGATCCGGAACGGGTTGCGGAACCCCATCGCGTAGATCTCGGGCCTCGTCAGGTCCTGGTCGTACTCGTCCTGCGGGAACAGGTTCCCCTCGGGAATCGTGTAGGTACCGTCCGGCTGCGGGGTGATTCGCAAGACCTTGGCACGCAGGTCGTTCGAGTTGCCCGAGGTGCGCCGATCATCGTTGTACCAGTGGGTCGGTCGGCTGTCGATCGGCGAGTACTGGTCGTTGAGGTCGGGCGTCGACTCGTCACCGGTGCTCAGGTACAGGTTCCCCGCGGAGTCGAAATCGATGTCCCCCGCGACGTGACAGCAGTTCGTCTTGTTGTACGGTACCTTGAGCATGACGATCTCCGAGGAGACATCTACCTCGTCGCCCTCGACGACGAATCGCGACAGGAAATGATTGTTCTCATCCCTGCTGGTGTAATAGGCGTACACCCAGCCGTTGGACTCGAAGTCCGGGTCCAGCGCCAGTCCCAGGAGGCCCCCCTCCTGGTTCTTCGATCCTTCGATATCCGGGTCTGCCGGCAACGGATGATCGTCGAACACGCTCAGCTCCGCCGCGACGGTCACCTCCTCCGTGTCCGGGTGGTAAACTCGGATCACGCCATCGCGGCTGGTCGTGAAGACCCTGCCGTCGGCAGCTATATCCATCGTCATCGGCTCTGGCACATCAGGTGTCAGCAGCACTTTTTCGAACTCGTCAGCCGCAGAAAGATCTGCGAACGTCGAGGCTTGGTTTGGCTGATGATCATTCCCGGGATCGTCGGCTGCTTGCGTAGCAGCCGGCGTGCTCACCAGGAGCGACATCAGCAATGGTAATGACAACAATCCAGATATGGACCGCTTACTCATGACCCCTCCACTCTGAGTAGGCTTCTGAAGCCACCCACCTTGACGGCCGGCTGGTGGCCTGTCAAGGTTTTGCGAAGTATTGGGGCAGAGTCGCTCATCGGCGAGCTCCCGCAGATCAGGTAGCGGTCGGCCGCTCGGGACGTTCCACCATCGGCAGCTTCGCAGCCCTACCTGCTCGCGCCTCAGCACGCGCTGCCCCTGCACCGCCGATCGCGGTTGCCACCCGTCTGGCATGCTCGTCATAGGCGGCGTCGAACAGCTCGGCCGAGCGCTCGTTGCCGACGATCACCGCCGAGGTCAGCACCGGCAGGTGGACGCCGCGCGCCACGAGCAGCTCCGCGGTCTGCACCTTGAGCTCGTTGACCACGGCCACGGTGACCGCCGTCGATCCTGGTCCGACCGGGGTGTCGAGCCCGGGCACCTGCACGAGCGCATCCCCGGGCGGCGTGCCGATGTCGATGACGAGGTCGGCAACCTCGCGAAGCGTCGTGCCGGTTGGCGATCGTGAGACCGAGGAGTGCGGTACCGAGGTTACCGCGACGGTTCGCAGACCGCGGCTCTTCGCGCCCTGCGCCATCTCCACCGCAACGGTGGACGTGCCTGAGACGCTGAAGACGATCATCACGTCCCGGTGGCCGAAGGCGAAGTTCGACAGCACGACGTCGGCGAGGCCTGATGTCCGCTCCACGTACATCGCCTGGCGCTGCCCGTTCGCGCCGACGACCTGGGTGTGGAACGTCGTCGACAGCTCGACGATCGGATGGAAGCCGGGATACGAGCCATAGCGGGGGAACATCTCCTCCACCGCCATGCGCGAGTGCCCGCTGCCGAACATATGCGCAAGGCCACCGGAGGCAATTGCGTCGCCGCACCAATGAGCGGCCGTAGCGATGGCTTCCGCCTGCGTCTCCTGAACCTGTTGGATCAGCTCGATGACCCGGGTCGACCATTGTCCAGCCAACTGGCCGGTCGATGCCATATGTTCAGTCGTCCCTTCACGCCCATATAGTCCAGCCGCTATATGGGTGTGGACAGTAGAATATGGCGCCTGGCAGGTCAAGGACCGAGCGACCACCTGCCCTGCGACGTCCAGCGCCGGTGACGCACCGTCGCGGCGCGCCCGACGGCTGCCCGACCCAGCGCCGACGCGGAGCCAGCAACCTGTCGCTGAAGCTGCGCCAGCGGCGGGCCGGCGCGCGCAGACGGGGGCCGCGGCCGTTCGCGGAGGTCACGAACCGGTTGCGGTCCTTGACGGGGTCCCGGCTGACTGATTAGGTTTCGTTGTCAATACCTGGCATTGAGATTGCCCATACAGTGTCGTGAAATGGAGCAAGGCATCTCCCGGGGGCGGTTACGACCGACGCCGCTCGGACGCGGACAACCGGCAATGGAGACGGAGCTCGGCAATGAAGCCTACGAAAATGAGTCTGGCAGCGGCAGGAGCAGTAATAGCGCTGACGTTGAGTGCCTGCGGCGGCGACAGCGGGGACGACGACACCGGCACGACCGCGCCCGCCGACGACGCCACCGCCACCGGCGAACCGGGCGGAGAGACCGGTGACTACGTCATCGGCGTGAGCAACACCCTGGCCGGCAACGGGTGGCGCGAGCAGATGGTCTGCTCGATCCAGGCCGAAGCACTCGCCAGCGGTCAGGTGTCCGAGGTGGTGGTGATGTCGGAGAACGCCGGGCCCACCGAGCAGGTCCAGCACCTGCAGACCCTCATCTCCGAAGGGGTCGACGCGATCGTGGTCAACCCCTCCGACCCTGAGCAGCTCAACGGAATCATCGAGGAGGCCACCTCACAGGGCATCGTCGTCGTCGCCATCGATGCCGGCGTCACCACCGACGAGGCGTACGTCGTGACCAACGACCAGGTCGAGTGGGGCCGTCTCGGCATGGAGTGGCTCGCGGAGGAGGTCGGCGGAGCAGGAGACATCCTCTATGTCCGCGGCATCGAAGGCGTCCAGTCCGACACCGACCGGCACGAAGGCGTGGAGGCGGCCCTCGAGGCCTACCCGGACATCGAGCTGACCACCGTCTGGAGCAACTGGGACTACACGCTGGCCGGGGAGATCGCCGTCCAGCAGTTCAGCGCGGCCGACTACGACGGCGTCTGGACCACCGGCGCCGACTACACGGTGGTCAACGGCATCAACACGGCTGGGAAGGAGCTCGTCCCCGTCACCGGCCAGGACAGCAACGCCTTCGTGGGCCAGCTGATCGACGGCGCACCGGGTGCCGTGGTGACCAACCCGGCCGTCATCGGTGCGGTGGGGACGCACGTGGCGCTGCAGGTGCTGAATGGCGAGGACGTGGAGCAGACCACGATGCTCACGCCGGAGCTGTGGACGATGGCCGACAGCGCCGAACGGCTGGAGGACGCCTACAACCCGGACCGCGGGCCGGACACCAGTGCCGCCGTCGAGATCGACTTCCCGCTCGACATGACCCGCGACCAGCTGTACGCCTGCGAGGGGCCCTAGCGGTTCCTGACCTGTCCCGCTCCACACGCGCCCGGCCTCGACCTGAAAAGAGCCTGATGTCCGCTGATGCACTGCTGGTCGCGCGAGGTGTGGCCAAGTCCTACGGCAGCGTCGTCGCGCTGAGATCGGCCGATCTCACGGTGGCGCCCGGCGAGGCCCATGCCCTCCTGGGCGCCAACGGCGCCGGCAAGTCGACCTTCGTCAAGGCGCTCACCGGGGTCATCACGAAGGACTGCGGGACCATCACCATGGCCGACGAGGTCGTCAACCTGCGCTCCCCGGCAGCCGGCTACGCGCAGGGCATCGCTGCGGTGTTCCAGGACCCGGCGCTCATCCCGGACCTCACGGTGCGGCAGAACCTCAAGCTCACCGGCACCGACGCCGGCGCGGTCCAGGAGCACCTCGCCGAGCTCGAGCTCAGCGGGATGGACTTCGGCGAGCGCGTGGCCGACATCCCGCTGCCGTTCCTCCGGATGCTGGACCTCGCACGCGCGCTTGCGCACCGCCCCCGGCTGCTCATCCTCGACGAGATCACTGCCGCGCTGCCGGCGGACCTGAGCGAGAAGGTCTTCACCGTGATGGCCCGGCAGACCCTGGGCGGCGGATCGGTGCTGTTCATCTCCCACCGCCTGGAGGAGGTGATCGAGCACTGCGACATGTGCACGGTGTTCCGTGACGGGCACGACGTCGCCAGCTTCGCCCCGAAGGAGGGGCGAGAGAAGCGCATCGTCCAGTCCATGCTCGGCGAGCGGATGGAGGCAGAGGCCGAGCAAGGACGCCGCTTCCGACGCGAGACCACGGTGGAGCCTGAGCCGCGGCTCGTCGTCGACGGGCTCGGTGCCGGCCCCATGCTGCGCGACGTGAGCTTCACGGTGCGTCCAGGCGAGGTGCTGGGCCTGGTAGCGCTGGAGGGGCAGGGGCAGGACACCTTGTTCGACGTCCTCTCCGGCGGCCAGCGCCCACGCGCCGGAGAGATCCGTGTCGACGGCAAGGTGCTGGGCGCTCGTCACCCGGCGGCCGCGATCCAGCGGGGCGTCGTGCTGGTGCCGGCCGACCGGGCCTTGGCGCTGCTGCCCAAGCGGTCCATCAGGGAGAACATCGCGCTCGCGTCGCGGGCGCGGGTCTCGCGGTGGGGACCGATCGCCAGGGGCAAGGAGGATCGTGCGGTCGACGGCGCCATCGACCGGCTGTCGATCGATACCCGTGCCGCGTCCCAGGCCCGTCGGCTCTCGGGCGGAAACCAGCAGAAGCTGACCATCGGGCGATGGCTCGCCGAGGGGTTCGGCACCCTCCTGCTCTTCGACCCCACCCGCGGGATCGACGTCGGGACCAAGCGGCAGATCTACGACCTCATCCGAGAGGTCGCCGACTCCGGGGCTGCCGTCGTGATGTACACGAGTGAGCTGCGCGAGATCGGGTTCGTCTGCGACCGAGCGCTCGTGATCTACCGCGGTGAGGTCGTCGCGGAGATGCCAGCCGACGCGAGCGAGGAAGCCCTGCTCAATGCGGCGCACGGGCTCCACGGGGTGGAGGTGACCAAGTCATGACGCCGACGCCGACGCTCACGACGATGCCCGAGCCGACGAGCCGGCTGGCCCGCTTCCGGGCCCAGAACGGTTGGGTCGTGGGCGTCGCCCTGCTCCTTCTCGCGATGATCTTCGTGCGCTACCTCCAGGTCGAGAACTTCGGTGGCTTCGAGCTCCGGGCGCTGACCGCCGGCACCCTCATGCTGGCGCTGCTCGCGATGGCCCAAGGGGTGGTGGTCATCTCCGGAGGCATCAACCTGGCGGTGGGTGCCCTCATGGTGCTGGCCAACTGCGTCTCGGCGTGGCTGATGGAGGACGCGTCGTTCGGCGCCAGCATCCTCGTCGCCGTCGGCACGGTCGTCGGTATCGCGCTGCTGTCCGGGCTCATGGGCTGGATCGTCACCGTCTCCGGCATGCCTGACATCGTCGTCACGCTGGCGCTGCACTTCGCGTTCGTCGGGCTGGCACTGCTCGTCCTCGGGGGGCCCGGCGGCGGGTCGAACCCTCAGCTCGCCCAGCTGATCGTCGGCGGCTTCTCCAACCCGTGGCCCTCCTTGCTCTGGCTGACCGGCATCTTCTGCCTGATCTGGGTGCCGTTCAAGCGCAGCCGGGCGGGGATCGCGACCTATGCCATCGGCAGCGATCGCCAGGCGGCGTTCCTCGCGGGCATCGTGGTGAAACGCGCCAGGATCCAGGCGTATCTGCTGTCCGGAGTCTTCGCCGGGCTCGCCGGGCTGGTGACTACCGCGCTGCTCGGCAGCGGCAGCCCGCAGGAGTCGATCGCCCTCGGCGCACTGCTCAGCTCCGTCGCGGCGGTCGTCCTCGGTGGCGTGGCCCTGGCCGGCGGGCGCGGCCAGCTGCTGGGCCCCGTCCTCGCCGCGTTCGTGCTCACCCTCATCCCCGCGATCCTGCTGAGCATGGGGATCAACCCGAACGTCGCAGTGCTGCTCGAGGGCCTGATCATCATCAGCGTGGTCATGCTCGGCGGACTGCTCGAGCTACGCCGGAGGAAGCTATGAGCACTGCCGTGGAGACCGCCCCCCTGCGCAGGTCCCAGCGGGTCCGACGGACGTTGAGCGACCGGCCGGTGATCGTGCTCAGCGTGGTCTTCGTCGTCTTCTACCTCATCACCGGGATCGTCGACCCGAGCCTGTTCACCAGCGGCGGGCTGCGCTCGATCCTGCTGCTGGCCTGTCCGTTGGCGCTCTTCGCCGCTGGTCAGACGATTGCGTTCCTCACCGGCGGCATCGACCTCTCGGTCACCATGATCGCGAACTTTGCTGCCTACGTGGCTGCCACCCAGAGTGGCGCCGGACCTGCGACGGCGATCGCACTGGCGCTCGTCGTCGGGGCCGGCGCCGGGCTCCTCAACGGCGTGGGTGTCGGTGTGTTCCGGGTCCACCCGCTCATCATGACCATCGGCATGTCCAGCGTCCTGCTCGGGGCGGTGTCCGTCGGGCTGTCGAGCGGCGGCTTCCTGTCCGGCTCCGCCGCCGTGCTGCCGGTCCTCACCACTCTCGGCGGCGGGACGCTCATCGGTCCCATCCCGCTGAACGTCGTGGTGTGGGTGGCGGTCTCGGTCATCCTCCTCGTCGGGCTCGCCCGGACGGGCCTGGGGCGCAACATCTACGCGGTGGGTGACAACCCCACAGCCTGCCGCCTGTCCGGCATCAAGGTGTGGCAGGTGCTCATCGCGACCTATGTCATCGTCGGAGTCCTCGCGGCCATCGCGGGCCTCCTCATCTCGGGCAGCAGCGGCTCGGTCGGCCCGAGCCAGACGAACTCCTTCCTGCTTCCCAGCATCGCTGCGGCCGTCATCGGCGGGACATCGATCCTCGGGGGCTCCGGTGGCTACGGCGGGACCATCGTGGCGGCGCTCCTGCTCACCGTCCTCAACCGGCTGCTGCTGACGCTCGGGGTCGGTCAAGCCCTTCAGCAGATGGTGTACGGAGTGATCGTGCTCGCGCTGGCCTGGGCGTACGTCGCGATCTCGGGACAACGGTCGGACTGACGCCACCGGCGTGGCATGACTGACCGCCGGGAGCAGAGCTGGCGAACAGCTCGGCTCCCGGCGGTCTCGGTCGAGCGGTCAGCTGGTCTTGGCGACCTCTTCCAGGATCTCGCCGGTCTCGCTGTGCTGGAACAGCACCTTGCTCCGCCCGTCGGGCAGGGTCTCGCGCTTGATGATCGCGTGCCCGTCGTGCAGCTCGGGCGTCCGGGCGATGCGGGGCGTGGTCCCACCGCGCCAGTCCTCGATCTCCACCGGCTCCCAGGCGCCGCTGGCCGACGAGGCGTAGCTGGCGTCCATGATCGCGTTGACCACGTAGCCGTCGTAGAAGGACTCTTGCGGCCGCGTGCCGCTGTCGATCGAGTCGAACATGTCGGTGAACATGTCCACGTACCCGAGCTCGGTGACCTCGTCCCCCACCGGGAACTGCCAGCCGCTGCTGGACTCTGCCTTCTCCGCCACGTAACCACCACCGGCGCCGCTGGTGAACATCTCGAAGCCAGTGCGTTGGAAGTGGTTGAGCCAGATGGTGCCCTCGGTCCCAGCGACCTCGTCCCGCAGGTCCAGGCCGCCACGGAAAGCCCATGACACCTCGACCTGACCGATAGCGCCGGACTCGAACCGGATGAGGATGATCGCGTGGTCCTCAGCGGTGATCGGGTGCACCATGGTGTCCTTCCAGCAGAAGACTTCCACCGGTCGGTTGTCCTTGCCCGCGAAATTGCGGCAGATCGCGATGCAGTGGCAGCCGAGGTCAATGATCGCGCCGCCGCCGGCCTTCTTCTCGTCCCAGAACCAGGCGCTGTGCGGACCGGGGTGGGACTCGCGGGACCGAACCCAGAGAATGTCTCCCAGTGCACCCTCCGACACGGACTTCACCGCCGCCAGCGTCTTGGGCGTGTAGACGAGATCCTCCAGGTAGCCGGCGAACACCCCGTGCTTCTCCACCATGTCGAGCATGCGTTTGGCCTCGACGGCAGTGCGGCCCAGCGGCTTGGTGCACAGCACGTTCTTGCCGTTCTCAGCCGCCAGTCGGACGGTCTCCTCATGCATGTCGTTGGGAAGCCCGATGACGACCGTGTCGATATCGGGATCGGCGCAGGCCGATTCCAGCGACGTCGTCGACCGTGGCACTCCCCAGCGCTCCTTGAATGCCGCTCCGCGTTCCTCGGTGCGGGAGTAGATCAGGTCAACCGTGTCACGGTTACGACCGCGGTGAAGAGCAGCGGTGTAGAAGTCACCGATAAGGCCGGTGCCCAACATGGCGATGCGGTGCGCTGTCACTGTGCAATCCCTCTCGTCGTCGAGTAGTCGCAACAGCCTAGACAGTTTCCATCGACAAGTGAACCGTCAGCGCATGCCCGGAATTGAGCCACGACGACGTTGCCGTCGACAGCCGCAGTGCCCCGCGCAGACGCGGGCCGCGACAGCCGGTTAGGGTGGCGCCATGCATACCGCGGCCGGCTCCTGGGGCGACACCACCGACCCGCGACAGCCGTCGCTGGTCCTCTCCGCTGACGGCCGGCTGTCGGGCACCGACGGCTGCAACCGGCTGGTCGGCAGCTGGACCAGCACCGGCGCGACGGTCAGCTTCCCGGCGCTGGCGTCGACGATGATGCACTGCGAGGGCGTCGACACCTGGCTGAGCTCGGCGGCCACCGCGGTGGTCTCGCCGGACGTCCTCCTCGTCCACGACGAGGCGGGCGCCCAGATCGGGACCCTTGCACGTTCGGCCGGGTAGCGCGGTGACCAGCACCGACGCGATCGACCCGGAGCTCCTCCGCCCGCGGTACACCCTCGGTGGTGCGAGCACGATCCTCGGCATCTCGCCGGCCACGATGCACGCCTGGACGCGGCAACGGACCTACCGCGGCGCCGACGGCTCGCAGCGCGGCTCGGTCGCCCTCGTCACCACGGTCGACGCCGTCGACGAGCTCACCGTGCCGTTCCTCGGGCTGGCGGAGGCCTACGTCCTCGCGACGTTCTCCGCCGCCGGCCTCTCCCTCGTCCACCTGCGGCCGGCACTCTCCTTCCTCGCCCGGGAGCTGGCGCCGGTCTCACCGCTGACCAGCGAGACGCTGGTGACTCGTGGGCCCGAGGTCCTCCACCGGTACGAGGACCCGACGGTCTTCGCCGCCCTCCTCGCCGCAGCCGACCCGCCGCGGTTCCGCGAGCCGGTCGAGCGGCTGCTCGCCGGCATCACCTACCGTGACGGCCGCGCATCGGCGATCCGGCTGCCGGGCCGCTCCCCCGCCGTCGTCCTCGACCCTCGCCGCGACGCCGGCCGACCAACGCTCGCCCGCTCCGGAGTCGGGGTCACCGACGTCATCTCGCGTCTCGCCGCCGGGCAGCCGGCCGAGCAGGTCGCGCTCGAGACCGGCGCCGACCTCGACGACGTCCGCCTGCTGCGGCACTGAGCCGTCCGGCGTCGTCAGGACGCCCGCAGCGCGCGCCGGCGGGGCATCGCGAAGGTGTCGAGGTCGGCGGCCGCGACGACGGTGGCGCCCCCGGCCCGTGCCTGTGCCTGCACGGCGAGCCCGGCGACGTCGTCGTACCGGGCGGAGAAGTGGGTGAGGACCAGACTGCCGACCCCACCCACCGCGGCCAGCCGCCCGGCCTGACCGGCGGTGAGGTGCAGGTAGGCGGCGGCCAGCTCGGCATCCTCGTCGGCGTAGGTGGACTCCGCGAGGAGGAGGTCGGCGCCGTCGGCGAGCTCGTCGGCGCCGTCGCACTCGGCGGTGTCCATGACGATCGCGAACCGCTGGCCGCGGCGGGGCACGCTGACGTCCTCGAGCCGCACCCGGCCGAGCGAGCCGGCCCGCTGCAGCACGCCGACGTCGGGCCCCTCGATGCCGGCGCGCGCGAGCAGCCCGGGCACCAGCGTGCGGCCGTCGGGCTCGCTCACCCGGTAGCCGTAGGTCTCGATCCGGTGGCGCAGCGCCACCACGCTCACGCCGTCGGCGATCTCGCCGGCCGCGCCGTGCGGGTGGAGCCGCAGGTCGGTGCCCGGCCCGCCGAGCGCGACCATCGCGCGCACCGCTTCCTCTCCCGACGCCGGGTAGTGCAGGTGCACCGGGTGGTCCACGCCGTCGAGCGCCAGCCGCGCGAGGACTCCCGGCAGCCCGAAGCTGTGGTCGCCGTGCAGGTGGGTGAGGCAGATCCGGGTGATCGACGGCGGCGCGACCCCGGCATGGGTCAGCTGGCGCTGAGTCCCCTCGCCGGGGTCGAACAGGATCGCCTCGCCGTCCCACCGGAGCAGGTAGCCGTTGTGGTTGCGGGTACGGGTGGGCGCCTGCGACGACGTCCCCAGCACCACGAGCTCACGCATGGCACCTGTTGTACCGCACTCGCCGGCGGCACACCGCGTCGGCGGAAAATCAGCAGGCGGCGGTCACCGTCGTGGTCCGGGCGCGCCGTGGTCAGCTGGCGTCGCGGTACACGAAGCCCTCGAGCGACGTCGTGAGCTCGTCGCGGTTCTCGCGATGTGCCATGCAGTACTCCGTCGGGTACCAGCCCGACTCCTGCCACGCCGCCGGCTGCTTGATCCCGAAGCACTGGTCAGCGACGTCGCCTCCGACCAGGCCGGAGTACCACTCGTGGGTGACCATCGGCTCGTAGAAGGTGACCTCGTCGTCCCAGACCCCGTAGATGAAGGTGTGGGTGAAGGGCTCGCCGTGGTGCTCGGGGCCGGTGAGGTCGACGAGGTGGTTGCCCATCGCAGGCTCGACGGCGTCGAGGTCCGCGAAGTCGGGGGCCAGGTACTTGTCGTCGGGCAGGTCCTTGCCCAGCGGGTAGTCGTCGCAGTGGACGAGGACCTCGCAGGGCCCCACCCGGATGTCGAGCCGCTCGGCGTTCGGTGTCATGTAGAAGTGCACGTCGAAGTGCGGCAGGTCGTAGACGCCGGGCGGCATGTGGCCGTGCGGGTTCCAATTGGTCAGCACGTAGGTGAACGGGGAATCGACGTCCTGCTGGAAGTGCTCGCCGAGCTCGAGGGCGTCCTCGTAGCCGCCGGCGCACTCACCCATCGGGTCGACCTCGCCATCGTCGTCCTTGTCGAAGCACCACAGCCCCGCCGTGGGCGGGTCGTACGGCAGGCCGTCGAGCACACCGGCGGTGAACGCAACTCCCACGGAGACGGGCTTGCCATCGTCGTCGGTCTGCGAGTAAGCCGTCATGGTGCCCTCACCACGCTCCGCGGACTGGCCGTACTCCGCGCACGGGCCCTCGTAGGAGCGGGTGACGCGCAGCAGCACCCGTGCGGCGAGCCCGGGCACCTCGACCGTGCGCTCTGCCTGCGGGCCGGCTCGGGTCGCCAGGCACAGCGTGACGAGCTCGAACCCGGTCTTCGTGCGGCGGGCGTCCTCGGTGTCCGGGCCGGCGGCGTGGGCACCGAGCGCGGAGATCGCGAGCATCAGGGCCGTCGCAACGGCCACGAGTAGCTTCTTCATGACATCCCCCCAGATGTCGTGATCCCGCACCTCACCGTCGGGATTCCCGACGACCGTGTCACCCGACCGAGCGCAACGGCAAGCGATTTTCCGGGGGCGGCCGGAGAGGGGCTCGTCGGCGACAGCGCGATCGGCTACGCGGGGTGCTCGATCCGCAACGTGCAGGCCCGGGCCACGTCGGCGATCGTCGCGTCGACCGAGGACCTCGGCGCGGTCGCGTACTTGCGCTCCAGCTCCTCGTCGATGCGTTGCTGGACGGCGTCGTCCGCCGGCACGTATGTCGCGGTGACCGGCTCGCGCGGCAGCTGCAGGGCCGCGTCGCGGTCGCGCTCGGCGACCGCACCGTCGCCCATGGCGAACGCCACCGGCCGGCCGGCGAGGATGTGCCGGTACCACCATGCGCCGTCACCGTAGGCGGACCGCACGTAGGGCACGCCGTCGACGACGACCGACCAGATTGGGGTCGCGGCCGGATCACCTCCCGCGCGCGTGGTCACGATCGCGACCACCTCGGTACGTTCCAGCAGGCCAACCACGTCGTCGAAGCTCATGGCGGGCTCAACCACCCGACCCCCGGCCGGTATTCCACGCAGGACCAAAAAAGACCCGCAGCCTACCGATTCCTCGGCCTGCTGCGGATCTGCTGGTGTCCGGAGGGGGACTTGAACCCCCACGCCCGATAAAGGGCACTAGCACCTCAAGCTAGCGCGTCTACCAATTCCGCCACCCGGACAGGTGACCACCCGGCCTTCCGGCCCGATGACGACGTCGGCAAAGATAGCACGACGCACCGGCCCGACTCGAACCCGTGAGGCCTCCTGGCACGGAGTGTGGCGATCACCACTTTTCCGCGTCAGTCCGCCGCTGCGACCGCGACCTCGAGCCCCAGCGTGTGCGTCTCCCCCGGCGCCAGTGTGACCGCCTGGTCCGCCACGTTCGCGGTCTCGACGCACAGCATCCGCGACCACTCGTCGTCGGCCATGTCCCGGATCGAGGTGACGTACTGCGGCCCGGGGTTCCACACGATCGTCGAGCGGGAGCGGCGGCTCGTCAGCCGGATTCGCCGCGGCCGCACCTCGTCGACGACGGTGAGCTGCTCGCCGTCGTCGTGGAACACCAGCTCGGCGGCGCCCGTGACCCGCAGTGGCCCCGACTGCCGGGCAGCAGCGGCGGCGTCACGGAAGCCCGCGACGTAGGTACGCCCGTCCAGCCCCTCCACCCTCGTGCGGGCGACGTCCTCGACGGCGAAGTAGTTGTGCAACGACTCCTCGAAGGTCATCGGCTCCGAGCCGGTGTTGCGTACCTCGAGCGACAGCGACAGCACCTGCCCGACGCTGATCTCGTAGCGCGCGGTGAACTCGTGCGGCCAGACCTCCCGGGTCGCCTCGTCGTCGTGCAGCTCGAGGACGACGACGACGGCGCCGTCCTCCTCACGGACTGCCGCGAGCTGCCACCGTCGTACCCGGGCGAAGCCGTGCGACGGGTGGCGGTCCCGCGCGGGGCCGGCCCCCAGCCACGGGAAGCAGATCGGGATGCCCCCGCGGACCGGCCGGCCCGCGACGTACTGAGCCGACCGGCTGAGGAAGAGCACCGGCGGCTCACCGACCGGTTCCCAGCTCGTCACCTGTGCCCCCTGGAGGTGGACCACCGCACGGGACTGCGGTGTCCGGACCACCAGCTGGTCCACCGGATCACTGACGAGAGTCACCCCTCCCGGCAGTGACGGCATCGGACCTGGTGCGCTCATGGCCCCGACGGTAGACCCGGCGGCTGCTCACCACCATCGGCAGCACGGGCACGCGTCGCGGTCGTGTCGTAGCATCCCGAACGCGGCCATGGGCCACACTGTTCTTAGTCGCGACAGCCACGAGGAGGTCCACCGGGATGAGGCTCTTCGGCAAGGTGCGCCGCGCCGCCGCCCCCACGGCGACACCCGTGGACCCGCCGCGTGACATCGGCATCCTCGCCGACGCCGCTCGGCCGCGGATGCCTCGCCCGACGACGACGGGCCGGTTGACCGTGCGCCGGATGCCTGGCCGGGCGGTCAGTCAGCGCGACCAGGTCGACGTGCCCCGGTGGCTGCGCCGCTACGGCCAGATGGCCTGGCTGTCCATCGGGATCGTCATCGTGGTGGCGATGATCGTCTTCGCCACCACACGGATCCAGGCGGTGTTCATCGCCGTCTTCCTGGCGATGGTCATCACCTCCGTGCTCTACCCGATCGTCAGAGCGCTGTCGCGGTACATGCCGCGCGGGCTGGCGACGGCGGTGACGCTGCTCGGCTCGGTCCTCGTCGTCGCCGGCATCTTCACCTATGTCATCTCCTCGGTTGCGGGCCAGTGGTCGACCCTCGCCGATCAGTTCAGCGCGGGCGTCGACCGGATCTTCGAGTTCCTCGAGGACGGCCCGCTGCCGATCCACATCACCCAGGCGGAGATCGTCGACGCCATCAACACGATGGTCGCCCAGGCGCAGGAGTACGTCGCGGCCAACGCGGGGGACCTGGTGAGCCAGGTGCTGAGCAACGCCGGCACCGTCGCCCTGGTGTTCACCATCCTCGCGCTGAGCGTGTTCGTCACGGTGTTCTTCCTCAGCCGGGGCGAGGACATGTGGCGCTGGTTCCTCAACCAGCTCCCCGCCCGGTCGCGCGAGCCGATGCACCGGGCCGCCAGCGCCGGCTGGTACACGTTCTCCGGCTACGCCCGCGGCACCATGATCGTGGCGTCGGCCGACGGGATCATGGCATTCGTCCTGCTGCTCATCGTCGGGGTGCCGCTGGCGGCGCCGCTCGCGGTGCTGGTGTTCATCGGCGCCTTCATCCCGCTCATCGGTGCGCCGCTGGCGATGATCATCGCCGCCGTCGTCGCGCTCGCCGCGGTCGGGCCGCTGGCCGCGCTGATCGTCACCATCGGCATCGCGCTCATCGGCCAGATCGAGGGCAACCTGCTGCAGCCGCTCGTCATGGGCAAGCAGGTGTCGCTGCACCCCGTCGTCGTCGCGCTCGGCGTGACGGCCGGGACCTTCCTCGGTGGCCTCCTCGGCGCCATCATCGCGATCCCGCTGCTGGCGGTCATCTGGGCCGTCTACTCCGCGCTGCACGAGCCGGACCCGCCGCTGGAGGGCGACCTGCCTGATCCCAAACGGCTGGCCATCCGGCTCAACCGCAGGGGGAACAAGTACGCCGCCAGCGCCGACTGACCCTCCCCCTCCCCTCGCCCCCACAGCAGACTTGTCCCCCACAGCAGACTTGTCGCCGACAGCAGACTTGTCCGCGAGAGCAGACTTGTCGCCGACAGCAGGATTGTCCGCGGGCTAGCGAAAGTCGCGAGACCTGCTGGCAACCTTGAGCGGCAGCGGACGCAGGTGCTCGGCGACGAGGTTGAGGACGCCGTCGGCCTTCTCCACCCGTCCCCGCACCACCAGCGCCGCGCTCGTGCGCGCCACCTGCCGGAAGCGGCTCCACAGCCCGCCGCTGCACACGACGTTGAGCAGCCCGGTCTCGTCCTCCAACGACAGAAAGGTGACGCCGGCCGCCGTCGCCGGCCGCTGCCGGTGGGTGACGACGCCGGCAGCCTCCACCCGAGTGCCGGTCTGGTAGCCGGCCAGCGCGGCGATCGTGGGGATGCCGGCCGCGGTGAGGTCGTCGCGCAGGAACTGGGTGGGGAAGCTGTCCGGCGAGACCCCGGTGGCCCAGACGTCCGCGACGGCGACCTCGACATCCTCCATCCCCGGCAGCGTCGGCGCGTGATAGCCGACGGCGGTGTTCGGCAGCACCCCGTGCTCACCGGCGAGCGCACCGGCCGCCCACAGCGCCTCGCGCCGGTCGAGGCCGAAGCAGCCGAGCGCGCCGGCGGTGGCCAACGCCTCGAGCTGGGTAGCACGCAGATCCACCCTCCGGGCGAGGTCGGGCAGGTCCCGGAACGGTCCGCCGTGCTCGCGCTCGGTGACGATCCGTTCCGCGGTCTTCTCCCCGATCCCCCGCACCGGGGCCAGCCCGAGGCGGACGGCGAGCTGCGGGTCGGCGTCGACGAGCCGGACGCCGGTGCGCGGGTCCCGGGGAACGTCGCCGGATAATCCTGCTGTCGGCGACAAGTCTGCTCTCGGGGACAAGTCTGCTCTCGGGGACAAGTCTGCTCTCGGGGACAAGTCTGCTCTCGGCGACAATCCTGCTGTCGGCGACAAGTCTGCTCTCGGGGACAAGTCTGCTGTCGGGGACAAGTCTGCTGTGGGCGACGAGTCTGCTCTCGGGGACAAGTCTGCTGTCGCGACGTGGGCGTGGGGGCGGGAGAGCTGGACGTCGGCGCGAAGCACCTGGACGCCGTGGCGGCGGGCGTCGGCGACCAAGGACTGCGGGGAGTAGAAGCCCATCGGCTGGGCGGCGAGCAGCGCGGCGTAGAAGGCCTCCGGGTGGCGGACCTTGAGCCAGGCGCTGGCGTACACCAGGTAGGCGAAGGAGAAGGCGTGGGACTCGGGGAAGCCGAAGTCCGAGAAGGCCTTGAGCTTGTCGTAGATCTGCTCGGCGACGTCGCTGCCGACCCCCTTCTCGGCCATCCCTGCCATGAGGCGGTCGTGCAGCGCGGCCATCCGTTCGGCCGACCGCTTGGACCCCATCGCCTTGCGCAGCTGGTCGGCCTCGGCGGGGCTGAAGCCGGCGACGTCGATGGCGATCTGCATGAGCTGCTCCTGGAACAGCGGCACCCCGAGGGTCTTGGACAGCGCTGGCTCGAGCAGCGGGTGGAGGTAGGTGACCTTCTCCCGGCCCCGCCGCCGGTTGATGTACGGGTTGACCGAGTCACCCTGGATCGGCCCGGGCCGGATGAGCGCGACCTCGACGACGATGTCGTAGAACTCCCGTGGCCGCAGCCGGGGCAGGGTGGCCATCTGGGCGCGGGACTCGACCTGGAACACCCCCACGGTGTCCGCCGCGCACAGCAGGTCATAGACCCGCGGGTCCTCCTGTGGCAGTGCGTGCAGGCCCACCGGGGTGGCGCCGTCGTCGGCCCGGGCGTTGATCTCGGTGAAGGCGATCCGCAGCGCGGTGAGCATCCCCAGGCCGAGGAGGTCGAACTTCACCAGGCCGGCGTCGGCGCAGTCGTCCTTGTCCCACTGCAGCACGGTGCGCCCGGGCATGGTCGCCCACTCCACCGGGCAGACCTCGATGACCGGCCGGTCGCACAGCACCATGCCGCCGGAGTGGATGCCCAGGTGGCGGGGCAGCCGCAGCATCTGCTCGGCGATGTCGAGGACGTCGGCGGGGATGGCGGCGATGTCGTCGGCCGGCGCCGGGCCACGACCGCCGCGCTCCTTCGGGCCGCCTGCCGCGGCGCCGGACCCGCCGCCGTCGTCGGGCCGACGCAGGCTTCCCCACCGCTCGATCGACTTGCTCCACGCGTCCTGCTGGCCGACGTCGTGGCCCAGCGCCCGCGCGGCGTCGCGGACCGCCGAGCGTGGCCGGTAGGAGATGACGTTGGCGACCTGCGCGGCGTGCGTCCGGCCGTAGCGCTCGTAGACGTGCTGGATGACCTCCTCGCGGCGGCCGGACTCGATGTCGAGGTCGATGTCGGGCGGTCCGGACCGGCCCGGGGACAGGAACCGTTCGAACAGCAGCCGGTGCTGGACGGCGTCGACGGCGGTGATCCCCAGCGCGAAGCAGACCGCCGAGTTGGCGGCCGAGCCGCGCCCCTGGCACAGGATGCCCCGCTGCCGGCAGAAGTCGACGATCTCGTGGACGATGAGGAAGTAGCCGGGGAAGCCGAGCTGGCCGATGACGTCGAGCTCGTGCTCGATCATCGCGTAGGCACCGGGCTGGCGCTCGGCCCCGCGCGGCCCGTAGCGCTCCGCGGCGCCGCGCTCGGTGAGCTCGCGCAGCCAGCTGGCTTCGGTGTGGCCGGTCGGCACCGGGTGCGGCGGCAGGTTCGGGGCGACGAGCGCGAGGTCGAAGGCGCACTCGGCGGCGAGCTCGGCGGCGGTGGTGACGGCGCCGGGGGTGCGGTGGTGCAGCCGCAGCATCTCCTCGGCCGAGCGCAGGTAGGCGGGGTAGGGCGGTAGCCAGCCGTCGATCTCCTCCAGCGTGGCCCGGGCCCGGGTGGCGGCGAGGACGTCGGCGAGCGGCTGGTCGGCGGGGCGGGCGGCGTGCACCGCACCGGTGGCGACGAGCGGCAGCCCCGCCTCGGTGGCAAGCCCGGCCAGCGCCGCGGCCTGCGCGTCCTCCCCCGCCCGGCCGTGCCGGGTCACCTCGACGGCGACATTGTCGCGGCCGAACAGCGCGACGAGCTCGTCGAGCGCCACGCGGGCGCCGTCGTGGTCGCCGGCCGCGAGCGCCCGCGGCACTGCGCCCTTGCGGCAACCGGTGAGTACCAGCCACTCGCCGGCCGCGGCGGCGGCGAGCTCCTCGAGGCGGTAGTCCGCCCGGCCCTTCTCACCGGTGGCGAGGTGGGCGGTGGCGATCGCGCGGGAGAGTCGGTGGTAGCCCTCGCTGCCCCGGGACAGCACGACCAGGTGGGTGCCGTCGGGATCCATCCGGCCGTCCTCCCCGGCCTTGGACCGGCCCGCCGCCCGCCCGGTGCCGCCGAGGTCGAGCTCGGCGCCGATGACCGTCGGCAACCCCAGCCCGCGGGCCGCCTCGGCGAACCGGACCACGCCGTAGAGACCGTCATGGTCGGTCAGCCCCAGCGCCGTCAGCCCGAGCCGGTGCGCCTCGACGGCGAGCTCCTCGGGCTGGTTGGCGCCGTCGAGGAAGCTGAAGGCCGAGTGCGCGTGCAGCTCGGCGTACCGCGGCCCTGCCATCACCCACCCCCGACGTCGCACACGTGTTCGAGTGTACGTCGAGGGTCGGACACTGCCCAGTCGGACCGGTGCGCTCAGCCGTTGCCGACCAGCTCGGCGACGGTGCCACGGGACCGCCCCTGCGAGACGTCCCCCTCGGACCGGGCGAGGCCCTCGAGCAGGATGTTGAGGTCGTCGATCGGTCGCAGGATCGCCGCCTTGTCGACCCGGGACGCCTCCTCGACCTCCTCGATGCCGGTGAGCGCCGACTCGGCGGCGGCCACGCCGCTGCCCAGGCTCGCCCGGCTGATGAAGACAATCTCCTCGACGTCGCCGACGACGCTGAGGTCGAGCACCCGCCCCGACACCCGGTCGGTCGTCGCGCTCGCGTTGCCCTCGATGAGGCTGATCCGGCTGCCGGAGACCGACTCGACCATGAGCGTGTGACTGAGGGAACCGCCGGCGAAGCTGTTGGGGTCGGCGACCCCGCGGCGGGTGACCAAGATGTCGCCGGGCTGCGGCCGGATGCGGTCGCGCAGGAACGCCTCGGCCGCCTCCGCGGCGGTCTGGCCGGCCACCGTGCCGGCGGCGATGGCGGTGAGAGTCTCCCGCAGCTCGACGAACGGGCTGTCGGCACTGGTCGCGCTCCGGCTGCGGCGCGTGCCGACGAACGCGCCGCCCTGCGCGGCGTCGGTCTCGATGTCGAGCCCGGGGAACTCCGTCGGGTTGGCGACCTTGTAGCCGGAGCCGGCGACGACGCTGTCGCCGCGGATCGCCGCGAGCGCGGACGTGGCGAACTTGGTGCACCACGCCGCGTCCCCGCCGCCGGTGTAGTCGTCCACCATCGGACCGGCGTTCGCGGTCGCCTCCCACGAGCCGCCGCGGTGCAGGATCGTGCCGAGCAGGAACTCCATGCGGGCGACGGCGGCGGCCGCCTGCCCCAGGACCCGCACCTTCTCGGTGACGTCCGGCTGCTGCTGGCGCCGGAACCGCCGGACGAGGTCGGGGTAGACATCCAGCTGCTGGCGCGACCACGTCACCAGCGCCTCCACCGCCGCACGACGGCTGCCGGCCGTGCCAGCACCCGAGACGGCCGCCTCGTGCGCAGCGAACCCGGGGTGGCGCCGGGCCGCCTGCTCGCGCCGCGCCTCCGCCTGGTTGCCGCGGGCCGTCTCGAGGTCGGCGTCCTCGGTGAGCGTGGGCAGGATCCGGTCGACCGCGGCAATGGTCTCGTCGAGCTCGGCGTCGGACATCGCGGTGAACACCGGTCGGTCGAAGCACATCGTGTGCAGGTCGGAGTCACGCGGCACGAGGCGTTGCACCACCAGCGTGGCCAGCGCGTTCCCGCCGGTCCGCTGCAGTGCGAGCAGCATCCGCGTGTCCACCGGCACCTGACCCAACGTCCCGGCTGCGGGCCGGACGCCGGCGCTCCGGGCGCCGGGGTGCCGACGCGGCGCGATGCCCCGTTCGACCCCCGGGACGGCGAGCGCCCGGGCTGCTGGCATGACCTCACGGTACGCCGGGCCTCGCGACGGGTGTGCCGACGCCGGGGCAGAGCCGGTGCCCGTTCGGGCAGCAGCCCCTGCCGGGAGCGTCGAGGCTCAGAGCGCCCGGTGCTCGGCAGTGACAGCCGATGTCACGCGGGTCCGAACAGCTCGCGGGACCAGCCGGACAAGGATGACCATGACGACCAGCTCGACCAGCGTCTGGGTAACGACGACCAGTGGAACTAGGTCGAACGCGGCCGGGAGGGCGAGTGCCACGGGAAGGATGACCAGGGAGTTGCGAGTCACGCCGCTGAACACCACGGCACGAGCGCCGGGCATGTCCAGCCGCGCGACACGGGCGGCGACGATGCCGACCGGAACCATGATGGCGGCAAAGAGCACGTAGACCGGGATGGCCAGCAGAAGGCTGGTGATCTGCTGGCCGACTCCGCTGATCTGCGAAGCGACCACCGTGGCGAGCGTCAGCATCATCAGCGGCACCATCGCGCCCAGCACGCCGTCCTTCACCGGGCGGCCCCAGCGCGTGCGGGGAGCTGCGAGCCGGGTGAGACCTGCTGCCGCCAGCGGCAGGACGACGAGCATCACGAAGGCGTCGACCAACGGTGCCAGGTCGACGTCGGTGCCGACGTCGGCACCGACGAACAGCCACAGGTAGACCGGGAGCAGCAGCAGCTGACCGAGCATGAGGATCGGGGCCGCCGCCAGGAGTCGCTCATGAGCACCACCGGCCAGCCCGGTGAACACGATGACGTAGTCGATGCACGGTGCCAGCAGCACGAGCAGCACCCCGACGAGAAGGACCTCGTCGTGGGCAACCATCCGCGACAGCCCGAGCACCACGACCGGAACGAGGATGAAGTTAAGGATCAGCGTCGTCGTCAGGAATCGCCCGTCACGAAACGCCCGCCCGATGCTGCCGAACGGCACCCCGACGAAGGTGGCATAGAGCAGCAGCGCGATCACCGGGTTGATCACCGCCTCCGCCGGTTGCGCGACAGCGGGCACGCTCATCCCCACCAGGGCGCCAACCGCCAGCGCAACGAGGTACAGCACCACCTGGCGTCGCTCCATCCATGCCACAGCCGCCGCCATGCCTCAACGGTCCCATGGCCGCAAACGCGGCGAGGCCCGCACCCAAACGGGGTACGGGCCTCGCTGCGCGCTCGGTCAGCAGGTCAGGGGGTGCGACGCACTCCCAGCGTGTCGGTGCCGTTGCCGTCCCAGTCGCCGACGTAGACCACATCATCAGTGCGGCCGTACTTCAGGACCAGGTCAGGCGCCCCACCGGTCAGGGTGTTGTTGACGTGGTACTCCTTGCCGCGGCGCACCGCGAACGTGTCAGCACCATCCCCGTCCCAGTCACCGGCCAGGGTGATGTCCCCCGGCCGGCCGTAGGTGAACGCCACGTCAGCGCCCCCACCAGCCATGGTGTTCTTCACGTGGTAGCGCGCCCCACGGCGGACCGCCAGGGTGTCACCCCCATCGCCGTCCCAGTCACCGACCACGACCGCATCGTCCGTGCGGCCGTACTGGATGACGACGTCGGCCGGGCCCGAGGTCATCGTGTTGCGGACGTGGTACTCCGCCCCCCGACGCACCGCGAAGGTGTCGCGCCCGTCACCGTTCCAGTCACCGACCAGGATGGTGTCTTCGGGGCGGCCGTAGGAGATGACCTGCTCGGCGTCCCCGCCGCGGGCGGCGTTCGACACGTGGAACCGGTTGCCACGCCGCACGGCGATGGTGTCCTTGCCGTCGCCGTCCCAGTCGCCGATGAACACCTCATCAGCGTGCCGGCCGTACTGGAACACGATGTCTGCCCACGCATCCCAGTCGTTGTTCAGGAAGAACCCGTACCGCTGCGGCTCCGGGTCTGGCTCCGGCTCCGGCTCCGGCTCCGGCAGCACCGCGAGCGCGGCCGCTGCCTGGCGCAGCAGCGCCTCCTGGGCAGCGGCGTCCAGGTCTGCGCCGGTCACCTGGGCGATAACGAGCTCGAGCTGCTCGACGACGAGGTCGAGCTCGCCGTCGTCGGCATGCTGCACGGCCTGTGCGGCCGCGGTGGCGAGCTCGGTCGCGAGCGCCTCGGTCAGGCGCTCCTCGCCGGCGAGGTCGGCCACGAGGTAGGACAGGTCGGAGTACCAGGCCTGGTCGATGGCGACGTTGGCCGGCACGTGCCCCTGCTCGACGGCGTGGGCGGTCGTGGCGGCGACCTGGTCGGCGTAGCCCTCGACGCTCGGGTAGAGCTCGGCGAGCACGTCCTCGGGCAGCGGGTCGGAGCTGCCGTCGAGGAAGCAGAACCCGGGGCCGGAGTTGACGCCGCTGTTGATCCGTACCGGCACGTCCTGGGCGGCCAGGCGGACGCCGCCCTGGGCGAGGCCGACCTCGTCTCGGACGATCCCGCCGTCGTCGTCGAGCTCGATCGGGTCCGCGGTGGGCGGCTGGGTGCCGTGGGCGACCCAGTCGACGGTGTGGTCGTAGACGGCGGCCTGCACCTGGTGCTGGGGCACCCGGGACAGCGAGGGCAGGTCACAGGTCTGCGGGATGTCCGGGTGGCCGCCGGGCAGCGTGCCGATGTCGCGCAGGCGCAGCGGCCCGTAGTCGGTGATGAGCTTCCAGTCGCCGTGCGAGGCGCCGGCGACCTCCCAGGTGCGCACCACGTCGGAGTCGGGCTGGCGCTCGGCCGCGCCGATGAGGTTGATGGCGACGTCACCCTCGGAGTTGAGCTTGAACAGCGGGGTGTCGAGGTCGGTGCGGACCGGTCCGCCACCGCCGTGCAGGACGACCGCGTCGAGGATGTCACTCAGCGGCTGGATGCTGTTGTAGTAGGTGTGCAGGCGCCCGGCGGACTGTGAGTGGCCGGTGGCGATGACGTAGTCGGGGTCGAGCGGGCCCAGCGGGTCGGTGCCGGCCGGGTCGCGCAGCGCCTTGACGGCCTGGCTGAACACGTCGAAGGAGAGCGTGTCGTCCCCGACGGCGCCGCCGTCGGTGAGGTCCAGGTTGCCGTAGCGTTCCGGGCTCCACGACTTGAGGCCGGTGCCCGAGTGCACGCCGTCGCGCTGGGCGGAGACGCCGACCCAGGTGTAGCCCTCGCGCATGAGGTGCTCGTGCGTCTGGAACCAGTCGACCTCCTGGTCCCACTGGTTGGAGACGTTGATCCACTCGGCGAGGACGACGCCGTTGAAGTCGGCCTCGGCCACCGGGCGGCGCACGACGATGCGCGTGGTGTAGGCGTGCCCGGTGCTGGTGACGGTGGCGTCGCTCGGGCCGCTCGCGGCGTAGCGGGTGGCCTCGCCGGAGATGATGAACTCCTCCTCGACGTACCCCGCGGCGTCGAGGTCGACGTCGGTGGCCAGGAAGGGGTAGCCGTGGCTCGGGTCGCCGACCGCACTGGTGTGGGCCAGCGGCCCGGTGACGGTGGGGGCGGCGACGGACTCACCGGTTGCCTGCGACTCACGTCGCTCGCTCGGGGGTGGCGCAGGGTCGTCGGGGGCCGCGAGTGCGGCGGGGAAGGTGAGGGTGGCTGCGGCAATGAGCGCGGTGAGGGTGCGTGCCATGGTTCCTCCGGGATCGTCGTCGGCCGGGGGCCGGGGGGCAAAGATACGGACGAAACAGAACCTAGAAGGCTCCCCGCGAGGTGTCAATGGTTCATTTTCGGCCTAAATGGCAGTAGCGTCAGGCGACATGACCGACACCCGCGACGCCACCGCCCGCATCGTCGACGCGCTGCGCGCACACGGGCCGATGACCCGCGCGGAGCTCACCCGGCGCACCGGCCTGTCGAAGTCGACCGTCTCGGGCGCCACCGCCGCACTGGTGGCGAGCGGCGCGGCCCACGACGCCGGAGCGGCGGTCCCTGCCGACGGTCGCCGGGGCGGGCCGGCACGTGGGCGCCCGGGCACGCTCCTGGCGCTGGACGCCGGCCGTGGCGAGGTGGTCGGGGTCGAGTTCGGCGCCTTCCACATCCGGGCCCGGGTGGTCGACGCCGGGCACGGTCACGGGCCCGGCGCCGTCCGGCGGTTGTCGCCGGCCTACGACGCTGCCGACGCCCTGGACGCCACCGTCGACCTCGTGCGCGAGCTGACCGGACGTCCGGGGGCGGCCCCGCTGCTCGGCATCGGCCTGGCGCTCGCGCTCGGGCTCGGTCCGGCCGTGCCCGCACCGACCGGGCCGCGCGGCATGCGCCAAGGGTGGGAGGGGCTCGATCTGCCGACCAGGCTCGCCGAGGCCCTCGGGGTGACCGTGGTCGCCGACAACGACGCGAACTGCGCGGCGCGCGCGGAGCTGCTGTGGGGCGCTGCGCGCGGGTATGACGACTTCGTCCTGCTCAAGCTGCACGCCGGCGTCGGTGGGGCCGTGGTGATCGACCGGAAGGTGCAGGCCGGCCGCCGCGGGGGCGCCGGCGAGTTCGGGCACGTGCCGGTCGACCCCCGCGGACCGCTGTGCCGGTGCGGAGGGCGAGGGTGCCTCGAGGTGTACGCCGGGGTGCCGGCCGTGCTGAGCGCGCTCGCCGTCGGGCCCGGCGGGCTGCCGACGCCCCGCGAGGTGCTCGAGCGGGCGGCGGCCGGCGACTCGGCGTGCCGCCGCGCGCTGCGTGATGCCGGGGAGGCGACGGGGCAGGTCGCGGCGTGGCTGTGCAACGCGCTCAACCCGCAGGCGATCGTGCTGACCGGCGCTCTCAGCGGGGCCGGTGAGCTGCTCGCGGTTCCGGTGCGCGAGTCGGTGGCCCGCACCGCCCTGCCGCTCAACGCTGACGTCGACGTGGTCGTCGGGACGTTGGGGCGCGACGCCGGTCCGCTGGGTGCTGCCGCACGGGTCCTCGCGCCGGTCCCCGCCTGAGACCACCATCGAAGCTCAGTCATAGACCCCCTCGACCCACCACTCGCCGTCGGCCAGCGCGAGCAGCAGCGCCGGCGCACCGGCCACCGTCACCTGCAGCCAGGCCCGGCGTCGTCGCTCGCCCGACCACCACCGCTCCGCCACCGGCCACGGCCCGGCCCAGCCCTCGACGCGGCGCTCCCCCACCCGCGCCGGCGGTGCACTCAGCCGCCCCCGGGCGTCAACCACCACCATGGCGCCGCGGTCGTCGAGGACGGCGACGGCGACCGGCTCGGCGGGCACCGTCGCCGGCGCGGGCGCCGGGATCTGCCCCGGCCACGGGGCGTCCGGCCGGCGCTGCGGCGCCTGGTCGTCCCCCCACACCACGAGCCGGGTCCGTGCTCGCGGGTCGCGCCCGCCCTGGAGGACCGGGACGAGCACGCCGTCGGCGCCGAGCAGCCCTTGGACGCGCAGCGCCGCCCGTTCCGCCTGCACCTCCCCGCGGCCGCGCCGGCCCCACAGCCCGTCGCTGACGACGCCGGCCTCACTCACCTCCTCGGCGACCAGCTTGAGGTGGACGAGCGGCGCGCTCGGCGGCCGGGAGCTGCGTCCGCTGAGCCAGCCGTCGAGCTGCCAGCGCACCCGGTCGGTGAGGTCCGCGGCGCTGGGCGCGGCATCCAGTCGCCAGGTGCGGCCGAGCTCCGCGCCGTCCTCGGTGCGGGCCAGCACCCGCAGCCGCCCGCACGTCTCGCCGCGACGCTGCAGCCGCTCGGCGAGCTCCTCCGCCAGCGCGCGGGCGACGAAGGCGGCGACGTCCGAGCGGGCGGCCGGCGGGTCGAGCTCGGTGCGTACCGTGATGTCCCGCTCCGGGCGGCGGGCGGCCGACACCGTGAGGTCGCCACCGCCGGCCACCCGGCGGGCGAGCACCCCCACCGAGCCGAACCGGGCGGCGACGTCCCCGGGCCGCAGCGCCGCGAGCGCGCCGAGGGTGCGCAGCCCGAGCCGCCGCAGCAGGTCGGTGAGCTCGACGAGGTCGCGGCGCCGGTCCCGGGAGGTGGCCGCCAGCTCGAGGCAGCGGACGTCCTGCGGGGCGAGGAACTCGGCGCTGCGGCCCGCCGGGACGATCACCTCCTGCCGGGCGGCGAGCAGCGCGGCGAGCAGCCCGTCGGCCACCCCCACCTGGCACTCGGCGCCGCTGCCGTCGGCGACCGCGCCGACGAGCAGCTCGGCGAGCGCCTCCTCGCCGCCGGCGTGCCGGGCCGGGCCGCGGGCGGTCATGAGCAGCAACCCCGGCCGGGCCACCTCGACCCCGGCGACGACGTCCTCGACGCTCTGCACCACCGGCTCGAAGGCGCGCGCGTCACGGTTCTCGTCGACGGCGAGCAGCACGAGCTCGGGACACACGCCCCGCGCGGTCCGGCGCCGCATCCCGCGACGCACCCCGGCGCCCCGGGCGGACGACGAGCAGACGACGACGCCGCGGGCGTCGTGCACCGCGACCGGCTCGTCACGGGCCACCAGCCCTTCGGCCACCGCCGCCGCGACCGGCCAGTCCGGCACCCACAGCGCGGCCCGGCGCAGCGCCGCCGACGCCACCGGGGCCGCCGGGCCAGCCGTCGCCGTCAGGTCGGCGGCCATCAGGACACCGCCCGGAGCGGCGGCCGGCCGGCCTGCGGCGTCGGGCCGGCAGCGACCAGCCCGCGCGCCCCGACGCGGACCCGCACCTCGGTCACCTGGCCCCGCCCGGTGGCACTGACGGTCATCTCCTGGCCGGCGACCGCCCCCCAGCCGGCGCCCACCCCCTGCGGCCGTCCCTGCTCCGCGCGCAGCACGAGGTCGCTGCCGGGCCACGGCGCGGTGCTCAGCAGCACGGCACCACGGGTGCGCAGCCGGGCCGACAGCAGCCGCCGGTCCCGGTCCCCCAGCGCCCGGCACGGCCCGACGACGAGCACGTCGAAGCCGTCGACCAGCGCACCGAGCACCGCGGCAGCCTCCGGCCCGGGCCGCGGGACGACGACGGACCGGCCCAGCGCCAGCCCGGCCTCTGCGGCGGCTTGCAGACCGACGTCGGGCAGCGCCGTCAGCGCGGTCCAGCCACCGTCCTGCGCGGCGGCCGCCGTCAGCGCGAGCAGCAGCGAGGTCGACCGGGCCACCTGGACCACGCTGCCGCGGCGCAGCCCCTCGCCGGGGAAGAGCCTGGCGAGCGCCGCCGGCACCGGCAGCAGGTCGGTCGAGGTGCCACCGCCCGGGACGGTGACCCCCTCGACGGGGGCGACGACGGCGGCCGGCGCGGCGGCGTCGTCGTCGTCCTGCGGGCGCGGCAGCGGGGCCAGCCGGGTGCGCAGCCCGGCGGCATCCTCGGCCCGGCTCAACGCCTGGCGAGCCGCCGCCAGCCGCGCGGTCTCGACGCTCATGGCACCTCTCCCCAGCTCTCACTCTATCGAACAGACGTTCGAGATTGAAGAGTAGACCGGATCCCTGACATCGCCGACCGGGGCGCCGGCTGCCACGGTTGTGCCCCCGGGCGGACGGAGCCATAGATTGGGGGAACGTCCGCCAACCGACCAGGAGGCCACCATGGACCTGCAGCGACCCGTCGCCCCCGAGCCCTACGACCTGCTCCCGCCGGTCGCGACCTTCACGTTGACGAGCACTGACCTCACCGACGGCCAGCCGCTGCCGGCCGAGTTCTCACAGGCCGGGGAGAACACCTCGCCACAGCTGAACTGGTCCGGCTTCCCCGCCGAGACCCAGAGCTTCCTCGTCAGCTGCTTCGACCCCGACGCCCCCACCCCTGCCGGCTACTGGCACTGGACGGTCGTCGACCTGCCCTCCGACCTCACCGAGCTCGAGCAGGGCTGGGGCGAGAGCGACCTCATGCTGCCCGGCGCGGCCTACCACGTGCGCAACGACGGTGGCACCCACGCGTACGAGGGTGCGGCCCCGCCGGCCGGGGACCGGCCGCACCGCTACGTCTTCGCCGTCCACGCGCTCGACGTCGACACCCTCGACCTCGACCCGGACGACAGCCCGACGAAGGTCGCCTTCACCGCGCTGTTCCACACGATCGCGCGCGCGACGCTCACCGCCACCTTCCAGCAGTGAGCGCGACGATCGACCCGACGCCGGTGCCCGAGCAGCCCGGCGCGGCGCGCTTCGGCACGCTCACCTGGGTGCCCGCGCTCGACCGCCGCGACCTGCTCGCCGCACCGGTCGTCGCCGCCCTGGAGGTCTTCGCCGGCGCGGACCGTGTCCTCGTCGCCGAGATCGACCCGGACCTGGCCGACACCGCGGCGATGACCGAGGCCTACGAGTTGCCGCTGTCCGCCTCGGTCAACTGCGTCCTCGTCGCCGGTAAGCGTGCCGGTGAGGAGCGGGTGGCCGCCTGCGCGGTCCGCGCCACCACCCGGGCGGACGTCAACGCCACCGTGCGCAAGCTGCTCGACGTCCGCAAGGCCTCCTTCTGGCCCACCGACCAGACGGTGGTGGCCTCCGGCATGGAGTACGGCGGCATCACCCCGATCGGGGTGCCCGACGCCTGGCGGCTGCTCGTCGACGGCGCCGCGGCCGAGGGCCCGGCGATCATCGGCAGCGGCCTGCGGCGGTCCAAGATCCTGCTGCCCGGCGAGGTGCTCGCCGCCCTGCCGCGGGCCGAGGTCGTCGACGGGCTGGGGCTGCCGGTCGCCTGACGCCGGCGGGTCGGCCCGGCCGGCCGCACGCAGTGACGCGAATCTCCCCTACAACCCCACCTCGAGTGCATGCAAAAGCATAGACTGGGGCCATGCCCTCCACGTGACGAACATCGTCATGCGGTCGAGGGCATTCACGATGCGCCGCTGACTATTCGCGCGCACAAGAAAAGGGGAACTTTTCATGGCCAACAAGATGACCAAGGGAACCATTGCTGTCGCCGCAGGTGCGGCACTGCTGCTCGGCGGCGCCGGCACCTACGCCTGGTGGTCGGTGAGCGAGGCAGTCGACGACCAGGGAACCATCCAGTCCGGTGACCTCAACCTGGTCCTGGGAGACGCCTCGTGGCAGCTCAACGGCGCTCCGGTGGCGGACGTCGACGAGGTGCAGATCGTTCCGGGTGACGTCCTCGCCCTCAACCAGCCGGTGACCGTGACCGCGATCGGTGACGACCTGGCCTCCGTGCTCACGGTCGACGCCACCGACCTCAGCGGCGACCCCGAGCTCATCGAGGCGCTCGACGTCTCCTTCACCATGCCTGCCGACGACGCCACATGGGCGACGGCTGCCGGCACCAACGCGTTCAACATCGCTCCCAGCAATGCTTCCTATGACTCGGTCAACGCCGGGGTGACCATCACCTTTGACGAGGACACCGAGGACCAGGTCGCCACGGACAGCACGGTCAACCTCAGCAGCGTGGTGTTCAACCTCGCCCAGGTAGCGGTCGGCAACTGATCGGTACCAGAGGCTCGACGCAGATGCTGCGTAGGTCAGTGCTTGCCGCCGCCGTCACGATTGTTCTCGTGATCGGCGGCGGCGCGCTGGCCCATGCCCTCTGGTCGGTCTCCCAGCCGTTGCCCGCGGTCCAGCTGACCAGCGGCAGCTTTGACATCACTGCCGAGTGGGTCGACGAGCCCGAGGTCACCGGGCTGTTTCCCGGCGACACGGCCACCGGCACCGCACGGGTGACCATGGACAGCGACGCGGCCTGGCAGTACCGGGTCACTCGCGACGCCACCGGCGCGCTGGGCGAGCACGTGGACGTCGGCTGGTACGCCGATGCCGAGTGCGTGGGCGAACCGCTCGCGATAGGCACCCCCAACGGCACCGCACTGGACGGCGAGACTTCGACCGACTTCTGTGTCCGGTTCACCCTGGCGCCCGACACTCCGAGCGACCTCCAGGCGGCAACGGCGGACGTCACCGTCACCGTGACCGCAGAGCAGGTGCTGCAGTGACGGCTCCAGCGCGTCGACCGCGCCGCGGGGCCCGTGCCGGGATCGTCGTCGCGCTGATCATGCTGCTCGCGGCCGGACCGACGGTGGCCTGGGGTCTGTGGAGCCATAGTGTCGAGCTCGACGCCACGACGGCGTCCGCCGGCGTGGTCGCGGCGCCGGCGACTCTTCAGTGCAGCACCGAGGGCGGCCTCTTGGGGCTCGTCGCCCAACACGTCGAACTCTCCTGGCCAGAGCCAGCAGGTGGAGAGCCTGATGGCTACATCGTCCGGGCCGAGGCCGACGGAGAGCTCTTCGAGATCGCCAGGCTCAGCGGCGGTACTCGCAGCTTCGAGCTCAAGGCTGGACTGCTTACCGGCGTTCTCCAGGGTCTGCTCGATCTGATTATCGGCGGAGCCAGACCGGCCCTCACAGTGACCGCCGTCCACGGGTCCGGCTGGGAGTCGGCTCCGACCGCGAGCGTCCAGATCCGCCTGGGGCTCCTCGGGCTCACAGGAGTCCGCTGTGCCTAACCCCCTCCGCCTGATCGGCACCATTCTCAGCGCGCTCGCACTGGCCGTCGCGATCGCCGTCGCGCTGGCGACCGTCGTCGTGCCCAAGGTCATGGGCGCCACCCCGTACACGGTACTCACCGGGAGCATGCGGCCCCACCTGGAACCGGGCACGCTCGCGATCGTGGCCCCGACCGACCCGGCGGACATCCGGGTCGGCGACGTCGTCACCTATCAGATCGCGCCGGGCGAGCCGCAGGTCATCACCCACCGCGTGGTCGGCGTCAACGCGAACACCGGCGGGGACCGCAGCTTCGTCACGCAGGGCGACGCCAACGGATCACCGGACCCCGAGGCCATCCTCCCGGTGCAGATCCGCGGCACAGTGGCCTACAGCCTGCCGTGGCTGGGCCACGTCAACTCCGCGATCAACGTCGACACCCGGAGCGGGCTCGTCGTCGTCGCCGCCGGCGCGCTCATCTCCTACGGTCTGTGGCAGATGGGCTCCGGCGTCCGCGCCCGGCGCCGCGAGGCCCAGCAAGTACCTGCCGTATGAGGACGACCGCGGCCGCGGCGATCGCTGCGCTCCTCGTCCTTCTCGGCGCGCTGCTCCCGGTCCAGCCGGCCGGGGCCGCCACCGGGCCGCCGATGGAGTTCTCCGAGGACGGCGCACAGTGGGCCACCGAGCTCCCGGCGCTCTTCCCGACGACACTGCTCGTGCCGGGTGAGCACGCCACCGCCGTCGTGTGGATCCGCCACCACGGCCCGGGACCGGCCCAGCTCACCGTGACGCTCGGCGACGACCTCGTCGACCCGGCGGGCACCCAGCTCCGTGAGTGGCTCACCGTCCACCTCAACGGCCAGTCGACGACGCCGAGCTCCACCTGGCACGGCCCGGTGGCCGAACCTGGCGCTCCGCTGCGGCTGGGGCTCGACGTCGCCATGTCCGCCGACGCCCCGGCGAGCACGCGGGCGCAGGCCGGTCAGGTGCTGTCGCGACTCGGCTTCCGAGAGGTCGCCCCCTCCGACGACGACAACCACGGCCACGACGACTCCCCCGAGCCGGGCGAGCCGGGTGAAGCGGACCGCGAGCGCCTCAGCACCAGCGGCGTCACCGCGGGCGCCCTGCTCCTGCTGGGAGCGTTCCTCGTCGGCGCCGGCATCACCGTGCGACTGCGCCGTCGCCCGATGCCGACGCGGTCGAGCGGTCGACGCTAGCCACGCCGGCCGGCCGGCACCGAACCCGCCGCCGCAGCCCACCGGCACGTACAGTTGACCGGCCGCCGCGGCACCGCGGCACCACCCGGAACCTAGTGAGCACCATGTCTGTCCCCGCAGCTGCCACGGGCCGGCACCGTCCGTCGCGACGGCTCCAGCACGCACGCGTGGCCACCGCGGCGATGTTCTTCACCAACGGCGCGATCTTCGCCAACCTGCTGCCGCGCTACCCGACGGTGAAGTCCGGGCTGGAGCTGAGCAACACCCAGTTCGGGCTCGTCGTCATCGCCTTCCCGCTCGGCGCCGTCATCGCCGGGCCGCTGGCCGCCGCCACGGTCCGCCGTCTCGGGGCGGCGACGGCGGCCGCCGTCACCACGGTGCTGCTCGCGGTGGCGGTCGCCCTCGTCGGGTGGGTGCCATCACTGTGGCTGCTCGTCGTCGCCCTGTTCGCCGGCGGGGCGATGGACGCGATCGTCGACGTCGCCCAGAACTCCCACGGGCTGTCGGTGCAACGCGGTTATCGACGCTCGATCATCAACTCCTTCCACGCCGTGTGGAGCGCCGGGGCGGTCACCGGCGGGCTCACGGGCACCCTCGCCGCCGCCCGGGACGTCCCGCTGGGCATCCATCTGACGGCGAGCAGCCTGCTGTGGCTCGTCGTCGCCGTTGCCGCGCGGCGTCACGGGCTCTCCGCCGCCGCGGCAGCCGAGCTCGACCGGCTCGCCGACCCGCCGGACCCTCACCAGGCGAGCGGCCCGGCAGAACGGTTCCGGGCGGCCCTGCGGCGCCCTGCCGTCGTCCTCGTCGCGCTCGTGGTCATCGCGATGAGCGGGACGATGGTCGAGGACGCCGGCAACACGTGGTCGGCGGTGTACCTCAGCGAGGAGCTCGGCGCCGGGCCGGCGGTGGCGGGCTTCGGCTTCGTGGCCCTCGTCGGTGCCCAGCTCATCGGGCGGACCCTCGGAGACCCCATGACCGACCGGCTCGGTCAGCGGGCGGTGGCCCGGCTCGGCGCCGTGCTGATCATCCTCGGGATGGCCGTCGTCGTCGTCGGGCCGGGCGTGGGCGCCGTCACCGGCGGCTTCGCGCTCGCCGGTTTCGGCTCCGCGACGCTCGTCCCGGCGGCGATGAACGCCGCGGACGACATCCCGGGCATCCGGAAGGGCAGCGGGCTGACCATCGTCTCCTGGCTGATGCGGCTCGCGTTCCTGCTGTCGCCACCGGTGGTCGGGGCCCTCGGGGACGCCTTCGGGCTGCGTGTAGGCCTGGCGATCGTGCCGGTGCTCGCGCTGGCGACGCTGGCGCTGGCCGGCGTGCTGCGCGGCCGCGCGCCGTAGCAACTACGGCTCGATGCCGCGGTCGGCGCGGTACTGGATGGACGAGGCGAAGATCTCCGCGAACAGCTCCTCGACCCGGGCCTCCACCGCGGCGGCGTCGCGGGCCTGACGACGGCCCCGGTGGATCGCCATCAGCTCGACGGCGTCGTCGAGCCGGTCCGCCTGCGCCAGCCACCGCTGGGCCTGCGCCGTCTCAGCAGGGTCCTCAGCCTCGGCCAGCCGGGCCTGCGACTGGGTGCGCAGCAGCGCGACCGACCGCCGCAGCCGGTCGGGCCGCGACCGCCCGGACCGCGCGCCGTTGAACCGGTCGAGCAGGTCCTGGCCGTACCGGGCGAGCTCGGGGTTGTCGCGCATGAGCGCGGCCACCCCCTTGACCCCGGCGTAGACGAACGGCCCCAGCCGGGTCGCCGTCCTGAGAATCACGCTGATCTTGCCCATCGGTCTCCTCGTCGCGGTCGTTCTCCTCGTCCGAGGGTACGGCGACGACCGGCGCCGAGCATGGTGGGAGGATGTCGCGGTGTTCCACGTCATCTTCTACGAGCCCCGCATCCCGCCGAACACCGGCAACGCCATCCGGATGACCGCGTGCCTGGGCGCCACCCTGCACCTCGTCGAGCCGCTCGGCTTCGTGCTGAGCGACGCCCACCTGCGCCGCGCGGGCTTGGACTACCACGACCTCGCGCACGTCGTCGTCCACGCCGACCTCGATGCCGCGCTGGCCGCGGTGGCGCCGGGGCGCGTCTACGCGTTCACCGGCGCCGCCACCACCTCGTTCGGCGACGTCGCCTACCGGGCGGGTGACGCGCTGCTGTTCGGGCCCGAGCCCACCGGGCTGCCCGGCCACGTGCTCGACGACTCGCGGCTCACCGACCGGGTCCGGATCCCGATGATTCCGCAGGCGCGGTCGATGAACCTGTCCAACGCCGCGGCCGTGGGCGCTTACGAGACCTGGCGCCAGCTCGGCTACGCCGGCGGAGTCTGACGCTTCGGTCCGTCGGAGGGCACCCCTACGATGGCGGGCGTGGACCCGCGGACCGTGCCACCGGCCCCCCGCCTCGGCGGGGTGGACTCCTGGCTGCGCCGGCGGCCGTGGCTGACCGACGCGGTCCTCGCCGCGGCACTGGCCGCCGTCCTCGCGCCGGCGTCCCTCGGTCCGCTGCTGGCCGGCGGCCCGACCGCCCCGTGGCTCCTGCCGGCCATCGCCGCGATCGTCGTCGCCCACCTGGCGGTCGCGCTCCGGCGCACCAAGCCCGCGGCCGCCTACGCCACCGGCGCGGCCGCGATGCTCGTCCTCGTGCTCGTCCCGGTGACCGTCACGACGAACGGCGCCGTCGTCGGCCCCTTCCCAGCGATCCTGCTACCCAGCGCCCTCGTGTTTCCCGTCCTCCTCTACTCGGCGGCCGCCTATGCCCGCCCGCCGTGGCCCACGCTGGCGCTCGCCGTCGGGCTGCTCGGCGCCGTGATCACCGCGGTGCCGCTGTGGACCGGCCCGGACTGGGTGTCGCCCGCCCTCGGCGGCCCCGCGGCCGTCGACACCACCGAGCTGCTCCCCCGGGCGATGGTGCTCGGCGCGCTGCTCGCCGTCGTCCTCGCCGGCTGGGGGCTGGGCCGGTTCCGCGGGGTCCGGGCGGCCTACCTCGGCCAGCTGGAGGAGCGGACCCGCGAGGCGCAGGCGCGCGAGGCCCGGCAGGTCGCCCAGGCCGCGGCCGAGGAACGCACCCGGGTGGCGCGCGAGATGCATGACATCGTGGCGCACAGCCTCGCCGTCATCGTGCGGCAGGCCGAGGGCGGCCGGCTCGCCGGCGAGCACGACCCGGCGGTCGCGCTGCGCACCCTGGACACGGTGGCTGAGACGGGGCGGGACGCGCTGGACGACACCCGCACGGTGCTCGGCCGGCTGCGCAGCGACGGGACGGACACCGACGGCGAGCAACGGGGCGACCCCGCGGTGGAGGACATACCGGCGCTTGTCGAGCGGGTGCGGGCCACCGGCCTGCCGGTCGACCTGGTGGTCACCGGCACCCCGGTGCGGCTCTCGCCGACCGCCCGGCTAGCGGCCTATCGGGTGGCGCAGGAGGCACTGACGAACGTGGTCAAGCACGCCGGCGACGGCGCCCGGGCGTGTGTCGGACTGGCCTGGGCGGCGGACTCGCTGACCGTCACCGTCGAGGACGCCGGTGGCTCGCCGCCGCCGCCCGGCGAATCCGGGCTCGGGCTGCTCGGGATGCGCGAGCGGGTCGACCTCGAGGGCGGCGAGCTGGTCGCCCGCCCGCGCGACGACGGCTTCGTCGTGCGGGCCTCGATACCCTCGGGGCGCAGCGGGACGCGACGGCGCCCCGAGGACGACGAGAAGCGGGCATGATCCGGGTGGCGCTCGTCGACGACCAGGAGCTGGTGCGGACCGGCCTGGCGATGGTCGTCGACTCGCAACCCGACATGCGGGTGGTCGGCGAGGCCGCCGACGGCCCGAGCGCCCTCGACCTCGTCGCCACCACTCCTTGCGACGTCGTCCTCATGGACGTCCGGATGCCGGGCCTCGACGGCGTGGCGACCACCCGTCGGCTGCTGGCGCGCCACCCCGACATCCCCCGGGTGATCGTGCTGACCACGTACGACTTCGACGACTACGCCTTCGCCGCGCTCAAGGCCGGCGCCAGCGGCTTCCTGCTCAAGGACGCCCCCGCCGCGGAGGTGCTCGCCGCCGTCCGGGCGGTGCACGACGGCGATGCCGTCCTTGCTCCCTCGACCACCCGGCGCCTCATCGCCCACGTCGCGGCCGGCCTGCCGGGGCCGCGGTCCGGCGCCGACCCGTTCGAGCGGCTCACCGTCCGGGAGCGCGAGGTGCTGCTGGAGGTCGCCACCGGCGCCTCCAACGCCGAGATCGCCGGCCGGCTGTTCCTCTCGGAGGCGACTGTGAAGACCCACGTCGGCCGGCTGCTGACCAAGCTCGGCCTGCGCGACCGGGTGCAGGCGGTGGTGCTGGCCTACGAGAGCGGGCTGGTTCGTCCCCGGGGCTGAGCCCGGCGGCGCAGCACGTAGGCGTACGTCGCCGCGGCCAGCGCGACCCCCCACACCGGCCAGAACAGCTCCGGCAGCCAGGCGGCGACGTCGGCCTCCGTGCCCGGGAAGTACTCGCCGAACCGGTCGGCGAGGAGAAAGCGCCAGAACATCAGGCCGGCCGAGGTGACCGCCGCGGCGACCAGGCTCGCCGGCGCCACGGCCACTGCCACGGGTACCCGCCGCCCGCCGACGCCGGGCAACCAGCGGGGGACGGTGGTGCCCCACGGCCGCAGCAGCCCCCAGGTCAGCACCGCCCCGACGACGGCGCCGGTCGCCAACCCGGCGCCGGCGAGCACTCCCGGGCCGAGCTCGTCGAGCAGCTCCTGCCGCACCCCGAACGGGATGCCCAGCGCCCAGGCGTACCGGGTGGCCGCGTACCCGAGCGGTACAACCATCGCGACGTAGGTCGCCAGGCGGCCCCAGCGGGCGACGGCGGCCGGTGCGGTCCACCACGGACGGCCGCGGTCACCGTCGTACCGGTTGACGGCACCGCCGTGGCAGATGCCGGCGCCGACCCATGCCAGGCCGGCGGCCATCAGCACCAGGAGGTTGACATCCGGCCAGCTGAGCGCAGGTATGCCACCGCCGCCGGGCAGCAGCCCGAGCGCGGCGAGCGGCAGCATGGGGAGGTAGCCGAGGTTGGCGAGGATCCGGAAGTCCGTCAGCACGACGGCGAGCACCACACCGAGGACGACGGCGGCGCCGGCCGCCACCCGGTCCGCCGCGCCGGCCCGACCCGGGCGAGGACGCCGCGCCGCCATCACCGCGGCGAGCAGCAGACCGGCGGCGGCCAGCCCGGTGTAGAGCGCCGCTGCGCGGGTGGGACCGAGCGGCTCGAGCACGCTGAGCAGCAGCGCCGGGTCAACGGCCGGGTCCGCCGGGTTGCCGCTGCCGCCCTGCAGCCACCGCAGGCCGAGGACGAGGTACGCCAGCGACCACAGCGCGGCGACCGGCAGGGCAAGCCTCGACCACCAGCGCGCACTGGGCACGGCAGTGACGGGCAGACGGGTCGGGGCGGGGGTGCGGACCGACATGGGGTGCTCCTCTCCGGACGAGTTCCGGCCGGGCGCCGGATCACCTCCAGCGTCCGGGGCGGCGGTGGTGAGGTCGTCGTCCGCAGGTAGCGACGCCGTACGCCGCGAGGATGACGGCACCGGAGCACGCCACGCGGCAGGGATAATGTTCCGGTGACCACGACCATCAGCTACCAGGGCGAGCCCGGCTCGAACTCCGACATCGCCAGCCGCGAGTGTTACCCGGAGGGGCAGGGCCTGCCGAGCGCGTCCTTCGAGGACGCCCTCGCCGCCGTGCAGACCGGCGCCGCCGACCTCGCGATGATCCCGATCGACAATTCCAGCAACGGGCGGGTGGCGGACATCCACCACTTCCTGCCGCGCTCGGGGCTGCACATCGTCGCCGAGTTCTTCTTGCCCATCCACTTCCAGCTGCTGGCCGTCGAGGGCGCGACCCGCGCGTCGGTGCGCACCGTGCACAGCCACGTGCACGCGCTGGGCCAGTGCCGCCGGATCACCGCCGAGCTCGGGCTGACCGCCGTCGTCGCCGGCGATACCGCCGGGGCGGCCCGCGAGGTGGCCGAGGCGAACGACCCCTCCCGCGCCGCGTTCGCCACCGCGCTCGCCGGGGAGATCTACGGCCTGCGGACGCTCGCGTCGGACGTCGAGGACGAGAAGCACAACACCACCCGGTTCGTCGTCCTCGCCCGCGAGCGCACCACCCCGCCGAGCACCGGCGGGCCGACCGTCACCACCTTCGTGTTCCGGATCCGCAACATCCCCGGTGCGCTCTACAAGGCGCTGGGCGCCTTCGCCACGAACATGATCAACATGACCAAGCTCGAGTCGTACATGATGGACGGCGAGTTCGCCGCCACCGGGTTCCTCGTCGACGTCGAGGCGCACCCCGAGGAGCCCGCGCTGGCCCGCGCCCTCGAGGAGCTGACCTACTTCACCGACGAGCTCGACATCCTCGGCGTGTACCCGGCCCACCCGTACCGCGAGCAGAGCCGGCGGGCCTGAGCGGGCGGGACCTCGGCATCGGCGACGAGAGTCGGCGCACCGAGCACTCAAGCCATCGGGGTGACTCAGCCCGGCCATCGATGGCAAGCACGTCCGTGGACGAGATGCTGCTCACGCTCGGTCGATGATCACGCACACTGGACTTCCGAACACGTTCCGAATAGGTTGGGCCCATGACCACCGCAGCAGACCTCCCCGTGGCGACCCGGCGCTCCTCGGACCTGAGCAAGCACTCCGCCGAGGTCTTCGCCGAGGCCGAGGACCACCCCGTGACGGTGACCCGGCGCGACGGCGAGGCGCTGGTGCTCATGTCGCAGCGCGAGGCCGAGGGTCGCTCTCGCCTGCTGAACTTCGCAGCGCAGCTCATCACCGTCACCCTCGACGACGACGGGCCTCTCGCAGCGCGCATGGCCAAGGCGTTCCCGTGGATGCTCGCCCTGTCGCCCGCGGACCGGAAATCCTGCGCGCAGGACCTCGTGGACGCCGCGCGCGCCTCGTTCTCCACCGGCCAGCCGCACCTCGCGATCGCCGAACTGACGTCCTGGAAGGAGACGGCGACCGCCGTCGCCGCCGGGCTCGGCAGCGCCGACCTTGCGTGGCTCGACGACGACGAGACCGTAGAGCGTCCGTAGCCGTGGCGGCCGCCAAGAAGGGCGAGCTGGTCCCCCGCCCTCCGAAGAGGACCGAGTACGAGATCCGATTCGCCACCGCCGACGCCCAGAAGGGATGGCGGGACCTCGTCGCGACGATCCGCAGCCCGATGACGGAGACCTGGGACTCCCTCACGCGGACGCCCCTGGTCACGACGCCGACGAACTACCGACTCAAGGGCGAGCTCAGCACGATCTCGCGCGGCGGCGCGACCCACGAGCGCTGGCAGCACAAGCCGACGGCGAAGGGCACCGCGCGCATCTGGTTCTACGTCCACGAGCGCACGGTCTCCCTGGAGCAGGTGCACACGAGCCACCCGAACGAGACGAAGTAGGAATCGCCCTCTTCGGGGACCTCGACCGCCACCCGAGCCAACACCGCGCGACGCCATCCACATGACACCAAGAGCCGCGCGGGTCGGGTCCTCGCGATAACCGGTCGGCGGCAGCGAGGCGCAGCTCGCCGCCGGCCACTACCGCGTCGCCCAGAACGCCACTGCCGACGCCGCCGCGACGTTGAGCGAGTCGACCGCGCCGGCCATCGGGATCCGCACGACGACGTCGGCGGCCTCGATCGTGCTGCGTGCCAGCCCGTCCCCCTCCGCGCCGAGCACCATCGCGGTCCGCGCGCCCTCGCCACGCACGGCCGGCGAGGCGGCGAAGTCGTCGAGGCTGACCGAGTCGTCCGACAGTGCCAGCGCGGCCACCGTGAAGCCGGCGTCGTGCAGGTCCGCGACGCTGCCGGGCCACGACCGCAGCCGGGTCCACGGCACCTGGAAGACCGTGCCCATCGAGACCCGCACCGAGCGCCGGTACAGCGGGTCCGCGCAGCGCGGCGTCACCAGCACCGCGTCGACGCCCAGCGCAGCCGCGCTGCGGAAGATCGCCCCGACGTTGGTGTGGTCGACGATGTCCTCGAGCACCGCCACCCGGCGTGCGCCGCGCCCCCCACGGGCACCGGCGAGCACGTCGCCCACCGCAGGCAGCACAGGTCTGTGCATCGCCGCCAGCGCGCCCCGGTGCACCCGGTACCCGGTGATGTCGCGCATCACCGTCTCGTCAGCGACGTAGACCGGCACGTCCGGCCCGCCGTCGCCGAGACCGACACTGCCGGGTGCCCCGGCGATGACCGGCGCCATCCCGCTGACCCACTTCTCGGCCATGAGGAACGACCGTGGCCGGTGGCCGGCCGCCAGCGCGCGTCGGATGACGGCCTTGCTCTCGGCGATGTACAGCCCGCCGTCGGCCTCCTGCTTGATGCGCAGCGCGACGTCGGTCAGGCCGGTGTAGTCGGCGAGGCGTTCGTCGGCAGGATCGGTGATGTGGACGATCGGCACTACTCGACCACCGGCGCCGCGAACTGGCTCTGGTAGAGCCGGGCGTAGGGCCCGTCGGCGGACAGCAGTGCCTCGTGGTCGCCCTGCTCGACGATCGCGCCGTCCTCCATCACGAGGATGACGTCGGCGTCCCGGATGGTGCTGAGCCGGTGGGCGATGACGAACGAGGTACGGCCCTTGCGCAGCTCGGTCATCGCCAGCTGGACGAGCACCTCGGTACGCGTGTCGACCGAGCTGGTCGCCTCATCGAGGATGAGCAGCTGCGGGTCGGACAGGAACGCGCGGGCGATGGTGATGAGCTGCTTCTCCCCCGCCGAGACCCCGCCGCCCTCGTCGTCGATGACGGTGTCGTACCCGTCGGGCAGGCTGTGCACGAACCGGTCGACCGATGCCGCGACCGCGGCCGCGCGGACCTCGTCCTCGGTAGCGCCGTCGCGGCCGAACGCGATGTTCTCCGCGATGGTGCCCTTGAACAGCCAGGTGTCCTGCAGCACCATGCCGATGGACTCACGCAGGTCGTGGCGGGTCATCGCGGCGGTGTCGACGCCGTCGAGCAGGATGCGCCCGCCGTCGATCTCGTAGAACCGCATGATGAGGTTGACCAGCGTGGTCTTGCCCGCACCGGTGGGCCCGACGACGGCGACGGTCTGGCCCGGCTGCACATCGAGGTCCAGGCCCTCGATGAGCGGCCGCTCCGGCACGTACCGGAAGCTGACGTCCTCGAACCGGACGAGGCCGCGGACGGCCTCGGGGCGCTGGCCGGGCACCGGGTCGGCGCCCTGCTCGGGGGCGTCCATCACCTCGAACACCCGCTCCGCCGACGCCACCCCGGACTGCACGAGGTTGACCATCGACGCCAGCTGCGACAGCGGCTGGCTGAACTGGCGCGAGTACTGGATGAACGCCTGCACCGAGCCCAGCGAGAGGTCACCGGAGGCGACCCGCAGCCCGCCGACGACGGCGACGAGCACGTAGTTGAGGTTCCCGACGAACATCATCATCGGCATGATCGTGCCGGAGATGAACTGCGACCGGAAGCTCGCCTCGTACAGCTTGCCGTTGTCCTCGTCGAAGCCGTCGCGCACGCCCTCCTGGGCGTTGAACGCGGTGAGCAGCTCGTGGCCGGTGAAGGCCTCCTCGACCTTGCCGCCGAGGTCGCCGGTGGACTTCCACTGGCCGAGGAAGTGCGGCTGGGCGCGCTTGGCGATCATCATCGTCGCCCACGCGGAGACCGGCACGGTCACCAGCGCGATGAGCGCCAGCTGCCAGGACAGCACGAACATCATGACGACGACACCGACGACGGTCACCAGCGCCGTGATCACCTGCGACAGGGTCTGCTGGAGGGTCTGGGAGACGTTGTCGATGTCGTTGGTGACCCGGGACAGCACGTCGCCGCGGGCGTGCGAGTCGAGCTCACGCAGCGGCAGCCGGTCGATCTTGGCCTGGACGTCGCGGCGCAGCCGGAACGCGGTGCGCTGCACGACGCCGGCGAGGATCCGGCCCTGGATCCACATAAAGACGGCCGCGGCGATGTACACCCCGAGGACGAGCAGGACGATCTGCGCCAGCTCACCGAAGTCGATGCCGACACCGGGGACCGCGTCCATCCCGGTGAGCATCTCGGCGACCTGGTCCTGGCCGGAGTCCCGCAGCAGCTCGATGGCCTCGTCGCGGGTGGTGCCGGGCGGCAGCTGGGAGCCGAGAGAGGCGCCGACGAAACCGTCGAAGACGACGTTGGTGGCCCGGCCGAGCAGCGCCGGGCCGGAGACCTGCAGCGCGACCGCCACGAGGGCGAGGATGACGACGCCGACCAGCCGCAGCCGCTCGACCCGCATCTCGCCGAGCAGCCGCCGCAGCGATACGCCGAAGTTCTCGGACTTCTGGCCGGGCGGGGGCCCCGGGGGGACGCTCATGCTGCCTCCTGCACACTCAGCTGGGACAGGACGATCTCCTGGTAGGTCGGGTTGCTCGCCATCAGCTCGTCGTGGCTGCCGAGGCCGACGGCGTGGCCGTCGTCGAGCACGAGGATCTCGTCGGCGTCCCGGATGGTGGCGACGCGCTGGGCGACGATGAGTATCGCCGCGCCCCGCGTGGCGTCGGGCAGCGCCGCGCGCAGCCTGGCGTCGGTGGCGTAGTCGAGCGCCGAGAAGGAGTCGTCGAACACGTACAGGTCGGCGGGGCGCAGCAGCGCGCGGGCGATCGCCAGCCGCTGGCGCTGGCCGCCGGAGAAGTTCGAGCCGCCCTGCTCCACCCGGGCGTCCAGCCCGAGCTCAGTGACGAAGTCCCGGGCCTGCGCGGCCTCCAGCGCTTCCCACAGCTCGGCGTCGGTGGCCTGCGGTGCCGCGATGCGCAGCGTCGAGGCGATGGTCCCGGAGAACAGGAAGGCACGCTGCGGCACGATAGAGATCCGCTCCCGCAGCGCCGCGGGGTCGAGCTCGCGCACGTCGGTGCCGCCGGCCCGGACGGCGCCACCGGTGACGTCGAGCAGCCGCGGCAGCAGGTTGACGAGGGTCGACTTGCCGGCACCGGTGGAGCCGACGATCGCCGTCGTGCGTCCCGGTGCCAGCCGCAGCGACACGTCGTGGAGCACCGGTTCGTCGGCGCCGGCGTAGCCGAAGCTCGCGCCGTCGAGCTCGACGACGAGCGGCTGGCCACGGGCCGGCAGCGCCTGGGGCGACGGCGGGGCGACGATCTGCGGCTCGGTGCCGAGCACGTCCATGATCCGGCCGGCCGAGACCGAGGCACGCGGCACCATCATGAACATCATCGAGGCCATGAGCACCGACATGAGGATCTGCATGAGGTAGTTGAGGAAGGCGACCATCGCACCGACCTCCATCGCCCCGGAGTCGATGCGCCCGGCGCCGAACCAGATGACCCCGACCGTCGAGGTGTTGAGGATGACCATGACCACCGGGAACATCAGCGCCATGAGATAGCCGATCTTCAGGTTGACGGTCATCAGCTCGTCGTTGGCGGTCTCGAAGCGGCGGCGCTCGGTGGGCTGGCGGTTGAACGCCCGGATGACCCGCACGCCGGTGATCTGCTCGCGCATGACGAGGTTGATCCGGTCGATGCGCTTCTGCACGACCTTGAACAGCGGCCCCATCCGCCATGCGATCAGGCCCATCACCCCGAGCAGCACCGGCACGACGACGGCGAGCAGCACGGAGAGCCCGAGGTCCTGCTGGATCGCCATGATGATCCCGCCGACCATCATGATCGGTGCCATGACGATGATGGTGAACGTCATCAGCGTCACCATCTGGACCTGCTGGACGTCGTTGGTCGAGCGGGTGATGAGGGACGGCGCACCGAACTGGCCCAGCTCGGCGGCGGAGAACCGCTGCACCCGGGTGAACGTCGCCCGGCGGATGTCACGCCCGACGGACATCGCGGTGCGTGCGCCGAAGTACACCGCGGCGATCGCGCACAGCACCTGGGCGGCGCTGATCGCGAGCATGACGCCGCCGACCCGCAGGATGTAGCCGGTGTCGCCGGCGACCACGCCGTTGTCGATGATGGCGGCGTTGAGGCTGGGCAGCGACAGTGCCGCGATGGTCTGGAGGAACTGGAGCACGACGACGAACCCGACGTCGCGCCGGTAGGGGCGCAGGAACCGTCGAAGCGCACGGATGAGCATGGCAGCCTTTCGATCCGGTGCCACCGACGGCGATGGCGACCGGTGGCACGGGCCCGACCTGGGTCGGACGCCTGGACAGCCTAGATCAGTCCCGCGGGAGGCCCGACCTCATTTCGCTGAGGGCGTGGCGGCCGGCCCGCACCGCGACCCGAGCACCTCAGGTGCCCGGGTCGTGGTGGCTACTGGTTGCGCTGGTCGTCGGGCTCCGGTGCCGGCGGCGCGTCCGGTGCCGGCGGGGCCTCTGGTGCCGGCGGGGCCCCTGGTGCCGGCGGCTCCGGTGCCGGCTCCGGTGCCGGCGGGACCACGGTGGCCGGCGGGCCGGCGGTGGGGCCGGGCTGGTTGGCGCTCGGCGGCGGCGGGAACCCCTGGGAGCCGGCCGGCGCCGCGGGCGGCGCGAACCGCGTCTCGTCGCGGCGCCGGGTCCGGCCGGTGTCGCGCTGGCTCTCGGCGGGCTGCTGGCCGCGCTCGGCGGAGCGGGAGAACGGGCTGCCGGACCGCTCACCGGCCGCGGTGGCCTCCGAGGTCGCCTGCTGGGCCTCGCTGCGGGCCTGCGCCAGCGCCTCGTCGGGGTCCTGCAGGCTGGTCTCCGCCAGGCCCGAGGCCAGCGTCGTGCCGTAGGGGCCGAAGTCGACCTGCGGGGTCGGGCCGTTGTCGTCGTCATCGTCGTCGGAGGGGCCGCCGCCGCCGGGCGAGCCGCCGAAGCCACGGGCGATGGTGCCCAGCGCCGCGGTGAACTCGGTGGGGATGACCCACAGCTTGTCGGAGGTGCCGTTGGCCAGCTCGGGCAGCATCTGCAGGTACTGGTAGGCGAGCAGCTTGGAGTCGGGCTTGCCGCGGTGGATGGCGTCGAACACCTGGAGGATGGCGCGCGACTCACCCTGCGCCTGGAGGATCGCGGACTGCGCCTGGCCCTCGGCCCGCAGGATCGAGGACTGCTTCTCACCCTCGGCGGTAAGGATCTGGGACTGCTTGACACCCTCGGCGGTGAGGATGGCGGCACGCCGGTCACGCTCGGCGCGCATCTGCTGCTCCATCGCGCCCTGGATGCTCTGCGGCGGGTCGATCGACTTGAGCTCGACCCGGTTGACGCGGATCCCCCACCGGCCGGTGGCCTCGTCGAGCACGCCACGCAGCTGGCCGTTGATCTGGTCCCGGCTGGTGAGCGTCTGCTCGAGGTCCATCGAGCCGATGACGTTACGCAGCGTGGTCACCGTCAGCTGCTCGATACCGGTGATGTAGTTGGCGATCTCGTACGTCGCCGCCTTCGGGTCGGTCACCTGGAAGTAGATGACCGTGTCGATCGAGACCACGAGGTTGTCGGAGGTGATCACCGGCTGCGGCGGGAACGAGACGACCTGCTCACGGAGGTCGACGCCGGCGCGGACGCGGTCGACGAACGGGATGAGGAAGTGCAGCCCCGCGTACATCACGGTGTTGAACTTCCCGAGGCGTTCGACGATCAGCGCCACGGCCTGCGGGACGATGCGCACCGCCCGCCAGATGGCGATGATGACGAACAGCGCCACCAGGACCAGGACGACGGTGAGCACGAGGCTCCCGGGGTTGTCGGTCACGATTCTCCTCGGATGGTTCGGAAACGGACTGCGGTGGAGCTCATCGGCCGGGCTGGGTGAAGTCGAGCGGTATCGCCTCGACGACGGCGGTCGCGCCGTCGACCCGCACCACCCGGACGGTGGTCCCGGTGTGCAGGACGACGCCGGGCCCGGCGGCTCTCGCCGTCCAGACCTCGCCGACCAGCTTGACCCGGCCGGCGTGCTCGGTGACGTCGACGAGCACCTCGGCAGTGCGGCCGACGTGCGCCGCGACGTTGGTCAACGTGTCAGGGGTGGAGGCCTTGAGCCGCGCGAGCGCCCACGGCCGCACCGCGAGGAGCAGCACCGCGGCCACCACGGCGAAGGTCAGCACCTGCACCCAGAACGGCGCCCCGAGCAGTGCCACTCCCCCGCCGGCCAGCGCGCCGCCGGCGAACATCAGGAAGACGAGGTCGACGGTGAGCATCTCGACGACGCCGAGCAGCAGTGCGCCGCCGAACCACCAGAGCCATGCCATCTCAGCTTCCCTGCCGTCGGGCGCCGGGCCTCGCGCTCCCCGCGGCCCGTGCGCTCCAGCGGTCACGGTGGCGCTCTACCTCGAGGTCGAGGCCGAAGGTCCGCGACAGGTGCTGGGGGGTGAGGACCTCCTCGAGCGGGCCGGCCGCCTCGACGGTGCCGTCGCGCAGCAGCAGCGCGTGGGTGAAGCCGGGCGGGATCTCCTCGACGTGGTGGGTGACGAGCACGATGACCGGCGAGCGCGGGTCACCGGCGATCTCCGAGACGGCCGCCATCAGCTCCTCGCGGCCACCGAGGTCCAGGCCCGCGGCGGGCTCGTCGAGGAGCAGCAGCTCGGGGTCGGTCATCAGCGCGCGGGCGATCTGCACCCGCTTGCGCTCGCCCTCGCTCAGGGTGCCGAAGGTGCGGTCGGTCAGGTGGGAGACGCCGAACGCGGCGAGCAGGTCCTGTGCCCGCCCGACGTCGTACTCGTCGTACTCCTCCTGCCAGCGGCCGGTGACCCCGTAGGAGGCGGTGACGACGACGTCGCCCACCCGCTCCCGGCCCGGGATCCGGTCCGCGAGCGCGGCCGAGGCCAGCCCGATGCGCGGACGCAGCTCGAAGGTGTCGACGCTGCCGAGCCGCTCGCCGAGGACCTCCACGGTGCCGCTGGAGGGGAACAGCCGCGCGGCGGCCATCTGCAGGACGGTGGTCTTGCCGGCGCCGTTGGGGCCCAGCACCACCCAGCGGTCGCCGTCGGCGACGGACCAGTTGACGTCGTGGAGGATGGTCTTGGGTCCGCGACGCAGGCTCACGTCCGACAGGTGCAGCACGTCACTCATGCCCTGACCCTATCGGCAGGACTCCTCCGTACGCGTCTACGGTGGAGGTGTGGCCGATCTCGTCATCCCTTACGCCGTGCTGGGCGCCCTCTGGCTCCCCACGCTGACCGCACCGCCGCCGACCCGGTCCTCGGGGTGGGCGCGCTCGACGCCCGGCCCGGACCGGGCGGCGGCGGTCGAGGCCGCGTTGCGCGCCGTCGTCGGCAGCGAGACCCACGTGGTCGACGACGCCGACGGCGGCCACCGGTCGGTCCGGGAGGTCCTCGACGCGGTCGCCGACCAGGTGGTGCTCGACGTCGGCGCGGTGCTGCCCGTGCCGGGGCGCGCCGCCGGTGTCCCCGGGGTGGCGCTGCTCGATGCGCTCGAGGCCGAGCAGTGCCTGCTGCTGCGCACCGAGGGCGGCTCGTGGGCGCTGGTCCCGCAGGTCGAGGCGTTCGGCACCGCGCTGGAGCCGGGCACCCTCGTGCGGTGGCAGCTGTCCCGGCTGCCGTTCGCGGAGCGTCCGGTGCCCACCCTGCTCGGCCTCGTCGGCTCGCTGCGCCAGGCCCGCCAGGACATCGCCGCGGCGCTCCACGGCGCGCTCGACACCTTCACCGACCTCGACCTCGCGCCCGGCGGCGGGGACGGCGCGGCGCTCGCCGCCCAGGTGCTGCGCAGCGAGCTGCCGCGCGGCCTGCTGCCGCCCGGGCTCGACGGCCCGCGGGTGGAGGTCGTCGTCCGGGCGGCCCGGCTGCTCGCGCTCGCCGAGCTCGCCGAGGATGACGACGGCGGGGCGGTCGCGGCGGCGCAGACCGGCGCCCGTGCTCGCGCGCTGGCCGAGCTGCGCGACGTCGCCCGCGGGGCACTGGCCGCCGCGAGCGTCCAGCACCCCGCGCACGGCGACTAGGCCGGCGTCACGACCGGCGCCCCTCGAGCACCGCGCGGTAGACGTCGAGGGTCCGCTCGGCGATCGCGGTCCACGCGAAGTGGTCCTCGACGCGCGTGCGGGCGGCCCGCCCCATCTCGGCGGCCCGGGCCGGGTCGGACACCATCTCGGTCATCGCCCGCAGCAGGTCGGCCTCGAAGACGTCGGGGTCGGTGGGGGTGCCGGTGCCGTCGTCGACCTGGTCGATGGGCACCAGGGTGCCGGTGACGGCGTCGTCGACGACCTCCGGGATACCGCCGGTGGCCGAGGCGACGACCGGCAGCCCGACGGCCATCGCCTCGAGGTTGACGATGCCGAGCGGCTCGTAGACCGACGGGCAGACGAACAGCGTGCCGGCCGCCAGCACCGCGACGAGGTCCTGCCGGGAGAGCATCTCGTCGATCCACACGACGCCGTCGCGCTGCTCGCGCAGCGTGGCGACGAGGCCCTTGACCTCCTCGGCGAGCTCGGGGGTGTCCGGTGCGCCGGCGACGAGCACGAGCTGGACGTCGTCGGGCAGCCCGCGGGCGGCGCGCAGCAGGTGCGGCAGGCCCTTCTGGCGGGTGATCCGGCCGACGAACACGATCGACGGCCGGTCGGGGTCGATGCCCAGCTCCTGCACCACCCGCCGGCCCCGCTCGGCCTCCTCGCCGGTGGGGCGCGCCCAGCCGTCGAGGTCGATGCCGTTGTGGACGACGTGCACCCGGCCCGGGTCGACCGCCGGGTAGGACCGCAGGATGTCGTCCCGCATGCCGCCGCTGACCGCGATGATGCCGTCGGCGCCCTCGTAGGCGGTGCGCTCGGCCCACGACGACAGCGCGTACCCGCCACCGAGCTGCTCGGCCTTCCATGGCCGCAGCGGCTCGAGGGAGTGCGCCGAGATCATGTGCGGGACGCCGTGGAGCAGCCCCCCGAGGTGCCCGCCGAGCACGGCGTACCAGGTGTGGGAGTGGATGAGGTCGGTGCCGGCGACGGCGTCGGCCATCGCGAGGTCGACGCCGAAGGTCCGCAGCGCCGGGTTGGCCTGGGCCAGCGTGGCCGGCTCGTCGTACCCGGTCACCCCGGGCTCGCCACCCGGCTGCCCGGGGGTCCGCGGACCGTCGAAGCAGTGGACCCGGACGTCGGCACGGTCACGCAGCACCGCGGCCAGCTCCGCCACGTGCACACCTGCCCCGCCGTAGATGTTCGGGGGATATTCACGGGTGAGCATATCGACGCGCACGGGGAGACTCCTCGCTCGGAAAGCATGAAAGGTCTGCGGAGCCATCTAACCAGTCCTAGGCTTCGGGCATGGCTGCTCCACGAGTTCTCGCAATCGTCCTCGCCGGCGGCGAGGGCAAACGTCTGATGCCCCTCACTCACGAACGCGCAAAACCGGCGGTGCCGTTCGGTGGGATCTACCGCCTCATCGACTTCGCCCTCTCGAACATCGTCAACTCCGGCTACCTCCGGGTGGTCGTCCTCACCCAGTACAAGTCGCACAGCCTCGACCGCCACATCGCCAAGACGTGGCGGCTGTCGACCCACCTCGGCAACTACGTGGCCCCGGTCCCCGCCCAGCAGCGCATGGGCAAGCACTGGTTCCTCGGCAGCGCCGACGCCATCTACCAGTCCCTCAACCTCATCGACGACGAGCAGCCCGACATCGTCGTGATCGTCGGTGCGGACAACATCTACCGGATGGACTTCTCGCAGATGGTGGACCAGCACCTGGAGACCGGTGCCGCGCTCACCGTCGCCGGGATCCGGCAGCCGATCGGTCTCGCCGACCAGCTCGGTGTCATCGACGTCGACCCCTCCGACAACCGCAAGATCCGTGAGTTCCTCGAGAAGCCGACCGATGTCCAGGGCCTGGCGGACTCCCCTGACGAGGTGCTCGCCTCGATGGGCAACTACGTGCTCACCACCGAGGCCCTCGTCGAGGCGCTGCGTGTCGACAGCCTGGACCCCATCTCCAAGCACGACATGGGCGGCAGCATCGTCCCCTGGTTCGTCGAGCGGGGGCTCGCCGGTGTCCACGACTTCAAGGACAACATCGTGCCGGGCGACTCCGGCAGCGACCACCGGTACTGGCGCGACGTCGGGACCGTCGACGCCTACTACGACGCCCACCAGGACCTCATCTCGGTGACGCCGGAGTTCAACCTCTACAACAACGACTGGCCGCTGTTCACCGGCAACCCGGGCCAGCCGCCGGCGAAGTTCGTCTACGGCCACCGCGAGCGGCTGGGGCACGCGCTGGACTCGCTGGTCTCCCCCGGCGTCATCGTCTCCGGCGGCGAGGTCATCGGCTCGGTGCTCTCCCCCGGCACCCGGGTGAACTCGTGGTCCTCGGTGCGCGACTCGGTGGTCTTCAACGACGTCGAGGTCGGCCGCAACGCGACCATCGACCGGGCGATCGTCGACAAGAACGTCCGCATCGACGACGGCGCGCAGGTCGGCGTGGACGAGGAGCGGGACCGGGAGCGCGGCTTCACGGTCACCGAGTCCGGCATCACCGTCGTCCCCAAGGGCACGCACGTGACCCGCTGACGCGGCGCCGCGGTGTCCGGCCCCCGGGCACCGCGGCCGCCCGTCACGGCGGCCCGTACGCTGGCCGGGTGAGCGCACCNCCCCCCCCCCCCCCCCCCCCCCCCCCCCCCCCCCCCCCCCCCCCCCCCCCCCCCCCCCCCGCCCGTCACGGCGGCCCGTACGCTGGCCGGGTGAGCGCACCGACCGACCTTCGCGTGGGCCTGGTGTCGGCCCGCCCCCTGCCGCCCAGCCTCGTCGACCACGCCCGGAGTCTGCTGGCCACCCGCACCTCGGGCGCCGTCACCGGCGCCGGCACCTCCCGGCCAGGCTTCTTCGGCCATGCCTGGACCGCCGTCGTCGACGACGCGGCCGGCGGCGCGCCGGCACTCGCCGAGGAGCTGCGCGGACCGGCCACCGCGCTCGGCGTCGATGTCGCCGTGACGACCGGGGCGCTGGTGGCCGACGGGATCGGTCTGCTGGTGACCGACGTCGACTCCACCTTCATCACCGACGAGGTCATCGAGCTGCTCGCGGAGCACGCCGGGACCCGCGCCGAGGTCGCCGCGGTCACCGAGCGCGCGATGCGCGGCGAGATCGACTTCGCCGAGAGCCTGCGGGACCGGGTCGCCACCCTCGCGGGGCTCGACGCCGGCGTCGTCGATGTCGTGCGGCAAGCTGTCCGGCTGACCGACGGCGCCCGGGATCTCGTGGCTGCCGTCCACGCCGGCGGCGGCCGGGTGGGGCTGGTCTCCGGCGGGTTCGCCGAGATCATCACCCCGGTCGCGGCCGAGCTCGGCATCGCGCACCTCGCCGCGAACCGGCTGGAGGTCGCTGGTGGCCGGCTCACCGGGCGGACCGTCGGCCCGGTCGTCGACCGCGCTGCCAAGGCCGACCTGCTGCGTGCCTGGGCCGCCGAGGACGGCGTCGCGATCGACCGGGTGGTCGCCGTCGGGGACGGCGCCAACGACCTCGACATGCTGGCGGCCGCCGGCCTCGGGGTGGCGTTCTGCGCCAAGCCGGTCGTGCGGGAGCAGGCCGCGGCGTCGATCTCGTTCCCGCGGCTCGACGCGGTCCTGGGGCTGCTGGGCCGCTGACCGGCGGCTACCCCTGAGGGCCGAGGACCGCGCGCAGCTGCGCCGCCCCCCGGCCGAGCTCGTCCCAGCCGACCGGGACGTCGATGACGACGGCGTTGCCGGTGCCGATCCCGAAGCTCACCTGGGCGGTGAGCGGGTCCTTCGTGCCGCCGAGCAGCGCGGCCAACGAGGACATCGTCGGCTCGTGGCCGATGATCAGCACCCGCGCGGCGTCCGCGGGCAGCTCGGCGAGCAGCTCGAGCACCTGACGCGGGCCGGCGCCGTAGAGCTCGCGGCGGACCTGCGGCTCGGGCCGGTCCGGCAACGCCGCGGTCACCAGCTTGGCGGTCTCGGTCGTCCGTAGCGCCGCAGACACCAGCACCACGTCGAAGCCGCCCAGCTGCTCGGCGAGCAGCCGGCCGATCTCGCCGGCCTGCTGACGGCCACGGCCCGACAGCGGCCGCTGGGCGTCGCCGAGGTCCCCCTCGGGCTCCGCCGTCGCATGGCGCAGCACCACGAGGGTGCGGTTGGTGCCCGCCACTACTGGCCCATCGCGTGCACGCCGCCGTCGACGTGGACGATCTCGGCGGTGGTGGCCGGGAACCAGTCCGAGCACAGCGCGACGACGGCGCGGGCGGTCGGCTCGGCGTCCTTGACGTCCCAGCCGAGCGGCGCGCGCTCGTCCCAGGTGTCCTCCATCTGGTTGAACCCGGGGATGGAGGTGGCGGCGGTGGTGCGGATGGGGCCGGCGGAGACGAGGTTGACCCGGATGCCCTCGGGGCCGAGGTCGCGCGCGAGGTAGCGAGCGGTGGACTCGAAGGCCGCCTTGGCCACGCCCATCCAGTCGTAGACCGGCCACGCGAAGGAAGCGTCGAAGGTGAGGCCGACGATCCCCGAGCCCTTGGTCAGCAGCGGCTGGGCGGCCACCGCGAGCGACTTCAGCGAGAAGGCGGAGACCTCCAGGGCGGTGGCGACGTCGGGCCACTCGGCCCCGAGGAAGTTGCCGCCCATGACGGACTGCGGGGCGAAGCCGATGGAGTGCACGACGCCGTCGAGGTGGTCGGCGTGCTCGCGGACCCGCTCCGGCAGCGCGGCGAGGTCCTCGGCGTTCGTCACGTCCAGCTCGACGACGGGTGCCTCGACCGGCAGCCGGCGGGCCGTGACCTGGGTGAGGCGCAGCTGGCGGCCGAAGGAGGTGAGGATGACGGTCGCGCCCTCCTGCTGGGCCAGCCGTGCCACCTGGAAGGCGATCGAGTTGTCCTTGAGCACCCCGGTGACCAGCAGGGTCTTGCCGTCGAGAAGTCCCATGATGAGTGTTGTCTCCTAGTAGTGGTGGGTCAGTGGCCCATGCCGAGGCCGCCGTCGACCGGGATGACCGCGCCGGTGACGTAGGAGGCGGCGGGCGAGGCGAGGTACTGGACGGTTCCGACGATGTCGCTCACGTGGCCGAGCCGGCCGGCGGGGATCGCGTCGCGCAGCGAGCGTTGGCTGGCCTCGGACATCGCCTGGGTCATGTCGGTGTCGATGAAGCCCGGCGCGACGACGTTGGCGGTGATGCCCCGCGAGCCCAGCTCGCGGGTGATGGAGCGCGCCATGCCGACCAGCGCCGCCTTGGAGGCGGAGTAGTTGACCTGGCCGGCGTTGCCGTAGAGCCCGACGACCGAGCCCATGAGGACGATGCGGCCGGAGCGCTTGCGGATCATGCCCTTGCTCACCCGGCGCACGCAGCGGAACACCCCGGTGAGGTTGACGTCGAGGACCTCGGTGAAGTCCTCGTCGGACATCCGCATGAGGAGAGTGTCCCGGTTCATCCCGGCGTTGGCGACCAGCACCTCGACGGGGCCGTGGGCAGCCTCGATCTCGGTGACGGCGCTGTCGACGGCGGCGGTGTCGCGCATGTCGCCGATCACGCCGAGCACGCCGTCGGGCAGCTCGCCGCCACGGTAGATGGTGGCGACGCGGTCCCCCGCGGCGACGAACGCCTCGGCGATCGCCCGACCGATGCCACGCGTCGCTCCGGTGACGAGCACGCTGCGCGGTGTCATCTCGATGTCGGTCACGGTGTCCTCCTGCTGTTCTGGTCCCAGGGCACGGTAGCCGACCGGGCGGGACGACGCGGCAGGCCTCGCGGGGTTAACCTCAGATCGTGGGCAAGAAGGGCACGGTGCAGTCGATCACCTCCGTCGGGCGACCGCTCAGCCAGGAGGTGCACTCCCGCACGGTCCGGTACCTCATCTCGATGACCATCCGCACGCTGTGCATCGTCGGCGCGTTCGTCACCGAGGGCTGGCTCAGCTGGGCCATGGTCGCCGGCGCCATCGTGCTGCCCTACATCGCGGTGGTGATGGCCAACGCCGGTCGTGAGCGCCCCGACCCGGCAGATACGCTGCTGGAGCGGCCCGAGCTCGAGGCGGCGCCGTACCGGCCGGGCACCCTGCCCGTCGACCTGAGAGGTGGGTACCTGCGGTGAACGATGCAGCCGACCTCGTGTGCAGCGCCAAGGGCTGCCGCGAGCAGGCGGAGTGGCAGCTGCGGTGGAACAACCCCAAGCTGCACACCGAGGACCGTCGCAAGACCTGGCTCGCCTGTGCCGATCACCGCGCCCACCTCGAGTCCTTCCTCGACGCGCGGTCCTTCTTGCGGGAGGTCGTGCCGGTCGGCGCACCATGAACCGCTACCACTTCCTGCTCACCCGCCGCTGGCTGACGATCCTGCTCGTCGCGATCCTCGTCGCAGCGGTGTGCGTCATGCTCGGGCGCTGGCAGTGGAACCGTCACGAGTCCCGTGCCGCTGCCAACAACCTCGTCACCACCAACTACGACGCTCCCCCGGTCGCGCTCGATACGCTGGTCGAGGTGCCCGGCTCGGTGCCCGCGGGGACGGTGTGGCTGCCGGTCGAGGTGACCGGGCAGTTCGTCGGTGAGCAGCTGACGCTGCGCAACCGGCCGGTGGAGGGCTCGGACTCCACCCGGGTGCTCGCGGTGCTCGAGGTGACCACCGACGACGGCGGGGCGCTCGTCGTCGTCGACCGCGGCTGGCTCGCCGGCGAGAGCACCGTCCCGCCGGCCTACCCGCAGGGCCAGGTGCCGGTCACCGGCCGGTTGCGGCAGGCCGAGCCGGTCGACACCCGCAGCGCGCCGGCCGGCCAGGTGTTTCGGATCGACCCGGCGACCGTGCTCGCGGCCGCCGATGTCCAGGCGGACCTGCCGGTGCTCGACGGCTACCTCCTCGCCGAGGTGCCGCCGCTGCCCGCCTCGGCCACCGGTGCCGAGCTGCAGCAGTTCCCGCGGCCGGCGACCGATCCCGGCTCGCACCTGTCCTACGCGTTCCAGTGGTGGGTCTTCGCCGCCGGCGCGCTCGTCGGTACCGGCATCCTCGCCCGCCGCGAGGCAGCCGACCTCGCAGGCTCACCGGCGCCGGCGAAGCGCCGCTCCACCGACGCCGACGCCGAAGACGCCATCGTCGACGCCCAGCTCACCGTCTCTTCTCGCCGAGATACCTGATCTCGGCGAGAAGGGGCGCCGAGACATTCGGTCTCGGTATCGAATGGACGACCTCGAGCAGGGGCGAACCGTCTCAGGCGAGCGCGATGAGCTCGGCGTAGTCGTCGCTCCACATGTCCTCGTCGCCGTCGGGCAGCAGCAGCACCCGCTCCGGCTCCAGCGCCTGGACGGCGCCCTCGTCGTGGGTGACGAGGACGACGGCGCCGGTGAAGGTCCGCAGCGCACCGAGGATCTCCGCGCGCGAGGCCGGGTCGAGGTTGTTCGTGGGCTCGTCGAGCAGCAGCACGTTGGCCGAGGAGACGACGAGCACCGCCAGCGCGAGCCGGGTCTTCTCACCACCGGACAGCACCTTGGCGGGCTTGTGGGCGTCATCCCCGGAGAACAGGAACGAGCCGAGCACGGACCGGGCCTCGGTGTCGGAGAGCTGCGGCGCGGCTGACCGCAGGTTCTCCACGACGCTGCGCTCGACGTCGAGAGTCTCGTGCTCCTGCGCGTAGTAACCGATCTTCAGCCCGTGCCCGGGCACCACCTCACCGGTGTCCGGCTGCTCCACGCCGCCGAGGATCCGTAGCAGGGTGGTCTTCCCGGCGCCGTTGAGGCCGAGGATGACGACCTTCGAGCCTCGGTCGATGGCCAGGTCGACGTCGGTGAAGACCTCGAGCGAGCCGTAGGACTTCGACAGCCCCTCCGCGGTGAGCGGGACCCGGCCGCAGGGCGCGGGGTCGGGGAAGCGCAGCGCGGCGACCTTGTCGGCGCGGCGGGTCTCGTCCAGACCGGACATCAGCCGCTCGGCCCGGCGCGCCATGTTCTGCGCGGCGACCGCCTTGCTGGCCTTGGCGCGCATCTTCTCGGACTGCGCCATGAGGGTCGAGGCCTTCTTCTCGGCGTTCGCCCGCTCCCGGCGGCGGCGGCGCTCGTCCTGCTCGCGCTGCTTGAGGTAGGCGTCCCAACCGAGGTTGTACACGTCCAGCTCGCCACGGTTGGCGTCGAGATTGAAGACGGTGTTGATCGTGGTGCGCAGCAGCTCGACGTCGTGACTGATGATGATCAGCCCACCGGTGAAGCTGGCGAGGTACTCGCGCAGCCACACGATGGAGTCGTGGTCGAGGTGGTTGGTGGGCTCGTCGAGCAGCAGCGTCTGGGCCCCGGAGTACAGGATGCGGGCGAGCTCGACCCGGCGGCGCTGGCCGCCGGAGAGGGTGTGCAGCGGCTGCTCGAGCACGCGGGTGGGCAGCCCGAGGTTCGAGGTGAACCGGGCGGCCTCGGACTCCGCGGCCCAGCCGCCCTGTGCGTTGAACTCGGCGTCGAGGCGGCTGTATCGCTCCATCGCCTTGACCTGCTCGTCGCCGGTGGTGGTCGCCATCTGCTCCTCGGCGCGGCGCACGCGGCGCAGGATGCCGTCGAGGCCGCGAGCGGAGAGCACGCGGTCGCGGGCGATGACATCGAGGTCACCGGTGCGCGGGTCCTGCGGAAGGTAGCCGATCTCACCGGAGCGGACGATGGAACCGGTGTGCTGGACGACCCCGGAGGTGCCTTCCTCGCCGGCGAGCAGCTTGGTGAGCGTGGTCTTGCCGGCACCGTTGCGCCCGACGAGACCGACCCGCATACCGTTGTCGACCCGGAAGGACGCCTCGTGGATGAGCTCTCGGGCGCCGATGCGCATCGAGACGTCGTGGGCGGTGATCACAGGGCAGACCTCAAAGTCATGACAGGGGGGTGGTGGGGCGCGAGATGCGCCGCACTAGTCTACGTCCCGGCGCACGCCGTTATCCTCGACGCCAGCGGTGCCGTTCACCACCGCCCGCGGGGAGGTGGAGCGTGGAGAATCCAGCTCTCGGCAAGAGGGGTGGGGGCTCGTCCCACGCCCCCCGTGGTCAAGAGGGGTGGGGGCTCGCCCCTCGCCCCACGCCCCCGTGGTCGAGAGCTGGATTGTCCGCAGATCCCCGTGGTGGCGGGCTGGATCGTCCTCAGACGTTGAAGCCGAGGGCGCGCAGCTGCTCGCGACCGTCGGGGGTGATCTTCTCCGGGCCCCACGGCGGCATCCAGACCCAGTTGATCCGCATCTCGGCCACGAGTCCCTCGAGCGCCTGGTGGGACTGGTCCTCGATGACGTCGGTCAGCGGGCACGCCGCCGAGGTGAGCGTCATGTCGATGATCGCGTTGTTGTGCTGGTCCACGGTGACTCCGTAGACCAGGCCGAGGTCGACGACGTTGATCCCCAGCTCGGGGTCGATGACGTCGCGCATGGCCTCCTCGACGTCCGCAGCCGTCGTCGGGCTCGGGTTGGTGGTGGTCTCGCTCATCGGTCGTTCTCCTTGTCCGTGCCCGCCGTCGCGGGCTCACTGGTCAGCGCGTGGGCGAGGGCGTCGCGCAGCGCCATCCACCCGAGCAGCGCGCATTTGATGCGCGCCGGGAACTTCGCCACGCCGGTGAACGCCGAGGCGTCCTCGAGCAGGTCCTGCTTCTCCTCGGTCAGCTCCTGGCCGCGGCCGTGCATAAGCTCTCGGAAGGTCTCGTTGAGGGTGTCGACCTCGTGCACGGTCCGTCCGGTGACGAGGTCGTTGAGCACCGAGAGCGAGGCCTGGGAGATCGAGCAGCCCTGACCCTGCCAGCCGATCTCGGCCACTCGAGGGCCACCGGCGAGGTGCTCCAGGCGCAGCCGCAGGGTGACCTCGTCGCCGCAGGTCGGGTTGACCTGGAACGACTCGGCGTCGTACGGGTCTAGCTCCCCCGCGCCGTGCCGCTCGCGGGAGTGGTCGAGGATGACCTGCTGGTAGAGCTGTGTCATCGCGTCAGCCATGGTTCACCCCGAAGAAGTGCCGTACCTGTCCTAGTTGCTCCACAAAGGAGTCAACCTCCTCCGCAGTGGTGTAAATTCCCGCCGACACCCTCGCCGAGGAGTGCACCCCGAGCCGCTGGTGGACCGGTTGGGCGCAGTGGTGGCCCACCCGGACCGCGATGCCGGCGTCGTCGAGCAGCTGCCCGACGTCGTGCGGGTGGACGCCGTCGACCGAGAAGGCGACGACGGCGAGCCGGTCCGTCGTGTCCTGCGGGCCGATCACCCGTACCCCCGGCACCGACGCGATGCCCTCGAGGATTCGGGTGGTGAGCTCGGCCTCGTGCGCCGCCAGCGCCGGCATCCCGAGCTCGGCCAGGTAGTCCACGGCTGCGTGCAGCCCCACGGTCTGGGCGACCATCTGGGTGCCCGCCTCGAACCGGGTAGGGGCGTCGGCGTAGGTGCTGCCCGCCATGGTCACCACCTGCACCATCGAGCCACCGGTGAGGAACGGCGGCAGCGCCGCGAGCAGCTCGCGACGGCCGTAGAGCACCCCGATCCCGGTGGGGCCGAGCATCTTGTGGCCGGAGAACGCCGCGAAGTCCACGCCGAGGGCACCAAGGTCCAGCGGCAGGTGGGCGGCGCTCTGGCAGGCGTCGAGCACCGTCAGCGCGCCGACGGCGTTCGCCCGCGACACGATGGCCTCGACCGGGCTCACCGCGCCGGTGACGTTCGAGGCATGGGTGAAGGCCACCACCCGGGTGCGCTCGGTGATGACGTCGAAGGTGGCCGTGTCGAACCGGCCGTCGTCGTCGAGCCCGATCCAGCGCAGCGTGGCGCCGGTGCGGGCGCACAGCTCCTGCCACGGCACCAGGTTGGCGTGGTGCTCGGCCTCGGTGACGACGATCTCGTCGCCCGGGCCAAGGCCGAACAGCTCCCGCGCCCGGTCACCGCCGCGCCCCAGGGACGCGTTGGACATTGCGTAGGTGACGAGGTTGAGCGCCTCGGTGGCGTTCTTCGTCCAGACGATCTCGTCGTCCGCGACCCCCACGAACCGGGCGACGGCAGCCCGGGCCTGCTCGTAGGCCTCAGTGGCCTCCTCGGCGAGCTGGTGCGCGCCGCGGTGGACGGCGGCGTTGCGCTGCTCGTAGAAGTCCTGCTCGGCGTCGATGACGCACTGCGGCTTCTGCGAGGTGGCCGCACTGTCGAGGTAGACGAGTGGCCGGCCGCTGCGCGTCGTCCGCTGCAGGATCGGGAAGTCGGCGCGGACCGCCGCCAGCTCGGCGGCGCTCAGCGCGCCCGAGCCGGTCGCGGGTGTGGTGGCCGGTGCACTCATCGTCGTCCTCTCCGGTCGGTCTCGGTCAGACTGCAGCCGAGACGTACTTGTCGTAGCCCTCGTCCTCGAGCTGGCTGGCCAGCTCCGGGCCACCCTGCTCGGCGATGCGGCCGTCCACGAAGACATGGACGAAGTGGGGCTTGATGTGCTCGAGCACCCGCGTGTAGTGGGTGATGAGCACGATCCCGGCACCGGTGTCGGCCTGGGCGCTGTTGACGCCCTCGCCGACGATGCGCAGCGCGTCGACGTCGAGCCCGGAGTCGGTCTCGTCAAGGATCGCGAAACGCGGCTTGAGCAGCTTCATCTGCAGGATCTCGTGGCGCTTCTTCTCGCCGCCGGAGAACCCGGTGTTGACGTCACGCTGGGCGAAGTCGGGGTCCATGCGCAGCTTGCCCATGGCCTCGTTCATGTTCTTGACCCAGTGGCGCAGCGCCGGGGCCTCGCCGTCGACGGCGGTCTTGGCGGTGCGCAGGAAGTTCGACACCGACACCCCGGCCACCTCGACCGGGTACTGCATGGCGAGGAAGACGCCGGCGCGGGCACGCTCGTCGACCGTCATCTCGAGGACGTTCTCGCCGTCGAGCAGCACCTCGCCATCGGTGACCTCGTAGTTGGGGTGGCCGGCGATGGCGTAGGCGAGCGTCGACTTGCCGGACCCGTTGGGGCCCATGATCGCGTGGATCTCGCCGCTGTTGATGGTGAGGTCGACGCCCTTGAGGATCGGCTTGGGGCCGTCCTGGGTAATGACGTCGACGTGGAGGTTCTTGATCTCAAGCTTGGACATTCGGGTTTCTTCTTCCTTGGGTCTGAGTCGGTCAGGCGCCGGCAGTGACGGTCACGTCGATGTCGACGAGCACGCTGTCGCCCTCGACCGAGATGCCGTAGACGGGCACGGGTTGGGTGGCCGGCAGGCTCAGTGGCTTGCCGCTGCGCAGATCGAAACGTGAGCCGTGGAGCCAGCACTCGATGGTGCAGTCCTCCACGTCACCGTCGGACAGGCTGACCTGCCCGTGGGAGCAGATGTCGGAGATGGCATGGAACTCCCCGGCCTCGTCGCGCACGATGGAGACCGGTACGGGGCGGCCGTCGACATCCTCGAGGTCGACGCGCATGGCCTCGCCCGGTTCGAGGTCGCCGGTGTCGCACACGTACTGGGCCGTCATGCCGCGATGCCCTCGTGCTGCTCCAGCTCCTTCTCGATCGCCTCGGTGAGTCGATCGGTGAGGCTGGGCACCGCGATCTGGTTGATGAGCGCAGCGAAGAACCCGAGGACGACGAGCCGACGGGCCTCGATCTCCGGGATGCCACGCGAGCGCAGGTAGAACAGCTGCTCGTCGTCGAAGCGACCGGTGGCGCTGGCGTGGCCGGCCCCCTGGATCTCCCCGGTCTCGATCTCCAGGTTCGGCACCGAGTCCGCCCGCGCGCCCTCGGAGAGGACGAGATTGCGGTTGAGCTCGTAGGTGTCGGTGCCCTCGGCCTCGGCCCGGATGACGACGTCACCGATCCAGACGGCGTGGGCGTCCTGGCCCTGCAGGGCACCCTTGTAGGTGACCCGCGAGATGCAGTTGGGGGCGACATGGTCGACGAGGAGACGGTGCTCCTGGTGCTGACCGGCGTCGGTGAAGTACATGCCGATGCCTTCCACCTCGCCGCCGGGCTCCGCGAGCACCGCGTCCGGGGTCAGCCGCACCACGTCGCCACCGAGGGTGACGACGACGTGCTTGAGCTTGGCGTCGCGGCCCACGCGGGACCGGTGCGAGCTCAGGTGCACACTGCCCGCATCCCACTCCTGCAGTGAGACGAGCGTCAGGCGTGCACCGTCGCGCACATCGACCTCGACGGTCTGGCCCAGCTGGACCGGACCGACATGGTTGAGGATGACGGTGGCCTCGGAGTGCGCCTCGGCGACGATGAGGACGTGCTGGGCGGCGGGAGCGTCGTCACCGGCGCCGGTGATCGTCACCGAGGTCACCTGCTCCGGGGTCTGCTTGGCCCCGACCGTGATGACGGTCGCCTCGGTGAACGAGTTCCAGGCAGCGGCCGACACCCGGTCTACGGGCTGGCCGATACGGCCGAGCCGCTCGTCGTCACGGCCGACCTGCTCGGTGGTGACGCCCGGCGCGGCCTCGACGGTGATCGTCGGCACCGGCCCGGTCAGCTCGCCGGCGAACAGCTTCTGGAAGCGGTCGACCGGCGAGAAGCGCCAGTCCTCCTCGCGGCCGTTGGGGACCGGGAAGTCCGCGAGCCCGAAGGAGGTAAAACGCTGCCCGGCGGGCTGAGGGCCCGCGTGGCTGTGGGCGCCATCGGCGACGGCACGGGAGTAGTCGGTCTTCATGGGTTCCTTGTCTGGTGAGGGTGCGGGCGCGGCGGTGCTGGTCATCAGCCGACGGACCCTTCCATCTGCAGCTCGATAAGACGGTTGAGCTCCAGGGCGTACTCCATCGGCAGCTCGCGCGCGATCGGCTCGATGAAACCACGCACGATCATCGCCATCGCCTCGAACTCGGTCATCCCGCGGGACATGAGGTAGAAGAGCTGGTCCGCGCTCACCTTGGAGACGGTCGCCTCGTGGCCCATCTCGACGTCGTCGACGCGGACGTCGACGTACGGGTAGGTGTCGGTGCGCGAGATGGTGTCGACGAGCAGCGCGTCGCACAGCACGGTCGACTTCGAGTTCGTCGCGCCCTCGAGCACCTGCACCAGGCCGCGGTAGGAGGACCGTCCACCGTTGCGCGACACCGACTTCGACACCACCGAGGAGGAGGTGTTGGGGGCCATGTGCACCATCTTGGCGCCGGTGTCCTGGTGCTGGCCGGCGCCGGCGAAGGCGGCCGACAGCGTCTCACCGCGGGCGTGCTCGCCCATGAGGTAGATCGCCGGGTACTTCATCGTCACCTTGGAGCCGATGTTGCCGTCGACCCACTCCATGCTGCCGCCGGCCTCGACGGTGGCGCGCTTGGTCACCAGGTTGTAGACGTTGTTCGACCAGTTCTGGATGGTCGTGTAGCGGACGCTCGCGTCCTTCTTGACGATGATCTCCACGACCGCGGAGTGCAGCGAGTCACTGTCGTAGATGGGCGCCGTGCAGCCCTCGACGTAGTGCACGTGGGAGCCCTCGTCGGCGATGATCAGCGTGCGCTCGAACTGGCCCATGTTCTCGGTGTTGATCCGGAAGTAGGCCTGGAGCGGGATCTCCACGTGGACGCCCTTGGGCACGTAGACGAAGGAGCCACCGGACCACACCGCGGTGTTGAGCGCGGCGAACTTGTTGTCACCCGAAGGGATGACGCTGCCGAAGTACTCCTTGAAAACCTCGGGGTGCTCCTTGAGCGCGGTGTCGGTGTCCATGAAGATGACACCCTGCTCCTCCAGGTCCTCACGGATCTGGTGGTAGACGACCTCCGACTCGTACTGCGCCGCCACGCCGGCGACGAGGCGCTGCTTCTCCGCCTCGGGGATGCCGAGCCGGTCGTAGGTGGTCTTGATGTCCTCCGGGAGGTCCTCCCAGCTGGTCACCTGCCGCTCGGTGGAGCGCACGAAGTACTTGATGTTGTCGAAGTGGATGCCCGAGAGGTCCGCGCCCCAGTTCGGCATCGGCTTCTTGTCGAACAGGTCCAGCGCGCGCAACCGTCGCTTCAGCATCCACTCCGACTCGTCCTTGAGTGACGAGATGTTGCGCACGACGTCGGCCGACAGTCCGCGCTGGGCGGTGGCACCGGCCTCGTCGCTGTCGTGCCAGCCGAACTTGTAGTTGCTGCCGATCTCCGCGATCGTCTGGTCCTGGGTCATCGGCGCCGCAGGATCGACCTGCTGCTGCGTGGGAGTCGTCATCAGTTTCCTTCCGTGTCGTCACCGGTCGGTGACGTCGTGGTGCGTGCCTGCGGTCGGTCGAGCGGGATGGTGGGGACGTGGGTGGTGCATACGTGCTCGCCGCCAGCCAGCGTGGCAAGTCGTTGGACATGGACGTCCAGCAGCCGGGAGAACGCCCTGGTCTCGGCGTCGCACAGCTGGGGGTACGCCTCGGCGACGGCGAGCACCGGGCAGTTGCCCTGGCACAGCTGGAGGGCCATCGTGCCAGCTCCGACGTCCCGCACGGTGGCAGCGTAGCCGTCGGCGGTGAGCGCGGTGGCCAGCGCCTGCGCCCGGCCCCGGACACCGCCCTCGGCCTGCTGCACCGCCGGCGTGTACCGCTCCTCCAGCTGCCGGACCCGGGTCTCGGCGAACTCCTCGACTGCCTCCGGGCCGGCGGACGTTGCCAAGAAGTCCAGCACCTGGGTGGCGAGGTCGGAGTAGGCGCCGGAGAGGCCGGCCCGGCCGGTGTCGGTGGCGACGTAGTAGCGCGCGGGACGGCCACGGCGCCGCTGCTCGGGGCCGGCGGGGTCGTGGACGACGATCCGGTCGTGGCGCTCGAGGCTGGCGATGTGGCGACGGACGCCCGCCGGGGTGAGGACGAGGCGCTCGGCGAGCTCGACGGCACTGATCGGCCCGTGCTCGACGACCAGCGAGAGGACACGCTCCTGCGTGGTGGTGTCGACGTCATCGATGGCATCGTGCATTGAGCAGCCCCCTCTACGCAGGTGTGAGCCCGGACCCGGACCTGTCAGATATAGGTAACAGTCTCGTTGCTGAAATGATTCCGGGCAAGCAAGGCGACCCTCACCGGCGGCGCTCGGGCAGCACGTACGCTGTGGCGGTGCCTGACTCCCCTGCCCTGCACGTCACGGGGCTCGCCAAGCGCTACGGCAGCCGCGACGTCGTCCGTGACCTCGACCTCGTCGCCGCCCGGGGCGCACTCACCGCCGTGCTCGGTCCCAACGGGGCCGGCAAGACGACCACCATCGAGTGCTGCGAGGGCCTGCGACGGCCGGACGCCGGCCGGATCGAGGTCCTCGGCCTCGACCGCAGCTCCGCCGACGCCGCCACCCACCTGCGCCACGTCGTCGGCGTCATGCTCCAGGAAGGCGGGCTGCCGCTCGCGCCGCCCGCCGGGAGCGTGCTGCAGCACGTCGCGCGGCTCCACGACCGGCCCGGCGCCGCGGCTCCGCTGATGGAGCGCCTCGGCCTCGGCGAGGTGGCCGGCACCCGGGTGCGGCGACTCTCCGGCGGCCAGCGGCAGCGGCTGGCGCTGGCCTGCGCGATCGTCGGCGAGCCCGAGCTGGTCTTCCTCGACGAGCCGACCGCCGGGCTCGACCCGCAGTCGCGCCTCGCCGTGTGGGACCTCATCACCGACCTGCGTGCCGCCGGCACCTCGATCGTGCTCACCACGCACCTGATGACCGAGGCCGAGGAGCTGGCCGACCACGTCGTCGTCGTCGACCGCGGCCAGGTGGTCGCCGCCGGTACCCCGGGCGAGCTGCGCGGCGACCCTCACGTGTGGGTGCGGCCACCGTCGGGACTCACCGCCGAGCGGCTCGCCGCCGGGCTCCGCGACCAGCCGACGACGGCGGGGCTCGAGCTGCGTGCCGACGGTGACCGGGTGGTCGTGACCGCGACCGACGCCACCACTGACGCCGCGACGCTGGCCGCGGTCGCCACCGCGCTGACGGCGCTCGGCTGGCCGGGCTGCGAGGTGGCCCTGACCCGGCCCACGCTGGAGGACACCTTCCTCGCGCTCACCGGCCGCCAGATGCGGGTCGGTGAGGCGGCATGAGGGCCACCGGCCGGCGGATCCTGGCCCAGACCCGCTTCGAGACCATCGCCGTCCTCCGCAACGGCGAACAGCTGCTGCTGACGATCCTGCTGCCGGTGATCGCCGTCGTCGTGCTCGCGTCGACCGAGCTGGTGCCGCTGCCCGAGCCGCGCGCCGCGGCCGCGCTCGGCGGTGCGCTCGCGATGTCGGTGGCTGCCACCGCCTTCACCTCGCAGGCGATCGCCATCGCCTTCGACCGGCGCGGCGGGGTGCTGCGGATGCTCGGCACCACACCGCTCGGCCCGCAGGGCCTGCTCGCCGGCAAGCTCGGCGCCGTGCTGTGCGTGCTCGTCGTCCAGGTCGTCGTGCTCGCCGGCACCGCCGCCGCGGTGGGTTGGCGCCCGGCCGGGATCGGGCCCGCCCAGCTGCTCGGCGGTACCGCGCTGGTGCTGCTCGGCGCGGCGACCTTCGTGTCCTTCGCCCTCGTCGTCGGCGGCACGCTGCGGCCCGAGGCGGTGCTGGCGATCGCCAACCTGCTGTTCGCGCTCATGGTGCTCGGCGGCGGCCTGCTCATGCCGCTGGGGCTGCTGCCGGAGCCGCTCGGCGCCGTCATGGGCTACCTGCCGCCCGGCGCCCTCGGTGAGTCCCTGCGCGCGCTGGCGACCACCGGCCTCGTCGACCTCACCGCGCTCGCGGTGCTCGCGGTGTGGGCGCTGCTCGGCGTGGGGCTGGCGAGCCGCTACTTCCGCTGGGACGAGTAGCGGCGGGCCCCGGCGGCTACCGTCCGGCGCCGCCCGCGGTCTCTCCGCCGGCACGTGCCCGCAGCCGGGCCTCCTCCGCGCGGACCTGCGTCTGAGTGGCACGCTCGGCGACCAGCCACGCGGGCGGCTCGTCGAGGAGCGCCTTGATCTGCGCCGTCGTCTGCGGCTCGGTCAGCCCACCGCGGGCGAGGCCGGAGTTGGAGACACCGAGCCGGCGCGCCACCTCCGAACGTGGGTGGGGTCCCTCACGGCGCAGCTCGCGCAGCCACTCGGGTGGGTTTCCCTGCAGCTCGTCGAGCTCGTCACGGCTGATGTCGCGGCTGCGGAAGTCCTCCGGGGTGGCGTCGAGCAGCACCCCGAGCTTGCGCGCGGCGGTCAGGGATTTCATCGTCTGGGGCTTGGCCATCCCTGCAGCGTAGTCTCAGCACATGGTCGAGCCGTTCCGCGTCGGGTTCGTCCCCGGTGTCAGCCCCGGGAAGTGGCTCCGTACGTGGGCCGACCGGCTGCCCGACGCCCCGCTGGCGCCGGTGCCGGTGGACGTCGCCGAGCAGCGTGAGATCCTCCTCACCGCCGGCGTCGACGTCGCCCTCGTCCGGCTGCCGATCGACCGGACCGGTCTCCACGTCATCCCGCTGTACGCCGAGGTGCCGGTCGTCGTGGCCGCCAAGGACCACCCGATCGCTGCCTTCGACGAGCTCGACGTCGCCGACCTCGCTGCCGAGCACCTCCTGCAGGACACCGCGGACGTCCCGGAGTGGACGGCCGTCGCCGACGAGGTGCGAGACGGTACCCGGCTGGACCCGTCGCCGATGACCGTCGCGCAAGCGATCGAGGTGGCCGCGAGCGGCAGCGGGATCGTCATCGTCCCGATGTCGCTCGCCCGGCTGCACCACCGCAAGGACGTGCTCCACCGGCCGGTTGCCGGCGTGATGCCGTCGCAGGTGGGGCTGGCCTGGCTGGTGGACAACGAGGACCCGCGGATGGAGACCTTCATCGGCATCGTCCGAGGGCGGACCGAGCGCAGCTCGCGGGACGCGTCCTCAGGCGATGCCGCCGACGCAGCCGGCGACGGCGGCCGCCGGGCACGGGGCGACGCCGGGCGCAAGGCCGGGGGCCGGGGAACCACCGGCGCCCGCGGCGCCCCCGGCCGGCGCACCAGTGGCACCGGACGGCCGGGCGGCCCCACCGGCCACGGTCGTGGCCCCCGCGGTCGCCGCGGCCGCCGGTAGCCAGCGCTCGGCCCGCCCCCGGGCCAGGTTCCGGTCCGCGGGCGGCGACGACGTACCCTGGATCGGTGACCAGCCCCTCCACCCTTCCCACGTCCCACACCGACGGTCAGCCGCCCGCCCGCCGGGCACTGGTCGACCGGTTCACCTGGGCGCTGGCGGTGGCGAACCTCGTCGCCCAGATCGGCATCATCGTCACCGGCGGGCTGGTGCGCGTCACCGGGTCCGGGCTCGGCTGCTCGCAGTGGCCGATGTGCGAGCCGGGGGCCTTCACCCCGGAGTTCCACGCCGAGATGTCCTTCCACCCGATCATCGAGTTCGGGAACCGGACGCTCACCGGGGTGCTCGGCATCATCGCCGTCGCGCTCGTCGTCGCGGTCTACCGGCGCCAGCCCACGGCGTCCCGGCCCGCCTCGCTGCGGCGCCTCGCCTGGCTGCCCCTCGTCGGCATCGCGATCCAGGCGGTCATCGGCGGCATCACGGTGTGGGTCGACCTGCACCCGGCGATCGTCGGGTCCCACATGCTCATATCGCTGGCGCTGGTCGCGGTCTCCACCTACCTGCTCGTGCGCCTCGGCACGCCGGACGGCCCGCCGCGGCTCGTCGTGCCGACCGCCGCCCGCTCGGTGGCCTGGCTGCTCGCCGCGCTGGGTGTCCTGCTGCTGGTGCTCGGTGTCATCACCACCGGCGCCGGCCCGCACTCCGGGGACGCCACCGAGCCCTACCGCTGGGCCCTGGACCCGGCTGCCATCTCGCGGCTGCACGCGTTGTCCGTCTGGGCGTTCGTCGTCGTCGCCGTCGTCGGCCTCGTGATCATCCGCCGGCAGCCGGCCGCCCGGCCCGCCACCGTCCGCGCCTGGTGGTGGCTGCTGGCGGTCACCGCCCTGCAGGGCGTCATCGGCTACGTGCAGTACCTCACCGGGCTGCCGGAGGTGCTCGTCGTCGTCCACATGCTCGGCGCGGGGCTGCTCGTCGTCGTGCTGGTGCGCGCGGTGGCGACGCTCCACGAGCGCACCCCCGCGCTCTCGTAGCCGAACCGCCGGTCAGCGTATCCAGGGGGCGTCGGTCGGCCGGAGCGGCGCCCAGCCGGCCGCGCGGGCGCTGGCGGCGGCGAGGATGCCGACGACGGCGCTCGGGTTGTGCAGCCGGCCCGCGTGGACGGCTGCGACAGCCTCGTCGAGGCTGACCCAGCGCACCGTCATGTCACGCTCCTCCTCGGAACGCTGGTACCGCTCGGCGTCGGGCACCGGCCGCAGGTCGCGAGCGAGGTAGATGCGCAGCGACTCGCTGGAGCCGCCAGGGGTGGTGAAGAAGTCGACGAGCACGTCCCACCGCCCGGCGAGGAGGTCGGTCTCCTCGGCGAGCTCGCGGCGAGCGGCGTCGAGGTAGTCCTCGCCGTCGACGTCGAGCAGACCGGCCGGGATCTCCCACAGCACGGCGCGCGCCGGGTGACGGTACTGGTCGACGAGCGCGATCTCCTCGCCGCCCGGGCCGTCGCGCAGCGGCACGATCGCCACCGCGCCCGGGTGGTCGAGGTATTCCCGCAGCACCGGCTCGGCGTCGTCGGCGCTCAGCCGGACGCGCTCGGCGACGAGGTCGAAGACCTTGCCCTCGTGGATCCGCTCCCGCGAGGTGACCTCGCGCGAGGTGTCGGGGCGGTCGGCGAAGCTCACTCCGCGACGGCCGGTGCGGGTTCGCTGTCGCCGTCCACCTCGAGCAGCCGGCCGGCGCGCTGACGGTCCAGCGCCGCTCCGACGAGACCGTGGAACAGCGGGTGCGCCCGCGTCGGGCGCGACTTGAACTCCGGGTGGGCCTGGGTGGCGACGAAGTACGGGTGCTTCTCGCGGTCCATCTCGACGAACTCCACCAGCGTGCCGTCCGGCGAGGTGCCAGAGATCCGCAGCCCGGCCGCGGCGAGCTGGTCGCGGTACTTGTTGTTCACCTCGTAGCGGTGGCGGTGCCGCTCGGCGACCGTCGTGGTGCCGTAGGCCTCGGCGACGACCGAGCCCTTCTCGAGGACCGCGTCGTAGCTGCCCAGGCGCATGGTGCCGCCCATGTCGCCGCTGCCGCCCTCGACGAAGTCGACCTGCTCGGCCATCGTGGCGACCACCGGGTGCGGGGTGTCGAGGTCGAACTCGGTCGAGGAGGCATCCTCGAGCCCGAGCACGTTGCGGGCGTACTCGATGACCATGGTCTGCAGGCCCAGGCAGATGCCGAGCGTGGGGACCTGGTTCTCCCGCGCCCAGCGCAGCGCGCCGAGCTTGCCCTCGATGCCCCGCTCCCCGAAGCCGCCCGGCACGAGCATGGCGTCGATCCCGCGCAGCGCCCGCCGCGCCCCGTCCTGGGTCTCGCAGGCGTCGGCCGGCACCCAGCGGATGTTGACCTTCGCGCGGTGGTGGAAGCCGCCGGCGCGCAGCGCCTCGGTGATCGACAGGTAGGCGTCGGGCAGGTCGACGTACTTGCCCACGAGCGCGACCTCGACGACGTCGCGCGGGTGGCGCACCCGCTCCAGGAGCTCGCCCCACTGGTCCCAGTCGACGTCGCGGAACGGCACGTCGAGGCGGCGCACGACGTAGGCGTCGAGCCCCTCGCGGTGCAGCACGGCGGGGATCTCGTAGATCGACGAGGCGTCCTGGCACTCGATGACGGCCTCGCGGTCGACGTCGCACATGAGCGCGATCTTGGCCTTGACACCCTCGGGCAGCGCGCGGTCGGTGCGCGCGACGATGACGTCGGGCTGGATACCGATGCTGCGCAGCTGGCTCACCGAGTGCTGGGTGGGCTTGGTCTTCAGCTCACCGCTGGCGCCGAGGTAGGGCACCAGCGAGACGTGCACGAAGAAGACGTTCTGGCGTCCGATGTCCTGGCGGACCTGCCGGGCGGCCTCGATGAACGGCTGCGACTCGATGTCGCCGACGGTGCCACCGATCTCGGTGATGATGATGTCCGGCGGTGCGCTGCCGTCGGTCGGGTTGGCCTGGGCGCGCATCCGCGCCTTGATCTCGTCGGTGATGTGCGGGATGACCTGGACGGTGTCGCCGAGGTACTCCCCCCGCCGCTCCTTGGCGATGACCGAGTTGTACACCTGGCCGGTGGTGGCGTTGGCCGCACCGGAGAGCGCGACGTCGAGGAAGCGCTCGTAGTGCCCGATGTCGAGGTCGGTCTCCGAGCCGTCCTCGGTGACGAACACCTCACCGTGCTGGAACGGGTTCATCGTCCCTGGATCGACGTTGATGTAGGGATCGAGCTTCTGCATCGTCACGCGCAGGCCGCGTGCGCGGAGCAGCTGGCCGAGGCTGGAAGCCGTCAACCCCTTGCCCAACGACGAGGCGACACCGCCGGTGACGAAGATGTGTCGAGTGACCGAGTCTGGACCGGAACGCTGAAGGGTGACCACGGATTTCGACCCTAGCACCCCGAGCCCCGGACGTGGGAGTAGATCCGCTCGAGCTGGGCGCGCATGTCCTGCGGCGTGGGCAGCTCGGCAGCCCGCGCCCGGGCCCGGNCCCCCGCAGCCGGTCCCGCTCGACGTCGTCACGCAGCACGCGCCCGACGGCGGTGGCCAGCGCGGCGGCGTCGAACGGCACGAGGACGGCGGCGTCGCCCGCCACCTCGCCGGTGCCGCCGACGTCGGTGGCGACGATCGCCGCGCCCGCCTGCAGCGCCTCCTGGACCACCAGCGGCTGCCCCTCCCAGCTGCTCGTGGAGACGACGACGTCGGCGACGGCCATGAGGTTCGGCACATTGTCCAGGCGCCCGGCGACGACGACGGGCAGCGAGTCCCGGATGACCCGCTGCTGGAGCTCAGTCGCCAGCGGACCGTCCCCGACGACCACCCACCGCAGCGAGGGCAGCCGGCCGGCCGCGACCTCGCCGTCGAGCAGGGCGGCGGCGTCGGCGAGCACGTCGAGCCCCTTCTGCGGGGCCAGCCGTGCCACGGTGAGCACGAGTCGTTCGTAGGTGCGCAGCCCGAGGCCGGCGCGCAGCTCGGCGCCGGCCACGCCGTCGTCGACGGCGGCGCGGGCGGGCGCCGGCACGAGGGCCCGCTCCCCCGGTGCCCCGAGCCTCCTCGTGCGGGCGACGAGGTCACCGCTGACCCCGAGGACCACGTCGGCGCCGCGCACGACGACCCGCTCGAGCACCGCTGCCACCGCCCGCACCCGCCGGCCGCCGACCGGAACGTTGTGGAGCGTGACGACGATCGTGGGGTGGGGACGGAGCCCGACGGCGGCGACCACCGCGGCGGCCCCCGCGCGCAGGCCGTGGGCGTGGACGAGGTCGGCGCCCCGCAGCACGTCGCGCAGGTCTCGTAGCGCGCGGAGGTCGCTGGCACGGGGCCGGTCGGCGATGTCGACGACGACGGCGGGCACCGGCGGGTCGGTGACGACGGCGGGCGGGCCGGCGAGCAGCACCCGGTGCCCGGCCGCGGCGAGCAGCTCGGCGGCCTGGCGGGCATGCCTCGCCACGCCGCCCGCGCTGGAAGAGGTCAGCTGGACGATCCGCACCCGTGCTCCTGCCCGCCACTCACGACGCCGCCGGCCGGCGTCAGGACCAGCCTGCCACGCGCAGGGCACTGCGGTCACCCACGAGCACCACGCCCAGGGCGACCGCCCCGGCGACGAGGCCACCGACGACCGCGGCGCTCAGCCCGCCCGCGAGCATCGGCCCGACGCCGTCGAGGACGACGTCGGTCACCGCCCGGCCCGCCGCGCCACCGAGCGTGCCGCCGACGGCGCCCACCGCGATGGTGCGGGTGAGGCCGTGCAGCGCCCCGGCGCCGAGCGTCTGCCGCAGCGCGACGAGCAGCGCGATCCCGGCGACGGTCATCCCCACCGTCGTGCCCACGGCCAGCGCCCGGAGCGTCGCGGGTCCGTCGCCGCCGTCGGGCGCCCACAGCTGGACGAGCGCGTACGCGGCGACGCTGACGGTGAGCCAGCCGGCCGCGGTAGCGGTGACGGCGGCCCGGCCGCGGTCGACGGCGTACAGGCAGCGGGAGACGTGGAAGATGAGTCCGTACCCGACGACGGCCGGCGCCAGCCAGGCCACCGCCGTCGTCATCCCGGCCATCTCGCCCTGCAGCGAGAACACCGCGGTGGCGGCGGGGGCGACCGCGGCGAGGATCGCGCCGCCCACCAGCGAGACCGCCACGACCGAGCGGGTGGAGCCCACCGCCATCGCGGCGAAGCGGGTCTGGTCCGGGTCACCGGCGCGCTCGGCCAGCCGGGGGAACACCGCGGTGGCCACCGGTACCGCGAGCACCGCGTAGGGCAGGAAGTACACCGCCTGGGCGTACTGCCAGATCGGCAACGTGCCCTCGACGCCGCCGGCGCGGGCGAGGACGATGAACACGACGACGCTCACCTGCTGGGCGAGGAGCGCGCCGATGCCGGCGGCGGCGAGCCGCAGCGCCCGGCGCCCCACGCCGGGCGGCATCGCGACCCGCGGCCGCAACCGGATCCCGGAGCGCAGCACCGGGCCGAGCAGCGGCAGGCTCATCGCCGCGACACCGAGGGTGGTGCCCCAGGCCAGCCAGCTGAGCGCCGCCTGGGTGAGGCGGGCGGGGTCGTCGGCCAGACCCTGGGAGAACACCCCGAAGCCGAGGTAGGCGACGATGACGACGAGGCTGGACGCGAGCGGGGCGATGGCCGGGAAGAAGAACCGTCGCTGGGCCTGGAGCACCCCGGTGAGCACGACGCCGACGCCGTAGAGCGGGATCTGCACCGCGAACACCCGCAGGAAGAACGTGGCGAGCTCGCGCTGGGTCTCGACGTCCGACCCCACCGAGTCCGGCAGCAGCGCGACGATCGGTCCGGCGAGCACCGCGACGAGCAGGCCGAGCGGCACGAGAGCGACGACGGTCCAGGTGAGCAGCGCGGAGGCGATGCGGTCGACGTCGCGCCGCAGCGAGCGGGCGAGCGGCGCCGCCAGGAGCGGCACCGCGGCGCCGGCCAGCGCCCCGCCGGCGGCGACCTCGAACAGCACGTTCGGCAGCATGTTGGCCGTCGCGTACGCGTTGGCGGTCGCGGAGTCGCCCAGCGTGGCGGACTGCACGAACCAGCGGACGAAGCCGACGCCGCGCGAGAGCACGGTGATGACGGCGATCATGCCGGCGGCACCCGCCACGCCACCGAGGATCCGGCGCAGCCGGCCGGCTCCCTCCGGGGTCATCCGACGGTCACCGTCTGCCGAGCTCGTCGACCGTCCGCAGGACAGGCGTCCGTTCGATGAGGGCGGAGAAGCTCACCCGTTCGCTCAGCAGGGTCAGGCCGACGACGGCACCCAGCGATCCCAGCCGCACGGTGCGGCTCGGGTGGGCGGCCAATGCGGTGCCGAGGCTCGCGCCGAGCGCGTTGGCCCCGGTGTCGCCGAGCATGGTGCGCTCGCCGAGGTCGTCGGGCAGACCGGCGGCCGCCACGCCGAGCGTGCCGGCGGCCAGCGCCGCACCCGGGCCACCGGCGACGGTCAGCGGTGCGGCGATGAGACAGCTGACCTTGCCGGCCCGGCCGGGGCGCAGGTCGAAGAGGTTGAGGAGGTTGGCGGTGGCGGCGATGAGCATGCCACGGCCGGCGACGTCGGCCAGCCGGGTGACCGGCCCCCGGCGACGGTCGGGCGGCAGCAGCGCCGCGGCGGCCAGCGCGCCGGCGCCGATGCCGGCGATCTTCAGCGCGCCGGTGGTGACCCTGCCCTGGCGCAGCTCGCCGAGGTGACCGCGCAGGCCCTTGATGTGGCGGTCGTCCTCGGCCTCGGTGAGGTCGTCGACGGCGCCCATCGCGCCGGCACTCGCCACGGCGACCGCGCCGGCAGCGCCGGTCCGCCCGCCGACCATCAGCGCGGCGAGGCCGGCGGCGCCCGCCTGCACCGCGCCGCCGAGCAGGCTGACGGTCCGGCCGGCGTAGTTGGTCCGCTGCCAGCGCTCCGGCCCGCCGGGCGGCCGTGCCTCGAGCGCGGCGGTGACGGCGCCGGTGGCGACGACGCCGGTGAGCGCGGCCCGCAGCCGGCTCACGCGGCGTCCTCGGTCGACTCCGGCTCCGTCTCGGACTCTGGCTCCGTCCCGGGCCCCGGCTCCGTCCCGGGAAGTGCCGGCGGCGCGAGGTAGACCGACGGCGGCACCTGGGTGCTGGCGTCGGCGCCGAAGCCGTAGTGGTCGACGGTTCCGGAGATCGCCGCCGCCAGTGCTAGCGGGACGTTGACCTGGCCGGGGACCTCGCCGACGGAGTCGACCGTGGTCACCGCCTCGGGGGCAGTGGCGCGGATGACGGTGACCAGGTCGCGCTCGGTCGCCGAGGAGCCGCTGACCACCGCGCCCTCACCAGTCGACGCCAGGCCCTGGGCGAGGGCGACCTCGATGGCCAGGCGGTCCTCGTCCTCGGCGACGTCCTCGGCGCCCTCCTCGGCGCCGTCAGCCCCCGGGGCGTGGCCGCGAGGTCCGACGACGACAGTGGCGTTGGCGGCCACCGAAGGCTCCTCGACGACCTCCACGAGCGGGTTGTCCGCCGAGGAGAGCAGCTCGAGCAGCGTCTCGGCATTGGTCGTGAACGCGCCTTCGGCGTCGCCGCGGGTGAGGCCCTGGCCCAGCGCGGTGCCGAGGATGACGCCGGGGGCGGCGTCGTCCTCGGGCGCCGGCTCGAGGTAGCCGAGGAGCTGACCGGCAAAGCTCGACCGGAACGCGGCGGTGTCTGGGTCTGTCCATGCCTCGGTCACCGCGATCTCACCGGTGACGACCGCGCCGGCCTGCTCGAGCCGCTGCCGGATCGCGGCGACGTCGTCGGTGACGGCTTCGGGCAGCGTGATGATCGCGACGGTGCGGGCCTCGAGCCGCGAGCCGAGGATCGCTGCGGCGTTGTCGTCGATGAAGCTGTCCCGGTTGGTGACCTCGGTCTGGCTGACGTCGAGCTCGGTGCGCAGCCGGTCACGGTCCTCGCGAAGGTCCTCGACCTGCCCGGTGAGCTGGTCACCGATGGGCTGGTTGAGCGGGCCGGCGCCGAGCAGGATGCCCAGCGCGAGCGCGAGGAAGACCGCGATGAGCGAGACGAGGTGGTAGCGGAAGTCGATCATGGAGCCTCGCAGGTCAGGTGGTGGGGACGGCCGGGGCGATGCCCAGCAGGTCCTTGACGAAGGCGAACAGACCGTCCAGCCGCGCCATGATGAGCAGGTAGAGGGTCTGGCCGGCCTCGGTGGTGGCCAGCGCCACGCCGATCGCGATGAGGCCGGCGAGCGCCAGCAGGAGGATCTGGCTGTTGGCGATCCTTGTGCGGTAGAGCTGCGAGACCCCCTTGGCGTCAACCAGCTTGGAGCCGACGCGCAGCCGGGTGAGGAAGGTCGACGCCATGCCCGCGCGGCCCTTGTCGAGGAACTCCACGAGGGTGTCGTGGGTGCCGACGGCGACGATGAGCTCGGCGCCCTTGTCGTCGGCGAGCAGCATCGCGACGTCCTCGCTGGTGCCGGTCGCGGGGAACACGACGTGCTCGACGCCGAGCTGCTCGACCCGGCTCAGCCCGGGCGCGCGGCCGTCACGGTAGGCGTGGACGACGATCTCGGCGCCGCACTGCAGCGCTTCGTCGGAGACCGAGTCCATGTCCCCGACGATGAGTGCCGGGGTCAGCCCCGCCTCGCGGATCGCGTCTGCGCCGCCGTCGACGCCGATGAGGACCGGGCGGTACTCGCGCACGTAGGAGGACAGCATCGCCAGGTCCTCCTTGTAGTGGTAGCCGCGCACGACGATGAGCACGTGGCGGCCGTCAAGGTCGGTGGTGATGTCCGGGACTCCGACGCCGTCGAGCAGGAGCTCCCGCTCGCGCGCGAGGTAGTCCATGGTGTTGGCCGCGAACGCCTCGAGCTGCACCGAGAGCCCCTCACGGGCCTCGGCCATGATGGTCGCCACGGACTCCTCGTCCTGGGTGGTGCCCTCGGCGACGAGCGTGGCGCCGTGGTAGACCTCGCCGCCGTCGACGCGCACCGGGCGGCCCTCGCGCAGCGCCATCACCGCACCGCCGAGGTCGTCGACGAGCGGGATGCCGGCGGCGAGGATGATCTCCGGGCCGAGGTTGGGGTAGCGGCCGGTGCTCGACCGCGCCGCGTTGAGGACGGCTGCCGGTCGGCAGGCGACGAGCGCCTCGGCCGAGACACGGTCGATGTCCTGGTGGTCGATGACGGCGATGTCCCCGGGCTGCAGTCGCTTGGTGAGGTTCTTCGTGCGCGCGTCGACCCGGACGGGGCCACCGACACCGGGCCCGTCGGCGGGCGCGCTGCGTCGTCGGAAGAGTGGAGTCACACGAGTCATGGTGCCACGACGGCCTGGGCGAGGAGCTCTGCGGCATGACGACGCGCCACGTCGGAGTCCTCCTGGCCAGACAGCATCCGCGCCAGCTCCCGCTCCCGCTCGGCCCCGGTGATGCCACGCACATCGGTGGTGGTCACGCCGTCGGTGGCCTTGGCGACCAGCAGGTGCGTGTCGGCGTAGGCGGCCACCTGCGCCAGGTGGGTGACGACGACGACCTGCGCGCCGCGCGCGAGCCGGGCGAGCCGGCGGCCGACCTCGATGGCTGCCTTGCCGCCGACCCCGGCGTCGACCTCGTCGAACACGAAGGTGGGCGCCGGGCCGGCCGCCGGTGCGGTCTCGGCGAGCCGGGCGGCGCCCGAGGCCACCTCGAGGGCGAGCATCACCCGGGACAGCTCACCGCCGGACGCCCCTTCGCCGAGCGGGCGGGGCGGGGCATCGGGGCGCGGCTGCAGGAGGATGGCGAGGCGCTCGGTGCCCCACGGCCCGGGCTCGTCGAGCTCCTCGACGCTCACCGCCAGGTGGGCGCCGGGCATCGCGAGGCCGGCGAGCTCGGCGTCGACGTCCTCGCTCAGCCGGCGGGCGGCCTCGAGCCGACCGGCACGCAGCTGGCCGGCGAGCTCGTCGAGCGTGGTGCGCAGCTCGGTGACCTCGGCGGCCAGCTGCGCGCCGAGGTCCTGCGGGCCGTCCAGCTCGGTGATCCGGGCGACGGCCTGCTCGGACCACTCGACGAGCGCGTCCGGTGAGGTGAGCGCGAGACGGAGGGTGGCGTCACGCAGCGCGGCGCGACGCTCGTGGACGTGCTGCAGCCGCGCGGGGTCGGGCTCGAGGGAGGCGAGGTAGCCGCCGAGCTCGCCGCTGATGTCGGCGAGCAGGATGGCAACCTCGTCGAGCCTGGCACCGAGGCCGACCAGCTCCGGGTCGCCGACGTCGAGGCTGTGCCGGGCCTCGGCGACGAGCACGGTGGCGTCGACGTCGACGTCGGCGCCCGCGCCGCCGAGCGCGGCGTGGGCGCGACCGGCCGCGCCGCGCAGCTCCTCGACGTTGCCGAGCCGCTCGGCCTCGGTCCGCAGCGAGTCGTCCTCCCCCGGCTGCGGGTCGAGCTCCTCGAGCAGCGTGAGGCCGTGCCGCAGCCGGGTCACCTCACCGGCGCGCTCGTCGCTGCGCGCCTGCCAGTCCTCGAGCCGCTGCCGCGCGTCGGCCAGCTGCTGCCAGACGGTGCGGTACTGCTGGAGCAGCGGGGCGTGGTCGGCGACGGCGTCGATGAGCTCACGCTGGCGGGCCGGGTTGCGCAGCCGCAGCTGGTCGGACTGGCCGTGCACAGTGACGAGCTCGTCGGCGATCTCGGTGAGCAGCGCCTGCGGCACCGAGCGGGCACCAGCGAAGGAGCGGGAGCGTCCCTCGGCGGGCATCGTCCGCGAGACCAGCAGGAGGTCGTCGTCGAGGATCGCGCCGGCGTCCTCGACGCGCTCGGCGACCGTCGCCGGGACCCGGAAGGTGCCCTCGACGACGGCGCGGTCGGCCCCGGTGCGGACCATCGCCGGGTTGACCCGGCCGCCGAGCAGCAGGTCGAGGCCGGTGAGGACCATCGTCTTGCCGGCGCCGGTCTCACCGGTGATGACGGTGAGGCCCTCGCCGAGCTCGAGGGTCGCTGCGGCGATGACCCCGAGGTTCTCGATGCGGATCTCCTCGATCACGGGTCGGTCCTCGCCCCCCGCCAGCCGGCGACCGGCAGGTTGAACTTCGCCACCAGCCGCCCGGAGAACGGGGTCTGCGCGATCCTCGCGAGCATGACGGGTTCGCGGCCGCGGCGGACGTCGATGTGGGAGCCGACGGGGGCGGACATCCGGCGCCGGCCGTCGCACCACACGTCGCCGGGCAGCTGGTTGCGCTCGAGGACCTCGACGGCGAGGCCGGAGGACGGTCCGACGACCAGCGGCCGTGCGAACAGCGCGTGCGCGGCGATCGGGACGACGAGCAGGGCTTCGACGTCGGGCCAGACGATGGGGCCGCCGGCAGAGAAGGCGTAGGCGGTGGAGCCGGTCGGGGTGGCGAGCACGATGCCGTCGCAGCCGAACGTGGAGACACCACGTCCGTCGACGCCGAGCGCCAGCTCGATCACCCGTGACCGCTCGACCTTCTCCACGGTCGCCTCGTTGATCGCCCAGCCGCGCTGGGTCTCACCCGCCGGAGTATGGATCTCGACGTCGATGGTCATGCGTTCCTCGACGGAGTAGTCGCGGTCCGCGACTCGCTGGACGACGTCGCCCAGCCCGTCCGGGTCCGCCTCTGCGAGGAAGCCGACGTGGCCGAGGTTGACGCCGATGAGCGGGATGTCGAGGCCGCGGACGAGCTCGGCGGCGCGCAGCAGGGTGCCGTCCCCGCCGAGGACCAGCACGAGCTCGGGGCGCTCCCCCTCGAGGTCGTGCACCGGGGTGATCCCCAGCGCCGCCAGCTGTGCCTCGACGAAGTGCGCCGCGGTCACCGCCTCGGGACGGCCGTCGTGCCGCACGATGAGGACGCGGCGGGTCACGGTGCGACCGCCGGACGGTCGGCCACGGCAGCGGTGATCACGTCGTCGAGCTCCTCGGGTGCGATGGCGTCGGGCGTTCCTCGGCGCAGGCCGATGAAGTACTCGACGTTACCGCTCGGCCCCGGCAACGGGCTGGGCACGACCGCCGTGGTGCCCAGCCCGAGCGCACCAGCGGCGTCCGCCACGGTGCGTACCGCCTCGACGTGCAACGCCGGGTCGCGGACGACCCCGCCGCGGCCCAGCCGCTCCTTGCCGACCTCGAACTGGGGCTTGACCATGAGCAGGAAATCGGCGTCGGGCGCTGCTGCGGCCGCCAGCGCCGGCAGCACGAGGGTGAGGGAGATGAACGACAGGTCGGCGACGACGACCTCCGGCGCGGGTGCCACCGCTGCCGGGTCGAGCGTGCGGACGTTGGTCCGGTCGAGCTGGGTGACCCGGGGGTCCTGCTGCAGGGCCCACACGAGCTGGCCGTAACCGACGTCGACGGCGACGACGTGGGCTGCGCCGCGCCGCAGCAGCACGTCCGTGAAGCCGCCGGTGGACGCGCCGGCGTCCATCGCGCGGCGTCCGGCGATGACCGGCGCACGGTCACCGAGCGCGTCCAGCGCGCCGGCGAGCTTGTGGGCGCCGCGCGAGGCGTAGTCCTCCGCCGGGGGCGCGACGACCCGCAGTGCCTGAGCGGGGTCGACCTGGCGCGCCGGCTTGGTGACCGCACCGCCGTCGAGCAGCACGTGCCCGTCGGCGATGAGCTCGGCGGCGTGCTGGCGGGAGCGGGCCAGTCCCCGCCGCACGAGCTCGGCGTCGACCCGGATGAGACGGGCCACGTCAGTTCTCGGCAGCGGAGAGTCGGCCGGCCAGCGCGTCGTGGACGGCGGTGAAGACCGCGACGTGCTCGCCGAGGGGGCGGTCGGTCAGCGTGTCGAGCTGCTCGAGCGCCGCGGCCGCGGACGACTCGGCAGTCACCGGCGGGCCGGGACGCGGCGCGGTCGGGCCCGGTGCGCTGTGCGACATGTGGCCTCCCCTCCTGCTGTCGTGGCCGTGACCAGGTTACCGCCCGGAGACGCTCAGGGCTGGCACCGAGCGCGGCTCGGGACCGGCTCCGGCATCAGCGGCTGCCCAGGCGGCGACGCACAGCGCCCGCCACTCGTCGAGGGTGATCTCAGCGGTGCCGGACTCCAGGGTGCGGACGTCGTCGCCGGCGATGAGCTCGAGGCGGCCGTCACGGACCCGCGCACCGGCGTCACCGCAGTGCCACCAGCCATCGGCGTGGCGCGGCTCGGGGTGGACCTCGTGCAGCCCGCGCAGGTCGGTGGCGAGCAGCGAGGGCCGCTGCGCCGGCACGGCGAGAACAGTGTCGCGGGCGGTGGTGACACCGGTGAGGACGAGCATGCCGGGCATGCCGGCCGACCGTGCCCCCTCGAGGTCGGTGTCGAGCCGGTCGCCGATCGCGATCGGGGCGCGGGCGCCCACCCGTTCGGCGGCCTGGCGGAAGATCTCCGGCTGCGGCTTGCCCGACGCGACGGGCTGGACGCCGGTCGCCTCGACCACCGCACGGACCAGGGCGCCGTTGCCGGGCGCGATCCCGTGCTCGTTGGGGATCGAGCCGTCGAGGTTGGTGGCCACGTGCCGGGCGCCTGCGCCGATCGCGTACGCCGCCTCGGCGAGGTCCCGCCAGCCGAGGTCGGCAGCAAAACCCTGCACGACGGCGTCGGGACGGTCGGCGGCGCTCTCGACCAGGGAGAAGCCGCGGGCCCTCACCGCGGTGCGGAGCCCGTCCCCGCCGACGGGCAGGACGGTCGCACCTGGCTCCAGGATCTCCTCGAGCAGCAGCGCGACCGCCTGGGCGGACGTCACGACTTCAGACGCGGCGCACGCCAACCCGTAGCCGCTGATCTGCGCGGCGATCGTCTCCGGCTCCCGGGAGGAGTTGTTGGTGACGTACAGCGGCCGCGCACCGGCCGCTGTCGCGGCGAGGACGGACTCGACGGCGTGCGCAACCACCTCGGGACCGAGGTAGATCACCCCGTCGAGGTCGTAGAGCGCGGCGTCGTGCGCCTGGGCCGGCGGGACCGGTGCTCCGATGAGCGTCGCTGTCATTCATCGTCCTTCAGGTCCAGCGGCAGCGCGGGCGTCTCGAACAGCTCGAGCTGCGCGGGCTCTGGCTCTGCTTCGGGCGACGGCGAGGACTCGGGCTCCGGCTCGGACTCGGGCTCCGGCTCCGGCTCCGGCTCCGGCTCCGGCTCGGGCTCCGGGGCAGGCTCGGGCTCGGGCTCGGGCTCGGGCTCGGGCTCGGACTCGGGCTCGGGCTCGGGCTCGGGCTCGGGCTCCGGCTCCGGCTCCGGCTCCGGCTCCGGCTCCGGCTCGGGCTCCGGCTCCGGCTCCGGGGCAGGCTCAGGCTCAGGCTCAGCCTTCGCGGCCGGAGCCTGCTCGGGCTCGGGCTCGTCGCCGGCGAGGTCAGCGACCACGACGTCGAGCAGCACGGCAGGGAGCGTTGCCCGCAGCTCCGTGGCTTCCGCGCCGCGGCCGAGCTCCTGGAGCCGGTCCGCGCGGACGGCGTCGAGGCGCTGGCGCAGCGCGGGGTCCTTGACGCGAGAGGCCATGTTCTCCACCACGACGAGGCCGGCGTCGTACTCCTTGAGGTCGGCTCGTGCGCCGCTCTCCACGAGCGCCATCTCCACGAGCTCGTCCTCAGGAAGGTCGAGTCCTCGCGCAGCGGTCAGCACGTCGAGCGCGCGCTCGGGTCGCCCGAGGCCACGCTCGCAGTCCGCCTCGATCGCCGGGTGTGCGTCGATGCCACTGAGGCGGCGTACCGTCCGGATCTCGCGGAGCGCCTCGGCGTATCGGGCGGTGGCGTAGGCGGTCAGGGCCAGTGCTTCGCGGGCGATATCCACCCGTCCAGCACTGCTCACCGCTACCTTGGCGTGCTCGTAGGCACGCTCCGGGTCGCTGTCGATGAGCCGACCCGCCATGACGAGGTGCTGAGCGACATGGTCGGAGTTCGACTTCGACAGCGTGCGGAGCCGAGACCGGGCTTCGCGGTCGAGCATCTGGGGCTCGACATCCGCATCGATCTCCGGCTCCACCGGGCGGTCCCGACGATCTGGGCGCGGCGCGCGGGTGTCGTTGTCGCGTGCGTCACGTCCTGGCCGGTCGCTGCCGAAACGCGGGCGCTCGCCGCCACGGGAGTCGCCGCGGGATCCCGCTTCCTGACGGGAACGGCCGCCATCGTGACGCGGGCGGTCAGCGCCCTCACGACGCGGTCCGCTGTCGCGTGCCGGGCGGTCCTTGTCGTAGCGGGGACGGTCGCCGTCACGACGGGGACCACTGTCACGGGCGGGACGGTCCTTGTCGTAGCGGGGACGGTCGCCGCCACGCGAGCTGTCGCGGGTCGGACGATCGCCGTCGTACCGGGGACGGTCGCCGTCGCGACGAGGGCCGCTGTCACGTGACGGACGCTCACTGTCGTAGCGCGGACGGTCACCGCCGCGCGAGCTGTCACGAGGACCAGCGCCATAACGCGGCCGGTCACCGCCACCCTCGCGACGCGGACCACTGTCGCGGGCCGGACGGTCACGGTCGTAGCGGGGGCGGTCGCCGCCACGCGAGCTGTCGCGGGTCGGACGATCGCCGTCGTACCGGGGACGGTCGCCGTCGCGACGAGGGCCGCTGTCACGTGACGGACGCTCACTGTCGTAGCGCGGACGGTCACCGCCGCGCGAGCTGTCACGAGGACCAGCGCCATAACGCGGCCGGTCAGCACCACCCTCGCGACGCGGACCACTGTCGCGGGTCGGACGATCGCCGTCGTACCGGGGGCGATCGCCGTCGCGACGAGGGCCGCTGTCACGTGACGGACGCTCACTGTCGTAGCGCGGACGGTCACCGCCGCGCGAGCTGTCACGAGGACCAGCGCCATAACGCGGCCGGTCAGCACCACCCTCGCGACGCGGACCACTGTCGCGGGTCGGACGATCGCCGTCGTACCGGGGGCGATCGCCGTCGCGACGAGGGCCGCTGTCACGTGACGGGCGAGCACTGTCGTAGCGCGGACGGTCACCGCCGCGCGAGCTGTCACGAGGACCAGCGCCATAACGCGGCCGGTCACCGCGGCCGCCACTGTCACGGGTATCACGACGCGGCCGATCGCTGTCGGAGCGAGGGCGATCGCCGCCGTCGTCTCGCGATCCGCTGTCGCGCGAGGGCCGATCCCTCTCGTAGCGGGGACGGTCTCCGTCGCGTGCGGGTCGGTCACTGTCGTAGCGGGGACGGTCGCTCCCCCGCGCGCCGTCACGAGGACCCGCGCCATGACGGGGACGGTCGCCGCCACCATCACGGGGGTCGCGACGCGGCCGGTCGCTGTCGAAGCGGGGACGCTCGCCGTCACGACGAGGTCCACCGTCACGCGTGGGACGGTCGCTGTCGTAGCGCGGACGGTCGCCGCCGCGTGAGCTGTCGCGGGGGCCGGCACCGTAGCGAGGGCGATCGCCGTCGCGGCGAGCCCCGCCCTCCCGGTCGCTGTCGTAGCGCGGACGGTCGCTGTCACGGCGAGAGCCGGCGCCCTGAGCCGGACGGTCCTTGTCATAGCGCGGACGGTCGGAGCGCTGGGCGCTGGTACGCGGGCCCGAACCGTAACGCGGCCGGTCGCTCCCCGACTGGGGCGCACGGCGGTCACCTGTGGGCGGCCGCCCGTCGCCAGAGCGAGCTCCGGAACCGCCGGCCCGCTGCTCCCGGCGTTGTCCGCCACCGTTGGTGCCGGATTCTCTGTCTCGCTCGCTCATGAACTTCTCCTCGATCTGGCACACCCGGGTGTAGAGACAAGTATGGGCCGCAACCGGAGGGTTGCGGCCCATACCCGAAAGGGTGTTCGGCGGTGTCCTACTCTCCCACGCAGTCTCCCACGCAGTACCATCGGCGCTGAAGGGCTTAGCTTCCGGGTTCGGAATGGGACCGGGCGTTTCCCCTTCGCTATGACCGCCGTAACTCTATGAAGATATCCCTCCGGCCCACCTACCCCAAGAGTCTGGGGTGGTGCGGGGGGTTCCTTCAGAACCATACAGTGGACGCGCTCATAATTGAGTCTTTTAGTTGTGGTGAAGTTATCGGCCAATTAGTACCGGTCAGCTCCACGGGTTAACCCCGCTTCCACATCCGGCCTATCAACCCAGTGTTCTT